>JAJQIB010000004.1:0-27788 GCA_021199375.1 Ruminococcus sp. | reverse complement strand
CAGACCAAGTAATTCATCAATAATTTCAATCCACGCTCCTCGAGTGAGGAGCGACGCTATAGTCATTCAGACCAAGTAATTCATCAATAATTTCAATCCACGCTCCTCGAGTGAGGAGCGACAAGTGGAGTTGTTTTATGGCGTCAAGTTTAGCAAATTTCAATCCACGCTCCTCGAGTGAGGAGCGACTTGATGGATTTTGTCGTTTGCTTGCACTTGCTGAATTTCAATCCACGCTCCTCGAGTGAGGAGCGACGGAGCGGCTACCCGAAGATTAACCCACCCCTCACAATTTCAATCCACGCTCCTCGAGTGAGGAGCGACTTTAGCAGTGTGTGAGCAGCTAAGGCAAAGTAGAGATTTCAATCCACGCTCCTCGAGTGAGGAGCGACTTTGCACTCCGCGCTCCTCAGCGCGGTCTGCCGAATTTCAATCCACGCTCCTCGAGTGAGGAGCGACATATTCCTCTTGATAGAGTGAAGGATATGTGTAAATTTCAATCCACGCTCCTCGAGTGAGGAGCGACCGCAGAGACGAGGGCGGTATGAGGTCAGTACCTCATTTCAATCCACGCTCCTCGAGTGAGGAGCGACTTCTTGCAAGTAACGACAAAGCTTACAACAATTTTATTTCAATCCACGCTCCTCGAGTGAGGAGCGACGAACGGTAATAGCACCTTCACCGTTTTTAGGGAAATTTCAATCCACGCTCCTCGAGTGAGGAGCGACGCGAGGTATATGAGCAATATATCGATTTGCTTAAATTTCAATCCACGCTCCTCGAGTGAGGAGCGACGTGTATCTTCCGTATACGGCTTTGGTGGTTTCGTATTTCAATCCACGCTCCTCGAGTGAGGAGCGACGGAAGTAGAACGGGGCAAGGCAGACAATGAAAGCATTTCAATCCACGCTCCTCGAGTGAGGAGCGACCTAAAGTCAAACCTTGACTTTCTGCATATGCTTATTTCAATCCACGCTCCTCGAGTGAGGAGCGACAGGATTTTTCTATGGCAGTGGTGGAGGAGACGGAATTTCAATCCACGCTCCTCGAGTGAGGAGCGACTGCGAAAATACCAAAAACGAGTATTGATATTCTCGCTTATTTGTACACTTTGTATTATAAATGGCAGCGTACTATCCATATATTAACAGATATTTCTACTTACTTACATTTTATAATTTGCGAAAGAGGCAGGAATTTTATGTTCACTTGTTATTCGCAGATAATTAGAAAATCATAGGATCATCAGGTAAGTATGTATCTTTTGAACCATAATGCTCAATCTTATTTTTATAGTTGTTTCCAAGATTATAAAATCTTAAACTATCTTTTTCTTCATCTATTACTTTTAGAAGTGATTCTCTTACATTATGTAATTGCACTGGATCTAGCGAACATTCAAAAACTGAATTTTGCACTCGTTGTCCGTAATTGACACATATTTTAGCAACCTTTCTTAGCCTTGTTTTACCCGACTTAGTTTCTGTGTTTACATCATATGTTATAAGTACAAGCATTTCACATCACCTACTTCCAAATAAATGGTGGATACTCATCAATATCGCCTCGAACATATCTGGCGAGTAGCATTGCTTGAACATAAGGCAACATTCCCCACTCAACTTTTTCTTTTAGGAAAGGGTGAGTTAGCGTTTCTCTTTTTCGTGATTGCCATGCAGATAAGAAGCTTTTTCGATACTCATCTTTTAATATAATTCCGCCATTTTCTTTTTTAACAAATGAGTTTGGTGAAATCAACCTTCGGTTTATCATTGTTAAAACAAATCTATCTGCAAATGCTGCTCGAAATTCCTCAACTAAATCTAGCGCAAGTGAACACCTGCCCGGACGCTCAGTATGAAAAAAACCTGCATAAGGATCTAACCCCACTGTTTCAAGTGCACTTACACACATAGATGTTAGCAAGCTATATGCAAATGAAAGCATTGCATTTACATTATCCATAGGAGGTCTTCGCGAACGAGATTTGTAGCAAAAATCATCCTTTTGTTGCAAAATCATATCATCAAAAACGCTAAAATATCCATTGGCACACTCTCCTTCAATGCCTCTTAATTCATCAGCACTAGAGCATTCATATGCAAATCCTGAACACTTTTTTAACTGTTCGGAAACACTTTCGAATTTTTCTTGATTAATTCTCATAGTATGATCTCTAAGAGTACGATTAACAACTGACCTTGAATTTATGATTTTTGCTGATATAATATTCTTTGCAATTCTAAAAGAGCGATCCTTGTCATCACAAATTCTATACTGCTCTCTTCTGAGTAAAATATTTCCATATGATTTTCCTGTAACCTTTGCCAGGAATTTTCCACTAGGCTTTAAAAAGACCAGCGATTTATTAAGCTCTGAGCATTTACCCATAAGCGCAGGACTTGCACCGATGTACCCAAATGCAACAATTGAGTCTATTGTATGGATTGGCAGTCTACCTAATATACTGCCATTTACTTGCACGACAACATTTTCACCATCGAGTGAAATATAGGCATTCTCAGTTGTCACGTAGAGCGTGTTAAGCAATTTTTTCATTATTTATCACTGCACTCCCCTAAATTCTCGTCTAAATACTTTTTTACGCTTGTGATTTTTTGGAGCTTAGGTATACAAAGCTCTTTAAGTGAGCATGCACTACATCTTCTTGAAGTTTTTACCGTGGGAATATGACCGTCCTTAATATATCTATGCATTTGCTCGAAGCTTTCTCGAACTTTGTTTTTAATATCCATGGTTATTTCAACTTCAAGTCTACGTCTTGTTTTTCCATAGTAAATAGCACCCTTTTTTACCTCACAAACAAGCATTTCTTCAAGACATATTGCTTGCGCCGCTAGTTGCATTATGTCACAATCGTCTTCCTTAGGCTCGCCATGCTTATACTCAATAGGATAAACCGTGTAATTTCCTTCACGACCATCAAGATTAATGCCAGTTTTACTTCTTTTAAATTCAACAACATCACATTCGCCTGATGCTCCTAAAGTACGTGAGAAAATAGGCATTGCTCGTGATATAATCACATTTCCTCTGCTTTCATCAAAAAAACCGTCATGACAAATATCATGCAGCTTTTCACCTTCTGCCGTACGCAGGTTCTCCTCCCATAGCATTTCTATGTGAATAAGTGCCCACTGTCTGCGGCAGAAAGCAAAATGCTGTACTCCTGAAAGCATCAGAAAATCTTCTTCTCTATATTCCATCTATTATCTCAGGAGCAAGACCATCTAACGGCTTAAGCGTAACATCAAAATCGTCAATGCTATGTGGATAATTAACACCATTTTTTAGCTTAACATCAAGTGAATCGTGAATCTTTTTCGAGGAGTACTGTCCACATTTGTTATTATGCTTCCACCAATAAACTTGTGCTACCTGCATACTTCCGTCAGGACGTGCAGCTGAGCAATCATTGACAAAAAGAGTTTTTAGGCACTCCTTTATCTTTTCAGCATCCTCTTCAGAAAATCCTGTTTTTTCAGCTAGCTGAACGTTTATCGAGCCCTTGATTTTATATAGCCCAAAATTCACCATATGCTTTGAACCCATTGTATCGGATGACTTGCCACCATTCTTTGTGGTTTCGGAATTTACGCTCTTTGTAATTTGAATGCTATT
The DNA here is from genome assembly GCA_021199375.1 of Ruminococcus sp. Classification (GTDB taxonomy): domain Bacteria; phylum Bacillota; class Clostridia; order Oscillospirales; family Ruminococcaceae; genus YE71. Next base: position 24,146 of record JAJQIB010000004.1, on the reverse strand, counting down.
CACATCAATTGGATTAACACTTATTGCCTGATGAATTGTTACAGGTCCACGAACAGGAACGGAGTCTCCCTTACCCTTATCATTTGCCTTAAATGCAAACACCTGACCGAATGTTCTTACATCAATCCACTTTTGACAAGCTGTTGCGGCATATTCATCTTCATTGTTGTATCCACTTATTTCGTTTTTTGCGCGCTCACTAAGACTCTTATAGCCATCGTCACAACGTTCGTTAGATTGAACAAAAATATTCTCGCCCATATCCTGCAATCTGTTGCGAATTTTTCTCTTGATACATACATCAGAAATCATTCCGTAACCCTCTGATGTGATTCTTGGTCTGTTTCCGTTAAGCGGATCTCCATTTGGGTTAGCATTTTCTGCTGTGACTAGCACGATAAAGTCGATTTTGTTTTGTAATGTACTCATTGATTTTCATCCTCCTGATTTTCATCTTTTTTATATTTAAATTCATTGTATTGGTTGCTGTATCCTATAAGATATACATCCTCAAGTCGCTTATTTAGCTCTCCTTCAGTTGTACATACATCTGCAATTCTATTCATTAAGTCATTTGAAAGATTTCTGAATTTGGTTCGAGTTTCAGGTTTCAGCTTCTCATAATAAGGATCTAGTGACTCACTAAGGATTCTCCATGTGTGCATCGGGTGATTAGCAAAAGCACTGCGTAGTCTGATTGCGTTCGTTTCTCTTGTTTCAGTGCTACCTGATTTATACATTGCCAATCCCTCTACCTTTTCGGCGATTGCCAGCAGCCTACCAAAAAGATAGCTGCGGTTGCTGTTGTTATTATCAAGTTCCATATCGTATTTCACTCCTTCATTTTTTTGATTGCTTTGATTATGATATTTTGCGATTGCGGCACAAGCATATGATAAAACTCTATTTGCATTAAGCAGCTTTGTGTAAGCAAGCGGATTTGATGCTTTACAAGCAAGTGCGTGCGCTATATCATAAGGAAATCTCTGATTGTTTATCATACAATTAATTAGTCGCTGTGAATGCTCCTTTATCACTTCGTTTTTAACTGTAACATAACCATTTTGTTCATCACCAAATGCATATTCAACAATTTTTTGGGTTTTAAGTGTATGTATTGGCTCAATGTATTTCCCTTCGGGAGTAAAATCAGGAATGCGCCATCTGACACTATTACACCATAGCTTATAGTTTTTGAGGAAAGTGCTTGCTTTTAATTCATTGTAAAGTGTTATCGAAAGTCTGCCAGTAGTTGCAGCATCAAGTGAGATAATTACAATATCATCATTACTATCAAGCATATCATCAAAACCCTTAAAAGCCTTGTAAAGCTCATCTTTAAAACGAAGTGCCGTATCGCCATGTAATTCTGCTCCAAAATCAAATAAGGGATTTGGAATTTCTTTACCTACTGGATTCCAACAGATAAATGTTCGCCCACCATAGCTTACCCCTTGATTTGCCACAAGCCATCTAAGTGCACTATGTGATTTTTGCGTTGCTTCATAACTTACCGTGGAGGCTTCGTCAGAATTTAAAAACCTTCCTCTATAAGTGAAACCATTACTATCGTTTGCTGAAATTAGCTTTGCTCCGTAATTTGCAGCAACGATTCCCTTTGGAGGATTTATACTAATCACATCATCCTTTCCGCTTACAAAACATACATCTCTTTTTTTAGGTTGTTCTGAAAGATAATATTTTGTAAAAGCATTGGAAAGCGTTTTATCCTCCCATACTGCTGATGAAATGCTATCATCTTTAGAACTGGTTACACGGTATCTCACTATACATTTTTCATAGTCAGTACTCTGTATCTTTGCTTTTGCAAATTTTCCGTCATCACTAAGCTTAATTAATCCTGACTGCACCAAATTATAAATTGTTTGACATTTTCTTGTGTATTTCAAAATGGCACAAGCTTTTGGGTGTGCATAATCGCTATCGCACCACGTAGAAAGTCCTTGAATATACGATTCAAATTTTTCATGTGCTTTTGATTTATCCTTTTGATTTAGCACGTAATCTTCATAATCTCCTGCAACATAAGAAAGAGTATCGCATAGAGGATGTGGAGCAATGTCTGATGCTCTTCCTGAGGACTTTTCAGTACAAGGAATAATTGTTTTGCTATTTTCCTTTGAAACCTCTTTAGCATCAACAAATCTCCCGTCTTCATCAATGGTTATCTCAATTTGTGAATTTGCTAGCATATGTGCAACAGGTGGCAATGGCTCTTTAACGTTATCTATTTTTCCTATCTTATCCAAATTGTTCTCATATGTTTGGTAAAGCATACTAATCCATGACACTTTATTCACCTCCTTCAAATTCATCATTAAATTCTTCGAGACCAATAAAATTGTTCAAATCCTTGCCAAAACGTTTCATTTCCATATGTCTTATTGGCTTTTGAATACAATTGCCGTAAACCTCACTAAGAACATCTTTCATCGGTAATGAGAAGTTGGTTTGATTGCAAAACTCAATTTCTCCATTTTTCATTATAGGATTCCAAAGACGTACTGTTAGCATATCTTTTGTTTCCTGAGAATATGCCTCATCAGGATAAGTTATGCCATGTAACATTATTCCAAAATTAATTTCGGGAACATCGTCATATGCACCTTTGCCCTCACCATAAACACATGGTGTAACATATCCCTGACACTCTCTTGTCCCTAAGAAAATATCACGTCTGCCGCCTGTTTTAATCCTTCGCTTAGCAATGTTATGGTGCTTGTTTTCGTTTCTATCACATTCAAGCTCGGGACGGTTTTCGTTCCATATAAAATGCGCCTTAACCTGATACCTTACATCCTTAAGATAAGTATAATATGATAAATCATTACCACCGCTATTCCATTTTAATGGACGTACACCTCGTGTTTCGGTTTGAATCATATTCATTATTCTAACCTTGTCAATCACCCAAATAATTGTCGGTTTCCAATAGGTACTGTTTGATATTCCTTTAAGCGCTTCATAGGTTGGGACTTGATAGGTGAACTTCTCACCACCTACTCTTGTAATCGGATCGGAAAATAAAGCATAGTCGCCTGAAACCTCAAATTCTACTGAATTTTCATGCATCAATTGCACCTCCTGTTAAATTTCATAAAATTGTTGCTTCATTCAAATTAAGTCCAGTGTTTTTGTCATAACACTGTTCATTAAGAACTAAAAATCGTCCATTCTCATCACTGTAAATCATACCTTTCTTATCAAGGTCATTAAGTTCATATTCAAACAGCGAAATAGTATAAGGCTTTGCACGTTTAATCAAGCTTTTAAAATATTTAAGATCTTTTTTTGCTTTGAATGAAAAAAGCTCATCAATGATTTCATCTGCTTCATCATTGTATCGTACCAAAACATCCGTAGTGTTGTTTTCAAAAACGCAAAATTCATTTCCGGCAGTCTTGAACGCTTGATTCAATAGAGTTATTCTATCTTTATCTTGTTGCTTTCCATTATATCCACTGAAAAATTCATGGTTATCAGAAAGCATATTAAGCATACTTGTATTGATGCTTTTAATCGTTATCGGGTATGTAAATTGTTTTTTTACATCAGATGAGGATATAAGGCGGTTGTAAAAGCATTTTACACTTTCTGTGGAAAGCATATCGCCATACTTTGACTTATTTTTATCATATATACCAATAAAATCATTGTACGCAGTTTGAGAAGCTAAAATATCGGGAAGATTATTCAATTTCTCGTCTTTAAGCGAAACAACATACACCTTGCATTCTTTGTCAAACTCACCATTACGATTGCATCTGCCTGCCGCCTGTGCAATATTATCAAGTCCAGCTTTTATTCTTATACAGCTTTCAAAGGAAAAATCAACGCCCGCCTCAACAAGCTGTGTAGAAACGCAGATTACTTTTCGTCCATCTTTAGCAGCAAGGTCATTATTTATGTTTTTCAAAACAGCTCGTCTATGCTGCATACACATATTGGTGGATAGATGATAAAGCTTAATCTTATCATCATGCATGATTTTGAGTTGATTATAAAGTTCAAGTGCTGTACTCTTTTTATTACAAATGACAAGCAAACTTGAATTTTCAGCGATTATTTCTCTTGAAAAATCAGCAAGTTCATCTAAGGTAATGTAAGAATCGGTTTTGTTAATAATCTCTGTGCGTTTAAAAGCAGATTTCATTTCTTCAGTTTCTTTAATCATATCCGCATGCTCAGAAAAAATAATAGGGTAATCCATATTTTCAAAGCATGGCTGGGTCGCAGATGATAAGACAATCGTACATCCGCAGTATTTTGCCAAATAATCAAGGGCAAGATTAAACATATAAGTCAGCTTTCTTGGAACTGATTGCACTTCATCGATTACAATTATACTATTGCAAAGAGAACGCATACGCCTTACAGCGGTAGTTTTACCCGAAAAAAGCGTATTAAGTAGTTGAACAAGTGTTGTAATAACAATAGAACTGTCCCAGCTTTCAGCAAGTAGCTCGTAGTTATCTACATGTTCATTATCGACTGCAGTTTCCTCTCTTACAACATTCGAATGATGTTCAAGAACAATATCATCACGGTCAATAAAGTTTTTGATAACATCTGCATTTTGTTCAAGAATTGAAAGAAGTGGAATCACCAAAATTATTCTGCGTTTTAGATGAATTTCGGCACAGCTAAGAGCAAATCTAAGCGAAGAAAGAGTTTTTCCTGCTCCAGTTTGTACAGTCATTCTATAAATTCCGTCTGAACAATTGGCAAAGGCTTTAGCAGACTTCGAAATATATCTTCTTGAACGATTAATTAGAGAATAATCGAATTTTTCAAGTATATCGTGCTGATATTTTTCTTCAAAAAAATTCACTCTATCATGCCAAAATTGCTTGTTTGTCTTTATAAATTCATTAGTACTTCCTTGCATGAATTCAGCGGTATCCCGTCTATCACCATCAATCAGAGCTGAAAGAACAAGCCTAGCCACCATGCCCATAAAAAAAGAAAGTGTTTTGTTTTTATAGTCTAATTCTATCATGTCACACTTGCCAATATAATTTTTCATTGAATCAAAAAGACTTTTAACTTCATCACATGCAAGTCTAAATAGATTATCAACCTCATCAAGGCTTGCACACTGTTCAAGATAATTATCTCTTGATTCCGCATAAAAAATTTCTTTGCGATTTTTCTCGTATCTATGTATAAAGCCATTTTCAAAATCGGGATTTACACAATCCATAAGTCCATGATGCGAAGCTATTGCAAATGCTATAATTTCGCAAGTTAGCATTGCGTATATATCACTTTTGTTATCATGGTATTTTTCAATTAAGAAAATTACAGCTGCAAATGTATGATTTGCTGAACCTTTCTTTGGATTTTCGCCATTATTAGCTTTTATTATGTATTCTAAATATTCACGTTTGCACTTACCCATATCATGTAGCAATCCAGCAAGATAAGCTGTATTCTTCAAGCCAATCAACTCAAGCGATCGAGATGAATATTCAGCTGTTTTTCTGCAATGCTCACTAACAGTTTGAATTTTACGTTCACCATTTAAGTCAGTGATATGCGCTATGTATTCAACCATATTTTATAAACTCCATTCTTGTTTAAGATAATTCAGCATTTCATTTTATTTATTAATACTTCCCGTATAGCATTATAACATTATTTTATCTATAATGCAATTGTCAAAATCGACAAAATTTTGCAAAATATTTTGTGCATTATTCGTATTAAAATTTATTATTTTTTTTGGTATAATAATAATGTCGCATTGAATAATGCGTGGATTGAAATATTTTTTTTATAAATTATAAGTCTGACTCTTTATTATCTTTTGATAAAGAGTCTTTCTGTATAATAATTACAAACGGTCGTTCTTTTCGCTATATTTCATTATAACATATTTGTTGTTCCAAAATCGCCACAATTAAAAATTTGGAAAGTTGCACAAAATTAACAATGCAATTTTGTTAAATATGTCAATTCGAAGCTAAATATGAGATCATAGAAAAGAAGTGATATAAATAAAATGCAATTTGGCACTAATAACCAATTCGTTTTCAACCATTTTTAAATTAGGGCAATCACATTATCATACGCAATATATATAATCCTTTGTCGAAATTTAACAAAAACGAGCGAAAATCTTGATATAAATTGATTTATTATCAGAAATTTAAGCGAAGCACTTGATTTTTCATAATATTGCTGATATAATAATTGATGCAATTTGTGCTAATTTGTGCATGCTTGAATAATGTCTTGAGGAGAGATTTAAAATGATCGAGAAACTAATAGTAATAATTACTGATGAACGCAAAAGCCCATATGTTCCGGCTTTTAAAAGCTTAGGTGCTGAGACCTGCACATTTGACAAATCCTTATTAAAGCTACTAGCTTATACGTTTTCTAATAAGCCTACAGCTCTCGTTTTTGATACTATCATAGATGATTTTCATCTCTTTTTGGATAAAGTATCAACGTTTGATAATCCGCCTAAGATATATGTTGTTTCTAAGGATGACACACAAATTGATTTTCCAAGTAATTTACACGCAAAAACAGTTATGTTTAATACCTACGAATTGACTGCATTTGATATATGGTTTGATATATCTCAAAATGATAATGAAAAGCAGATAAGCAAGATGGAGCAAAGGAGTATAGCCGAAAAAGCAATACGTGAAGCATTGCTTGAGCTAGGAATGACATCCAATTATAAAGGAGCATTGTATATAAAGGAAATAGTTCTGTCAATCTGTATGGGAGAATTAAATAGAGAAGACAATCTAACCAATGTCATTTATCCATACGTAGCTGAAAGGTTTAATACTAACAGCAGCAATGTATCACGTTGTATAATAAATGCAATACAGTGTTCATGGGAAATGACCGATGATAAGGTTAGAACAAAGTACTTTGGTCCATTCTATGCTAACAGTACACGTATACCAACTAACAGTGAATTCCTGCTGGTCTTTGCGGATTTTATTGCTCTTAGAGTTGAGGATGTGATTGCGGCTAGTTGCTAGGGATTTAATTATGTAAATACATAACGGATTAAGCGTCGATATTATGTATGTGTTATTATTAAATTTGTATATATAATTTTTACGTTTAGATTTGACAAACTAGACCGAAGTATGGTATAATAATATAGTATTAAGCGTCTTAAATGTCGCAAATTCAAAGATGAGTAGCAAGGAGCTGTTTAGTCATGTCTGTTTACAGAATTTATGTCGAAAAAAAATCTGGCTTTGATGTCGAAGCGAAATCGCTTTTAGCAGATATCAGATCTGCTTTCGGTCTTGAAGGTCTTGAATCAATAAGAATTATCAATCGTTATGATGCAGAAGGTTTGTCTGAAAAAGATTTTAAAGCTGCTGTTCCGGTAGTTTTTTCTGAACCTGCTGTTGATGTAACCTATGACCACATGCCAGTTGTTGGAGAAAATGAATCGGTAATAGCACAAGAATATCTTCCAGGACAGTTTGATCAACGTGCTGATTCCTGTGCACAGTGTATTTCACTGCTTTGTGGTGGTAAGCGTCCAGCTGTCAAGTCGGCTAAGATTTATATCTTTAGCGGTAAGCTTAGTAATTCTGAGCTTGAAACCATCAAGCATTATATTATAAATCCTGTTGAATCACGAGAGGCTTCACTAGATCGTTTTGAAACTTTAAATATAAAGTATGATATTCCTACATCTGTAAAAACTGTTGATGGATTTATTGAAAAATCAGATGAACAATTAAATCAAATGATATCAGACTTAGGTCTTGCTATGGATTTTGACGATATTAAATTCTGTCAAGCGTATTTTAGAGATGATGAGCACCGTGATCCGACTATAACAGAAATTAGAATGATTGATACTTATTGGTCAGACCATTGTCGTCATACAACATTTTCTACAATAATTGATGATGCTGAGATAAACGCTCCTTATATTAAGAAAACCTATGATGAATACCTTGAGGCTCGTGAAGAGCTCTACAAAGGAAGAACAGATAAGCCACAAACTCTTATGGATCTTGCTGTTATAGGCGCTAAGCAGCTCAAAAAAGCAGGTCTTCTTGAAGATCTGGACGAATCAGAAGAGATTAATGCTTGTTCAGTTAAAATCACAGTTGATGTTGATGGAAAAGATGAAGATTGGCTGTTGATGTTTAAAAACGAAACACATAATCACCCTACAGAAATCGAACCCTTTGGTGGAGCGGCTACCTGTCTTGGTGGAGCAATAAGAGATCCACTTTCCGGACGTTCATATGTTTATCAGGCTATGAGAGTAACAGGTGCTGCTAATCCCCTTGTACCTGTTGAGGATACAATTGAGGGAAAACTTCCTCAAAGAAAAATCACTGTTGGTGCGGCTAATGGATATTCATCCTACGGTAACCAAATCGGACTTGCAACAGGTCATGTTAATGAAGTTTATCATCCCGGATATGTTGCAAAGAGAATGGAAATTGGCGCTGTAATTGGAGCTGCTCCTGCTAAAAACGTGCGTCGCGAGCGTCCTGAACCAGGTGATGTAGTAATACTACTTGGCGGTAAAACCGGACGTGATGGCTGCGGCGGAGCTACAGGCTCATCAAAATCACATACACTTCATTCACTAGAATCCTGTGGCGCTGAAGTGCAAAAGGGTAATGCACCTGAAGAGAGAAAGCTTCAAAGACTATTTAGAAACCCTAATGTTACAGCTATGATTAAGCGTTGCAATGATTTTGGCGCTGGCGGTGTTTCTGTGGCAATTGGCGAGCTCACTGACGGACTACTAATAAATCTGGATGCAGTAACAAAGAAATACGATGGATTAGACGGTACAGAGCTTGCAATTTCAGAATCTCAAGAAAGAATGGCTGTTGTAATTGCTAAAGAGGATACTGAAAAATTCATGGCTGAGGCTGCAAAGGAGAATCTAGAAGCCACACTTGTTGCTGTTGTTAAGGAAGAGCCAAGGCTAAAGATGAATTGGTGTGGAAATATTATTGTAGATCTTTCAAGAGAGTTTCTAAATTCTAATGGAGCAGAGAAACATACTAATGTTGAAGTCGGTGCACCTCTTATAGGAAATGATGATGCCGGCGAGGATACTCCTGATAGATGGGATGCTATGATTTCTAATCTAAATGTCTGCTCTCAAAAAGGCTTGGTTGAACGCTTCGACTCAACAATTGGAGCAGGTACAGTACTAATGCCTTATGGTGGCAAGTATCAGAACACTCCTAACCAAGCTATGGCTGCAAAAATACCTGTACTTAATGGTGAAACAACTACAGCTTCCTTAATGGCATGGGGATATAATCCTTATCTATCCTCACAGAGTCCATATCATGGTGCAATTAGTGCTGTTGTTGAGTCTATCTCTAAGGTTGTAGCGGCAGGTGGTAGCTATGAAAAGTGCTGGCTTACTTTCCAGGAGTATTTTGAGAGAACACAGAATAATCCCGAGCGTTGGGGCAAGCCCTTCTCTGCACTGCTTGGAGCATATAAGGCTCAGTGTGAATTAGGCTGTGCATCAATTGGCGGTAAGGACTCAATGTCAGGTACATTCGAAGAAATTGATGTACCTCCAACATTAGTTTCGTTTGCAGTTTCACTTACAAAGACTGACAAAATAATCTCCTCCGAATTTAAAGCAGCTAATTCAAAGGTTGCCTTAATCAAGCCTGAATATGACGATAACAATATAGTTGATTTTGACTCTCTAAAGAATGTTTACAAGACTGTAGAAAAGCTTATAGATGAGGGCAAGGTGCTTTCATGCTGGGCAGTTTCTTATGGTGGTGTTTCAGAAGCTGCAGCAAAAATGGGCTTTGGCAATAAAATCGGATTTAAGTTTACCGAAAAGCTTACTTCAGCTGAGCTGTTCAGACCTTGTTATGGTGCTTTTGTTATAGAGCTATCTGATGACGCAGAAACTGATTTGAAGATTATTGGTAAAACTACACTAGCATATAAATTTGTCAACGATTATACAATTGATGGCGAGCATCTACAGAAGCTTTGGGAGGATAAGCTTGAGCCGGTATTCCCAACAAAGGTTGATGAGCCTAAGGAAAAGCCGCAAGCATTTGAATATAGTGCTAAGACAAGAGTTTCACCTGCAATAAAGGTTGCAAAGCCAAAGGTTTTAATTCCTGTTTTCCCTGGTACAAACTGTGAATATGATACAGCTCGTGTGTTTGAAAAGGCTGGAGCGCAGGCAGAGATATTTGTAGTTCGTAATCTAACCGAAAGTATGATTGAAGAGTCTGTAAAGGAAATGGAAAGTAGGATTAATCAATCACAAATAGTAATGCTTCCAGGAGGATTTTCAGGTGGTGACGAACCGGACGGATCAGGAAAATTTATAGTGTCGTTCCTAAGAAATCCACGCCTTACAGATGCCATCCATAATTTACTTAAAAACAGAGATGGTCTTATGCTCGGAATTTGTAACGGATTCCAGGCACTTGTAAAGCTCGGTCTTGTGCCTTATGGAAAGATTGTCGACATGAAAGACAACTCGCCTACGCTTACATTCAACACAATTGCACGTCATCAGTCTAAGATGGTTAATACTCGAATTGCATCAAATAAATCTCCTTGGCTTGCATCAAGCAGCGTTGGTGATATTCACACTGTTGCAATTTCACATGGAGAGGGTCGCTTTGTTGCTACAGCTGAGCAGATTTCAAAGCTTGCAGAAAATGGACAAATTGCTACACAGTATGTAGATTTTGACAACGAACCGACATATAACATTCAGTGCAATCCTAACACATCTGTTGAGGCTATTGAAGGTATAACCTCGCCTGATGGACGAGTTCTAGGAAAAATGGGTCATTCAGAACGTAAAGGGGATGGAGTCTGCAAAAATGTTCCCGGAACCAAGGATCAGCAAATCTTTGAAAACGGTGTTAAATACTTTAAGTAATAATAAAAGCGGGGTCGAGATTTTCCTCCCCGCTTAGTTATAGGAGAATATATGCTTAAAATTTATATAGTCATAACAGTTGTAATGAGTATTATTACATTTGTCATGTATGGAGTTGACAAGCGTAGAGCTCAAAGGAATAAATGGCGAATAAGTGAATTTACATTAATCATATTTTCACTTCTCGGTGGATCAATTGGTGCTTTGATTGGAATGAAGGCTTTTCATCACAAAACAAAAAAGCTGAAATTTAAAGTATTGATTCCACTTACATTGATTATATGGATTTTATTTGGCGTATTCATAATATACATATATTAATGAATAGAAAGGCGGTAGGTTATGGATTCCTTGCTTAAATTATTAAAAGAAGGTGGCAGGCTTTCAAATGCTGAGCTTGCAGTTATGCTTGAAAAAAGTGAGAAAGAAATTGAAGATCAGATTGAAAGATATGAGCAAGCGGGTATAATTAAGGGTTATACTGCTATTATCGACGAAACAGCTGTAGATCCTAATTATGTGACAGCTCTTATTGAGCTTAAGGTTACTCCTCAATCAAGAAGTGGATATGATGAAATTGCAGGTGAGATTGCAAACTATGATGAGGTTGAATCGGTTAAGCTTATGTCAGGAGCATATGATATCTTAGTGTCTGTTATAGGCAGCAATATTCATGAAATTTCACAGTTTGTTTCAGACAAGCTTGCAGCAATTGATGCTGTAACATCTACAGCTACACATTTTCAGCTTAAATCCTACAAGCAGAATGGTGTGCTGATTTGTGATGAAGAATCCGACGAAAGAGGTATGATCTCTCCATGAACAAAGAAGATTATGAAAGGCTTCTAAATCCTCATGCAGTTGAAATGAAGCCCTCTGGAATAAGAAAATTTTTTGACATTGCTCAACAGGTTGACGGGGTAATTTCACTAGGTGTTGGCGAACCTGACTTTAAGACTCCGTGGAAAATTCGTCAAACTGCAATTGAGTCACTGCAAAAGGGACATACCTGCTACACAGCTAATGCCGGTATGGCAGAGCTTAGACAAGAAATTTCAATTTATCTCAAAAACACTGTACATACATACTATCATCCGAACAATGAGATTCTTGTAACAGTAGGCGGATCTGAAGCAATAGATCTTGCAGTAAGAGCTATTGTTTCTGCCGGTGATGAGGTTTTAATTGTCGAGCCAAGCTTTGTTTGCTATTCACCTATAGTTTCGATGATGGGAGGAATTCCTGTTCCCATTGAAACTAAGGTAGAAGACGAATTTAGAGTTACAGCAAATGAATTAAGGGATAAAATCACAGATAGAACTAAGCTTCTTATACTTCCCTTTCCTAACAATCCAACTGGTGCAATTATGCGCCGCGAGGATTTACAGGAAATAGCTGATGTGCTTAAGGGAACTGATATTTCCGTTATTTCTGACGAGATTTACTCAGAGCTTACTTATTCCGGTTCTCATTGTTCAATAGTTGAAATTGACAACATGCGTGAAAGAACCGTATTAATAAATGGATTTTCTAAAAGCTTTGCCATGACCGGATGGAGATTAGGTTTTGCTGCCGCTCCTAAAGAAATTATGCAGCATATGTTAAAGCTGCATCAGTACAGTATCATGTCCTCTCCAACAACAAGTCAGTATGCAGCAATTACCGCTTTACGTGATTGCACAGCTGATATCAAGAAAATGAAGAGCGAATATAATATGAGAAGACGTTTAGTTGTTGATGGCTTTAACAAATTAGGACTTACCTGCTTTACACCGCAGGGTGCTTTTTATGTTTTTCCTTCTATAAAATCTACCGGACTCACGAGCGATGAATTCTGTGAGCGACTTGTCTATTCAAAAAAGGTCGCTGTAGTGCCCGGAAATGCTTTTGGTGCATCAGGAGAAGGATATATACGAGTAAGCTACGCATACTCAGTTACTCATCTTAAAGAAGCACTAAAGCGTATAGGAGAGTTTTTGGAGGAATTAAAATTAGAAAAGGGAGCACAAAATGAAACAGATGAAGATTCGTGCAAATGCAAAGCTTAATTTATATCTTGATATTATTGGCAAACGCAATGATGGATATCATGAACTAAAAACCGTTATGCAAACAATTAATCTTTTCGATGAGCTGGAATTTATTATCTCAGATGGAGTTGGCATAGAAATTTTCGGAAATAAATCTGATATTCCGCTTGACGAAAACAATCTTGTTTATAAGGGGATGATGGCTGTTTTTGATTATGCGTATTTTTCTCCAGGGTGCAAAATAACAGTAAATCTTAAGAAAAACATTCCATCTCAGGCAGGTATGGGAGGTGGAAGTGCTGATTGTGCAGCGGCTATTATTGCTATGAATGAGCTGTTTCATGTAAGACTTGATGTTGAAGAAATGCGTACAGCAGCGGCAATGTGCGGAGCAGATGTTCCCTTCTTTATTGAAGGAGGCACGGCACTTTGCGAAGGAATAGGAGAGAAAATCACGCGTTTAACTCCTATTAATAGCACTTATTTTGCTGTTGCAAAGCCAAGCAAAGCTATTTCTACACCTGAAGCTTACTCGCTTTTTGACAAAAATGGCAGCTATGGGTCTGGAGATTACGAAGCTTTTGAGAAGGCTTTAAGAGGTAATAACAATGAAGCATTAGGCAAAGCTATTTATAATGCTTTTGATAGATTCTGCGAATTAGATGCAGTAGAAAATGTAAAAAGTAGATTTGTTAGCGATGGCGCACTAGGCGCTCAGATGACAGGCAGTGGGTCTGCAGTTTTTGGAATTTTTGATGATAAACAAAAGGCTCAATTGGCAGCACAAAATTCAGGCTGTGAATTTAACGGAGTTTATATTCCAACAAATTGTGGAATTGAAATCATTTGATTATTATTAGAGGGTGGGTATTATGGCTTATAAGTGTAAGGTATGTGGTTATAGGTTTAAAAGCTCAGATAAATATGTGTGTCCCGAATGCTTTACTGCACGAGATGATATGAATTTTGATGCTTATGTTGATAGTAACGCATACAATGAGGAAATTGGACGTGAGGTTGAAAACGATTTTATAACAAATGAAATACGTGAAGAACAGCGTAAAGATGCTAAGCATAAAAAACATGTGCAACAGCAAAACAAAGCTTATCAGAATAACGTAAATTCAACAAACACCCCGTATTCAAGTGGAATACAATCGAATTATAACGGCGGTAATTCAACACTTAGATACACGACAAGCTATAATCCTAACACTACTAATCCTAACGCTTCTCCTAATAATTTCACATATAATCGTAGCATTAATGCAACATACTCTACAGCTTCCAGCAATATTAACGCAAATCTTAAAGGATTAAAAGTAGTAGTTGCAATGTTTATAGCAATCTTTGCAATTATCATTCTAACCACTATATATACTACTGTAACATCTATACTAGACTCAAACGATTATGAGTATTCAGAGGATGATTTTTATAGTAACTATGATGGCTCTTATTCAGCATACTCAGTGGAAACAGAAACAAGTGCATATATAGATGATATGATGCTATGCATGGAGTATAGCAAGCTAAATCAAGTAAATTCTGCTTTTCCAGTATCAAGCTCCTTCTCGGATGATGAAGTGTTTGAACGTGAGGATACATGGAATGAGCTTTATATTAACCTTGTGCTTGAAAATGACAACGAAGAAGCAGTACAAATAACCGACGCCACACTTTATATGTACGATGATGAAGAAAGCTATCGCTCAACACCAAAAAAAGATATGTTTTTCTCATCAGATAATAATGGAAGAAACAAGTCGCTGCCGTTTCTTGCATGTGACTACTATCCTTACTATACACTAGAAATCTGGTATACTGTTGGTGATAGTACGGATGAAGATTATCTTCAAATAAATTTCACCTACTCAGATTTGCAAAATGATGCTACATATATTCCAGATTTTACGCTTTATTCATCACCCGATGAGGATACAGCATCTGAAACAACATTCTCAAATGACATAAACTCGGTAAATGAATCATGAGCTATACTAAGCTATTAAAGGAATGCCGACTATGCCCACGTAATTGTGGCGTAGATAGAACGCAAGTCAAAGGATTTTGTGGTGAAGGAGCAGATATACGAATTGCAAGGGCGTCACTTCATTTGTGGGAGGAGCCATGCATTAGTGGCAAAAATGGTTCAGGAACAGTATTTTTTAGCGGATGTAATTTAAAATGCTGCTTTTGTCAGAACTATGAAATTTCTCATCAAACTAAAGGCTTTGAAATATCTACTAAAGAGCTTGCCGATATAATGTTAAAATTACAAGAAAAAGGCGCACATAACATAAATCTAGTTAATCCAACACATTTTGTTCCGCAAATTTTAGATTCTATAGAAATGGCAGGAGACGAGCTTAAGCTTCCAATCATCTATAATTGCGGAGGATACGAAAAGGTCGAAGCTCTTAATCTGCTAAAGGGGAAAATTAGAATTTTCTTGCCTGATTTAAAGTACTATGATAATGATATTGCCAACAAATATTCAAGTGCTGCTGATTACTTCGAAAAAGCAATAGCTTCAATAAAAGCTATGGTTGAAATTGTAGGTAAGCCTAAATTTGAAGATGGTCTTATTACAAGTGGAGTAATAGTTAGACATTTGATTTTGCCTAATCATCGCCAAGATTCAAAGCTTTTAATTCAAAAATTAGCTGAAAATTTTAAAACCGATGAGATTCTAATAAGCCTCATGGGACAGTATACACCTGTTTACAATGCAAGGAAATACAAAGAAATCAATCGTAGACTTTCCACATTTGAATATAAGGACGTTGAAAAAGCTCTTGAGAATTCAGGCTTTGATGGATTTGTTCAGCAGCTTTCTTCTGCTAGTGAAGACTTCATTCCTCAGTTTTATGGTGATAAATCACAATTTTTCAGTGAGTTTAAATAATAAAAGCCGAAATTCTTTAACGGATTTCGGCTTTTTATACCAATATCATTCAATTAAGCATACAGCTGTAGCAGAGATTCCCTCCCCTGCTCCTGTAAAGCCAAGCTTTTCTTCTGTTGTAGCTTTAACTGAAATTTGTGAGATTTCTATATTACAACTTTTTGCAATATTTTGTCTCATCTGAACAATAAATGGAGCAAGCTTTGGCATTTGTGCTACTATAGTACAATCTATATTAACTATTTCGTAGCAATGCTCTCTTAAAAGTTTACAAACTTCATCTAAAAGTAATAAGCTATTACAGCCTTTATACTTAGGATCCGTATCAGGAAACAGGTGACCAATATCTCCAAGAGCCGCCGCTCCTAAGATAGCATCCATGATAGCATGAACAGCCACATCTGCATCCGAATGTCCGAGCAAGCCCTTTTCAAATGGAATCTCTACTCCGCATAAAATCAATCTTCTATTTTCAACGAGTTTATGAACATCATAACCGAAACCTACACGCATATAATCACTCCACTTAATTATAAAAGCTACTTATTAATAATTTAAAGCTCTTTGTAATTACCAAGAAATTTAAAATAGCTAAGCTCAGTTTCAAGCTCACGAATCAGCTTCACAACATCAGGTGATTTAATTGAGCCCTCAAAATCAAGATAAAAAAGCACATCAAAATCTGTATTTGCAATGGGACGAGATTCAATCTTTGTTAGATTTAGTCCAGATACTGAGAATTTGGTAAGCATTCGATAGAGCGAGGATCTCTGATGCGGTACACTTAAAACTACTGAAATTATATCAGCACCCTCAGCAAGACGCATTTCTTTTGATATTAAAATGAATTTTGTGAAATTGCTCTCGGCATTGGCGATTCCATAATCTATTATATCAAGACCAAAATGATTTGCACATTCCTCAGAACATATTGCTGCTATAGGATTGCTGCTTTCACTTACAAAACAAGCTGCAAGTGCAGTGTTTTCATATGTATGGGTTTTATAGCCATGCGATTCTATGTAGTTTGAGCATTGTGCAAGAGCCTGTTCATGTGAATAGACTTCCTTTATTCTTGAAATATCAGTGCCGTGTTTAACAACAAAGCAATGATTTGCTGCGACCTTATTACTGGCACAAATTTTAAAATCATATTTGTTCATAAGCTCATATGTTTGTGAAACAGTACCAGCGGTTGAATTTACAATAGGAACAACTCCAAAATCAGCATTTCCATTTGCTACGGCTTCAAAAACCTCAGCAAACAATTCATAAAAAACCGGAGAAGATTCGGGCAGAAAATGCTTTGCAGCAACATGTGAGTAAGATCCTATTGTTCCGGGCACAGCAACCTTATGTGAGCCTGTCAAATCAAGAGGGATATAAGCAATTTCACTTTCGTTAGCGAAAAAGCGTTGAAATTGCTTACATTTAGATATATCCATTATATTAGTAAACAAAACCTCAGCTGAGTTCGCCATATCATCTGAAACCTCTTTGCGAACCCGATCTATAATTTGCTGCTCACGATCTGCATGAAACACCGGTAAATCATTTTTTATCTTATACTCAGCAACATCATAACAAACATTCATTCTGCGAACAAAAAGGTCGAGAATCTGTTCATCTATTTCATTTATTTGCATTCTTAAATCGTTTAGATCCATTTAGATTACTCCTTGTTTATTTTACTTCATTATATATTTTACCACACAATTGTTCAAATTGCAATAGCGATTGTATTAAAATTTGCATAAAGAATTTATTTATTCTTCTTCTATTAACCTATGATATAGCTTAGTCGTCAAAAATACTTTTCGCAATTATAAAATTAATTCTGATTTCGTTATTATTTAATAAATATATGGTATACTCATATTAATATACTTAAGCATTTTGTCTTAAAAAGAAAGGACTGAGAAGCATGAAGGCACTTTTAATCGGCGGCACAGGTACAATAAGCATGGCAATAACCAAGCTGCTTGTGAAAAAAGGATGGGATGTTTATCTTCTTAATCGAGGTAATCGAAATGACGAGCTTGATAGTAGCATTAATGTAATAAATGCAGATATCAACAATGAAGAAGATATTAAACAAAAGCTTAATGGTCAATCATTTGATTGTGTTTGTGATTTTATCGGATTTGTTCCTGAGCAGTTAGAGCGTGATTTTAGATTGTTTAATGGAAAAACGAAGCAGTTTATGTATATAAGCTCAGCATCTGCCTATCACAAACCCGTACGTGACTATATTATAAACGAAGGAACATCACTAGCTAATCCTTACTGGGAATACTCACGAAACAAAATAGCTTGTGAAGAGTATTTAATGAATTTGTACCGAGAAAACGGTTTTCCGGTTACAATTATACGTCCGAGTCACACCTATGATAACCGTTCAGTTCCGCTTGGCGTGCATGGTAAAAATGGAAGCTGGCAGGTTGTAAAGCGTATGCTTGAAGGAAAACCTGTCATCATTCATGGTGATGGAACCTCACTTTGGACAATGACACATAACAGCGATTTTGCTAAAGGCTTTGTAGGACTTATGGCAAATAGTTATGCAATTGGTGAGGCATTTCAAATCACATCAGATGAAACGCTAACATGGAATCAGATTTACGAATCAATTGCAAATGCTCTTGGTGTTAAATTAAATCCTTATCATGTTTCATCAGAATACTTAAATTCTGTAAGCAATTATGACTTTGAAGGCAGTCTTATCGGCGACAAAGCTAACTCTGTGGTGTTTGACAATGATAAGTTAAAGCGTGCGGTTCTCGACTTTAAAGCAACAATACCTTTTGACGAAGGAATTAAAGGCACGATAGATTATGTGCTAAATCATCCTGAATGTCAGATTCCAGATCCTGAATTTGACGCTTGGTGTGATCGGGTAATTAATGCACTGGAAAATAGTAAAAAGGAGATAATTGAAAATGATTGACGTAAAAGGAAAATGGGCACTAGTAACAGGTGCAAGTCGCGGAATAGGTTATCTTGCCGCAAAAGAGCTTGCAAAGTATGGCTGCAATCTGGTTTTGCAAAGCAGAAGCTTATCTCATACAGAAAAGCTACTCAAAGAGCTTAAAGACTACGAAATAAATGCTTATTCAGTCGAAGCTGAGCTTTCAGATCTAAGCTCTGTAAATAGGATGCTTGAAAAAATTGACAATAATGGCACTGAGATCGATATTATTCTCAACAATGCTGGTGTTCAAATTGCCTACCGCACTGAATATATGACTACTCCTGCTGAGGATTATGAGAAAAGCTTTCAGATTAACACCATCTCACCAATGATTATATGCTATCACTTTATGCCAAAGATGATTGAACGTGGCTTCGGACGAATTGTCAATACAACAAGTGGAATACGTCTTGAACCCGAACAGGCTGGCTATTCCGCCAGCAAAGCAGCACTCGACAAGGTCACTATAGATCTAGGATCAAAGGTACAGGGTACAAATGTCCTAATAAACCTTACAGATCCAGGATGGTGCAGAACCGATCTAGGTGGTCCTAATGCTCCTAACGCTCCAGAAAGTGCAATACCAGGAGTAATCGTCGGTGTGTTCGTAGACGATAAAAAGTCCGGAAGAAACTTCGCAGCAGGTTATTTTAATGGTATGACACTAGAGGCTGCAGTTAAAAAGGCTGAAACGGAATTTAAAAGTCCATATTAATTATATATCTACTAAGATAGACAGCAAACAACTTTGCTATAATGAAAAATATAAACTACAAAAGCCGAAAGGAATGATGTATCCTCTCGGCTTTATAGGTTTCTTATCCACTTTTAACTCTTAGTAGTAACCTTCTTAGTGCTGCTCCATGCTCCGTAAAGCTTTGTTCCGTTCACTGTTCTGTAAGCTCTGATTCTGTACTTATAGGTTGTTCCCTTCTTAAGTCCAGTGTTCTTATAGCTTACTGTTGAACCACTCTTGATTGTCTTAACAGTTACCCACTTCTTTGTGCTGGAGTTATATCTCTGAACCTGATAACCCGATGCCCCAGTGACCTTCTTCCATGTGAGCTTGATTGCTGTCTTGCTCTTGCTTGTGCTGGAGATTGTTACCTTTGCAGGCTTGGTTGATGTGGTTATTGTAGATGAATAACTGCCATAGTACTTTGTGCCGTTAAGCGTTGTATATGCACGTACTCTATACTTGTATGTTGTACCAGATGATAGACCAGTGTTCTTATAGCTTACGGTAGAACCGCTTGTAATGGTCTTAACTGTACTCCACGACTTACTGCTTGAGTTATATCTTTGTACCTGATAACCACTTGCTCCGCTCACCTTCGTCCACTTGATTGTTATTGCTGAAGTGGTTTTAGTATACGAGCTACTTGCAGTTACCTTTGCAGGCTTTGTGGTTGTCGTTATAGTAGAGCTATAGCTTCCGTAATAGTTTGTACCGTTATACGTTACGTATGCTCTTACTCTATACTTATACGTTGTACCACCACTTAGGCTTGAATCTGTATAGCTCGTTGTAGAGCCACTTGTGATGGTCTTGACCGTACTCCAGCTACTTGTGCTAGAGTTATACCTTTGTACCTGATAACCGCTTGCTACGCTTACCTTAGTCCAGCTTATCTTAACGGATGATGCGGTTGGAGTAAAGCTTGTGCTTGCTGTTGTTGCGGGTACTGTTTTCTTTGCTGTATAATTGTCCTTATACGTATTACCACAATTTGAACAGGTATGTAGCGTATAGCCTTGTGCAGCATAGGTTGCTGCTATTGTTTTAGTTGTGTATGAGTGACCTGTAGCAGCTATGCTTGTTGTATAGGTATCACCACATACTGAGCAAGTGTATGTGCGTGTGCCTGCTGTGGTGCAGGTTGCTGCTTTGGTTACTTTGCTGGTGTAGGTGTGGTTTCCAGTCGCAGCTATTGAAGTTGTATATGTGTCTCCACAATTTGAGCAGGTATATGTTCTTACTCCTGCTGTGCCGCACGTTGCCGCTGTTGTTATCTTGCTGGTGTAGCTATGACCTGTAGCTGCTATTGTTGTTGTGTATGTGTCTCCGCAAACCGAACAAGTGTAGGTTCTTACCCCTGCAGTAGTGCAGGTGGCTGCCGTGGTTACCTTACTTGTATAACTATGCGAGCTTGTCTTTGCTATTGTTTCTGTGTAACTGTCGCCACATACTGAACAAGTGTATGTTCTAACACCTGTTTCAGCACAAGTTGCAGCTTTTGTAACACTTGAAGTGTATGAATGCTCACCTGTAGCAGAAATCGCTTCAGTATAAGTATCACCGCAAACAGAGCATGTGTAGGTTTTTGTTCCGGCTGAAACGCAAGTCGCTTCTTGAGTAATTTCACTTGTATATGAATGCTCACCTGTTGCGGCAATTGACTCGGTATATGTGTCACCACAATTTGAACAGGTATATGTTCTTACTCCTGCTGTACCACATGTTGCCGCCGTTGTTACCTTACTGGTATAGCTATGTCCTGTTGCAGGGATAACCTCTTGCTCCTCTAGCACTTCACCACATACCGAACAGTGAGAGCCTTCAGTAAGACCGGTTTCTGTACAAGTAGCATCAACAGCTTCATCAATTACTTCAGTATGTCCCGTAGCAGGAATAACCTCAGTGTAGGAGTAACCACAACCATCGTCTGTACAAGTATATGTCATCACTCCATCTTCTGTACAGGTCGGTTCAGTTGTGATTTCAGAAGTGAAGCTGTGTCCTAGAGCGGGAATAGTTTCCGTATAGACATCACCGCAGTTTGAACATGTATATGTGATCAAGCCTTCTTCATCAGTTGTTGCTTCTTTAGTTGTTTCAGCAACATAATTATGTCCTGTAGCAGCAATCGCTTCAGTGTAGGTTTCTCCGCAAGCTGTGCAGGTATAGGTCTTGACGCCGTCTTCCGTACAGGTTGCCGCTGTAGTAACCACGCCTTCATCATATGTGTGACTACCAGCTGATGTGATCGCTTCAGTATAAGTGTCGCCGCAAGCTGTGCAAGTATAAGTTATTACACCATCTTCTGTGCAGGTGGCTTCTTTTGTTATTTCAGACGTGTAGGTATGTCCTGTAGCTGTAATTGCCTCCGTGTAGGTTTCTCCGCATACTGAACATGTATATGTCTTTACGCCGTCTTCTGTGCAGGTGGCTTCTGTTGTTACTACGCCATTATCATAGGTATGAGTAAGTCCACTGATTGTCTGGAATTGATTGCAAACATATGCCGGAGCATAGGATTTATAAACATAGCTCGGATTATAATAAAAGGAGATATAATCGCCATTGTCCTCTTGAGTAAAGCATTCCACATTAAAATACTGCCAAGGACTAACTTTAGTTTCTCCTTCATTATCAACATAAGAGACATCGCTTGAATCAGAATCAAATTCTTCAGATGTTTGAGAGTCAAATCTTTGGGTTCCGATATAGCTTCCATTATCATCTGTGGTAACCTGATAAATACGTGTTCCAGTGAAATTGGAATAATAATGGTAAACCGCCATATATCCCGAATCTCCCTCAGAAGGTGAAGAAGGCGAGATGCTCAGCTTACTCCAAAGCGTTGTATTTTCACTTGTTATTTCGTAAGGAATTGTAATGTTAGACAAAACACTGCTGTTGTAAATAATAGTTGATGGCAAAGCATCATTGTCGACACTGTTTGTCCAGCAGCTATTTTCCTCGTCAAGCTTCCACTCACCGCTTACCTCAACATCAACAGTCAACCCTGCTTCTGAAGTAACTCTAACTGTATCAGGGAGAATAGATGCTATTTCGGTAAGATCTTCAGTAGTGTTAAGATCACTGTATACATAATAGGTACTAAATTCAGTGTCAACACTTGCTGCTGATGAGGAAGTATAGGACGAAATATCTACAAAATTAACAGTGTATTTAATCTCTGCGTCATTGCCTGAGGCATCAGTTAAGCCATCAATGACTACAGTATAGCTGTCGTCATAGTATCCAAGAGAGGTGTTATAGTCGTCAGGCTGAATGAATGAGATTCTCGAATTTGCTGCTAATCCTGTTTCAAAAAGAATGTCATCGCCTGTGCGTGTGAATACTGTGTTATCAGACAAATTAGTAATAGTAACTGTAACATCACTCGTGTCAGTAACTGACAGTACATCAGTATTAAGCTCAACACTCCACGATGAAAGCACGGGTTCTACCATATCATTAGGCATATATCCAGGAGCAGGAAATGCTGCATATGCTTCATCCATTGTGTTTGTCTTTGAAACTACTCTGCCAATAGCAATCTTTCCACAATAGCCATATTGCATATTAGAAAGTGTTCCTTGGAGGATAGCCCAACGATGTCCAAGAGTATCCCAGGTTTGTGTTGACAGATTATAGCCTTCATTTAACCATCCAGTTATTGCTGCTCTGGGTGTAAATCCAGAAGCAAGAATGTTGTGATTAACAGGCACACCAATTGCCCACAAATCCTCGTCCATTCCCTCAGGAATAGTATAACCCTCAAGCGCAGTTATGTCGTGTGCCCAATACCAGTTACGGCAAAATGCTTGCTCTTGTAGATTGTATGTAGCGGCATCCGATACAGTACAATCAGCTGTAAGCTCATCCAGACCCAAAAGCCAACGATGGAAATTTGTCATTGCCTGCATAGCTTCGAGAGTATCAGCAGTAACAACGCCCGCACTATAGGGATCTTCAAGAGATGCCGCTGTGGAATAATATGAAGATGTATCTCCATCAACATAAGTTGAGCCAGCTGCCAAAGCTTTAGAATATTCATCAGCAACATCTTGAATGGTTCTGTCTTTAAATGTGTCAAACTCATTTGCATTGTAAACAACAGTACTGCTTGCATTTGCAACAATGTTATCAACTAATCCGTTAATAACAGTTGAAAATTCAAATACAGTACAGTTAACAGCCAAAGCAAGTGCGGCACAAAAAGACAATATTTGTTTTTTCATAATAATCCTCCTTTGTTAAAAATTGAAATTTATAAACACTAATCCAATTTACTTTTTTAATATTGTATCATATTTTGTGCAAAAAGTCAACTGATTTTTCTAATATTTTGTGTGAAATTTGCAATTTTGATTTTTCATTGATATAATTAGGGTAAATGTATTTTCAAATCTGTACAAGCTGATTATAATTTACTATTTTCATATTTCGGTATTATACATAATAAAATGGATTTATATAAAACGTTTTTGATCATTGGTCAAATCCCCCAAAAACGAACAAAAAAAGTATAAAATTTTGTTAAAAGCACAGAAAATCGAAGCGACCCCTTGATTTTTAGAGAT
>JAJQIB010000028.1 GCA_021199375.1 Ruminococcus sp. | reverse complement strand
GCTGTTGCTGCTACGCTATCATATAGGTCTAGGTTTTGGGGGTCACGTCATTTTGTGGCAGTCCGCTTTTTTGTATAAAAAATGCAATGCAATAGTAAGACTATGATATGTGCAATGCTATATAGCAAAATACATATACCATATACAAAAATGAAGTTGACAAAAGCGCTCGTTTATTGTATAATCAAAATATAAATTGTCTTTTTGTGGAAATGTATACTTTTTAGGTATATTTTCGCTCAAGGATTAAGTTTAAGGAGGAAATATTATGAGTACTGAAACCTGCGCTCAGTTCGACTATGGTGCGGTTGAAGAAATCCTAAAGGCGCATGAGCCTACTGCGATCATTGCGATTTTGCAGGAAATACAGGAGCATTTTCACTATTTGCCGCCTGAAATTTTCCCGTTCCTTGCTAAAAAGCTAAATACCAGCGAGGCGAGAATTTACAGCGTGGCTACCTTTTATGAGAATTTTTCTCTTGAGCCTAAGGGTAAATATGTAATCAAGGTGTGCGATGGTACGGCTTGCCATGTAAGAAAGTCGATACCCATTTTGACGTATTTGCGTGATGAGCTTGGACTTAGCGAGTCAAAGCACACGACCGAGGATTTAAGCTTTACGCTTGAAACCGTATCATGTCTCGGAGCCTGTGGACTTGCACCTGTACTTACGGTGAATGACGAGGTTCATCCTGAGATGACCCCTGAAAAGGCGGCGTCGCTGCTTAAAGAGCTAAAGGAGGAGATGTAATGCTGCTTAACAACAGAACTGCTCTCGATGAGTACAGAGAGCTTTATAAAAACGCTGTCGATGCACAAAAAAAGAAGATACTTATTTGTGCAGGCACAGGCTGTGTAGCAGGCGGCTCCTTAGATATATATGCGAGGCTAATTGAGCTGCTTAAGGAAAAGGGAGTTGACTGCGTGGTATCGCTGGCTGACGAGCCTCACGATGCTGATTTTCATAAGGGAAGTGTTGGCGTCAAGAGAAGCGGATGTCATGGATTCTGCGAGATGGGACCGCTTGTAAGAATTGAGCCGGGCGGACTGCTTTACACAAAGGTAAAGGTTTCTGACTGTGAGGAGATAGTTGAGAAAACCATAATCGGTGATGAGTACATAGATAGACTTGCATATAAGCAGAACGGAGTTATCTATAAGCAGCAGGAGGAAATCCCCTTCTATAAGATGCAGTCGAGAGTTGTGCTTGAGCACTGCGGACACATTGACGCAACCTCTATTAAGGAGTACCTTGCTATTGGTGGCTATAGTGCAGTTGAAAAGGCGCTGTTTGATATGACGAGCAAGGAGATTCTTGATGAGATGCTTGAATCTAATCTGCGTGGACGTGGCGGCGGAGGCTTTCCGCTTGGCAAGAAATGGGTTCAAGTTGCAAATCAGAGTGAGCCTGTAAAGTACGTTGTTTGTAACGGTGACGAGGGTGACCCCGGAGCCTTTATGGATCGTTCGGTAATGGAGGGTGACCCGCATCGTCTGCTTGAGGGTATGATTATAGGTGGAATTGCAACAGGAGCACAAAATGGATACATCTATGTGCGTGCTGAGTATCCTCTTGCTGTTTCACGTCTTCAAAATGCTATAAAAGAGGCTGAGGAGTTCGGACTTTTGGGAGATAATATCCTGGGCACCGACTTTAGCTTCCACATTCATATAAACCGTGGAGCAGGAGCCTTCGTTTGCGGCGAGGGATCGGCGCTTACCGCTTCAATAGAGGGCAAGCGTGGCATGCCTCGTGTTAAGCCGCCAAGAACGGTAGAGAAGGGACTCTTTGAAAAGCCTACTGTGCTAAATAACGTTGAAACCTTTGCAAATGTGCCGCAGATTATTTTAAAGGGCTCTAAGTGGTACAAGTCGATAGGTCCTGAAAATTCTCCCGGAACAAAGGCTTTTGCACTTACAGGTAATATCAATAATACCGGTCTTATCGAGGTTCCTATGGGCACTACGCTGCGTCATATCATTTATGAGGTAGGCGGCGGAATTCGTGACGGAAAGAGCTTTAAGGCTGTTCAGATCGGAGGACCCTCGGGCGGATGTCTTGTTACGGATAACCTTGATATAAACCTCGACTTTGATTCGCTCAAAAAGGTTGGCGCAATGATAGGCTCCGGCGGACTTGTTGTTATGGATGAAAGCTCGTGTATGGTTGAGGTCGCAAGGTTCTTCATGAACTTTACTCAGAACGAATCCTGCGGAAAGTGCGTCCCCTGTCGTGAGGGCACAAAGCGTATGCTCGAAATTCTCGAAAGGATTGTCGCTGGAAATGGCGAGGACGGCGATATCGAAACGCTGCTTGAGCTAGCCGACACAATCAAGTCAACAGCTCTTTGTGGACTCGGAAAGAGTGCGGCGTCTCCTGTGGTTTCTACAATAAAGAATTTCAGAAGCGAGTATGAGGCTCACATTTACGACAAAAAATGTCCTGCAGGCAACTGCAAAAAGCTTGTCACATATCAGATCGATCCTGAGCTTTGTAAGGGCTGCTCGAAGTGTTCGAGGTCATGTCCTGTCGGAGCAATCACAGGACAAATCAAGAGCCCGTTCCACATCGACACCAAAAAGTGTATCAAGTGCGGAGCGTGCGTTACGTCTTGCAACTTCAAGGCGGTTAAGGAGGTCTGAATATGAACAACAATTTTATGATTATAGATGGCATTCCAGTTGCCATAGAGGGCGAAAAAAATCTGCTTGAGCTCATCCGCAAAGCGGGAATAGATCTTCCAACCTTCTGCTACTACTCTGAGCTATCTGTTTACGGAGCCTGCAGAATGTGTATGGTAGAGAACAAGTGGGGAGGCATGGAGGCTGCGTGCTCTACTCCTCCAAGACCCGGAATGGAGATAAAGACCAACACTCCAAGACTCAGAAAGTATCGTAAGATGATTTTAGAGCTGCTGCTTTCAAATCATTGCCGTGACTGTACAACCTGCGACAAGAGCGGTACCTGTAGATTACAGGAGCTTGCACGTCGTTTTGATATTCACAGAGTACGCTTTGACAATCCTAAGTCTGAGCCGGAAATTGACGATTCATCTCTTTCGGTAACACGTGACGCAAGCAAGTGTATTCTATGCGGCGATTGTGTCAGAATGTGCAACGAGGTGCAGAATGTCGGTGCGATTGACTTTGCCTTCCGTGGAAGCAAAATGAAGGTAGCTTGTTCGTTCGATAAGCCGCTCGGACAGTCTAACTGTGTAGGCTGCGGTCAATGTGCGGCTGTTTGCCCGACGGGTGCAATTGTCGTTAAGGATGACGCTCATAAGCTTTGGGAGAAGCTCAATGACCCCGACAAGATTGCGATAGCTCAGGTGGCTCCTGCCGTAAGAGTTGCAGTAGCGAAGGAATTTGGCTATGAGGGCGAAAACGTAATGGGTAAGATTACGGCGGCACTCAGAAGAATGGGCTTTAATCTTGTGTTTGATACATCTACAGCGGCAGACCTTACCGTTATGGAGGAGGCAAACGAGTTTATCGAGCGCCTTGAAAATGGCGGTACACTTCCAATGTTCACCAGCTGCTGCCCGGCATGGGTAAAATACGCCGAGAACGAATATCCGGAGTATGTTCCAAACATTTCAACCTGTCGTTCGCCTATGCAGATGTTTGCATCTGTAATTGCCGAACAGTACAAGGATTGCGGAAAGGAAATTCTTTCAGTAGCAGTAATGCCATGCACGGCAAAAAAGAGCGAGGCTGCAAGGGAAGAGTTTATGGATGAAAACGGCAAGCCGTACGTAGACTACGTAATCACGACAAAGGAGCTTATCAAGATGATCCGTCAGTCGGGAATTGTCTTTAGTGAGCTTGAGCCTGAGGCAGTTGACCTTCCGTTTGGCACAATGACAGGCTCAGGAGTAATCTTTGGAGTCACGGGTGGCGTTATGGAAGCGGTAATAAGACGAGTATCATCCGATAAATCGATCACATCGCTTAGAAATCTGGCATTTGAGGGAGTTCGTGGCTTTGATGGAATAAAGAAGTTTGAGGTTCCTACCGACAACCGTGCGCTAAAGGTTGCTGTTGTAAACGGACTTGGAAATGTCAAGGAGATCATGCGTGAAATTGAAGCCGGCGAAAGATTTGATCTTATTGAGGTTATGGCTTGTCCTGACGGATGTATAGGCGGAGCGGGACAGCCTACAGCTACCACCGCCGAAAAGGAAAAGCGTGGAGAAAACCTCTATGCTGCAGACAAGCTCTGTACGCTCAAATTCTCGGAGGAAAATCCGATCATGAAGGAGCTGTACGATGGAATACTCAAGGGTAAAACCCACGAGCTTCTGCATGTAAGCTATGTAAAATAATCGCAGCGTAAAGACTATAGCTGTCCTGCTTTGTGCGAGCAGGGCAGCTTTTTATGTCCGAATGCGTTAATAAAAAAGTTACGATTCTCTAACACAATGGCAAAGATAGAAGTTTTGGCTCAATTTTGATGAATATTTGTGCAAAGCTACAAAAATTCTTTTGAGGGTGAAAAATTTTCGTGCAAGCTATTGACAAATTTGATTTATTGGGTTATAATTGTAAACTGTATTATAATCGAGTTTTATACCCCTTTTGCGCCCTTTTGACGTAAAAAGGGTGTGAAAACATAAAGGAAAGAGAGCCGTAATAGCGTTAGCTTTCGCATTGCGGCGGCAATAAATTAAGGAGTGATTAGCGCACATGGTGAATGTCAATGTTAAAGACGTCAAGCTTGGCAAGAACGTTCGTAAGAGCTTTGCCAAAATTCGTGAGGTTCAGGAAATGCCTAACCTTATCGAAGTGCAGAAGAACTCGTATCAGTGGTTTTTAGATGAAGGCTTAAGAGAGGTTTTTGATGAGGTAACAGCTATTACCGATTATAACGGAACACTTGAGCTTTCATTTGTCGATTACTGCATCGATGATAATCCTAAGTACACGATTGCAGAGTGCAAGGAGCGTGATACGACCTATTCGGTACGTCTTCAGGTTACTACTCGTTTAAAGAACAACGAAACGGGTGAAATTAAAGAGTCGGAAATTTACATGGGCGATATCCCTAAGATGACTGACAGCGGCACATTCGTCATAAACGGAGCAGAGCGTGTCATAGTATCTCAGCTTGTTCGTTCACCCGGTGTGTATTTTGATTTCGATAAGGACAAGACAGGTAAGGATTTGTTCAAGTCTACCATAATCCCTAACCGAGGCGCATGGCTTGAGTACGAGATGGACTCAAACGATGTAGTCTATGTTCGTATTGATAAAAACAGAAAGATACCAATTACAACTCTTATTCGTGCGCTTGGAATAGGCACAAACGAAGAGATTACCGACGTTTTCGGCGAGGACGAAAGACTTAATGAAACAATCCTCCAAAAGGATGCTACTGCAAACAAGGAGGAGGCTCTGCTTGAGGTTTATAAAAAGCTTCGCCCTGGTGAGCCGCCCACAGTAGAAAGCGCACAGACGCTGCTGCATAATCTATTCTTTGACGACAAGAGATACGATCTGTCAAGATTTGGAAGATACAAGTATAATAAAAAGCTTGGTATTGCCTCACGTCTTACGGGGCACACCGTTTCTCGTCCGATTATTAGCCCACTCACGGGAGAAATAATGGCAGAGGCAGGAGAGGTTTGCAGCTTTGCTAAGGCTGAAGCAATCGAAAACGCCGGCATTATGGAGGCTTATGTAACCACCGAGGCTAAGGAGTACTATGTTTCTGAGACCACAGGCGAAACTCTGTCAAAAATGGTTGAGCATGAGGTTAAAATTATCGGAAGCGGTATGGTTGACCTTGGCGAGTATATTTCGGTAAATCCTAAGGATATCGGCATCAACGAAAAGGTATATTTCCCGGTGCTGCGTGAAATCCTTGAGGAATGCGACAGCGAAGATGAGATTATTGAGGCTGTAAAGCAGAGAAAGAATGAGCTTGTTCCTAAGCATATAATTCTTGATGATATTATTGCTACAATTTCGTATTTCCTAAATCTTTGTGAGGGTGTTGGCAATATTGACGACATCGACCACCTAGGAAACAGAAGAATTCGTTCGGTAGGTGAGCTTCTTCAGAATCAGTTCAGAATTGGATTTACGAGAATGGAGCGTGGCATTCGTGAGAGAATGAACGTTCAGTCGCAGGATGCTGAGGGCGTAACTCCTGCTGCACTTATCAATATAAGACCAATTTCCGCATCCATACGTGAATTTTTCGGTTCATCACCGCTCTCACAGTTTATGGATCAGAACAATCCGCTTGCAGAGCTGACTCATAAGAGAAGACTTTCGGCACTAGGACCCGGAGGACTTTCACGTGACCGTGCAGGATTTGAGGTTCGTGACGTACACTACACCCATTACGGAAGAATGTGTCCTATCGAAACTCCTGAAGGTCCTAACATCGGACTTATCTCATATCTTGCATCATATGCAAGAATTAACGAATATGGCTTTATCGAAGCTCCCTACAGAAGAGTTGATAAGGAAACGGGAGTTGTTACCGATGAGGTTGTCTATATGACTGCAGATGTTGAGGACAACTACATGGTAGCACAGGCAAACGAGCCTCTTACTGAGGATAACAAGTTTGCAAGACCCAAGGTAAACGGCAGATACCGTGATCAGATTCTTGAAATCGACCGTGAGGATATAGATTTTATGGATATTTCACCTAAGATGGTGGTATCTGTAGCTACTGCTTGCATTCCCTTCCTTGAAAATGATGACGCTAACCGTGCCCTCATGGGATCTAACATGCAGAGGCAGGCGGTTCCGCTTCTTAAGACCGAGTCGCCGATTGTCGGCACAGGTATGGAGTACAAGGCTTGCTTGGATTCAGGTGTTGCAGTTGTATCAGAAAAAGCAGGAGTAGTTGAAAGCGTTGATGCTGACAGCATTGTTGTACGTGAGGATGATGGAAATGTTCGCACCTATGATCTTATTAAGTTCAAGCGTTCAAATGCCGGAACCTGCACAAACCAGCGCCCGATTGTAGAAAAGGGCGAGAGAATTGAGGCTCATCAGATTATTGGTGATGGTCCTGCAACCTCAAACGGCGAGCTTTCACTCGGTAAGAATGCTCTTATCGGCTTTATGACCTGGGAAGGCTACAACTACGAGGATGCTGTACTGCTTAATGAAAACCTGGTAAGACAGGATAAGTACACCTCTGTTCATATCGAGGAGTACGAAATAGAATCAAGAGAAACTAAGCTTGGACCGGAGGAAATTACAAGAGATATTCCACAGGTCAATAAAGAGTATCTTGCTAACCTTGATGAAAATGGAATCATTCGCATAGGTGCAGATGTTCGTCCCGGAGATATACTAGTCGGAAAGGTAACGCCTAAGGGCGAGGCTGAGGTGAGTCCTGAGCAAAGACTTCTGCGTGCTATCTTTAACGATAAGGAACGCGATGTTCGTGACAACTCACTAAAGGTGCCTCACGGCGAGTCGGGAACAGTTATTGACGTTAAGGTGTTTACAAAGGAAAACTGCGATGAGCTTGCCCCCGGAGTAAACATGCTTGTTAGATGCTATATTGCACAAAAGAGAAAGATTTCTGTCGGAGATAAGATGGCAGGACGTCACGGAAACAAGGGTGTTGTTTCACGCATACTTCCTCCTGAGGATATGCCCTTCCTAGAGGACGGCACACCGCTTGACATAGTGCTTAATCCTCTTGGCGTTCCTTCACGTATGAATATCGGACAGGTGCTTGAGGTACACCTTGGCATGGCGGCTAAGTCGCTTGGTTGGAAGGTAATGACACCTGTATTTGACGGCGCACACGAGGAGGATATCAGAGCCTGCTTCCGTGCTGCACAGGAAAATTATATTGAGCATAAGGACGATGACTTTGAGCTTCATACGATGGATGATGTTATCAACCCGAATGCACTCAGCATGAGCGAGGACGGAAAGTTCACGCTTTATGATGGACGTACGGGAGATAAGTTTGATAACAAGGTTACGGTAGGATATATGTACTACCTTAAGCTTCACCATCTTGTTGACGACAAGATTCACGCAAGATCTACAGGTCCGTATGCGCTTGTTACACAGCAGCCTTTAGGTGGTAAAGCGCAGTTTGGAGGACAGAGATTCGGAGAGATGGAGGTTTGGGCACTCGAAGCGTATGGTGCAGCCTACACTCTACAGGAAATCCTTACCGTTAAGTCGGATGACAAGGACGGAAGAGATAAGACCTATCACGCAATTTGCGATGGACAGAACATTCCTAAGCCGGGTATTCCTGAAGCATTTAAGGTTCTTGTTAAGGAGCTGCAGTCACTCGGACTTGATATCGAGATTTATGGCAGATCTGGTGAGAAGATTGAGCTAAGACAGGGCTATGCTGAAGAGGAGCCTAATGGATACAAGGAAATTGATTTTAGTGCGATCCCTGAGGATGACGATGAAATCGATATGCCTATGGCTCAAAATATGAGGATTGAAGATGACCCCTCTGAGATAATGTCGGGTATTCCTCAGAGCCTAGATCC
The DNA here is from genome assembly GCA_021199375.1 of Ruminococcus sp. Taxonomy (GTDB): domain Bacteria; phylum Bacillota; class Clostridia; order Oscillospirales; family Ruminococcaceae; genus YE71. The sequence continues at coordinate 24,353 of JAJQIB010000028.1, read as the reverse complement.
TGAAGATCCGATGGCAGCCTTTACGAGTATGCTCGAAAAGGATCTTGAAGGCTTCGAAGATGATTCGTTTGATGATGACGATGATTTTGACGACGGCGACGACAATTTTTAAGAGATAACGGCATGAGAAAGCCTGCAATAAATACCTTGCGGTTTTCAGTTAATTGCAATTGCAATAGAGGAAGAGGGTACAAATATTGGAATCTAATGTTTTTGAATCAATAAAAATCTCGCTTGCATCTCCCGAAAAGATCAGGGAATGGTCATATGGCGTGGTTTCCCGCCCTGAAACGATTAACTATCGCACCCAGAAGCCTGAAAAGGACGGCTTATACTGCGAAAGAATCTTTGGACCTACAAAGGATTGGTCTTGTCATTGCGGAAAATACAAGCAGCAGAAGTATCTTAAGGGTAAGGTCTGTGAAAAGTGCGGAGTCGTAATCGCAAAGAAGGACGTTCGCCGTGAGAGAATGGGACATATTGAGCTTGTTTCTCCCGTATCGCATATTTGGTACTTCAAGGGCACTCCTTCAAGAATAGGACAGATGCTTGAGATCAGCCAAAAAAGACTTGAAGAGGTTCTTTACTTTACAAAGTATATTGTAATCGACCCCGGCAACACCGAGCTTACAAAGTGCCAGCTGTTGAGCGAGAGCGAATACAGAGAGATGTGCGAAAAGTACGATGAGGATGATTTTAAAGCAGAAATGGGTGCAGAGGCTATTCAAAAGCTTCTTGCTGAAATAGACCTCGACGAGCTTTCAGAACAGCTAAAGAGTGAGCTTGAAGATCTCCCTTCGGGACAGAAGAAGATAAAGCTTTTAAAGAGACTTGAGGTAGTAGAGGCATTTAGAACCTCAGGTAATCGTCCTGAGTGGATGATTTTGGATGCAGTGCCGATCATCCCGCCGGATTTAAGACCTATGGTAATGCTTGATGGCGGCAGATATGCCACATCCGACCTGAACGATCTATACAGACGTGTTATAAACAGAAATAACCGTCTAAAGAGAATGCTAGATCTTGAGGCACCTGAAATCATCATAAGAAATGAAAAGAGAATGCTTCAAGAGGCTGTAGATGCACTTATCGACAACGGCAGACACGGCAGACCTGTTACGGGACCAAACAACCGTGCATTCAAGTCGCTTTCAGATATGCTTAAGGGTAAGCAGGGACGCTTCCGTCAGAACCTTCTCGGTAAGCGTGTTGACTATTCGGGACGTTCCGTTATCGTAGTAGGACCTGAGCTTAAGATGTATCAGTGCGGACTGCCGAAGGAAATGGCTCTTGAGCTATTTAAGCCGTTTGTAATAAAGCGACTTACCGATATAAGCACAAATCCGCAGCTAAATATAAATGGAGCGAAAAACGCAATTGAGCGTTATGATCCCATCGTTTGGGATGCACTCGAAAATGTAATTCAGGGACATCCTGTGCTTTTAAACCGTGCGCCTACACTTCACCGTCTTGGTATTCAGGCGTTTGAACCGATTCTTGTTGAAGGACGTGCGATTAAGCTTCATCCGTTGGTTTGTACGGCATATAACGCTGATTTTGATGGTGACCAGATGGCAGTGCATCTGCCGATTTCACCTGAGGCACAGGCTGAGGCAAGATTTTTGATGCTTGCTGCTAATAACCTGCTCAAGCCTTCTGATGGACGCCCTGTAGCGGTTCCTACACAGGATATGATCCTAGGATCGTACTATCTGACGCTTCAAAAGGACGGCGAGCTTGGCGAGGGCAAGGTTTTCCGTGATGTAAACGAGGCTCGCATGGCATATGATCAGGGCACTGTTTCTCTTCACGCAGCGATTAAGGTAAGAGTCACCAGACAAATTGGTGACAGACAGATGTCTAAGATTATAGATGCTACTGTCGGAAGACTTATCTTCAATGAGGTTATACCTCAGGATTTAGGATTTGTCGACAGAACAAATTCGGATAAGGAATTCGATCTAGAGATTGGCTTCCTTGTAAAGAAGGGACAGCTTTCACAGATAGTAGAAAGATGCATTCATCAGCACGGAACCACTCAAACCTCTGAGGTGCTTGATAACATCAAGGCTTTAGGCTTTAAGTATTCGACCAAGGCGGCGATTACTGTAGCTGTATGCGATGCTGAAATTCCTGAGGCTAAAAAGGACATCCTGCAGCATGCCGATGAGCTTGTTAATGTTGTGGATCGTCAGTACAAGCGTGGATATATTTCACGTGAGGAAAAGTCAAAGCGCTTTATCGATATTTGGAACAAGGCAACCGACGAGGTTACCGATGCACTAAAGGCGGGACTGGATCCGTACAACCCCATCAACATGATGGCTGATTCGGGAGCTCGTGGTTCAATTAACCAGATTCGTCAGCTTGCAGGTATGAGAGGACTTATCGCTAACACGTCAGGATCTACAATTGAGATGCCTATCAGAGCTAACTATCGTGAGGGACTTAACGTACTGGAATACTTTATCTCATCTCGTGGTGCGAGAAAGGGACTTGCCGATACCGCACTAAGAACCGCTGACTCAGGATACCTTACAAGACGTCTTGTAGATGTATCTCAGGATGTAATAATCCGTGAGGATGACTGCGGTACACATGATGGAATTGATGTATTTGAGATCAGGAACGGCAGAGAGAAAATCGAGCCGCTTTCAGAGAGACTTGTCGGAAGATATCTTGTTGAAGATCTTAAGGATCCCAAGACAGGCGAGGTTGCAGTTTCACACAACAAGCTGATGAATGAGAATGATGCTGAGCGTGTAGTTGCAATCTTGGATTCTATCGGACAGGAAAGCATAAAGATTCGTTCGGTGCTTGCATGCAAGGCAAGAAATGGCGTATGTGCTAAGTGCTACGGTGCAAACCTTGCAAATGGCAAGGTGGTTAGAGTCGGTGAGGCTGTCGGAGTTATCTCGGCACAGTCTATCGGTGAGCCGGGTACACAGCTTACGATGAGAACATTCCATACAGGTGGTATTGCATCTGCTGAGGATATTACACAGGGTCTGCCCCGTGTTGAAGAGCTGTTCGAAAGCAGAAAGCCTAAGGGCGCTGCAATCATCACACGAATTGACGGTGTGGTAAGAATTGAGGAAATCAAGAAGCTTCGTCATGTTATTGTAACAAGCGAGGACACCGAAAATCCTGCTGAGGAAAGCTATCAGGTGCCTTATGGCTACAAGCTTAAGGTTAAGGAAGGCGATCGTGTTACGAAGGGTGAGCCACTAACTGAAGGCTCGATAAATCCTGCGGATATACTTGCAGTAAACGGTGTTGAGGCTGTTCAGAACTACATTATCACTGAGGTTCAGAAGGTTTACCGTCTACAGGGTGTTGATATTAACGACAAGCACATTGAGGTAATCGTTCGTCAGATGATGAAGAAGGTCAAAATAGAAGACAGCGGTTCAAGCTATCTGTTGCCCGGAAGTCTAGTTGAAAAGAGCGAGATTAATAAGCTCAACGAGGAGATTCAGAAGAAGATTGATGAGGGTGATGTGAGTGCTAGACTTATCACTACGGTACCTGTGCTTCAGGGTATTACCAAGGCATCAAGCTATTCGGATTCATTCCTATCGGCAGCTTCGTTCCAGGAGACCACCAAGGCTCTTACCGATGCGGCAATCAAGGGCAAGACAGATCATCTGTTGGGACTCAAGGAGAACGTAATCATAGGAAAGCTCATTCCCGCAGGAACGGGCATGGATGTTTACAACAATGTTGAGGTTGTCAAGAACGAGAGTATTGAGCAGCCAATTACGGTTGAAGGATATCCAGAGGGCTATGTGATTTAATAATTACAAATACGGAGGGTGCTGGAAGTTGTTCCAGCACCCTTTTTTTGTGGGTTCGGAAGGTGATGGACGAGATGTGAGCAAATTCTTAATAAATATCGAATTTTGCATCTGGGGGGGGGTGACAGAATTTCAAAAATATGTTATAATTTTTTAAAGGGAAAGCAATTGAATGCTAGCCGAATTTTTAAAGAGTGGGAGAAAAGCATATGGCTCTTATTGATGTTGTAAAATTTAATGGATTAAATTCAAGAGACTGGATAGTATATAAGCACTATGCTGAGGATTTGTCTACCTCTACACAGCTTATTGTATCAGAAGGACAGGTTGCAGTATTCCTCAAGGGAGGAAGAGTGTGTGATATCTTTGGACCGGGAACATATACGCTATCTACACAAAATTTGCCTTTACTGAGTGCGCTTATTAATCTTCCCTATGGCGGAAAAACACCTTTTTCGGCAGAAATATACTATATAAACACAACAACAAAGCTGGATTTGGCGTGGGGAACATCCGATCCGATTCCCCTTATAGATCCCAAGTATAATATAAGGCTTAGAATAAGAGCCTTCGGACAGGTTGGACTCAAGATAAGCAATTACCAGTATTTTGTTACTGAGCTCATAGGCTCTATGAATCCATCAGAGCTCGTAAGCTACAATAAGGTGCTCGATTTCTACAAGGTTTTTTTGATAAGCAAGGTGAAGACTCAGATAGCTCAGGTAATAATAGAAAAGGGAATATCAGCACTTGAGATAAGTGCGCATCTCGATGAAATATCGGATAAGATGTCGGTGCTAATCTCTAAGGATTTTGAAAAATTCGGCATGACGCTTGTAAATTTCTATATAAAATCGATAAATTTCCCGGATGATGATTTTGACAGAGTAAATGCGTTGCTTGAAAAGAAGGCGGAATTCGAGATTCTTGGAGATCAAAGATATGCAACGAGTCGTACATTTGATGTATATGAGGGTGCGGCGAAGAATGAAAATGGTATAGCAGGAGCTTTTGCAGCAGGAGGCATGGGAATTGGTGCAGGTGCAGCTATTGGCGGTAACATGTCTCCGATGCAGGGAGTAATGTCAACACCAAAGCAAAATGATGTTTACTGTCCTAAGTGTAATGCTGCTAATGCTGCAGGATCTAAATTTTGCAACACATGTGGTGCTTCAATAGAGGAAAAGGAAGAGACTATGATTTGCCCGAAATGCTCGGCACAACTCAAAAAAGGCTCTAAATTTTGCAACAGATGCGGTGCATCGCTAGATGAAAAGAAATGCGAGTGCGGAGCTAAGCTAGAGCTGGGAGTTAAGTTCTGCAGTAACTGCGGAAGAAAGGTGGAGGACTAAAATGAAAAAGCCGATTAACACAATAGCGTCATTTATCCTTACTGTCTTTTTTATTTGCATTGTGCTTTTTTTAATGATTGAGGTTTTTCACATTGCAGATTCAAATACAGGTGCCAGAGCCTTTATTTTTGAAGGAATAAGCTTTGTGATTTTACTGGTGATTATAGGATTTGGTAGAGGAATTTCCTCAGCGGTTGGCTCAGGAATGTATCCGCCAATTTGTGCGACGACTGTTTTGTATGCAATTATATCATTGGTCTACAATGTTGCAGCCTGTGATATGAAGTCGACAGCAGTGTTCACATTGCTGAATTTGTTGTTATTGTTTGTCTATTTTTGTATTGTGATTCCCATGGCGGTTGCGGGCAGCAATGCCAAGTCAGAGTCGACGGATGTTATCAATACGCATAATATTAGGAGGTAGATTTAGTATGAATTGTAGTCAATGTGGAGCACCGCTTGAACAGGGTGCAACGTTCTGCAAATATTGCGGAGAACCAGTTTCGGCGCAACCTCAAGCACAGGCGCAGGCACCGGCACAAGCACAGGGAGGCCCAGCACCGGTAGTAATCAATATGCAGACTCCTCAGCAGCAAATGCCGCAGCAGGCTTATGTAGATCCCAACATGGCAAACATGATCAACAACGGAATCAATCCTGCTTGGCCGGTCAAGAGCAAGGTTGCTGCAGGTATTCTGGCGATTTTCTTTGGAGGAATTGGAGTACATAAGTTTTATCTTGGTAAGACGGGAATGGGAATCGTTTATCTTCTCTTCTGTTGGACATGTATACCTGCTGTAGTTGGTCTTATTGAGGGAATTATGTATCTATGTCAAAATGATCACAATTTCCAAGTAAAGAATCAGGTAAGAGTACAATAATTTATATTGAAAATTAGGGTTAAGAGTCGTTTTAAAAAAAGACGGCTCTTAATTTACTTAAAAGCAAGCAAATAACGCTTTAAATGTAAATTTTCTGTATATTTTTTCACCATCCGTGTTGACAGTGAACATATAATGGTGTATAATAATTAGGCATGCGGACGCAAGCCGTCTGCAAAGTTTTTTTAGAAAGGAGAGAGTATATGCCAACCTTTAACCAGCTAGTTAAGAATGGAAGACAGAGCGTTGCTAAGAAGTCTACAGCACCCGCACTTCAGAAGGGATACAATTCCAAGAAGAAGAAGGTAATAGACCAGAGCTGCCCCCAGAAGAGAGGCGTATGTACAGCAGTAAGAACCGCTACCCCTAAAAAGCCTAATTCTGCAATGAGAAAGATTGCCAGAGTAAGACTTACAAATGGTACTGAGGTTACAGCGTACATTCCCGGAATCGGACACAATCTTCAGGAACACAGCGTTGTTCTAATCAGAGGCGGACGTGTAAAGGATCTTCCTGGTACTCGTTACCACATCATAAGAGGAACGCTTGATGCACAGGGCGTTGCTAAGAGAATGCAGGCACGTTCTAAGTACGGTGCAAAGAAACCCAAGGCAGGAAAGTAATTAAGAGACTGCCAAAATCAAAAAAGGTTAATACTCATTGTCGCAAACTGCGAAGACCACAGTGACGCGGTGTGATTTACATAAAATCACCTTGCCGCAGTGCTGGTCGGGGCCATAGGGCAAGCCTATGGAGCGAGTACCTGTGAATTCATTATTGTGAAGGAGGGAATTACAGTGCCAAGAAGAGGTAAGGTTGCAAAGAGAGATGTGCTTGAGGATCCAGTATACAAGTCAAAGCTTGTTACACGTCTAATCAACAACATCATGCTCGACGGAAAGAAGGGTGTAGCCCAGAAGATCGTTTACGGAGCATTTGAGATTGTTGAAGAAAAGACAGGTCGTCCTGCTCTCGAAGTATTTGAAGAGGCGATGGAAAACATCATGCCTGAGCTGGAGGTAAAGGCTCGTCGTGTAGGCGGTGCTACCTACCAGGTTCCTATGGAGGTTCGTCCTGAGAGACGTCAGACACTCGGACTCCGTTGGATTACAAAGTATTCACGTGAAAGAAACGAGGATACAATGAAAGAAAGACTTGCTGCAGAGATTTTAGATGCGCTCAACGGCGTAGGCGGATCCTGCAAGAAGCGTGACGAAACACACAGAATGGCGGAGGCTAATAAGGCATTCGCTCATTACAGATGGTAATAAAAGTATAACAGGAGGATATTATGGCAAGAGATTGTTCATTGCAGGATACCAGAAATATTGGTATCATGGCGCATATTGACGCCGGTAAGACAACTACGACCGAGCGTATCCTGTTCTATACAGGCATTAACCATAAGATAGGAGAGGTTCACGAGGGCGCTGCTACCATGGACTGGATGGAGCAGGAGCAGGAGAGAGGTATCACCATCACTTCGGCTGCTACAACATGTTTCTGGAAGGGTCACAGACTGAACATCATCGACACTCCCGGACACGTTGACTTCACCGTAGAGGTTGAGAGATCTCTGCGTGTGCTTGACGGCTCTGTTACCGTGCTTTGCGCAAAGGGCGGAGTTGAGCCCCAGACCGAAACGGTTTGGCGTCAGGCTGACAACTATCGTGTACCGAGAATGGTATATGTAAATAAGATGGATATTATGGGTGCAGATTTTTATAATGTACTCGATATGCTCCATTCAAGACTAAAGACCAATGCCGTTCCGATTCAGCTTCCTATCGACGCTGAGGACGAATTTAAGGGAATAATAGATCTGCTTGAGATGAAGGCGTATATCTACACCAACGATCTCGGCACAGACATTCAGGTAACTGATATTCCTGAGGATATGGTTGAACAGGCAGAGCAGTATCATGCAGAGCTGCTTGAGCATCTCGCTGAGGTTGATGACGACCTTATGGAGAAGTATTTCGCTGATGAGGAAATCTCCATCGATGAGATGAAGAAGGTTATAAGAAAGAGTACCATTGCAAATACGATGGTTCCTGTAACCTGCGGTACATCCTATAAGAACAAGGGCGTACAGAAGCTGCTTGATGCTATTGTAGATTATATGCCTGCACCTACAGATATCGACCACATCAAGGGCGTAAACCCTGAAACAGGCGAAGAGGTTGAAAGACCTTCGAGCGACGACGAGCCCTTTGCAGCTCTCGCGTTCAAGATCGCTACAGACCCGTTCGTTGGAAAGCTCTGCTTCTTTAGAGTTTATTCGGGTACGCTTCAGGCAGGCTCGAGCGTTTATAATGCTTGTAAGGACAAGAACGAGAGAATCGGACGTATTGTTCAGATGCACTCGAATCACAGAAAAGATATAGAAACCGTTTATGCAGGTGATATTGCTGCAGCTATCGGACTTAAGAACACCACTACGGGTGACACACTTTGTGACGAAGATCATCCCGTAATTCTCGAATCGATGGAGTTCCCAGAGCCTGTTATTCAGCTCGCAATTGAGCCTAAGACTAAAGCGGGACAGGAAAAGATGGGTATTGCGCTTTCTAAGCTCGCAGAAGAAGACCCGACCTTCAGAACATGGACTGACGATGAAACAGGTCAGACCATTATCGCAGGTATGGGAGAGCTTCACCTTGAGATTATCGTAGACAGACTTCTTCGTGAGTTCAAGGTTGAGGCAAACGTAGGCGCACCTCAGGTATCCTATAAAGAAACCATCAGATCTAAGGCTAACGTTGACTATAAGTACGCTAAGCAGACCGGTGGTAAGGGTCAGTACGGTCATGTTAAGATTAACGTTGAACCGAACGAATCCGGCAAGGGATACGAATTTATCAATAACATCGTCGGCGGTGCTATTCCTAAGGAATACATTCCTTCCGTTGACGCAGGTATAAAAGGAGCTATGGAGGCAGGCGTTCTCGCAGGCTATCAGGTAGTTGACGTTAAGGTAGAGCTTTATGATGGTTCTTATCACGAGGTTGACTCATCTGAAATGGCATTTAAGCTCGCGGGCTCTATGGCATTCAAGGAAGCAATGAGAAAGGCTAATCCTGTTATTCTTGAGCCTATAATGAAGGTTACGGTCATCGTTCCTGAGGATTACATGGGAGACGTAATCGGCGACCTCAATTCAAGACGTGGACAGATTCAGGGCATGGAGGCAAGACCTGGAGCACAGCAGATCAATGCTTTGGTTCCGCTTTCTGAAATGTTCGGATACTCAAACGACCTACGTTCAAAGACTCAGGGACGTGGACAGTACTCAATGGAGCCTGATAGCTACATCGAGGTACCGAAGTCTATTTCTGAGAAGATTATGAATGAACGCAGAAAAGGCGAATAAGGGATAAAAATTTTTCAATAAATTTTGTAAAACCCCTTGCAAAACAGATTAGATTCTGCTATAATGTATATGTACGAATTTATTTAAACGCATTATGCGAAATAAAAATTAAGGAGGAAATTTCCAATGGCTAAGGCTAAATTTGAAAGAACTAAACCCCATGTAAACATTGGTACCATTGGTCACGTTGACCACGGTAAGACTACTCTCACTGCAGCTATCACCAAGACTCTTGCTATGAAGGGTCAGGCTCAGTATGAGGCTTACGATATGATCGATAAGGCTCCCGAAGAGAGAGAAAGAGGAATCACAATTAACACAGCTCACGTTGAGTATGAGACTGACAAGCGTCACTATGCTCACGTTGACTGCCCCGGACACGCTGACTACGTTAAGAACATGATCACAGGTGCTGCTCAGATGGACGGCGCTATCCTCGTAGTTGCTGCTTCCGATGGTCCTATGGCTCAGACAAGAGAGCACATTCTGCTCGCTCGTCAGGTAGGCGTTCCTGCAATCGTTGTTTTCATGAACAAGGCTGACCAGGTTGACGACCCTGAGCTTCTTGAGCTCGTAGAAATGGACATCAGAGATCTTCTATCGTCCTATGACTTCCCTGGAGATGATACACCTATCATCATCGGTTCTGCACTTGCTGCACTTGAAGCTCCCGATGATCTATCTAACGAAGCTTACAAGCCGATTATCGAGCTTATGGATGCAGTTGATGACTTCATCCCCAGCCCCGAGAGAGACGATGCTAAGCCCTTCCTAATGCCTATCGAGGACACTATGACCATTTCTGGTCGTGGTACTGTTGTTACCGGTAGAGTTGAGAGAGGACGTCTAAACCTCAACGAGCAGGTTGAAATCGTTGGACTTTCTGACGAGAAGCAGACCACTGTTGTTACTGGTATTGAGATGTTCAGAAAGACTCTTGACTACGCTGAAGCAGGCGACAACATCGGTGCACTTCTCCGTGGTATTACAAGAGACCAGGTAGAAAGAGGACAGGTTCTCTGCAAGCCCGGTTCCATTCATCCACACACCAAGTTTGCAGGTCAGGTATACGTACTGAAGAAGGACGAAGGCGGTCGTCATACTCCTTTCTTCAACAACTATCGTCCTCAGTTCTATTTCAGAACAACTGACGTTACTGGCGTTATCACACTTCCTGCTGACAAGGAAATGTGCATGCCTGGAGACAACGTATCTATGGATGTTGAGCTTATCACTCCTATCGCTATCGAAGAGGGACTTCGTTTCGCTATTCGTGAAGGCGGCAGAACAGTAGGTTCAGGCGTTGTAACCAAGATCAACGAGTAATTTAAAACTCATATATAAAGCGAGTTCGTGTAGGCGGACTCGCTTTTTTGTTAATAAAAAGTAAAAAAGACTTACGCTTTGTAGACGTTCGGCGCAAATTGTGATATAATAAAAAATGTAGCGCCATATATTGAAGTCAGATTGCGGAGGTGAGTGTGTGAATGACAATAAGAAGGATTATATGATAGATGTTGCCAGCGAGCGCACCTATCAAAATCAAAGTGATGATTATGCCAAGGCATACACCAAGTGGAGAAATAATCCTGATAATTCATATGCTTATCGATTTGTTCATGACTCTCGTGAGCACATCTATATTGACGGTGAAGGCTTTGCTGACAAGGTTGCTGTTACAGCAGAGAAGAGCGCTCTTCATTGTTGCCTGCAGTTTACCGGAATTATAATGATGATTATGCTCGCAATACAATGCGCTCAATATTTCTTTTCTTTTCTAATCTTTGATAATCCCTATTATGGCTGGACCTACTACTCAGAGCTTGGAGATGGCATGGTTCTTGAAACCGCTCAGGTGATATTTCATTGCACAACTATCCTGGCGATTCCGATTACGCAAATTATCATATGTATAAAGGTTTTAAAAATACCGCGAGAGGTTTGCTTGCCTCACGAAAAGGTGAGTGGCGCCTTCCTTTTTTCTGCGGCGGTTATAGCCTTGCTTTATTTGGTTATGAGTCGATGCTTTGATTATGCTTTGATGAATATCTTTGCTGCTGCTAATCTAGATATAACCTTTTATTCCTTTCCGATAATTAAGGAGCCATTAGCACAATGTATTTACTATCTGACCGAGCTTATAATCTTTCCTATTTTAGGTGAGGTGCTCCTACGCGGCTACATTTTACAGCTTTTTCGTCAGTTTGGCGATCTCTTTGCGCTTTTTGTATCGGCATTTTTGGGAGCTGTGTTTTATCACGACATTACGAAGCTTTTCTATATTTTTGTTTTAGGATTGCTGCTTGGATTTATTACAATTAAGTCCGGAAGCTTGCTTTCATCTGTGATAACAAGGCTTGTAGTCGTAAATTTGTCATTCTTTTTAAACACAATTTCGACCGATTCTTCAAACCTTCCCTTGCGTCTTGTTGAGGTGGTGGTTAGTCTGGTGATTGTAATAAGTGCTTTCACCGTTCTTTTTACAATGAGCAAACGTGGGACGAATTGGTTAAAGCTTGATGCCGATGAAACCGAGCTTTCTATGAGTGATAAGATGAGACTTATGTTAAATTCGCCATGGCTTGTTGTATTTTTGGTGCTGGATTTGTTTGTGGTTATTTTTTCAGTGAGGCTTTTGTGATGAACGAGGATGAAAGGTACATGCGCAGATGCATCGAGCTTGCAAATCAAGCCCGTAAAAATGGTGATGTTCCCGTAGGTGCTTTAGTAGTGAACAGAGATGGTGAAATAGTTGGAGAGGGCTTTAACTGCCGTGAGCGAGATAAATCATCTCTATGTCATGCTGAGTTAATTGCAATAGATGAGGCTTCAAAATGCTTGCATGGCTGGCGTCTTATAGGCTGCACGCTTTATGTAACACTTGAGCCATGTGCAATGTGTGCCGGAGCAGTTGTAAATAGTCGCATTGAGCGTGTGGTTTACGGCACTAAGGATAATCGCTTTGGGGCGTGTGGCACCTGCTTTAATCTTTTTGAGCAGGGACTTAATCATACGCCGGAGATTGTCGGTGGGGTACTTCAGGGTGAGTGCGCCTCGCTGCTTACTGATTTTTTTAGAGAGCTTCGCTTACAAAAGCAGGCGGAAAGGAAATAGAGAGGAAAGAGCTAATGGCAGAGTATTGGGATTTGTATGATGAAAAACGTCATCCGCTGGGACGACAAATAATGCGAGGACAGCTTGAAGCTCAAAAGGGTGAATTTCATGTTGTAGTTATGATTATGACTATGAATTCACATGGACAATTACTATGTACTCTGAGATCTCCTGACAAGGCTACCTACCCTAATCTTTGGGAGATAACTGCGGGCTCAGTGCTTGCGGGAGAGGACAGCTTAAGCGGCGCAAAGCGTGAGCTTTTTGAGGAAACGGGTATAGCGGCGGATGATGACGAGATGCGCTTTGTGACTACGGTTAAGGAGAATACGGCATTTATAGATTGCTACTTTGTTCGTCGTGATGTTGAAATAAACGCTTTAAAATTACAGGAGGGTGAGACTGTCAGAGCAAAATGGGTCGGTAAGGACGAATTTGAAAATATGATTGCACAAAAGAAAATAGCTTTTCCTGTAACACGAAGATATCTTCAGCTGCACGATTTTTTGATGCAGGAAGGTTTTATATGATAAAAAAACCGAGCAGACCTTTAAAATCTGCTCGGTTCATTTTATTATATAGGATTATTTTTCTGAGTACTCGACCGATGCTCTAATAAAGTCTTTAAAAAGCTTTTGAGCCTTATTGGGACGAGATTTAAATTCGGGATGGAATTGCACACCTACAAACCAGGGATGAACCTCCTCAGGAAGCTCGACTATTTCGACAAGCTTTTCGTCAGGAGAAAGTCCGGCAAGCACCAAGCCCTTTTCGGTGAGAGCAGTACGATAAGCGTTGTTAAACTCCCAGCGATGACGGTGACGTTCGTAGATAAGCTGTTCGCTGTAGACACGTGCTGATATTGTTCCTGGTGTGAGCTTACAGGGATACAGACCAAGTCGCATGGTTCCGCCCTTTTCGGTGACGTCCTTTTGCTCATCCATAATATCAATAACGGGATTTGTTGTTTCGCCAAACTCGGTGGAGTTAGCATCCTTAAGACCTACGACATTTCTCGCATACTCGATAACCGACATTTGCATTCCGAGGCAGATGCCAAACATAGGAATTTTGTTTTCGCGAGCGTACTTTATGGCTTCAATCATGCCCTCAATACCACGATCTCCAAATCCTCCGGGAACTATTATACCATCGCAGCCCTTGAGCATATCTGCGACAGTGGCGGAGTTTATATCCTCTGATTGAATCCATTTTATTTCAACCTTAGCACTGTTTTCAAATCCGCCGTGACGAAGCGCCTCAGCTACCGATAGATACGCATCCTCAAGCTCTACATATTTGCCGACAAGTCCGATGGTTACATCCTTGGTGCAGTTGTTTACTCTTTCAATCATTTCGAGCCAATTTGTAAGGTCAGGCTTGCGCTTTTCAAGACCTAAATGCTCACAAACGACATCCGCCAAGCCCTCCTGCTCGAGCATAATGGGCACTTCATAGAGTGACGGTGCAGTCAGATTCTGTATTACATCCTCTTTTCTGACGTTGCAAAAGAGCGAGATTTTATCAGTCATATCATCTGGAATAGGCATTTCTGAGCGCAAAACCAAAATATTCGGTTGAATACCGAGCGACAGAAGCTCCTTTACAGAGTGCTGTGTGGGTTTTGATTTTAGCTCCTTAGATCCTGAGATGTATGGTACCAAGCAAACGTGAATAAACACGCTATTTTTTTCGCCCATCTCCTTTGAGGCTTGACGTATTGCCTCAAGGAACGGTGTAGATTCAATATCGCCGACTGTACCGCCGATTTCTGTGATTACAACATCGGTGTTTGACTGTTTTCCAACACGGTATAGTCTGTCTTTGATTTCGTTTGTTATGTGAGGGATTATCTGAACGGTAGAGCCTAGGTAATCTCCTCTGCGCTCCTTGTTAAGAACGTTCCAGTAAATCTTGCCTGTAGTCACATTTGAGTTTATAGAAAGATTTTCATCTATAAAGCGCTCATAATGACCAAGATCCAGATCTGTTTCTGCTCCGTCGTCGGTAACAAAAACCTCGCCATGCTGATAGGGCGACATAGTGCCGGGATCAACATTTATATATGGATCAAACTTTTGGATGGTGACGCTGTAGCCACGACATTTGAGCAATCTACCCAAGGATGCCGCAGTTATTCCTTTTCCGAGTCCTGAAACAACGCCGCCTGTTACAAACACATACTTTGTAGGCATAACATAATTCCTCCGTACTGTAAAATAATGTTTAAATTCACGTTCGAAAAAACACACTATATATATCATACCAAATTTTCGACTAAAAAGCAAGTGCTTTTATAAAAAATTCAGTTTTTCCTTCTTTTTGTTGTATATTAAAGCATTTTTTATCGTGTATTAATCATATTTCTAAAAAAATGTATTTAATAAGTAAGAACTTTGTCAAAATTGCGAGTTGTTTTTTCTTTGTTTTTGGTGTATAATATATAATGTATTCTCAAAATCGACAAATCACGTTTGATTTCAAACGTTTTCATAAAATGTAAACAATCGTCAAAAACACGAGTCTTGCGAAAGGGGGACGTACGTTTTGTCGGAAAATAAAAAAATTCCGAATGACATGGAACCGGATTTGTCCGAGCTTATAGCATCTGCAAAGAAAAAGGTGCAGGAATCAAAATCTGAAGGCGTATCACCTGAAGATGTAAAAAAAGCCGCAAATCCACAGTCCGCTTCACAATCCGCACGCAAAAGCGAAAAGCCTGATATATCCTTTGACAAAAAGAATTTGGCACAAAAGTCAAATACGCCGAGTGCTTCTGCTAAGCCTTCACAGAGTGCAAGCAATCCCAGTAGAGAAAATTCGGCAAAAAGATCTACCGGAGCAGCTTCAGGACAGGCTCCTCAAAAGAGACCTGCACAGTCAAATGCAAGCAAGCCTGCTCAGCCCAAGAATCAAGGCGCAAAGCCTACAGCAAGCAGGAGCAGTCAGAGCAGCAAGCCAAATCAAAACGCAAGACCTACTTCGAATACAAATGGTAATGTAAAGAAGGGCACAGCCTCTAATCGTCAGGGTGCTAATACAAATAAAAGAGCTGCACAAAATGCTGCAACAAGTGCAAATAAGCCCAAGCGGAATCCAACCGCAGGTGACGGCAGGTCGGCTGCTAATAGAAGTCAAGCTAACAATAAGAGCAAGCTTGGAGTGGCAGCGGCGGCAGGTGCTGCTTCTAAGAAAAAGACCTCTAGTAATGGCGCTAAAGCTGCAGTTGCGGCAAATGCCAGCGTAGGAGATGTGTCTGCTGACGGTACAGCTGTTAAGAAAAGATTCACCAAAAAACAGGCTGCAACAATTGGCGGACTTATAGGTGCGTTGATACTAGTACTCATTTTGGTTATATTTATACTGTTTAACCACTACTTTGGATTATTAGGCGGTGAGCAGGAAAAAATAAACAATTCTGAGGAAATGACCTATTCTGATGTTGACCTTTCAAGAGCTGATACCACTGACAAGGAAGCAGAGGATGCTAAGCTAAAGGAGCTGCTTGCACAGGGTGAAAAAATTTCCAATTCGGATGTAATGAACATTCTGCTTATTGGTGAGGACCTGCGTGATACCGAAGAGGGTTCAGCAGGCAACACTGACGTTATGATGATAATTTCGGTGAACACCGTTGATAAGACTATAACCATGACCTCAATTATGCGTGACTGCTATGTAAACTTCCAGACCGATGACGGAACATGGTACGCTACACGTATAAATGCCGCATACTGGCATGGCGGAGTAGAGCTCACACAGCGCACGATTGAGAGCTATTTGAATGTCGAGATAGACAGATATGTGCTTGTAAACTTTACAGTCTTTATCGACATTGTAGATGCGCTTGGCGGTATTGATATGTATGTTACCGATGAGGAGGCAAATGGATACGAGGGAGCAGATCCTAATGGTGACAACACCAGAGGAATGCAAAATCCGCTTGATGAGCAAAACAAGTATCTTGGAAATCCTGTAGGAACCGACTACATTGAGGAGGGCGGCAACCTGCATCTTAACGGAAATCAAGCGCTTGCATATGCAAGACTTCGTTACGTAGGAAACTCCGATTATGAGAGAACCGAGCGTCAGCGTAAGGTTATAGCCGAGATGATAAAGGAATCTCGTGATCTGTCAATTGTAGAAATGGATGCGCTTGCGAATGAAATCCTTCCTCAAATCAAGACCGACATCACCAAGAGCGAGGCGGCTCAGCTGCTTGTCGATATGCTTGATTATCGCAGCTATGAGATACAGGAATTTAGAGTCCCTGCAGATGGAACCTTTACCAATGAAATTATCTCAGGAATGGACGTGCTTTCGGTCGACTTCACAGCAAATGCCGAGCAGTTCCGAGAGCTAGTATATGGATCACTTGTCGAGGATGATGAGGACGATGAGGATGACGGTTATACAGATTACAATTACTAATAGTTAGATAAAGTAAGCGACTGCCGAAACTAAACGGCAGTCGCTTACTTGTTCTACATAGTTTTTTTATTTCCTTCGCCTGATTATTCACTCATGCTGTATACCGAGCTTAAGGCTGATTCTCCATAATCATGACCGGTAGCTATTGCAAAGACTAGGCTATCATCCGATATGTCTAGGAAATCCTCAATTTTAATCGTTGCTATTGCGGTTTGGTATACGTTATTGTCTGTGATCATATCTGCTAAGCTCAAATCTATATTATTTATCGTTTTGTAGGAATTTGAATCCAGCGAGTTCAATGTGAACTTTATTAAAACCATATCCCACATATCGCTTAGCGATTCATCTTGATTTAAAAGAACCATAGCAGGTGTTGAATCCTCTACTGTTTCAAGCTTGACTGATGGACTGTAAATCTCGGTGTCTTGCTTGTATTCATAGGTAATTTCAACCGCTTCGTCACAGCTGTCATATGCCATATCCGCATATTCTGAATTGAAGTTGACGTTTTCAAGCTGTATTATATCAATTGCTGATTTGCTTTTTATAGCTCCTGACGAGTCTGTGGATATACATACAGTTACTATATAGGTAAAAACATATCTACAATCAGTGATGTCATTCAAGCTAAAGCTGATTTCCTCATTTAGTTTATTTGATGTAAGCTGATTAGCACCGGAGTAGAGAACATCTCCTTCACAGATTACGTAGGTATAGGCTATTTGCGTATCTGTAGAGTTATATGTTAGCCCCGATGTGAAGCTATAGCTAAGCGTATAATCGTTTGAGGCAGGCTCGCCGTCATCGGTATATTCACCACATGTTGTTGATAATAAACAAAGTCGTGTGTAATTGTCGGTATCTGTGCCTTCACTAATAAGTGTACTGCTAGAATCGCCCTCTTCCTTTGCACTTTTTGCCGTTGAGAAGTCATAAAAATCAACCGAGAAAATCTGAGTGAAGCCTAGCACAAGTGCAAGCACGGCACAGCATACAGCAGGTATTATAAAGGTTCTGCTGCCACGCTTAACCTGAGGAATGCTGCCATATGCTCCGTCTAAAATCTCATTAAGATTTCCTGCATTTTTAGCAGCGGCATCAATGTCGGATTTAAGAAGTACTTCTATCATCTCTTCATCAGGTAATTTGCTTTTGGTTTTGTTGTCTTTCATATCGTTTCCTCCTTTTTTAGAAGTAAAAATTTGAGTCGTTTTGGTATTTTGCTGAAATAATTCTAATTGCTTTTTGGTATCTTGATTTTATCGTGCTTTCCGGGACACCTAAAAGCTTGGCTATTTCATTAAAGGTCATGCCGCTATAGAGGTGCAGCATTATAGGCACCTTCATTCGTGAGGGAAGTGTGCGAACAATTTCAAGCATTCCCGATTGAGGTGCGGCATCGATTGGAAAATCCTCCTCCATGCGTTTTGCACCCGCACGAAATCTAGCTTCACTTCGATAGAGCTCACGTGAAACGTTTTTGGCGACTCCGAGTATAAACGCAATTTCAGAAGCACCCTTTTTGTAGCTTTTTGCAGCCTTTGGCAGGCGCATGAACGTTTCACCTACACAATCCTCGGCAATGGTGCGATTGTTATAAAGGCTAAGTGAAAAGGCGAATACGTCATTTTTATATTGCACAAATAGCCTTTCAAGCGCATCCTTATCGGTCATGCAGCGTATGATTAGCTCATCATTTGGTGGATCTTCATATTCTGCCGCACCGGTTTTATACATGATAATCCTCGGTACTGGGCTGCTTTGCAGATTTTTCTCGGTCATTTTTTTCTCATCTCCTGTTCTTTTTGGATTTTTCCTACTTCTACTCAATAATGACATTTAATGAGCGAAAAGATGTGAGCTTTATATGAATTTTTAGCAAATAATCAATGAATGGAATGGTGTGCAATAAGTGAGAATCTTTCACAAAACTTTCATAGTTTTTTGTGCAATATGCTATTGACATTAGACTATATCTTTGGTATAATTGACATTGTAAGCAGGCTAATTGTTAGCTGGTAAACAGTCGCTGAGCTAACTTTTTTATTTTAGCTTTGCTGATATGAAATTAAAAGGAGGACACTGAAATGAGCGAGAATTCAAGTAAAGAAAAGAAGCGTTATCTTGGTCCGGAGGTAAGGATGCTGTCAAATTTAATGGCACGTGGACTTCGTGACCATTGTCCGGTTGATGAGGATCCGGTTACGGCTTCTAATGGCTGGATTTTGGGCTATATTGCCGATAATGAGGACAAGGATGTTTTTCAGCGTGACCTTGAGGAAAGCTTTAAGGTGCGTCGTGCTACCGTATCAAAATCTGTAACACTTATGGAGCGCAAGGGACTTATTGCCAGAGAGCCTGTACCTTACGATGCAAGACTTAAAAAGCTTGTACTTACCGATAAGGGAAGACGCGTAAACGAGCAAAAGCTTGAGCAGTTTGAGCGCTTTCAGAAAATAGTCTCGCACGGAATACCTGAGGAGAATCTTGAGATTTTCTACAAGGTGTGTGACAAAATAAAGAAGAATTTGGCACAGGAGGACGAAATGTATGGTTAAAAAACTGTTGTCTTGTGTACGAGAGTATAAAAAGACTTCTATCTTAACACCTTTATTTGTAATGCTTGAGGTTATACTTGAATGCATTATTCCTTTTATTATTGCTAAGCTTGTAAATGGACTTCAAAGTGGATGTGAAATGAGCGAGGTAATTAAGTACGGACTCATCCTGCTTGTAATGGCTATGGCATCGCTTTTCTGTGGAGCAGCATCGGGCTGGAACTGTGCAACCGCATCCTGCGGATTTGCAAAGAATCTGCGTCATGATCTATTTTATAAGGTACAGGGATTTTCCTTTGCAAATATTGATAAGTTTTCAACCTCGAGCCTTGTAACGCGTCTTACAACTGATGTTACGAATGTACAAAATGCTTATATGATGATTATAAGAACTGCTGTAAGAACGCCTTTTATGTTCATCTTTGCACTTGTAATGTCAATCACAATGAGTCCGAGTCTATCGGTTACTTATGTGTTCATTTTACCGGTGCTTATTGTCGGACTTGCTATAGTAATGGCATCTACCATGCCTTTATTTAGAAAGGTATTCAAGAAATATGATGCACTAAACGAGTCTGTTCAAGAGAATGTAAGCGGAATACGTGTGGTAAAGGCTTATGTTCGTGAGGACTATGAAATAAATAAGTTTAATAAGGCAAGTGACAATCTAAAGAACGACTTTACCAAAGCAGAAAAGATTCTTGCATTTAACACACCGCTTATGCAGTTTTGTATGTACACACTGATGCTTGTAATTTCCTATTTCGGAGCTAACAAGATTGTAAAATCGGGCGGCAGTGATATGCTTGTAGGCGATTTGTCTAGCCTTATTACCTACAGCGTACAGGTGCTTATGAGTCTGATGATGCTCTCGATGGTTTTTGTAATGGTAACAATGGCAATTGAGTCGGCACGCCGTATTGTAGAGGTGCTTGATGATGAAAGCACTATCACAAATCCTGAAAATCCGATAATGACTGTAGCAGACGGAAGCATTGATTTTAACGGTGTAACCTTTGCATACTCGAAGAATGCTGATAAAAATGTGCTTGAGAATGTAGATCTGCACATAAAGTCAGGACAAACGATAGGAATTATCGGAGGCACAGGAAGCTCGAAGACTTCATTGATACAGCTTATCCCACGTCTTTACGATGTAACTGATGGTGATGTAAGGGTAGGCGGAGTTGACGTGCGCAGCTATGACCTCAAAACGCTTAGAGATGCCGTTTCGGTAGTGCTGCAAAAGAATGTACTTTTTTCGGGTACAATAAAGGAAAACATTCGCTGGGGCGATGAGAATGCAACAGATGAAGAGGTAGAGCGTGTCTGTCAGCTTGCCCAAGCGGATGAATTTGTACAGAGATTCCCCGAAAAATATGATACCTATATTGAGCAGGGCGGAAGCAACGTGTCGGGCGGACAAAAGCAGCGTCTTTGTATAGCAAGAGCACTTCTTAAAAAGCCAAAGATTTTGATACTCGATGACTCAACAAGTGCAGTTGACACAAAGACCGATGCTCTTATAAGAAAGGCTTTTGCTGAAGAGATACCCGATACAACAAAGATAATTATAGCACAGAGAATAGCCTCGGTTCAGGATGCAGATCAGATAATAGTCCTTGATGGCGGCAGAATTAACGCTGTAGGCACGCATGACGAGCTTCTTGAAAGCAATGAGATATATCAAGAGGTTTACTATTCTCAAACTAAGAGCAATGAGGAGGTAGGATAATATGCCAGGACCCGGACCAGGACCGCGTACTAACGCAAAAATATCCTTTTCTCTTGTAGGCAGAGTTATAAAGGACGTATTTTTAAATTACAAATCATATTCAATTATTGTAGTAATCTGTATAGTTTTAAGCGCAGTAGCCTCGACTGTTTCGTCACTGTTCATGAACAGCCTTATAAGCGTAATCGAGGAGGGACTTGATGTTTACGGCAGCGATGGCAAGGCAGCTGCAATTGACTATGCAAAGCCTGAAATTGTAACAATTCTTATTACAATGCTTGCATTTTATGTGCTTGGAATTGTGGGCACGACAACCTATACAAGGCTAATGGCTATAGTTACTCAGGGACATCTTCATAAGATGAGAACCAGAATGTTTACGAGCATGGAGAAGCTGCCAATTAAGTATTTCGACCAAAATCAGCACGGCGATATTATGAGTCATTACACAAATGATATTGATACGCTAAGACAGCTGATTTCACAGACGATACCTCAGCTGCTTACGGTAGGTCTTACGCTTTTAGTGCTATTTGTCGAAATGATCTATCTTAGCTTGTGGATGACGCTTCTTGTATTATGCGGTGTTGTAATAATGATTATAGTTATAAAAAACATTGGCGGCAGGAGTGCGAATTATTTTCTAAAGCAGCAAAGATCACTTGGTAAAACCGAGGGCTTTGTAGAAGAGATGATCGAGGGACAGAAGGTAGTCAAGGTATTTACTCATGAAGAGCGTGCTAAAGAGGACTTTGACAAGGTAAATGGTCAGCTGTATGAGGATGCAAAGGAGGCTAACAAGTTTGCAAATATTCTGATGCCTATAATGGGAAATATTGGCAATATTATGTATATTCTAGCAGCTATTGTTGGTGCTTTGCTTGTGCTTTCCGGAGTGAAGAATATTTCAATATCGGGACAGGCGATGACCATTGCTGTAGTAGTACCTTTCTTAAACATGACAAGACAGTTCTGCCAGAATATTTCACAGATTTCAAACCAGATAAACGCTGTAGCTATGGCAATGGCAGGCTCGGCGAGAATATATCAGATGCTTGACGAGCAGCCTGAGCAGGACGAGGGATATGTAACACTCGTAAATGCTAAGTATGGAGCAGATGGCGAGCTTGAAGAGTGCGAGGAAAAAACGAACATCTGGGCATGGAAGCATCCGCATAACGACGGCACAACTACACTTACCAAGGTTGAAGGACGAGTTGAGCTTGATGATGTGGATTTTGGATATGTTCCTGAAAAGATTGTACTTCATAATGTATCGGTTTATGCTGAAAGCGGACAGAAGGTGGCATTTGTCGGCGCAACAGGAGCGGGTAAGACTACAATCACGAACCTCATCAATCGTTTCTATGACATTGCCGACGGCAAGATTAGATATGATGGAATAAACATCAATAAGATAAAGAAGAGCGACCTAAGACGTTCACTGGGAATAGTGCTTCAGGATGTTAATCTCTTCACTGGAACGGTTATGGATAACATTAGATATGGAAATCTTGACGCAAGTGATGAGGAGTGCGTAGCAGCGGCTCGCCTCGCAAACGCAGATGACTTTATCCGCAGACTTCCTGAGGGCTACAACACCATGCTTACAGGAAATGGCGCTAATCTGTCACAGGGACAGCGTCAGCTGATCTCAATTGCAAGAGCGGCGGTTGCAGATCCTCCGGTAATGATTCTTGATGAGGCGACATCCTCAATCGATACCAGAACAGAAGCGCTTGTTCAGCGTGGAATGGACGGACTTATGTATGGTAGAACGGTATTTGTAATTGCACACAGACTGTCTACTGTACAGAATTCAGATGTTATAATGGTTCTTGAGCAAGGCAGGATCATTGAGCGTGGCAGTCACGACAAGCTTATTGCCGAAAAGGGCAAGTACTATCAGCTTTACACCGGAGCGTTTGAGCTGGAGTAATGCCTTTAATATCTAACAAAAAGCGAGCGCATATGAGTTGCACTCGCTTTTTGCGGTTAAGGATTAAATGGTTAAATGGTTAGTGATAAAGGTACACCGCTGCTTTGAGAGAGTAAAGCAGCGGTGAAGCTTTTCATACTTTCCTTTTTGGAAAAATGTATATATGTAGGTGAGAAAGAGCTAAGCTACATCATCGGCGGCTCTTACAATCGAGCCCTGCTCGACGGGAATGACGAAAATTTTTCCGTCTCCGGGATTACGTGTGGAATTTTTATCCATAATCACCTGTACGGCATAATCTACAAGGTCGTCTTCGACATAAAGAGCTAGAACACGCTTAGGAATAAGAGAATGAGTATCATGAGTACTAGAGCTGTTTAGAAATTGGGACATGGCAGACATGAACTGTGTGCCAAGGCTTTTCTTTCCGCGTCCCATACAAGAATAGGATGCGGCAATTCCAATACCCGCAGCATCAAGCGAGCGAACAGTTGCCTCGTACTTGGTTTCTCTAATAATTGCAATCATTTCTTTCATGAATATCATTCCTTTCTATAATGTGTGAAAATAAAGCTTTTTACAATCCTTTGGTTTTGCTGCTTATAGTGTAAACCTCATCTACAGGAGAGATGAAGATTTTTCCGCTGATGTCGTTAAGGTTGGTTTTATCAGCGATAATGCTGACAATAGCAGATTTATCTGTATTTTGACAGCAAATCATAAGCATATCCATGTCCTGCTCATCGGGATTGGTGCCGTTTACAGTGATCGATGCAGCACTACGATCCTTGACCTTGACACGAGTAATTGCGGAAAATCCCTCAGCACCAAGTGAATCAATAACGGCATCGCTGCACTCAGGAGCAACAATGGCTTTAATCATAAGCATAAATCCATCCTCCTTATAAAAAACAAAGCGGTTGATCTAAAAAAGAACAACCGCATCATTGGGGTCAATATTCGATTACAATTATATTATACTAATGTTTTCTTATATTTTCAACAGTCAAATGATTAATGTTTTGTGAACAGAAGCGGGATAGATGCGAAATCGGTGTAGTATAAACTCGAACGAGGTCAAATTAATCTAAAACGCAAAATTTCTTTACAATTTCTTCATTGACAAACAAGCGGCAAGGTGATATAATGAACAAGCTGACCCAAAAGAGG
>JAJQIB010000001.1 GCA_021199375.1 Ruminococcus sp. | reverse complement strand
GAGCGAGAAGCCCCCGCCTCTAAGCGTTAGCTTAGGCGGTGGGAGTAGGTCACTATTTTGCCAAAGAAAACCAACATGCGTACCCCGTTAACCGACATCTCATTTATCGGTATGACGGCATGCTTTGCTATAAACTGGATAGGATTAAACAAGCAAACTTCCATTTGCTCTACAATTTACATGGCTTTTATAGTGGCATTTGTGCTATATCTCGTAGTTGAACGCAAGCCCAAGTACAGAATGTTCACACTTTTTTGGCGGCATGTCTTTCCCGTAACTCTTATCACCCTTTCAGGCTTTTTTGTAACATTTTTAAAATACACGGATATTGATGACGTTTCAGGGCTAAGAATTTTCATGTTACTTACCATGCTGTTTATCATTTGCTTTATGCTTATCCACAAAATTCGTACTCCGTTTAGTGACGCACTTTTCCCGATAGTACTTACTTTTCTGGGCTTCTCACTCAATTCAGTTAAGGATCCAATTGTAGCAATTGTTTGCTGGATTTGCGTTACGGCACTTCTTGCGTGGCTCACATACGAAAAAAATCCCAGTCCTGTTCACGTTGCGGCAAATGTTCTGTCTCCGCTTCCAATGGTATTCGTATTTTTGCGTCTCGGCGGTCTTGTTGACAATGCTGGAGTTGGAATGCTTATCGGTAGTATAATCCTCACATTTTTAACTGCTGTTATATCTTTTTATAGTGAAAACAGCGACTCATCAATGCTAAAAATCGCACAGTATCCTTGGGTGGTTGCGGCAGCAATTTTGCTTTTGTTTGCCTCATTTTTCTGCGAAGGCGTTGCACTTATGGGAACATGCCTTTTAATATGTGCGGCACTTTTTGTAGTTACAATATTTGAAGATGTAAACCTCACGGCGATACTTCCAGTGACGATATTTTATGTAATTTCATTTAGAATTTGCAAACTTTTACCAACAAATACGCTTGAACAAAGTGATATTTACATCATTACCAGTGCGGCAATAATGGCGGTGCTAATTTTAGCATCTCGTCTCATCTTTAATAAAAAGCTTTGCTATTTTAACAACAAGTCGGTCATAAGGCTTGATGTTGCACAAGTCGGAGCGTTTTTCGCACCATTTTTTACTGTTATAAATGGTGGAGGAGAAATAAGCGTAAAAACTGCACTTTTCATCGCAATCATAGAAGCTTGTGCATTTTGGATAAATATGATTAGATATGAAAATCCAAGAAAGCTTAATCTTAGTTTTATGAGTATAGCGGCTTTTGCGGCATGCTCACTTGTGGCAGTTCAGCCGTTTGTGATTATAAGCTCGGGATCAGTGATGCTAAAGCTGTGTGTAGCTTCAATTGAGCTTTATGCTATTGCTATGTTCATTATATGGCGTGGCAGTCCTGAAAAAGCCTATAGCTTAGGCTTTGGCATATCGCTTGCGGGATTTTTGCTGTTAGTGTCTGACGCACTTTATTTTCAATCGGTTACAAATACTATATTTGTCTGCTCAGTTTCCATTACCCTGATCGTATGGTCAATTAGAGTGAAATCCTTTAGATGGTTTATAATCTCAGCGGCAACACTGTTAGGACTTAGCTTATACATCACAAAGGACTCGCTTGAATCGGTAGCATGGTGGGTTTATCTGCTCGTTGCAGGAATCCTATTAATTGCTATTGCGGCAGCAAATGAGTACTCAAAGACGCATGGCGGCGGCAAGCAGCTTGGTAGAAGATTCTTACAATGGTGGAAAAAGTAAAAGTCTCAAGCCTTCGCTCTCCGGTTTTTTTATTCAACCCCTTGCAATCCGTTTAAATAAGTGCTATAATATCTATGTAGCAATTTTTTATTGAGCGAAAGAAGGATAACAATGCTTGAAATATTTTCATCAACCGCTGAACAGGGAATGCAGAATGTGTATACTCCGTTATCACTAAAGACGCATTTTATTTTCTGTATATTGGCGACTATACTTTATCTTGTGCAGTTTTATCGTCGTGGATCGTGGCACTATTTGTTCATAATGGCAGCGATAGATCTCACCTTTGCAACACAGACCTCACTATGTCAGACTGCTCATTCAGTTACCATACTGGGATTTATTGAAATTGCACTGCTTATTTGTGCGTTGATTTTCTATATTATGTTTGCAAAAAAGCGCAAAGCAGCGCTCGCTTCGGTTAATGAGCAGCTTGACGAAGAAAATAGGCGACAGCGTGACGCTAACAGAAAAGCACAAAGGCAGGATAGACATCTCGTTGATAACGCTTTTGAGGATAAGGACGAATGAGTAAAATAAAAATAGTTATACTCGATTCAGAAACGGTTACTCATGGAGATGTTTCTCTTGATGATATTTGCGCACTTGGCGACACCCGTGTATATGGCTATACGAGAGATGAGGATATAGCGGATGTAATAGGCGATGCAGATGCGGTTATATGTAATAAATGTGCCATCACTGAGGATGTTTTTTCAAGATGCAAAAGCTTAAGGTATGTCGGACTTTTCGCCACAGGATACAACAATGTTGACACTTTGGCGGCAGGCAAAAGAGGGGCAGTTGTATGTAATGTGCCATCATACTCAACAAATGCCGTTGCGCAGCACACCTTTGCATTTATATTGGACTTTTTTAACAAGGCAGCAAGGTACTCTGATACAGTTGCAAATGGCGATTGGATTGACTACAAGCTGTTTTCGTATTTTTATATACCAACAAATGAAATTGCGGGACTTACCCTTGGAATTGTAGGATACGGCGATATTGGACGCAAGGTGGCTCAAATAGCACGTGCTTTTGATATGAATGTAATAACGCATACTCGCACTCCCTCTAAGGTTAACGACAAAACTGAAGTCTGCACACTTGAGCAGCTGCTTAAGTGCTCGGATGTAGTGTCGCTACACTGTCCGCTTACATCTGAAAATCAGTGCATGATAAACGCTCATACCTTGTCATACATGAAGCCTAATGCACTGCTTGTAAACACTGCAAGAGGGGGCTTAATTGACGAGTCTGCTTTAGCAGATGCGCTTAATAATGAGAGAATTGCAGGAGCATGTCTTGATGTGCTTACATATGAACCAATGAGATCCGATTGCAAGCTTTTTGGTGCTAAAAATTGTAGGATTACTCCGCACGTTGCATGGGCTCCGATTGAAACCCGTGAGCGTTTATTGAGAGAGGTGGCACAAAATTTGCGCTGCTGGATTGAGGGAAATCCTCGAAATGTAGTAAATTGACTGGAGTGAAGTAAATGGCTGAAAACGGACAAAAAATCCGGGTGGTGGTAAAGCTTGGAACGTCTACGCTTACACATAAGACGGGAAGGCTAAATATAAGACGTGTAGAGAAGCTTGTTAAGGTGCTTGCTGATATACAAAATGCAGGACATGAGGTGATTATTGTATCGAGCGGAGCGCTAGGACTTGGAATGGCAAAGCTAGGACTTCGTGAAAAGCCTAAGGATACTCCTAGCAAGCAAGCCTGTGCCTCGGTCGGGCAATGTGAGCTTATGTATATGTATGACAAGCAATTTTCCGAGTACTCGCTTACTGTGGCTCAGTTTTTGCTTACTAAGTATATGCTTATCGAGGATAGACGCAAGAATGTTGAGAATGCACTGGAATGCGTTATCTCAAAGGGCGTGATCCCGATAGTAAACGAAAACGACACGGTGGCGATTGACGAGCTGGAGCTTGAGGTCGGCGAAAACGATTCGCTTGCGGCATGTGTAGCTCAAATTGCAAAGGCAGACATGCTAATTATTATGTCGGACATTGACGGACTTTATGACAAGGACCCGCATGAAAACAAGGATGCACGACTTATTCCGGAGGTTACAGAGATCACCGACGAGATTAAAGCACTTGCAGGCGGAGCTGGAACAAAGCTAGGCACTGGCGGAATGGTGACAAAGCTAAATGCGGCAGAGATTGCCATGAGCAGTGGCTTTGATATGGTTATTGTGAATGGGCGTGAGCCTGAAAATCTATATAAAATCTTTGATGGTGTGCCGGTAGGCACTAGATTTAGGGCTAGGTGATAGGAGGTAATCACATGAACTACATTGAAAATCTAGGCGTCAAGGCGAGGGCGTCGACAAGTGAAATTGCAAATGCATCTGCACTACAAAAGAATGATGCACTGCTTGAGATTGCGCATATTTTGCGTCATAACTCAGCATCTATAAAGTCAGCTAATGAGATTGATTTAAAGGCAGCGGCGGCTAGAGGCATGAGCGAGGTTATGCAGGATAGATTGCGTCTTGACGATAAGCGCATTGAGGGCATGGCGGCAGCTTGCGAAAAGCTATGCGCACTTTCAGACCCGGTAGGACAAATCATGGGCGGCGAGGTAAGACCAAATGGCATGAAGATTACACGTGTACGTGTGCCGATGGGTGTAATTGGAATAATATATGAATCTCGTCCAAATGTCACCGTTGATGCAGCTGCTCTTTGTATAAAGAGCGGAAATGCGGTAATTTTGCGTGGCGGAAAAGAAGCTATTAACTCGAATATGTGTTTGGTTAAGCTTATGCGCCAGGCGGTTAGAGTAGCAGGATTTCCTGAAGACATAGTACAGCTTGTTGAGGATACCGACCACGGTATCGCACTTGAAATGATGCAGGCTAATGGGTTTATTGATGTGCTAATTCCCAGAGGAGGAGCGAGATTAATTCAAACAGTTGTTAAGAATGCTACTGTTCCTGTAATTGAAACGGGTACGGGAAATTGCCATGTATATGTAGATGCAAGTGCTGATATTGATATGGCTGTAAACATTGTGGATAATGGAAAAACGCAGCGTCCGAGCGTTTGCAATGCAGTTGAGAGCTGCCTTGTTCACCGTGATGCTGCTGAGGCTTTTCTTCCCCGCTTAAAGCAGCAGCTCGATAAGCATAACGTCGAGATTCGTGGCTGTGAAATCACGAAGATGATTTTGGGAATGGATATTGCACTTGCAACTGAGGGTGATTATGCTACTGAGTTTCTTGACTACATAATCTCTATAAAGGTCGTAGATAGCTTGGGCGAAGCAATTGAGCATATAAATCGTTATTCAACCGGTCACAGTGAATGTATAGTCACTGAGAGTCTTTTCTCTGCCGAGCAGTTCCAAAAGCGTGTTGATTCAGCAGCGGTTTATGTAAACTGTTCTACACGCTTCACCGACGGAGATGAGTTTGGACTTGGTGCAGAAATCGGAATCTCTACACAAAAGCTTCACGCAAGAGGTCCTATGGGACTTACCGCTCTCACCACCGAAAAGTGGCTGATAAACGGCAATGGACAGATACGTGAGTAAAGAACATAAAAAAACAATCCCCTTGCTCTAAAAAAGCAAGGGGATTTTTAGCTTTTGCTTATGCAATTAGTACAATGCGCTCATTCCTTCAAGAACCCATTTTCCGTCAATCTTGTAGACGCTAATCCAGCTTGTATCGGTATCGTCATCGTCTTTGCCCTTAATAGTCATTTCAACCTTTAGCTCATAGCCCTTAGATACCTTGACATCCTCATCGTAGTACTCGGAAATTTCATCCTCCTTATCCTCGAGATCTGACTCTTTGATTTCCTTCTTTTTGATAACGTCATACTTTATCTTTATGTTCTTGCCATACTCATCCTCGTATTCGTCGAGTATATCATAGAGCATTTCTTCATAGTATTCTTCAACGCTGTCATACTCAGAATCCATATAATCTTCAACTGAATCATTTATGTAGTCGGGAAGTGCATCTGCCATAGCAGAGCCATCAGTCTTTTCGATAGCCTTGCAAAGATTGTCAATTGGCTTTTCGTATGACTTTCCGCCAAAGATTATACAAAGAATAATTACCACAATGATGATAACTGCGGCAATGGCACAAAGTCCGATGATGGTGTTCTTGTTTTTGGTCTTTCCAACGTTTTTAATCTCGTTAGGGTTCATAGCACCTATAACCGAGTCTACAGTTACGCCATCAAATGTCTGCTTAACCGCTCCTGCAACGCTTTGTGCAGCATTTCCTGCTGCCTGTGTAAAGCCCGCTTGATTGCCCTGCTGCTGATACTGATTACCAGGATTAGGCTGACCTACATTCTGCTGAGTGGCACCGCAATTAGTGCAAAATACTGCGTCATCCTCAAGCTGAGCTCCGCATGAATTACAAAATTTCGACATAATATTTCCTCCATATTTATAATTGGTTGTGTACCCGTACAACCATCTATTATAATAATACAGCAAAAATGAACGTTTGTCAACAGTTTATAGAAATTTTACAGATTTATTTTGCCCTTTTCCATTTCCTCCGAAAATTTCGCATAAATTTCGGGATATTTTTTTCTCATATTGATGACCTTGCCGTCCTGCATAAAGCAGTGAGCGCTATGTGCTTTAAAGCATATCTCTCCGGTTTTTGAGTTTCTCATCTCGTACTCGACGAGCAGCTTTACTCCTTTAAATTCTTCTATTTTTGGTATGATGTCAACGCTGTCGCCAAAGCGTGTCATATCAACAAACCTACAATCAATGGTGAGTACAGGGCTAACAATTCCCATATCCTCTAAGCTAACAAACGAAGCGCCGATATATTCTAAAAACGCAACTCTTGCCTCCTCCATCCAGCGGACATAATTTGAATGATGTACAATTCCCATCTTATCCGTTTCGTAATACTGTACCTTGTGTGTGTAAATCATTTTCTCATTCCCTTTCCTTTAATATCAATCAAAATAACCAGTTTGAATCGCAACTCTTATTGCTGACAGATTAAACAGCTCATAAATATTATCATCATATCTGATTTTTGTATTCTGCATATAGTGGTTAAACCTCTCATCTCTTTCGCCACCTGCATCAAGATATCCTTCAATAGCATCATCTGAAAGTGTATAGACATAGCTTGAGTCATAATATTCAAGCACTCCGCTTTGCTTTAGCTGCTCATTACAGCGAGCAATTACATAATCAGGCTTGCCAAAGGCGAGAAGAGCAAACATTATTACAAAGCCTACACTCACCCATTTTGATAAGCTAAAGCGTGGGGCAAGCTGTTTTATTATCGTCAGAATTACAATAACAGCACATAGTATCATAAACCAAGCTGTGTAAACTCTAAGCTGAGTAAAGCCATAAACGGAAACATACATAACCATTTTGCTAAGTGAGGATGCTATTATCACAAGTGTAAAAAAGTATATGGCAATGGAGTATATTTTGAGCATGAGTGGCTTTTGATCACCGCTTCTTTTAGCTGTCAGATTTATTACAATAAGAATCGCAAGGTTAATTACGCATATTGCTAAAAGCTCGAAAAATCCACGTCTTGCGTACTCCGAAAAGCTGTAGCCATCGGGCAGCTTGCCTAAAAATGCCGATAGTAGGTAGCTCGCTTGTGAGATAAAAAACAGCAAGTAAAGCACACATACAGGAGTAGTAGCGGCATAAATTATTACGTTTTCTACACTTTTGTAGCTGCCAAGCTTTTTTTGATAATTGCTGTCGCTTGGCTCGTCTTCACTGCGATGAACTGCGCCAAAAAGCATACCGAAAAGATAGCACCAAACAGGAATTGAAATAAGAAGCTGACAGACAAGTCTTATCATGCTTTCACCAGTGATAAAATCTACAACATTTCCAAGCATTTTAGCGACTCCCTCATCCGCCATAATCAGTAGCCCACCAACAACTGAGGTAAGAGGAATTGTAACGAGCAGTCCTACTATCACATACACTGTATTTTTCCCCATGCTTGTTTTCTTAACCGCCCCACTTACTGCGTCAGGAGCGTGCGATAGATTTGAAAAGGGACGTGACAAAAGGGACGATAACAAAACAAATGGAAGAAATCGTGGGAAGCTTTTATTTTGTGAGCTTAGATGGTTTATCAGAAGTGAAATTAAAATCACCAAAAAGACTGAGTCTAAAAGCTTTATAAAGCTATTGTCAGTAGCTGAAAAAACTATGCTAAACAAAAAGTAGAGTGACATAATGGTTTTATCACTTTTCAATATCGCACATCCGCTTTTTTTAAGAAAGACTAATGCAAACACTCCAATAAGTGCAAAAACAAGCGTTGTAATAAATCCCATTTTAACAAACAATGCAAATTTCACAAAGCAAAAGGCTATGGGGAATGCTGCAAATGCGAGTAATATTTCGTTTTTGGTGTAGGTTATCTTTTCCTTTTTCTTTAAACCTACGCACTGTATTTGATAGGGATTGTTTGTGTCTGTAATCATTTCATTTCTCTCCTTTATTCTTCATTTTTCCACTCTAAAATGTCTCCAGGCTGACAGTCGAGTGCCTGACAGATTTTATCAAGCGTTGAAAATCGCAC
Organism: Ruminococcus sp.; assembly: GCA_021199375.1. GTDB lineage: Bacteria > Bacillota > Clostridia > Oscillospirales > Ruminococcaceae > YE71. The sequence goes on along the minus strand of JAJQIB010000001.1, from coordinate 24,812 downwards.
TGCCTTTGCCTTTCCTGTCTTTAGTACAGATAAATTGGCGGCTGTTATTCCGACCCTTTCGGCAAGCTCGTTTGAGGAAATTTTACGCCTTGCCATCATCACATCTAAATTTACAATTATAGGCATTTGCTTTGCTCCTCTCAAACGGTAAAGTCATTCTCGTACTTTATTTCCACTGCTTGCTCAAAGACATTTTTTAGCACACGCATAATAAGTCCGAACATTATTGCAAAAAATGCGGGAATAAAGCACATCATTCGCCAAAGTCCAAGCACCACAAAGGCAAAGCCTGCAAATATGCATGCCCAGGATATTATTCTAAGGCACTTTGTGTTTTGCGCATCAAAAATGCGGTCAACCGATATGTTGCGAAGCAGAATGTGAAGTGCTACGACAGCGGCAAAGGCAAGTGCGTCACATATATAAAGGATGATGCAGGTGGGTATCACAATCGAGCCGCTAATAAGTCCATAGCCCTCTGATGCCCCATCATACCACACTGCAAAAAATGGCACAAAAAAGGTTATCATAACAAGCAGTACGGTAAAAGCAGTTGCCAAAATACGGGAAAGAATGAGCGATTTTGTTTTAGTCCACATAAAAAACTCTCCTAACTTTTTTTGATTAATATAAGTATACCACGATATTTTCCTTTTGTCAATAGTTTTTTATCGAAAAACGATAAATTTTTCTAGCTGTGCGGAGCTAAGGGGGGTGCATAAATTAGTGTTAGAGTGTTTGACATTTTTGTATGTTTGTGATATACTATTAACTAAAGAGGCGATAAAAATGAACAAAACAGTACTAATCACAGGCGGCTCCGGCGAAATTGGATCGGCAATAGCATTGAGGCTTGCAGCCGCCGGATTTGACATCGCTGTGACCTATCTTCATGGCAAAGAAAAAGCATATGAGCTGGCTAACGAAATAGCTGAAAAATATAATGTGAGGTCACAGGCGATTTATCTTGATTTAACCGATCAGAAATCCATTTCAAGTGCCTATGATGATTGTGTGCATCTTTTAGGCGAACCAAATGTACTAATAAATAATGCTGGAGTTGAAAGCATAGGATTGTTTCAAGACCTTTCAGATGCTGAGCTTGTTGGCGTTTTAAATGCAAATCTTATCGGAAGTATGCTTTTGACAAAACGTGTTTTACCTGCTATGCTGCGTGAGCATAGCGGTAGAATAATAAACATTGCCTCCGTGTGGGGCGAGTGCGGAGCATCCTGCGAGGTTGCATACAGTACAGCAAAGGCTGGACTTATTGGCTTTACAAAAGCACTGGCTAAAGAATGTGCGCCAAGCGGCGTGCTTATAAATGCAATCTCTCCCGGATTCATTGACACAAGAATGAATGAGCATTTAAGCGAAGCAGAGCGAGCGGAGCTTATAGCTTCAATTCCTGCATCACGTGCGGGAGCCTCGGATGATGTGGCTCAGGTATGCGAGTTTTTGGTGTCTAAGAGCAGCTGCTATATATGCGGTCAAACTATACGTGTTGATGGAGGATGGATTTAGCAGTTACAAGTGAAAATAAAAATCGGTCAAGCTTTTGCATTGCTTGACCGATTATGTTTAATTGTGTTTAAATATACATTTTAGAACCAAACACCGATGGTGAGCTTTACCATGAAGCAAAGAGCCATGATGATAAAGGTTGTTCCAAGCATTACGCTGTTAGCTGTACCAATATCGCTGGGTTCAGGTTCCTTTAGCTGTTCGCCTATTGTAAGGGTGCGTACAAGCTGTTCACTGTAGATTTCCTCTGGCAAAAGCGAAATCCCCAGAAGTCCTGCCATAACTGCACGGCAGCCTCCGAAGCAGGTGCGTATGCATTTTTTCTTATCACGCTTGTATATGCGCTCAGCAGAGCGTGTGTTTAGCTTTAGGAAAAGTGCGTCTACCAGCATGATCATGGATGTGAGCTTGCCGGGAAGCAGACACAATCCATTCTGTAGGCTTCTTATTGGGTCTGCGAAGCTCAAAGCGGCTTCCTCATCGCCGTATTCTAGGTTTGCTGCAGTATCTACTGCTTTAAAGAAAACTCCGCCGACACCTGAAAGGATAAACATACATAGAAGTGGTGCTGCGGCACGGTCTACAGTTCTGTCAGAAATTCCCTCAACTGCAGCTTTTACCATTTCGCCTTCGTCAAGCTCAGAACAGTCGGTGCCGCAAAGACGCTGTGTATTTTTACAAGCACGTATTAGATTATGCGATTTTACAGAGCGTGCTACTGCTTTTGCATATTCGGTAAGACTTTTCACATCAAATACCGACCAACAGATTATTGCATCAAAAATAATTGCAAGTGCAGGAACAAATATGTACAGAAGAATTGTTATGATTAACAGCGGCACTAAAAGAATTAGCAGCAGAAGCGTTATGTACACTACTCCGGCTGTGTGCTGTCCGTTGACGCTTTCTTGATATTTTTCGCTTATCCATGGTGCAAGCTTTTCACAAAGCTTGATAATATATCGGTCAGCTTTTAGTATTTTTGGCGTACCAAAAAATAAATTTAATACAAATCCTGCCGTCATTGCGGCGAGAGTACTTATAATCATATCTATTTTCTCCTTGTCATCAAGTGTTTGAAACCTATTTACTTTATTGTATCACATTTGAACAAAAAAATCAATACCTTTAAGCGTATTTTTGTCAATTTACAATGAATTATTCTTGCACCACCGCTTTTTGCTCGATTTTCTCTTGACAATTGCCACCTAATTATGTATAATTTAATCAGGAAAGCATGTATAATATTACATATTAAAAACGAGATATATGTCATAGCAGTTCTTTAGGAAAGGATGAATTAAGAATGAATCTTACACATTTGCGGTACATGGTTGAGGTTGAGCGTCAAGGCTCAATTACAAAAGCAGCAGCAGCTCTCTATATGGGTCAGCCTAATCTATCAAAGGCTATAAAAGAGATGGAGCGTGAAATTGGTATACCGATTTTTAAGCGTTCGGCAAAGGGCGTAGTGCCTACCGAAAAGGGGCAGGAGTTTTTGCAATATGCAAAGGCAATAATTGTGCAAATGGACAAGATGGAGGAGCTTTATAAGGAAACGGGTGCTACTCGTACCGATTTTCAGCTTATGCTGCCTCGTGCAAGCTACATCACCTATGCTTTCACGGAGTTTATGAACAAGCTTTCTCGAACCGAAACGGTTGATATTAAGTTTAAGGAAACCAACTCGCTTGAGGCGATAAACTCGGTGGTGGAGTGCGAGTGTACTCTTGCCATAATTCGTTATGAGCTTGCGCAGGAGGATTTCTTTACATCTCTTTTGAATGAGAAAAACTTAAAATTCCAAGAGGTTTGGACCTACGACTATGTTGTACTTATGAGTGAAAAAAGTCCGCTAGCCAGAGAATCGGCAATTAAAACCGAGCAGCTTGAAGAGTATATTGAGGTCGTTCACGGTGATACAGCTGTTCCGAATGTATCGGCTGCGTTACAAAAGAAAACAAGTCGAATGAAAAGTCACAAGCGTCATATCTATGTATACGAGCGTGGAAGTCAGTTTGATATCTTAAGCTCTGTGCCTAATACCTTTATGTATGTTTCTCCGCTGCCTAAGGCGGTGCTAAGACGCTACGGTCTGGTTCAAAAGCCCTGTTCAGATAACCATCAAGCTAACCGTGATACATTAATCTATCAAAGCAGCTATCGTCTAAGCGCAACAGACAAGCTCTTTTTAGATGAGCTTGGTGATGTTATTGCTAAGATTGAGGGAAGATAGTAAAGTGAGGATAAGGAAAAATGGAAAATAGCAAGCGAGTTAAGGTGCTAGCTGCCGTTTACTGTGTACTCATCATGCTAATAACAGGAGCTTCGGATGCTCTGCGTGGAGTGTTTTTGCCGCTTTTTAAAAGTGAGTTTAGCCTAAGCGAATCGCAAGCGAGCATGCTAATAATGATAAGCTATGTTGGAAATTTGCTTTTTCTATTCATAGGCGGCTATCTTGCCGACCGATTGCCGAGAAAGAAATTCATTGGCGGACTTATGCTGATTTGGATGCTTGCAATTGCGGTGTATATTTTCACCGAGAGCTATGAGATTTTGCTTGTCACGATTATTTTTTCACTGGGTGCATCAACAATGCTTTCGACAAGCGTGAATATTATAACACCATTGATTTTTGCGTCGCCTGCACTGTTTATAAATGTCTTTAACTTCTGTCAGGGTATGGGCATAGCGGCTTCTCAGAACATAGGCGGGCGCTTTGCTTCAAAAATAAGCTCATGGCATGGCGCAAATCTTATAATACTTTGTTTGGCTGTGTTGGCATTTATCCTCTTGATGACGCTAAAGCTTCCCGATCCTGAGCCACAGGAAACCGGTGTGCTCAAGTCGTATCTTGAGGTACTAAAAAATCCTGCCTGCTTTTTTCTTATCGCACTTTGTGGATTTTATGAGGTGGCAGAGCATGGCTTACAAAACTGGCTTACATCATACGGAAGTCAGTATCTAGGCTTTACGGTGTCACGTTCAGCATTTTTCCTCTCACTGTTTTTTGGCGGAATAACACTAGGACGTCTTATCTTTGCTCCGCTGGTACAAAGGCTCGGAACCTTTAAAAGTCTTCTTATCTGGACAAGCGCATCCGCTCTGCTATACATACCCGGACTGTTGATTGGCAAGGTGGGAATGTATCTTATCTGTGCATCGGGTCTTGCCTTTTCAATTCTCTGGCCGACTCTCGTGCTGCTTGTCGGCAAGTTTTATCCGAAAAGCATCTCAGGAATTGCGACAGGCTTCATCATCGGTGTTTCCAACATTTTCGATGTTATCTTTAATGCCTTCTTTGGCTCATTTGTTCAGTCAGCCGGATATGCTACGGCAATAAAGGTCTTGCCCGTTTGTGCAGCACTTTTCACAATACTGCTCTTTGCTTTACGCTTTTGCGTGAAGGGGTCTAGGGAGATAGAATAGTATGAGGCGGTTCACCATTTTGTGTGTGAACCGCTTATATTTTAGCTGTTCTAAAGCCTTACTCTACTCCGGCTGAGCTTTTTATTGCTGTGATAATATCCTCATTTTGCCAAGCAAGCTCATCACGAATAAAGAGTCCTCCGTCATCCCAGATGTATGTTGCCATTCCTGCGTCAGTACAGAGCTTTACAAAGGTTTCACAGAATTTAACTCGTGATTCCTCGTCATTTCCAAGACAGGTGCCATATTCGCCTATAATAACAGGTATGCCGTTATCGACAAATGTCGTTTTCATCTGCTCGACCTTAGATTCCATCAGCGCGACCTCATCGTCTGTACCCCACTCGTACTGCTGTGTTGTAGTGCAAAATTCCCATGGAGTGTAGTAGTGAACCGATACTATACATCTGTCTGCGGGATCATCGGGCATAACAAATTTGCTGTCGCAGGTCATAGCAATGTCGGTCCAGTAGCCTGCAATTAGCAGATGTCTTTCAGGATTATTGCCGCCACTGCTTCGTACAAGGTCAACAAAGGCTTGATTTAAGCTGTTGAGCGTTTCGTAGGCTTCATCAGAAGATAAATCGTCAAAGCCCACCTCATTCATAGATTCAAAAATCAGCTTGTCGCCGTAGTCTTCAAAACGGTCGCAAATCTGTTGCCATATGGTTTGGTACTTTTCAAGCACACCATCATAGTCGGTCGATGCATTTCTAACCCATGCTCCGAAGTCGGGATCTCCTCCGCCATCGTGGTGAATGTTTATAATAACATACATGTCAAGGTCATATGCGTAGTCAACAACCTCTTGAACTCTGTTCATCCAATCCTCATCTATGTTGTACTCGTCATCAAGGTGATCTCTCCATGTCACGGGTATTCTTATCGAATTAAAGCCCGAATCCTTAACAAACTCAATTTGCTCCTTTGTAACGGTTGGATTTCCCCACAGTGTTTCGTCTACCACATCGGCAGTTTCGTTGGCTACACCGTCGCCGTCTCGGTCTGCATTACATACATCAAGCGAGTTTCCAAGATTATATCCAAGCGTCATTTCGCTAACAAGCTCCATTGATGTTATATCGCGCATAGCTGAGCTTGTACCTTCATCTGATGAGTCTGAGCCGGAATTTGAGCCGTCATCGTTGTCACCACATCCGCCAAGCGCAGTGAGTGATAAAGCTGCACAGCCTATAAGTGCCATAAGGCGTTTGATTACATTATCCATAAAAAAGCTCCTTTTTAAAAAGTGAAACATTGTAATGAAAGTATACATCATTTTTCTCTATTTGTCAAGAGTGGTGAGAAAAGTCGCGTATAAGAAGGACATTTTCGCCAAATTTATACAGGATTTAATGCTAAAAACTGAGTTTTATACATTTTTGAGTAATATCAACAAAAATAACATGCAATATTTGTGAAATTTAACTATTGAAATATCGGGGGGGGGGTGTGATATAATGTATTTATGACAATTATTTGTCGCTTATGACACAAAACATTATTAAATGGAGGAATTGACATGAAGGTAACAAAAATTTTGGCGGGGTTATCGGCAGCAGCTCTAGCAGCAAGCGTATTGTGCATGGTAGGCGCCGCAGCTGATGAAGAGACAGCAACAGGTACAGTCACAGTAAACGAGAAATATTCGGAAGCTTATCAAGCCATTTGGGGAGATACTATTACGGGTGATAATGGATCTTATACACTCGACATTGATATTAGTGAGTACAATGGTGTGTATGTTAGTGATGATAGTTTTAGATTATATTCAGAATTCTGGTTTGATAACAATGACTATTACCTAAATTTGGACAGCGTTGTTCTTTATAATGCTAACGGTGATGCTGTTTATACGGTAGCAAACGATGACGGTTCTGCTCTTGCATCGTCGATTTACGAGGAGGAAGGAACAACATATCGTTACACCGATACATACTATAGTGATTGGATTTATTATGATACTAACGAAGTAACGGCTGATGATTTGGCTACTGTTACAAAGGTTACTTTTAATTTAACCTCTGATTTAGATGCAAGTGATATTTATAGCAATGCTTACGTTAGAGCTGCTGATGGTGAGGTAACCGAAAACTCTTATGAAGCTTCTACTGGCTCTGACTATGTTTCTAAATCGGCAGAGATAACAGAAGCAGGTACACAGGATGTTACTCTTGATGTAGGCTCTTATTTGTATAGTGGTCTGAACTACTGGTACGAAGATTATGATGAAGGAACAAGCTATTATTTAGACTATCTGTATTTGAATTTTGATTATGTTTCTGAAGGTACTACTGCAACCGTTGATAAGCTAGTACTCTGCAATGCAGATGGAGAAGCGGTATATACCATTGCAAATGATGATGGATCTGCACTTGCTTCCGCCTCAAAGACAAACGGTGACACAACATACAACTTCTGGAGTGATTGGTATATATACATGTCTGGCTTGACAGCAGAGCAGATTGAATCTATTACATCTGTTGTTGCTACTGTTACAACAGACGGTTTTGCAGATCTGAATATGGGAACTTATGCAAAATATAATTCTGATACTGTCCTTTTCTCTGGCTATAATGTTTACAATTATAGCGACACAAATTGTGCAACCATAACAATCTCTAAGGAAAACTTTGCTGATACAAAGGCAGGAGACACCCTTGAGATTAATTGGTGTGGATATTATAAGGAGTATGATGATGTATCTCAGGCAGATGTTTATAGCTCACTTATCCTTTCATCAAGCGGTGCTAGTGATTCAGCACTTGCAGATGCTACCTACAACAATGGCAATGATAATTATGCAGTAAAGTCAATCACGATAACTGAGGATATGCTCAAGGAGCTTCAGGAGTATGGTCTTACAATTTCAACTGATTATGATGCATATGTAGACTACTTTGCAGTACTTGCTGCAGTAGATGATTCATCAAGCAGCAGTGAATCAGGTGATGATTCATCAAGCGAATCCACCGCTGATTCTTCATCAGAAGCTACAGAGTCCACAGACTCCACTGAGTCTACCGATTCGACAGAATCAACTGAATCCACAGAGTCAACCGAGTCAACTGAGGCTACAGAATCCACCGAGGAATCTACTTCAGATGAGGAATCTGAAGAGGAAGAAGAATCCGAAGAGACTGAGGAGACTGAAGAAACCGAAGAGGACGAGGATACAAGCAGCACAGCAGCTGCAGCAACAACTACAACTACCACCACAGGCAGCTCGGACAGCACAGCTAATCCGTCTACTGGCGCAGGTGTAGCATTTGCAGGCGTTGGACTAGCTCTAGCAGCAGGCGCTCTGGTTGTTTCTAAGAGAAAGTAATTCAACAGCAAGATCACTTACCCAGATTTAAATAAAAAGCTGTCGCACTTAATCAAAAAAGTGCGACAGCTTTTGCTTTGATTATATAAGCTCTTTTAAAGCCTCTACAAGCTTATCCATATCATAATCTGTGCCAATCGTTATTCTAAGTCTGTTGCTGATTTTAGGCTTATCCCAATATCTAACGTAGATTCCTCTACTGCGCAGGTGCTCAAAAATCTCCCTTGCGCTAAGGCTTTTGTGTTCTGCAAAGAAAAAGTTTGTAGAGCTTTTTGCTATGTTAAAGCCAAGCTCTTTAAGCTCGTTTGCAATGCGCTCACGTGTAGCCGTCACCCTACCGACTATCTCTTTAAAGTAAGCCTCATCATTTATAGCCGCAATTCCCGCTTCGATTGCAAGCTTGTCAATTGGATATGAGTTGTAGCTGTCCTTAACCGCATCGAGCATTGCTATAAGATCGGGCGAGCCTATTGCCATACCTATTCTCATTCCCGCCATCGCTCTCGACTTTGAAAAGGTCTGTGTGACAAGCATATTTTCATACCTTTTTGTAAGCTCAACCGCCGAGTAGCATCCGAAATCAACATAAGCCTCATCGATAATTACTACGCAATCACGATTGTGCTCAAGCAGATCAACTATAAAATCCTTGCCTACTGCAATGGATGTCGGAGCATTTGGATTTGGTATAACCACACCGCCATTTTCAGGATAAAACCCCTTGACGTCAATTTCAAAATCATCGCTTACGGGTACGGTTTTGTAGTCGATTTTAAAAAGCTCGCACCACACCGGATAAAATGAATAGGTTACATCCGGAAAAAGTATAGGCTTATCCCCATTAAAAAACGCACGAAAGGCTGTAGCAAGCACATCGTCAGATCCATTTCCGACAAAGATGTTCTTTTCAGTCAGCTCGATTCCGTTTGCCTTGCTCAAACGCCTTGCTATTGCACGTCTGAGCGGCGAAGCGTCCATTGATGGATATTGTCTAAGTGTATCCGACTTAAAGCTGCTTATCACTCTTTGCACCTCAGGCGAAGGCGGATAGGGGCACTCGTTTGCGTTGAGCTTAATAATACTCGCATTCTTAGGCTGTTCGCCTGCCGTGTATGGCTCAATATTCAAGAAGTTCTTCTTCCAAGTCTTTTCCATAATTTCCACATCCCAAATCATTCATCAATAAATTCACGCACTCTAAGCTTTACGCCAACACTCTCGGCGACCTTGCGTGAACGCTCAATCTCCTCACTTCCAATAACATCCACCACTGTGAACATGACCTCAGGCACATAAGCCTTAGCAGATGATGCAAATTTAAGCATTGCGCTATAGCAGTCGGCATCAAATGAAGGACGTGTTACGGCATCATATTCCTCCTTAGTCGGAGCGTTAAGGCTAATTGAAACGCAGTCAATACGTCCCTCAAGCTCTGATGCAGTCTCACGCTTGTTTATAAGGTCACTTAGTCCGTTGGTGTTGAGCCTTATGCTAACATTGCAAACGCTTTTGATGTAGTCTGCTGTTTGTTTTAAAAGCTCAAGCTCACAGGTTGGCTCGCCATATCCGCAAAAGACAATCTGTCTATAGCTGCCTAAATCTCGCTTGGATAGATTTTCACGCACCTCTTCAAAGCTAGGCTGGTGGTCAAGCCAAAGCGGATCTGATCCGTAGGCACCATCACCGTTGTTACGAATGCAAAACGTGCAGCTGCACGGACATTTGTTCGTGATGTTTAAATATAGGCTATCGCCTATCTCGTAAGATATTGTCATAGCTTTTTTCATAGGTCATACTCCTTTATTTATCACGGCGGTTAGCCTTTGAGCATAGTCGCACTATCGCAGCAATTCCAATAGTTATAATCGCCGCAATTGCTAATATCAGCAAAATCCACGCAGAGTTTTGATTTGAAATAAAGTCCTCATAGGTGCTGTCGCCTACAACCTTTTCAGTCAGGCTGTCAAGTCCTAATGAGGTAAATAAAATGGCAAGCTCAAGCTGAAGATTAATTAGCATCGCAAACGCCGAAGCACCCATGATAATTGCCTGAAAAAGCACTCCGTAATGCTCCTGTCTCTTGTACACCCAGACACCCTGAATACAGTGTGTCACGCACAGTCCAAACAAAACCACATACGCTGCAAAGGCTGCAATACCTATATATGCCGGAACATCATCATCTGAGCTAAGCTCGTTTAACAGCAATATAAATGAGCCTCCGTATATAAAAGCTGCAATCATTGCAAGAAGCGCAAGTATTCGGTTTGCTCGTTCGCCTTTTGTTATCTTAGTTATCTTAATCTGTTTTGGCATCTCTTTCTACATCTCCTTCGTCAATTTCACCATTGTCAATTTTTTCTATTACCAGTGAGTCTATTCGCTGTGGATCTTCCATTTTAACGCTAACTACGAAGCATCCTGCTTCAATTCTCTCCCCGTTTTCAGGAAAGCGCTCTAATAGATCCACGATCCAGCCGCCTACCGAGTTTGCATCCGTCTCGATAAGCTCTTCGTCAAGCTGAGCCTTTTCCAAGAAGTCCAGTACACTTAGCTCGCCGGATACACGCCATTTGTTTTCGCTTATTACGGTGAAGGAGTCGTCCTCCTCATCGTGCTCGTCATATATCTCACCGACAAGCTCCTCTATAATGTCCTCAAGCGTGCAAATGCCCGCGGTGCCTCCGTATTGATCTATAACAACTGCCATATGCACCTTTTTCTTTTGCATGAGCTTCATAACCTCAGAGATGTGTTTGTTTTCTGAAATGTATACCGGCATTGTCATTATTTTATCTATGTTTTTTTCTCCATCGAGATATTCCTTAAAGAAGTCTGACTGATGTATTATACCCACAATATTATCCATTGATTTTTCATACACCGGTATTCGTGAGTAGAAATTTTCGGTGAATATCTCACGTATTTTTTCTACATTTGTACCACGCTCTATTCCTACAATATTGACACGCGGCACCATTACCTGCTCAATTTGAGTTTCATCAAAATCGAGTGCAGATCTCACAAGGTCCGATTCCTGTTCTTCGAGCACTCCCTCAGTTTCGATTTCATCGATAATGTATTTTAGCTCCTCTTCAGTAACATAGGGCTGCTCGCTGTGACTTCCGACAAGTTTTGATACTAAGCTTTTAATTTTAGTGAATATCCAAATTATCGGCGTGAGCACAAGCATTACTATCGAAAGAGGGGCTGACATGAGCATTGAAAAGCTTTCAGAATTTTCCTTAGCAAGGCTTTTAGGAATGATCTCGCCAAAGATAAGCACCAAAACTGTCATAACTATTGTGGCATATGCTACGCTTCCGCTTCCGAATTTTTCGGTAAAAAGCACAGTTGCAAGTGAGGATGAGCAGATATTTACAATATTATTTCCGATAAGAATCGCTGTCAAGGCTCTGTCAAAGTCGTCAATTATATCAAGAGCTTTTTTGGCACTTTTCTTACCCGAATCCGCCATGTTTTTTAGTCGAATCCTATTTGCAGATGAAAATGCTGTTTCTGTAGCCGAGCATATTGCTGACAGCACAAGCAGCACAGCTATCACAAAAATGTTCATATTTTTCCTTTCATAGCTTTAAAAATTACTATCGCTACTATTGTATCACATTTTTTTAGAAAAATCAAGGCTTGTAGGCTTTGTAAATTATGAATATAGTAGAATTAAGAATTAAGAATGTATGAAGCAAGGAGATTATTGATGTGCAAAATTGCAATACAATAAATTACTCATTATGAAAAATTTCTTTAAGCTATTGCAATTATTTGCAAAATGGTGTATAATGCTTAATGTACAAACTCATAAAGGAGATTTCAACGGACATGGATAACGACAATAAAGAATGTAAGCCTGATGTTTTTGACAGGCTTATGACATACGGCTTTTTAAAAAGATTTGAACCCGCTTACCGAAAGCACAAGGAATTTCTTCTCTATATGCTTTTTGGCGGTGGAACTACAATTGTGGGAATAATATTTTTTGCCATCCCGCATATGCTTCTAAATGTTAGCGATATCACGGTATTCGGGCTCACCATTGACTTAAACACCCAAATTTCAAATGTAATCTCATGGATATGTGCTGTAACCTTTGCATATCTTACAAATCGCAAGTGGGTTTTTAAGCTAAAGGCACATGGCGCAAGGGGAATAGCTATAGAATGCGTTGCCTTTTATGTAGGACGACTCTTTACGCTTATTGTCGAAAATATTTTGCTCAACATCTGCACTCAAACACTTTCGCTTGGCGCAGTTTTAGCAAAGGTGCTGGTATCAATAGTCACGATTATTCTTAATTATGTCATCAGCAAGCTCTTTGTATTTAAAAAGCGTGGATAAGCACTGCTAATATTTTTTGCAAAAGCACTTGCAATTATCTCCAAAATGTTGTATACTAAATATGTACTGTAATCGTTTTATCAATTTGTATTGGAGGAATAAAAATGTCATATGTAATAGGAGTAGACTGCGGAACAAGCGGCACTAAAACGGTTTTATTTGATGAAATGGGGAACGTTATCGCTTCTCACACTGTCGAATACCCGATGTATCAGCCGAAAAACGGCTATGCCGAACAGGATCCCGCAGATTGGTCAGATGCTATGATAACCACCATAAAGGCTGTTATCGATAAAAGCGGAGTAAAGAGTGATGAGATTGTCGGAGTGGGTATTTCAGGACAGATGCATGGTCTTGTTATGCTAGATAATGATGGCAATGTTTTAAGACGCTCAATTATCTGGTGCGACCAGCGTACCGAACAAGAAGTCGAGCAGATGAACGAGATCCTGGGAAGAAAAAAGCTCATTGAAATTACTGCGAATCCTGCACTTACCGGATGGACTGCGGCTAAAATTTTGTGGGTAAGAAATAACGAGCCCGAAATTTATGACAAATGCCGTCACATACTCTTGCCTAAGGACTATTTGAGATACATACTAACAGGTGAATTTGCTACTGAGGTATCAGATGCTTCGGGTATGCAGCTGCTTGATGTTCCTCATCGTTGCTGGAGCAAGGAGATCTGTGATGCACTTGATATTGATATGAGCATGCTTGCTAGGGTTTACGAATCCTGTGAGGTTACAGGCACCGTTACCGCTAAGGCAGCGGCACTTACAGGGCTTAAAGAGGGCACCATTGTTGTAGGTGGTGCAGGAGATAATGCAGCTGCAGCAATCGGTACAGGAGTAGCTGAGGACGGTAAGGCGTTTACCACCATCGGTACATCCGGAGTAGTATTTGCACACACCTCTGATATAGCCATAGATCCCAAGGGACGAGTTCACACCTGCTGTGCAGCAGTTCCAAACAGCTGGCACGTTATGGGAGTTACCCAGGGTGCAGGATTATCGCTAAAATGGTTTAGAGATAATTTCTGTGAAGCCGAAAAGGAAACGGCAAAGTACATGGGTGTCGATGAGTACTACCTTATGGATAAGGAGGCTGAAACCGTTCCTGTAGGAGCAGATAGACTGCTTTATCTACCATATCTTATGGGCGAGCGTACACCTCACCTAGATCCCAACGCTCGTGGAGTTTTCTTCGGACTTTCAGCAATGCACACAAAAAAGCATATGCTAAGAGCTGTACTTGAGGGAGTTTCCTACTCGCTGCGTGATTGTGTTGAGGTTTTTCGTGAGATGAATATAAACGTCTCCGACATGATGGCTTGCGGTGGCGGCGGAACGTCTCCGCTATGGCGCTCAATGCTTGCGGATTTATATGATTGTCCTGTAAAGACCGTGAAATCAAAGGAGGGTCCTGCACTAGGCGTTGCACTTTTGGCGCTAACAGGAGCAGGCGTATACTCAAGCGTTCCGGAGGCTTGTAAGGCTGTTGTTGAGGTGAACAAGATCTGCGAGCCTAACAAGGAGAATGTACCTAAGTACGAAAGCTACTATCAGCTTTATCGTGAGATTTATCCTGCAATTAAAGAGCAATGTGCTAAGCTTGCAAAGCTTTAATAAAAAATCAAGGCGGCAGTGAACAAAAAACTGCCGCCATTTTTATTTAGCCAATTTTCCAATTAATTTCCTCAAGCCCATTCGCTTTTAGAAACTCGTTTGCTTTGCTAAAATGTCTGCAACCGAAAAATCCATTCCATGCTGACAACGGTGACGGATGAGCAGCCTTGAGCACCAGATGGTTCGGATTGGTTATAAGAGGAGCCTTAGCCTTTGCGTAGCCTCCCCAAAGGATAAAAGCCAGTGGCTTTTCACGCTCGTTGAGCTTCATTATAATGGCATCGGTAAGCTGCTCCCAACCTTTGCCACGGTGAGAGCCCGCCTGACCCTCACGCACAGTGAGTACACTGTTTAACAATAGCACTCCTTGCTTTGCCCAGTCGGTAAGCTCGCCGTGATTTGGCGGAGATATACCGAGGTCATCTTGAAGCTCCTTGAAGATGTTTTTTAGCGATGGTGGCGCTTCTACGCCCTTTTTCACCGAAAAGCAAAGACCATGAGCCTGTCCTGCTCCGTGATAGGGATCCTGCCCTATGATAACTGCTTTTACGTTTTCAAATGGTGTGTATTTAAGTGAATTGAAGATGTCGTACATTGATGGGTAGACGTGGTAGTGAGAATACTCGTATTTTAAAAATTCACGCAGCTGTAGGTAATACTGCGAGGTGAATTCGTCTTTTAAAATTTCATCCCAGCTGTTTCCGATATGTACCATGTCAGAATGCTCCCATGCCGGCTACCGAGCCTATAACAATACCCAGAACCATAACTGCTACCAGCGCAAGCACGAGAATACGTGCAACAAGCGGCTTGTTGCTTTTTTCCTTGTTAGGGTTTTTGCCTGAATTTTTAGCCATAATAATATATTCCTTTCCGTTTAGATAGGTCGTTTTTTCTTAGTCTATTATATCATATAAATTCTAAAATATCAATAGTCTGCTGCAAATTTTTGCGACCTATTAAAAGAAAAAGCGCCGAAGCTAGATCGACGCTTTTGTTTTTTTATTAAGGATTGTTGTAGGTTTTCCAAACAGCATTTCCTGCATCATAATTATCCCAGGTAATAGCATCGGGATATTGACCGAAGATTGCGGTGCTTATAGTGGGATCTGAATCGTTAGTCCACTGCACATAAAAGCTGTCGGTGTTGTTAATTGTTGCCTGGTCGACCCAGACCTTGCCTGAATTCACTCCATTTTCTGAAAGTGCATTGTACACAGCTTTTTTTGCCTGTAGGGATGCTCCCGTGCCGGACGGCGTTGATGCGCAGTCGATGACTTCACTTGCATAGCAGCTAATAGCCTCATCACGCTCCATACCCTCTGCCACTTTATCAGCAATAAATTCCGATACAGCGTTGTAAGCGGTCTTGGCATTTGTGTTAGCAGCCTTGAGTCGTGCTTTTTTTACATAGCCAAGCATCGATGGAATTAGAATAGCAGCCAAAACACCAATGATGGCAATGACGACAACAAGCTCTACAAGCGTAAAGCCCTTTGCCTTTTTCATAGAAAATACCCCCTCTTGTATTTCTACAAAGTAAATGTTTATGATTGTGAATGAGTAGATCGGTGAAATAAAATCGCCGAATCACGTCATTTTTATTATACATCAACGATTTTACAATGTCAATTATTTTATATAAAATTTACAATTTGAAAATGAAATGAATATTATTCTCTCTTTTTAACATACTAACTAAAAAAGAGGTGATAACATGGATATTAGCAAGGAAAGCTATTCGCAGATGGTTAAGAGCGCATCAAAAAATAGTGCATGGGCAAAAAATTTGGTCAAGGCGTTTGTCATAGGCGGAGGAATTTGCGTTATTGGCGAATGTCTTACGAATTTTTACACATATTTGGGTGCAGATCAAAAAGCTTCGTCTACCTGGTGCTCGATTACGCTTATCGCATGCTCGATAATTCTGACTGCTTTTGGACTATATGAAAAAATAGCAAAGCATGCAGGAGCGGGCACGCTTGTGCCTATCACGGGATTTGCAAACTCGGTTGCAGCACCAGCCATCGAATTTAAAACTGAAGGCTATGTTTTGGGAGTAGGAGCGAAGATTTTTTCTATTGCGGGACCTGTGATCCTTTATGGAACAGCGGCAGGATTTTTATATGGATTAATCTATTGGATGCTCTTGAAATTTTAAAAATGAAAATGCAAATGAAAACCACCGTCAAGCCACTGAAAACGGTGGTTTTTTCAGACATAAATAAACAAAGTCTTAACATTATGATAAATCTTTTGTATTATCGGAATATTCACGATAATTTAACTTTTGTCTGATATGATTATATTATTAAACGGAATAAAAAGGGAGACGAAAACATCGCCTCAGGCATCTTTCTAATGGGTAGCTTCGTACGCAGTTTCAGCGGAGTTGCCTCGGTATTTTTGGAGGTTTATTAGAAGTGGAACAACATGGAATCAGCAAGCTCGATCTAAAGCGTCGCAACAGAATGCAGGTGCTTAAGATTTTAAAACAAAACGGTCCTACATCAAGAATTGATATCGCATCCGAGCTAGAGCTTACTCGTGCGGCTGTAACAATTATCACAAATGAAATGATAGATCAGGGTATTATCGCTGAAATCGGTGAGTACAAGCACGGAACAGAAAAGGCACCTCGCGGTCGAAAGAAAATATTAATTGATATCAATCATCACTACAAATTCGCACTTGGAATTGCAGTAAATGAAGAGCTTGTAAGTGTTGGGCTTTCGATGCTTTCGGGAGATGTTCTTGATAAGCGAGCAATAAAGATAAATGAGGCAACGGATCGCAAGACCATTTACACATTTTTTGTAAAATCGTTCACGGATATACTCAATGATAATTGTCTTAAGGAGTCCTCGCTTTTAGGTATAGGCTTTGCAATCTATCCTTCAATGTATTCAAGACTTGATGTAACATTAAGCGGAGGAGAGCCTGACTTTAGTCGGCTAAAGCGCTTTATGAGCGGTCACACCACACTTCCTATGGTGTTTGATAACGCAGTAAAGGGCACTGCTATGGCAAACATAGACTTCAACAAAAATCGTGATGCATCGTGTAGAAATATAGCTTTTTTACAGTACGGCAAAAGCTGGGATTTTGTTTTCACCAACCTTAACGAGCCTATTGTTGCGTATGATAATCGCACAGATTTTGTCAATAAGATGATAATTAATCCTTCGTCTGACAGAGTATGTGATTGCGGCAGACGTGGATGCGTTGAAAATGAAATAGTACCTAAGGCAGTATTTGATCGAATTGTCAAGGGCTTTTCAGAGGAAGGCACTCCATATATGTGGGCAGCAGCTCAAGGAAAAAGAAATTCAGTTTGCAAGGAGATTATCAATGCCTCATATATCAGGCATGATCCCGCTACAGTAAAGATTATTGATAATGCTTATGCTATGACGGCGGTGCTGATCAACAATCTCTACTATTCGACAAATCCTCAAAAGATTGTGCTTCACAAATTTCCATTTACTAATGAGCTGAGCTTTGAAAAGCTTAAAGAGGCTATAGCACGCATTGGCAGTGAACATATTGCTGACAGGGTGACGCTTTCAATTATCGAGGACAAGCACTTTTTCCTCGCAGGATGTGCGCTTGCTATTCGTGAGCTTTTTTATAATTGTGGAGGTTACAGCGCAAATTCAGAGCCAAATTCGCATCACGACTTAAACAATAAGATGATGGGATAATTTAATAAGAATAATTTGTCCGAGAGCTTTAGTGCTCTCGGCTTTTTTTGTGCCTAGCTATGATGATAATTCCCAAAAGCATAAGCAGCATTCCTATCGTAAGCTCAAGAGAAAGGCTTTCATCGAAAAACAGCAGTCCTGCAAGCGCACTTACAAAGGGCTCAGCGAATGCTAAAATTGACGCCCTTGATGCCTCTATTCTTTCGAGTCCTAAGGAGTATAGCATATATGGAATTACTGTAAAGAGCAGAGTGAAGGCGACAAGCCAAATCATGCCGCCATTTGATGCGCAGATAGCTATTTTATTTGTATTGCAAAAGGGAAGCAGTGTTAGCGCAGCAAAAAAGAAGGTATAGAGCATAAAGGTAAGTCCGCTGTAGCGTTTAGCGGCTAATGACCCGAATATGCTGTAGAGAGCATAGCCAAATCCCGAAAGAAGCCCTATCATTACACCAAAAGCAGTAATTTCACTTGAGGTAAGCCATGCTCCGCTTGCAAGGAAGCATCCACAGAGTGCGGCGGCGAGTGCTATAAGCTTTTGGGCGGTAAGCCTGTCATGAAAGATGATAGCCGACAAAATCATCACAAAGCATGGTGCGGTATAAAGAAATACGGAGGAGAGCGCGAGCGTAAAAATTTGCTGGGTGAGAAAATAGCAGATGTTAAAAAGGTCAATGCTGAAGGCTCCTGCACATATGAAGAGAGGAATGTCACGCAGTTGGATTTTTAAATCCTTGGTATTTGTGAAAAGTATCATTAAGAGCGCACCTAAAAATGAAGCGACCGAGCGCACAAGGGTGAGCTCAATTACAGTTAGTCCCATATCATAAAGTGGTCTGGTTGCTACACCAACAAATCCCCAAAGCACAGCAGCAATTAAAATCAGTATCATACAAATTCCTCCTAGGACAAGTGTATGATAAAATGTGAGTAAGATTGCCCTTTATACGAAATTTTCGTGATTTTTAATAATTAGCGGTTGACAAAGCGCACCCGATATTGTATAATATAGATAAAAATGAACACTAAAATGTTTCAAATTTTTGTAATGGAGGTTTATCAAAATGGCAGAAAGTAGACTTATAGGTGATTATCCTGTTATTGGTATTCGCCCGACAATTGACGGCAGACGTGGTTTTTTGAAGGTTAGAGAATCCCTCGAAGATCAGACGATGAACATGGCAAAGGCAGCGGCAAAGCTCTTTGAGGAGAATATTCGTTATTCTAATGGCGAGCCTGTAAAGGTGGTTATTGCCGACACCACAATCGGAAGAGTTGCTGAGGCAGCAGCTTGTGCTGATAAGTTTAAAAGGTGCGGAGTTGATATTACGCTTACAGTAACTCCCTGCTGGTGCTACGGAGCGGAAACTATGGATATGGACCCTATGACGATTAAGGGCGTATGGGGCTTTAACGGAACCGAGCGCCCAGGAGCGGTGTATTTAGCATCCGTTCTTGCTACTCACTCACAAAAGGGCTTACCTGCATTTGGAATCTATGGACATGATGTTCAGGATGCGGATGATACCTCTATCCCAGATGATGTAAGAGAGAAGCTGCTTAGATTTGCACGCTGTGCTGTAGCGGCTGCTACTATGAGAGGCAAGAGCTATCTTCAAATAGGATCTGTCACTATGGGTATAGGCGGATCTATCATCAATGCTGATTTTATTGAGGAGTATCTCGGTATGAGAGTTGAATCGGTTGATGAGGTAGAAATCATCAGACGAATGACCGAAGGTATTTATGATGAAAACGAATACAAGAAGGCGCTTGAGTGGACAAAGGCAAACTGCATAGAGGGCTTCGACAAGAATCCGCCTGAGGTTCAAAAGAGTCGTGAGGTTAAGGATGAGCAGTGGGAGTTTGTCGTTAAGATGATGTGCATTATCAAGGATTTGATGAACGGCAACAAGAATCTTCCCGAAGGCTGCGAAGAAGAAATGGTCGGACACAATGCAATTGCGGCAGGATTTCAGGGTCAGCGTCAGTGGACAGACTTTTATCCAAACTGCGACTATCCCGAGGCTTTGCTCAACACCACATTTGACTGGAATGGTGCAAGAGAGCCGTACATTTTAGCAACCGAAAACGATACGCTAAACGGTCTTGGAATGCTCTTTATGAAGCTGCTTACGAATCGTGCACAGATTTTTGCGGATGTTCGTACATATTGGTCGCCTGAGGCGGTTAAGAAGGCTACGGGCTATGATATAGAGGGTAAGGCTAAGGAAGCAGGCGGATTTATTCATCTAATCAATTCCGGTGCGGCTTGCCTTGATGCAAACGGCGGAGCTAAGGATGAAAATGGCAACAGCGTTATGAAGCAGTGGTGGGATGTTACCGATGAGGATATGAAGGCTATCATGGGTAAAACCACATGGAACCCTGCAGATCTTGGATACTTTAGAGGCGGCGGATATTCTTCACGCTTTGTGACCGACTGCGAAATGCCCGCAACTATGATGAGACTTAACATAGTCAAGGGATTAGGTCCAGTAGTACAGATTGTTGAAGGCTGGACTGTTAATCTTCCTGATGAGGTTACAGACAAGCTTTGGAAGAGAACGGATTATACCTGGCCCTGCACATGGTTTACTCCTCGTGTAACCGGCAAGGGTGCATTTAAGAGCGCATATGATGTTATGAACAACTGGGGTGCAAATCACGGTGCAATAAGCTATGGACATATCGGTGCGGATATTATCACACTCTGCTCGATGCTAAGAATACCCGTTTGTATGCACAATGTTGATGAAGATAAGATTTTCCGTCCTTCTGCATGGAATGCTTTTGGAATGGATAAGGATGGTCAGGACTTTAGAGCTTGCCAGACTTATGGTCCTATGTATAAGAACATAAGATAAAGGCAAGGTGAATTCTTTGGATATTATCCTTGGCTTTTGGAGGTGAAACAAATGAAAAGGGTCCTTGCAATAGATTTTGGTGCATCTTCAGGCAGGGCAATTGTTGCATCCTTTGATGGAGAACATATTTCTATGGAGGAAATCCACCGATTTTCTAATGACCCGGTAATTTTGGGCGGCACTATGTATTGGGATGTGCTAAGGCTTGTGCATGAGATCAAGCAGAGCCTCATTAAGGCTAAGCCCTATGATGTTGACAGCGTGGCGATTGATACGTGGGGAGTGGATTTCGGACTTTTAGATAAAGACGGACGTCTGCTCGAAAATCCTGTACACTACCGTGATTCTCGCACAGAGGGTATGCTTGAGGAAAGCTTTAGGCTGATAGATAAGGGCAGGTTCTATGAGATTACAGGAAATCAGTTTATGGAGATAAACACGGCTTTTCAGCTTCTGAGCCTTGTTAAAGAGCGTCCCGATTTGCTAAAACGTGCCGATAAGCTTCTTTTGATGCCAAATCTTTTCGAGTATTTTCTATGCGGAGATGCTCATGCTGAGCTGTCGATCGCATCTACCACACAGCTTTTTGATGCTGAAAATAAATGCTGGTCAGAAGAAGTACTTGATGCACTTGGAATAAAGCGAACGCTTATGCCAAGGATTGTCGACAGCGGTAGTGTGGTTGGAACACTTTCAGATACGCTTTGTGAAGAGCTTGATATGAAGCCTATTAAGGTTATTTCGGTTTGTGGACACGACACGCAATCGGCACTTGCTGCTTGCCCCGCTGAGGAGAAGGACTTTGCATTTCTCTCTTGCGGCACATGGAGTCTTTTTGGCACTGAGCTTGACTCACCTGTGATAGATGAGAATTCATTTAGGCTAAATGTTACAAACGAGCTTGGCTGTGAGGGTAAAACATCACTGCTAAAGAATATAATCGGGCTATGGCTAATTCAGGAAAGCCGCCGTCAGTGGATTCGAGAGGGCAGCGAGTACAGCTTTATGCAGCTCGAACAGATGGCGAAGGATAGCGAGCCGTTTAAGTGCTTTATTGACCCTAACGCTCCTGAGTTTACACCTGCGGGAAATATTCCGAAACGTATCCGAGAATACTGTAAGCGAACTAATCAGCCGATTCCCGAAACCGTTGGCGAGATTATGAGGTGTATATATGAAAGTCTGGCTCTCTGCTATCGTCAGGCTAAGGAGGAGCTTGAGACTTGCGTCGGCAAAAGGCTTGAAAGGGTGTATATGTTCGGCGGTGGCACTAAGGATAAGCTTCTTTCAAGTCTAACCGCTTGCGCTTGCGGATGTGAGGTTATAAGCGGACCTACCGAGGCTACGGCTTTGGGAAACATAGGTGTTCAGCTTATGGCAAGTGGGGATGTTGAGTCACTTTCTCAGCTAAGACAGGTGATTAGAAATAGCGAGAGGCTAAATCATTTTGAACCGCATGGTGATGATTGGAGTCAAGCTTACGATAGATTTTTGGAGGTAGTTAATAATGCTTAATAATATACCGGCTATACTTTCTCCTGAGCTTTTAAAAACGCTTTGTGAGATGGGACATTCGGACAGAATCGTTATAGCGGATGGAAATTTTCCGTGCGAGAGCATGGGAAAGAATGCTAAGGTGATACGCTGTGACGGTCATGGCGTGCCTGAGCTTTTAGATGCAATACTTAAGCTCATGCCGCTTGATACGTACGTGGAAAAGCCTGTGAATTTGATGCAGGTTATGCCAGGTGATGATGCCGAGACTCCGATTTGGGACGAGTATAAGCAAATTGTTTCGAAGTATGACGAGCGTGGAAGCGGTGCGATTGGTCAAATTGAGAGGTTTG
This sequence comes from Ruminococcus sp., assembly GCA_021199375.1. Lineage (GTDB taxonomy): Bacteria > Bacillota > Clostridia > Oscillospirales > Ruminococcaceae > YE71. The sequence goes on along the minus strand of JAJQIB010000001.1, from coordinate 2,129 downwards.
AGTTTTATGAGCAGGCAAAGACCGCCTATGCAATTGTCGCCACAGGAGAAGCTGCTATTTATGCAAATATCATGCTGCAAAAAGGCGTGGTTACAAATTTTATCTGAAAGGATTTGAAAATAGATGTACGAAGATATAAAAGAAAAAATGGTTGAGGTTTGTCATAAGATGTGGCAAAAGGGCTGGGTGGCCGCAAATGATGGTAATGTTACCGTAAAGGTGGCTGACGGTCTTTATCTTGCAACGCAAACAGGCGTAAGCAAAGCGGAAATTACCACCGACAAGATCGGACTTATAGACGACGATTTTAACATTGTTGAAGCGGTTGAGGGATGGAAGCCGTCCTCTGAGGTTAAGATGCACCTTAAGTGCTACCATGACCGCCCCGATGTGGGTTCTGTTGTTCATGCTCATCCTCCTGTAGCTACGGGATTTGCGTGTGCACATCAGTCGCTTGACGATTATTGCATGATTGAAACTGTTATTGCAGTAGGCTCTGTGCCGCTTACGCCATATGGTACGCCTTCGACATATGAGGTTCCGGATGCAATTGAGCCGTATCTACAGGAGCATGACGTAATGCTGCTTGAAAATCATGGTGCGCTAACAGTAGGAGCAGATCTTACAACTGCATATTATCGTATGGAAACGCTGGAGCTACAGGCACAGATTTCGCTTGTGGCAAGGCTTTTGGGCGGAGCTAAGGACATAAGCCGTGAGAATATCGACAGATTAATTGGAATGCGTTCGCAGTATGGTGTTACAGGAAAGCATCCCGGTTATAAGAAATATCCATCTGAGGATTAAGGAGTGAGAGGCAATGCCGAATACTAAGCTTGGTGATGAGATAGATAGGTATGAGCTCCTTAAGGATATGGTGAACAATAGCAGAAGCATTGTTTTTTTTGGCGGAGCGGGTGTATCAACCGAGAGCGGCATTCCTGATTTTCGATCATCTAACGGGCTCTACAGCAAGAAGATTGATGGCTACATAAGCCCCGAAGAGCTAATTAGCCGCACCTATTTTGACAGGCATACCGAGGAGTTTTATGACTTTTACCGAAAGAATTTGCTATATCTTGATGCAAAGCCAAGCAGAGCTCATTTAAAGCTTGCTGAGCTTGAAGGAGCGGGCAAGGATATAACGATTGTTACGCAAAACATTGATGGATTGCATCAGCTTGCGGGAAGCAAAAACGTGCTTGAGCTTCATGGCTCGGTACATCGTAACTACTGCATGAGATGCGGCAAGCAGTTTGATGCTGAGTACGTCAAGAGTAGTAAGGAAACGGTACCACACTGCGATAAGTGCGGAGGTTTAGTCAAGCCTGATGTTGTACTTTATGAGGAAGCACTTGATGATGATATTGTCAATGAGGCGGTGAAGAAGATTTCAAGCTGTGAGCTTATGATTGTTGCCGGCACCTCGCTTGTGGTTTATCCTGCAGCAGGACTTATAAGATACTTTAGAGGAAAATGCTTGACACTTATAAATCTAACACCTACGGCAATGGATAACAGTGCCGACCTGGTCTTTCATGAAAAGGTCGGGGATGTGTTGGGAAAGGTTATTTGAAAATATGCACCTTGGGAGTAATTCCGAGGTGCTTTTAATTCCCTATTATTTACTTACACACAGTTAACCAATTGTACAAGTTGCATAAAATCTGACGCCGATTTTCTCTATATGTCCTATTGACAAACACAATATGTAGTGGTATAATAAATGTTACAAACACAAGAAATTGAAAGATAGGATATCAGGAGGAATTATCATGGTAAATGTAAATGTGAATAACGGCACGCTTTCTCAGGCGGAGATTAATGCTTATATAGCTCACGGAAAGGAGCTTTATCCCGAAAAGACCATCGAGGCTATGGATATTAACATTGACGGCGAGTATGTAGATGTTGATTATCACTTTTCTGATGTACCTTTCCAGAGAATCAGAAGAATCACCGGCTATCTGGTAGGAACGCTCGATCGTTTTAACAACGCTAAGCGCTGTGAGGTTGAGGATAGAGTTAAGCATAGCTTGTCACACTAATAAAAAAACAAGAGCATCGTCAAACAGTGTCCCGACCCCCAAAAGTTAGACCAAGAAACTAACGAAAAGGAGGTCGGGACA
>JAJQIB010000006.1 GCA_021199375.1 Ruminococcus sp. | reverse complement strand
ATGTCACTGAAACTCTGCTGACCGTTCATAATGTTTCCGCCTTCCCTTTACTTGTATTTTTATTATACCACTCTAGAGGCGAACTTGTGTAAACAAAGTGTAAAACTCAATTAAATCAGCGTATCCTTAAACACCTACTGCGATACCGCCGCCATCATGAGCTATGGCATGTCATGGGCTGGCTCTGCGCCGGGTCCCGTCTCTCCCCGCTCTTGGCTGGAGGACATTTACGATTATGCCGTCGCGGTCATGACACCGTCAAAGGTGTTCCTTGGCATGCCGGCCTACGGCTGGAACTGGAGTATCCATGACACGCCGGAAAACATGGGTGTGACCTATCGTGGCGTCTCGCATACTTACTATCTATGCGGCAAGACACTGGATGAAGGGTAAATACAACTTCACGGACGATGCCCCTCCGCAGCCGTTCATCCCTATCGTGGCTTACTGGGATGACGACAACATGGTCCCCTATGCCTTTCCCCATGTGTACGATTTCATGGAAGGACAGGACGCTACAGACTACAATTACCCCCAAACGGGTGAAACGTATAACGGCAGGAACTATCTCGTGGCATATGCCAAGCAGCAGCACACCTCGTTTGGAGATGTGGCAGTGGAGCGCTCTGGTGATGATTACGACTCCTCCAGCGGAGTTATCACAAAGTATAACGGCTATGTCACACTGGGCGAAAGCGGCTCGGTCACATACACCTTTACCGTTGGCACGGCAGGAAACTACGATGTGGCAGCGCGGCTCTGCTATCCCTTCTGGGATAAGAACGGCATCTATGTGTCGCTGGATGGCGAGCCCGTCCATTTCTCTGAGGACAGGCTGTGGTGGCCTTACTGGAGGACAACCTTCTGGATCACGCTCAAAAGCAACGTGACGCTGTCGGCAGGAACACACACCATCGTGGCATCCGTGGGTGTGGAGGGCGCGCAGTTTTACGACTTCTGCGTCTGCTCGGCATTTGAGGAGTACCCCACTGCTGGAGATGCGACTTTTACCCTCGCTCCACGTCAGTTCATGGATGTGAATGGCAATATGGTGGGGCCCGCCACAGGCTTTAAGCTGACACTGGAAATGCTTCGCAGAGTGCCGGACTCGGCGCTCATCTGGTATGAGGATTTCAGGGATGGACTGCTCACCAGCTATTTCACCACGCTCTCCGGCGAATGGAGCGTGTGGCAGGACTCCGAGGATACCTCCAGCAGGCCCTACTCCCAGTTGGAGGGCAGTGAGCAGTTCGCATGGCAGTACAGCGGCTTTGGTGACCTTCACATCCGTGCGCAGATTATCTTCCCGCCGGGCTTTTCCGGCAGGGCTGGCGTGTTCCTTGATACGCTGTTTTGCTGCTTCAATTACGACAGCCAGCGCATTGAACTGTATGAGGGCAGCACCGTAAAAGGCAGCTACAGCACCTCGTTTTCCACTACAGCAGACGCCGACCTGCGGGGCAACCCAACCGTATATACCATCGAAATGCGCAAGCGCGGGACAAATGTGCGCGTATATTCCTCCTCCAGCAACACCCTGCGGTTTACGGCAACGGTCAGCGATGTGAACGGCTATGCGGGGCTGCGCTCAGATAGCAGGGTCTGCTGTCAGCTCATCCGTCTGGGGGATGCCTGGACATACGAGCCGTATGAGTGCTTTAATGTGACCATGCCAAACGGAAGTTCCACCACCTTCGGCAGAATCGAGCGGAGCAACGCCACCTGGGATGATGAGTTCCAAGCGTTCACGCTGACTTCCGACGTGGAGGAATCCGCCACCCGGAGCGAGGGCATCTCCACCGACTATGACTTTTTTCACTCCGACACCATGACCAATGTGGTCTGCGGCAAAGACTACACGGCTGTTATCACGCCAAAGGACATCAACATCTGGATTTCCAGACTGTTCCTTGGAGACGCGGACGGCTTTTCCATTCTGTATTATCAGGACGTGGACAGCCTTGTCTACTGGGCAAACCAGGCGGCGTACCGCTGGGGGCTGAAAGGAATGTGTATATGGTCGCTGGGGCAGGAGGATATGCGGCTGTGGGGGTATCTCCCGAAGCAGGCATAAAGACATATAATCTGAGAACAGGCGATTGTCCAATTGGGCAGTCGCTTTTTCTATACGAAAATTTCCGAGGGGAAGAGGTGGGATGCGTGGTTAACATCATCTGCGCCCTTAATCACCGCCACCGCAACAATTATCTGTGCCGTTGTGGCAGCGCAGGGAAACAAGCTGCTAAAAACAAGGCGGCAGGAAGAAAATCTCGCGAAGAAACGCACCGAGGATGCAAGGCTCCAGATGCAGATAATTGCGGCGAACAGTGATCTGACGGTTGGCATCGCCCTTGCGCTCCAGAACGGACGCGCCAACGGGAAAGTTGAAAAGGGGCTGGCGGCAGTCAAATCCGCCAACGGCAAGTACACACAAATTTTTAGAAGAGAGAGCTTTGGACGCTATCAACCAGAAGGAGGAATCACGATGAGCAAGGAATTTTGGAAGAACACGGCAATTAGAGCGGTCAAGACGTTCTGCCAGTCTCTGGTGGCGGCGATTAGCGTGGGTGCCGCCGTGAGCGAAGTCAACTGGCTGAACGCGCTCAGCGTTGCCCTTGTCGCAGGGCTGGTATCTGTGCTGACAAGCCTCGCCAGTTTGGATACTGTCTGTGAACCCAGTGACAACGCCGATGAAGATGACACCGATGACAGCGAGGTCGGGGGCTAACCCAAAGGAGGAATTGAGCATGGCAACGAAAACAAACACAGGACTGGTAGCATACGCCAAGGCACAGGTAGGTCTTCCGTACTGGTATGGAACCTACGGGCAGACGGCAAATGCCTCGCTCTTGTCTGCAAAGAAGAAACAGTACCCCGACTATTACACGGCTGACGATTTCAAGAGCCAGTACGGAAAGCGGGTGCATGACTGCTGCGGTTTGATTAAAGGCTACCTCTGGAGCGACAGCGCAACCTCCACGCCGACATACAAGTCCTCCCAGGACAAGTCGGCAAACGGACTGTACACCGCGGCGACCACCAAGGGCAAAATCAGCACCTTCCCCAAGACTGCGGGGCTGCTGGTGTTCCGTGGCGCAAGCACCACGAAGATTACCCATGTGGGCGTCTACGGCGGGGACGGTTATGTCTATGAAGCGAAAAACCATGCCAGCGGTGTCTGCAAGACCGATTACAAGCAGTCTGACTGGAACTACTGGGCGCAGTGTTCCTACATCACCGATGACACGGCGACTACTACGACAGCTACCACAACGCTGGCAGCGCAGACTACGGCGGCGGATGAGAAAACTGTGTGGGATTACCTCTATGGCAAAATCGGCAATGCCTATGGTGTGGCAGGACTGATGGGCAACCTCTATGCAGAATCGGCTCTCATCGCCAACAACCTCCAGAACACCTACAACACCAAGCTGGGCATGACGGATAAGGAGTACACGGACGCTGTGGACAGCGGCACCTATACCGCTTTCTCCTCGGATTCCGCAGGCTACGGCTTGGCGCAGTGGACGTATTCCACGAGGAAGAAAGCCCTCCAGGAGTATGCGGTTTCGCAGAAAGCGTCTGTGGGCAACCTGTCCATGCAGCTGGCATTTCTCTACAAGGAGATGTCCGAGAGCTATTCGACTGTGCTGAACACGCTGAAGAATGCGACCTCCGTCCTCCAGGCATCCAATATCGTACTGACCAAGTACGAAAAGCCTGCTGACACGGGAACTTCAGTGCAGACTAAGCACGCCGGTTACGGGCAGACCTACTACGACAAATATGCAGGGACAAGCTCCTCTGCATCCTCCGGCTCTTCCAGCACATCCACTGTGACGGAGCAGACGGCAACCGACCCGGCGAAGTCCTTCACCAAGAGCCTCGCCGGTACCTACAAGACCACGGCGAACCTCTACATGAGGAACGGCGCCGGTCAGGGCAAGGCTGCAATGGTGGTGCTGCCGAAGGGGATGAGCGTGAAGAACTACGGCTACTACACCTCGGTGAGCGGCGTGAAGTGGCTCTACGTCCAGGTCACCTACAACAATATCAAATACACAGGTTTCTGCTGCGGGACGTATCTCAAAAAGCAGTAAGCCAGACATGAATGACGCCTGCTGGGGATTGATTTCCCTGGCAGGCGTTATTTTTTTGTCCGCTCAAAACGGCTGTTTTTCTCCAGTGGAGAGTGAAGGTGGAATACTGCCTACCACGATTCACAAGGAGAAAATCCATGACTGACGAGCAAAGAAAATCTATTACTGACTTGCGGCATAACGGCTATGGCTACACAGCGATTGCAAAAGCGGTCGGTCTTTCCAAAGACAGTGTAAAAGCGTACTGCCGTACTCATGACCTCGCCGGGGTGCTTGCCGAGAGCAACGCCCGTGTAAATATAACGACAGATAAATGCCTGAACTGCGGAAAGCCGCTCACCCAGCAACCAAAGGTGAAAAAGAAAAAATTCTGCTGCACTGAGTGTCGTACTGCCTGGTGGAACTCCCATCAGGGACAGGTAAACCAAAAAGCGGTCTACCATTATGTCTGCCCTGCCTGTGGAAAGGCATTCACAGCCTACGGCAACAGCCACAGAAAATACTGCTGCCACTCCTGCTACATCGCAGACCGGTTCAAAGGCGGTGATGCCGTATGACCGAAGAAGAAATCCGAAACGATATGCTCTACCACGCCACAATATCCATTGCAAAATCCATGCTGGAAAAGCACCTCATCACCGAGGAAGATTACGCTGCAATTGATACAATTCTGCTCAAAAAATACCGCCCGTATTTGGGTACATTACTTTCGGAAAACGCTTGATAAATCTCCGCTTTAGAGTGATATATAGACACTGAGAAAGGAGGTATTTTCTCGTGAAATCAGTAGAAAAAATCGAAAAGAAGCTGCCCGAACTAAAGCGGAGAAAACGTGTGGCGGCATATGCCAGAATATCAATGGAAACTGAGCGGATGCGCCATTCCCTTTCCGCACAGGTCAGCTATTACAGCAGCTACATTCAGAAGAACCCAGAATGGGAATACGCTGGCGTTTACGCAGACAGCGGCATCTCCGGCACCGGCACAAAGAACCGTACCGAGTTTAACCGCATGATTGCCGACTGCGAGGCTGGGAGAATCGACATCGTTCTCACAAAATCAATTCAGAGATTTGCAAGGAACACTGTCGACCTTCTGGAGACCGTCCGGCACTTAAAAGACATCGGCGTGGAGGTGCGGTTCGAAAAGGAAAACATCAATTCCATGAGCGGTGACGGTGAATTGATGATGTCCATTCTGGCATCCTTTGCGCAGGAAGAAAGCCGCTCCATTTCGGAAAATGTCAAATGGGGAACAGTCAAGAGGTTCAAGCAAGGCATTCCGAATGGCCGATTCCAGATTTACGGATACCGCTGGGAGGGCGACCATCTGGTCATCGAGACGAATGAAGCAAAAATCGTCCGTCTCATCTATGATAATTTTTTGAACGGTCTCTCAGCAGAAGCCACGGAAAAGCAGCTGGAAGAAATGGGCGTGAAATCCTACAAGGGAATGCACTTCAGCAACTCCTCCATACGGCGGATTCTCACAAACATCACCTATACCGGGAACCTGCTTTTCCAGAAAGAATACACGGTTGACCCCATCAGCAAAAAGAGCCGCATCAACCGAGGGGAACTTCCGCAGTATTGGGTGCCGGATACGCACGAGGCGATTATCCCCTTGGAAACCTACCAGAAGGTACAGGATGAAATTGCACGACGCAGAAAGCTCGGAGCGATTTCCAATCCACACATCCCGACCTCCTGCTTTACCAGCAAGCTGAAATGCTCACACTGCGGCAGGAGCTATCGCAGGCACTCCTACAAACGGATGGATGACACATTCGTTTCATGGGGATGCCGCGGCAAAGACGATAAAGGCGTAAAATTCTGTGATGCCAAAAATGTACCGAATGAAGCGCTGATCCAGACCTGCTGCGAAGTGCTGGGCTTAGATGAATTTGACGGAGATGTTTTTCTGGAAAAGGTCGAACACATCACGGTTTGCCCAGACAATTTGCTCATCTTTCACATGATGGACGGCTACGAGATTTCGCACACCTGGGAATTTAAATCCACGGCGAAGTCAGACTGGTGGACGCCGGAGCGGAAAAAGAACTGGGGAGAACTTCACAAGAACAAGGATACCAATCCAAACGAGCACCTTTTTTACGAATTCACGGGCTTCATCAAATGCGGCTGCTGCGGGGCAAATTACCGCAGCCAGAGCAGGACGATGACAAACGGTGTGCAGACCCGCCATTGGCACTGTTCCGCTCCTCGCACCAACTGCCACAACCCCTCCATCAAGGACGAGACCATGAAGTGTCTGGTTACCGAGGTGCTGGGACTTTCGGAATTTGACGAGGATAAAATGGACGCCGCCATCGAGTACGCATCCATTCTGGAACATACGGTAACCTTCCACTTCCGTGACGGTCACACGGAGTCGAGGGATTATCTGGACAGGCGTGTCGGCAATCCTTGGACAGAAGAACGCAGGATAAAACAGACCAAGGCTATCCGCGAAGGAAGGAGGTGGCGCAAGGATGGCGAAGACAGTAACAACAATTCCGGCAACACTAAGCAGGTTCACAGCTGCACCGATTAACAGCACAAAGAAACGCCGTGTCGCTGCCTATGCTCGTGTCAGCACCGACCAGGAAGAACAGCTGACCAGCTACGAGGCGCAGGTCGATTACTACACCAATTACATCAAAAGCCGCGACGATTGGGAGTTTGTTTCCGTGTACGCAGATGAAGGAATCACGGGAACCAACACAAAGCACAGAGAAGGCTTTAAACGTATGGTCGCTGACGCACTGGACGGGAAAATAGACCTCATCATCACAAAGTCGGTGAGCAGGTTTGCAAGAAACACGGTCGATTCACTCACCACCATCCGTCAGCTGAAGGAAAAGAACATCGAGTGCTACTTCGAAAAAGAAAACATCTGGACTTTTGACGGCAAAGGCGAATTGCTCATTACAATCATGTCCTCGCTGGCACAGGAGGAGGCACGGTCAATTTCAGAGAACTGCACCTGGGGACAAAGGAAACGGTTTGCTGATGGAAAAGTAACCGTCCCGTTCCGGCGTTTCCTCGGCTATGACCGAGGAGAGGATGGAAACCTCGTGGTCAATCCCGAACAGGCAAAGCTGGTGCAGCGCATCTACGGGATGTTCCTTACAGGAATGTCACCCATGCGGATTGCAAGAACGCTGACCGATGAAGGCATCAAATCGCCCGGTGGTAGCGACCATTGGAATCCAAGCTGCGTCAAGAGCATCCTTACCAACGAGAAGTACAAGGGCGATGCTCTCCTGCAAAAATCCTACACAGTCGATTTTCTCACCAAGAAGAAAAAGGTCAACGAGGGTGAGATACCGCAGTATTACGTCCACGGAAATCACGAAGCCATCATCGATCCCGATACCTTCGACATGGTGCAGACACAGATGGCCGCTCGTACCACGGGTAAAAACAGAGTCAGCTGTGTGAGCATTTTCTCCAGCAAGATTAAATGCGGCTGCTGCGGAGGCTGGTACGGTCCGAAGGTGTGGCACTCCAATGACAAATACCGCCGCACCATGTGGCAATGCAACCACAAATTCGAAGGTGAAAAATGCTCCTCTCCAAGCCTGACCGAAGAAGAAATCCGGGAGGTGTTCTTACGGGCAGCAAACAAAGCCATTACCGAGAAGGATGAAATCATCGCAACTTATCGAGAGGCGGTCATGCCTCTCCTCTCTACGGATGAATTGGAGCATGAAAAAACAGAACTGGAATCAGAGCTTAATGTGGTGGCGGAGCTTATCGAGGACTGCATCCGTGAGAATGCGCACATTGCTCTCGACCAGGCAGAATACCAGCAACACTACGATTCCCTTGCGGAACGCTTCGATAAGGCGAAAGAGAGACACACAGAGGTTTCCAGCCTCATCACCGAGCGGCAGGCACGCCGCCAGCAAATCGAGATGTATCTGGAACAGCTACAGAAACGGGATTTGCTCACAGAATTCCGGGATGAGGACTGGGTCTCGATGGTCGATTACATGACCGTTAAGGCCAAGGATGACATCACGGTCAAATTCAAAGACGGAACTGAAATCAAGGCATAACCCCATAAATGCAGCAACACCTCCAGGCTTATTCGGCTTGGAGACGTTTTTGTAACCATTAGAGCTATACATAGCCCATTTTTCCTGCTATACTAATAAATGAAACGCAAACCAAAGGAGGCCGTTAAATGGAATTCAATCTGCCGAATTATATGGGCACAGATAGAGCATTACGGATGGCAGCAGCCTTGAATGAATACAACCTGTCTGATGGCGATGATGTGAATATAAAGGCAAGTATGAAGTGGGTAAGACCTTTCGGAATGCTTGTATCAGCAAACGCACTTCGCAATTTTAGGAAGCGTTTCCCCAATAACTCTTTCTGTCTCACATACAAGCCAAGTAGCAATGGTGTGTCATACGCGGGTCACATGGGGTTTTTCAAATCGTTTTCTGATTCTATTGCAGTTGGTAACGCACCTGGAGAGGCTCCAGGTAGCGAGAACTATATTCCAATCACAAAGTTCAATCTTCGACAGCTTCATATTGATAACATAATTGCAGGTATCTGGGGCGATATAGGTGATACCATTGAGCGAAAATCTGGAGAACTATCTACGATATTATGCCGAGATAATAAAGAGCTTCATTACTTAATGACCTATTTGATCCGCGAAATACTTAGAAATATCCCTGAACATGCAGATGCATCCGATGCATGGATTTGCGGTCAATATTGGTCTAATCACACTGCTGAAATTGCAATTCTTGACACCGGCATAGGGATAAAGCGCAGCTTACAGAAAAATGCAATCCATCGAAAGTATGTTGTTGACGATTTGTCAGCATTAGAATGCGCAGTAAAAGCTGGTATCTCACAAGCATTCAATCCTGCACGAGGGAACAAAAACGATGATGTTTGGTCAAATTCTGGATATGGTTTATTTATGGTAAGTGAGATTTGTAAAAAGCTCAATGGCTCTTTCTGTATAGCATCCGGCAATTCATATCTCTACATCTATTCTGATGGTCGGATTAAAGTTGGAGATACACATATAGACGGAACTGCAATTAAAATGGGGTTCTCGACTCAACAGCTGCATAGTGGAAAAGAAATAATTGCGGAGATTGCAAGCCTCGGGGAGGCGCAGGCACGAACCATCCAAAATGCTTTTCAGCAGGCATCAACACCATCAAAGGGCCTTATCACTGGAGCATGATTACACCTCGTATCACGGCAAAACTGCAACGCCTTCAGGCTTATCGGCTTGGAGGCGTTTTCTTGTGTCTGCAATTACACAGTATGTTCAGTTTTGGTTGGCACGATTTTTCTAACCCGGGCCAAACGGTCAAGGCCATGCTCATCAATAAAAAGATGCACCGCAAGCTCGTCCTCAAATATCAGAGCCTGCTGCAGGTCTGAAGTGTCACAGCCATTCCGACCTATAAATCTGATGCCGTTACCACAGTCCGCTTGGACGACACAGTGTCCAGCCATCGACATAGCTTACCCCCTTTACCTAAAAAGTTCTGAAGATAGATTATGCATGCGGACAAGCCAAAAGTCTACTACTGAATGTCATACACACATTCGGTCCGGAACTTAGTATAAACTTCCAACACGTGCTTTCCGATTGCTTCTGGGTCCAGATTATTTGATTCACACACAAGCCGCAGGCCATCGGATGTGAGAATCCGTCCGTTAGCATGGTCCATACAGAGCTGTTCATAATCGGCGATTTGTTTTGCCGTCATTGTCTTTTTCATTTCCGTTCTCCTACATACAAAAAAATAGCCGGGATGTACCCGACCTGCACAACTTACCCCGCAACCCCTCAACTTACCCTGCAAGGGGTAAGCTGTCAGAGGAAACTTGTAATTGTATTATCTTCGGAGTCTTTATATCGATGTATATCATCTTCACTTTTCCAAGATAGGTCTCCTGTAAAAGCTTCAGCGCATCAAGGTTGTCGCCCTCGATGTATATGTTCTCCGTATCAATGCTGCCAGGTGTGCCGTCCCGACCGACAGACTTCTCCCTGTCAAGGCGCAGTGTTTTGGTAATCGGCTGGTTGGCAAGCACTACCGATTTCTTCTTATCCGGCCAGGTGAACTGGTAGCGTTCCTGTGGTCCTTCCACGACAGTTGTGGAAATCTCCTGACGCAGAACGTCTGCGTCTATCGCACGAACGACTTCACCGTTCTCGTTAACTGTCTCCGTAACAGCGTTCGGAAACAGTGCTGCCAGCTTTTTATAATTTTCATCCGCCAGATTCGGCGTGTGCATCTTAAGGTTGTCCTTATTTGTGTCACTCATGTTGATTTCCTCCATTTTTTAATTTCTCTAATTCTCGCTCGTATTCCTTAAGCTGGGTGTATAGGGTAAATTGCTTTTTAGGCTGCTGCTCCTTCCATGCAGCGGTTTCCGTTTTCGCTATCAGCTTTTCCAGCGCCTTTATTTTGGCTTGTATCTCAAGCCGCTCATCTATCGAAAGGCTGTCGGTTTTTTTTACCTGTTCATTATACAGCGCAATCTGCTCAACAAACGAATTCCATATCTCATCAAGCGAATATCCCTTTAGCCTTAGCGTTAGCTCCTCATCATTCATCCACTCAGTTCGATACAGCCGTTCATAATAAATCGCAAGCTGTCGCTTATTCTCATAAATCAGCAAAAACACCAGATTATGAGCGTTTTGTTTAGCAATAGCCTCAACAACCCTGCCATCAAGTTCCTGCTTTTTAAGCACTATTGACAAAAGAAGTATCTCCTTTATCTCGCAGTCCGCTTTTAGGTGTAGGTTATCCGCAGTCAGCTTGTTTTCCATAAAAATTCTATCCACATCAGATACAAATTTGTCTTTTTGTACCTTATTAAGCGTCATATGCTTATAAAACGCCTCCTTCGGCATACGCATATGCACCGCCGTTACACTAGGGAAGTCTATCATCAAATCACCACCAAAAAGCAAATTAGCTCAAAGTCGTCCAGTCCCGAAAAGCCTCCCGAAAGAAAGGTAGTCTGTCCGCTTCCAAAAAAGCTGTCGATATCGCTTTCGTCCTTAGCATTAATTATCGATGTAATAGCATCCTCAAGCAGTTTTGAAATACTATCCATGCTCCTGCCGTTGTTAGTAGCCCTGTTAAACTCCGCACAAAGCTTTTTGTCGGGCATTTTCTTGCCCTTAGCTAGGTGCCGCATAATATCAAGCGTATCCTTAGGCTGTAAATGGTTCGTGATAACCTCGCCGTCCATACCGATATACACCATGTAAAACGGATGCAGCATATTTTGATTCTCTATGTTTATGTTCTCATTTACATTTTTTAGCACAAACAAAATCCCGGGCTTTTCACCCTTAACAACAGCATGTATACCATAGGGCGTATGGTCGATATCTTCGTGATCTTTCATATAAGCAAGCAAATCCATACGAAACTCGTTTAGTCCGAGATCCATTATAGATATACCGCTTGTCATATCCTCTAGGTCAACCACCTCCTCCTGAAGTCTCTTGAGCTGAGTGCGTCTATATTCAAGGTCGCCCTTTTCCTCAGCGTTGATAGGATCATCATCACCCGTTGATGTCATAATTGAAATACGCATTTTTGTTTCGACTTTTGTTTTAAGGTTTATGTACTCGTCCAAATCAAGATCTGGCCAGAAGTTCACAAGCTGTATAACGTCATTCCTGCTTCCAATACGGTCAATTCGTCCAAATCGCTGTATGATACGCACAGGATTCCAGTGTATGTCATAGTTTATACAATAGTCGCAGTCCTGAAGGTTCTGTCCCTCTGATATACAGTCGGTGGCTATTAAAATGTCAATATCTGTTTTATCCTTTGGATAGAGCATATCTCTATCCTTCGACTTCGGAGAAAAGCAGGTCAAAATGTGGTTTATATCAGCCTTAAATTTCGGGATTGTGGTTTTTCCATTCACGGTACCCGTAATCAGCGCAGTGTTTAGCCCAAATTCATCGCTTGCCACACGGCTTACATTCTCATACAAGTACTCCGCCGTATCCGAAAAGGCTGTGAAAATCAAAATCTTCTTGTTACCGGGGTTAATTGGAGCTGCCTCCTTCTCACGAATCACACGCAGCAGCTCGTTTAGCTTATAGTCATACTCTGGTGTAATATCCTGAATCATCAGAATAAGCAGCTCAAGATTTTCCAAATCATCATCTATATCGCGCTTCCATGAGATATAATCCATATCCTTAAGGTCGATTTTCATTTTCTTACCAACGCTAAAAAAGTCGGTGTTCTGATCGTCAAAATCAAACTCACCTGACATTCCTGAGAGATCGTTCATCTCATCAAGAGCGCCAACACCGCTTTTATCATACCTCTCAATCGTCTGTGATGTAGCACGCATATAATCACGTATACGCTCCACAGTCAGCAGGAAGGAATGAACAGAGCTTTCCATACGCTTTAGCAGATTTATGCTCATCAAGCGCTGAATACCACACTCACGTCCCTTACGGAAGTTCTCGGTTTCTTTTTCGTTCAAATACTTATGAAGCTTGCTAGGATGTATAAATTGTGTAGGTGTGTATATGGTAAGATTAAGCTTAGATAGCGTTTGATATACCTCTTTGTAGTTTATCGCCCCAGGACGGCTTGTAAGTCTTGGACGTAGGGATAAGGGCTTATTTCTCTTTGGAAATGTGCCGATATCCGTTGTATCGTAATAGGTCTGAATATGCTTTCTCGACCGTGCAATTGTTACACTGTCCAGCACTTCAAAGAAATCAAAGCTCAGCCTTGGCAAAAGGTTCTGAGTAGTTCTATCCTTTTCCGGCAGCTTGCACCAAGCGTTATAAACAGCTTGCGCCTGCCTAAATATTGTATCAATATCGGATTTGGTCTTTAGCTTTTCATTTATTTCTGATGGATCGCCTTCATATGCAAGTGCCAATTGATTGCGTAAGTCGTAAAATCGATTGTTGACCGGTGTCGCAGAAAGCATTAGTACTTTTGTTTTAATGCCAGGCTTTATCACACGATTCATAAGTCTCATGTATCGGTTTTCCTTTTCTCCGCCTTTGCTGTCGGTTCCATTTCCGTTTCTGAAATTATGACTTTCGTCTATGACAACTAGGTCATAGTTACCCCAGTTAATGCGTTCAATTTGAAGACCAACGGCAGTTTTGCCGCTTTCTCTAGATAAATCGGTATGATAAAGAATGTCATAACGTAGACGGTCCTTCGCTAACGGATTGTTAATAACGTTACCTCTATAGGTCATCCAGTTTTCAGATAGCTTTTTAGGACACAAAACAAGAACATTTTTATTTCGTCCCTCATAATATTTGATAACCGCAAGCGCTGTAAATGTTTTACCAAGACCCACGCTGTCAGCTAGAATACATCCGTTGTACTGCTCAAGCTTGTTGATAATTGCAAGAGCTGCATCTTTTTGAAAGTTATATAGCTTATTCCAAATGACACTATCTTTGAAGCCGGTTGCTTCATTTGGCAGAACGTCCTCAGAAATATCCTCTAAAAATTCACTGAAGATATTGTAGAGTGTCATAAAGTAAATTAGCTCCGGAGAGTTTTCCTGATATACCGTAGAAATCATGTCAATAACGTCCTCGGTCACATCTGCTAGCTTCTCATCATCATTCCAAACCATATTAAACATTCGGAGATAGTCTTCACTTTCCGGGTTTTCCAGCCGTGTGACAATATTCATAAGATTATTTCCTCGTTCACAGCCAAGGTCTACAGTAGTAAAGGAATTCATAGGCGAATAAGTATAGGCCTCATCTTCATTTTCTACTAGAAGAAAATTGTTCATGCCTTCTCTGGTTATATTCGACTTGAAACGCACCTTCTGGCGCATCCATTGTGCACATTCTTTTGCAATTGCTTTTTGCTTTAATTCGTTGCGCAGACGCACTTCAAACTCAGTTCCATATAGACTTTTTTCTCTTTTAAGACGAGAAATATAGAATTCTCGACGCTCCTTTGGCGTTTTTTCTGCAACAAATGTGGGAGATGTAAATATAAAGCGCAATTCTTCACAGGATTCGAGTTGTGTCTTTAATTCCTTATAAGCATATATAGAAAAACAAGCCGCGGCAACTGATATACGGCTGCCGCTTTCAATTTTCTTTTCAAGATCGTCTCTAACAATCTTCGTTGTGTTATTAAATGTTTCCACGTACACGCCTCCTTTCACCGTCCACAAATTCCGTTGACGGCTTCATTTATAGCATTCAGTCATTAAGTATTATATCACAAATTCCACAAAAAGTCAAGCTTCGACAGTGGTGCTTTTGTGCTTTTTGCTTAGAATGAAAAAATGTAATTTGCTATTGAAAAAAAGCTCATTTTGTGCTATACTGTTAGTAAAAGCATTCGGTGAAAAGAGGAGTATATTCTCATGCAGATTTCAAGCAGGTTTACAATCGCAATTCATATTTTTGCGTGTATAGATACATTTAAGGACGAATATAAGCTTACAAGCGATTTTTTGGCTGGAAGTGTAAATGTCAATCCCGTCATAATTAGAAAGGTCATGCAGCAGCTAAAGCGTGCGGGACTTATCAATGTGGCGAGAGGCACGGGAGGAATCGAGCCAGCAAAGCCGCTTGATGAAATTACACTGCTTGACATTTTTAAAGCTGTTGACAGCATTGAGGATGAGCAGCTGTTTCATTTCCATGAAAATCCAAATACTGCCTGTCCTGTCGGTAGAAACATTCACAAGGGACTTGACGATAAGCTTGAAAGCATTCAACAGGCAATGGAGCAGAAAATGGCAGAAATAACCATAAAAGATGTGATAAACGATACTCAAAAGAGTATAAGTGAAGAGAATTAAGCATGTGCCGCAGATATAATTTCTGCGGCTTTTTTGTTCATATAAAGTTTACAAAGAAATGTTGATGTAACTATTGACATTACAACAGATGTGTGATATACTATAGTTGTAACAACGAAAGTTACAACAAAGAAGATATAATTTTTTATGGAGGTAATCACTATGAAAATCGCAGTAGTAGCAGCAAACGGCAGAGTTGCAAACAAGGTAATCGCAGAGGCAGTGAACAGAGGTATTGAGGTAACAGCTTTCGGCAGAGGTGACAACAACACAGTTGCTCAGACCTACATCAAGAAAGACATCTTTGACATCACAAAGGCTGACCTCACAGGCTTCGATGCAGTGGTTGATGCGTTCGGTGCTTGGACAGAGGACACACTCCCTGGTCATTCCACCACACAGAAGCACCTTTGCGATGCTCTCTCAGGAACAGACGTAAGATTCCTCGTTGTAGGCGGTGCAGGCAGCCTTTATGTTAATCCTGAACACACTGCTTGCGTATCTGACGGTCCGGATTTCCCTGACAGCTATCAGCCAATCGCAAAGGCAATGGCAAAGGCACTTGGTGAACTTCGTGAGAGAAACGATGTTAAGTGGACATACATTAGCCCAGCCGGTGACTTCCAGGCTGATGGTGAACGCACAGGCGAATATATCCTCGCAGGCGAAGAACTTACACTCAATGATAGAAATGAGAGCATCATCTCATATGCTGACTATGCAATCGCTATGGTTGATGAAATCACAAATGGCAATCACATCCAAGAAAGAATTTCTGTTGTAAGAAAGTAATAGCTGGACGTAATAAGTGTGCCGTTGATTTATTCTTCGGCACATTTTTCAAAGGGAGTATTTCTATGGACTATCTGAAAATTCTCGTAGAGGATATACACTCAACCGTTGTTGCAACGCTTGACAATGATGGTAAGCCTGTCACAAGAGTTATAGACATCATGCTGTATGATGACAAGGGTATATACTTTCTAACGGCAAAGGGCAAAGCCTTTTATGAGCAGCTTATGGAGCAAAAATTTATCGCCTTATCTGCCACAAAGGACAAAAAATCTGTCTCCTTGAGAGGTAAAATTCAAAATATTGGCAGTGAAAAGCTTGACGAAATTTTTGAGAAGAATCCTTACATGAAAGGCATTTATCCCAATGATACACGCTCAGCACTCGAAGTGTTCAGGCTTTACGAGGCAACAGGAGAATTTTTCGATATAAGTGACCCGACCAATGTCACAAGAGGCAGTATCACCATCGGCGGTGCAAAGGTTCACACAGGTGGTTACTTCGTTGGAAACAACTGTATCGGATGTGGAATCTGTAATTCAGTTTGTCCGCAAAAGTGCATTGACGTTTTGCGCCCTCCTGCCGTAATCAATCAGAACCACTGCCTACGCTGTGGAAGATGTGCAGAAAACTGTCCGCAAAGAGCAATTTTCAAGAGGTGATTTCAATGAACCAGACTGAAAAACGAGAATTTTTGATACGTTATCTGTTGAGTGAGGACAAGCGCTACTCCACAATGGATATTCCGACAAGTGAGAACGAGCAGAAACAGCTACTCAGAGCATTATTCAATATTCGTATGCCGAAAGAAGCAGTTCCCGAATTTATACGAGTGCAGGACGAGTATTTGCAGGAGGAAATCAATTTAAAGGGTGTTACCGACTATCGTAATTTAACGCCGATTGAGAACAATATTTATCTTTGGCAGGGAGATATCACCACGCTAAAATGTGGAGCAATTGTAAATGCAGCAAACTCGCAAATGCTAGGCTGCTTTTATCCAAACCATGGGTGTATTGACAACTGTATTCACACATTTGCGGGCACACAGCTGCGTAATGCTTGCTATGAGATAATGCGAAAGCAGGGGCATGAGGAAGAAACAGGTGGTGCAAAAATTACACCTGCGTTTAATTTGCCGTGTGATTATGTGCTTCATACCGTAGGACCTATTGTAGATGGCAGGCTAACGAAAAAGCATTGCGAACAGCTTGCAAATTGCTATGAATCCTGTTTGGAGCTAGCAGAAGAAAGCGGCATTAAATCTATCGCATTTTGTTGTATCTCAACAGGTGAGTTTCATTTTCCAAATGAAAGGGCAGCAGAAATTGCAGTCGACAGCGTAAGAAAATACAGAGCAAAATGTAAAAGTGAAATAGAGGTGATTTTTAATGTTTTCAAGGACGAGGATTTTCGAATCTACCGAAGCCTACTCGGATAGAATAAAAAGACTAAAGGAAGAAATAGAAACGGCTGATGCTATTGTTATTGGTGCAGGTGCGGGGCTTTCTGCTTCTGCGGGTATGAACTACAGCGGTGAACGTTTTGAAAAGTACTTCTCTGACTTTAAACAAAAATACGGTATCCGTGATATGTATTCAGGCGGCTTTTACCCATTTGATACGCTGGAAGAATATTGGGCATGGTGGTCAAGGCATATTCTTATAAATCGCTATGAAGCAGGCGTAGGTAAACCGTATACCGATTTGTTAAAGCTTGTGAAGGATAAGGATTATTTCGTGCTGACAACAAATGTTGACCATCAGTTTCAGCTTGCAGGATTTGACAAAAAGCGACTATTTTATACACAAGGCGATTACGGATTGTGGCAATGCTCAAAGCCTTGTCATCAAAAGACGTATGAAAATGAGAAAGTGGTTTGCCAAATGGTGGCTAAACAGAAGGATATGAAAATTCCGTCAGAGCTTATACCGCATTGTCCAATTTGCGGTGCGCCAATGACGATGAATTTAAGATGCGATGATAGCTTTGTCGAGGACGAGGGCTGGCACAAAGCGTCTGAGCGTTACAGCGATTTTATCCGTCGGTATAAAAATTTACACGTTGTATTTCTTGAGCTTGGCGTTGGCATGAATACTCCTATTATCATTAAATATCCGTTTTGGAAAATGACAAATGAAAATCCAAAGGCAGTTTATGCATGTATAAATTATGGTGAGGTGTACGCACCAAGCGAGATTAGCTGGCAAGCTATTTGCATTGACAGCGATTTGGCAGGGGCTTTAAAGCTTTTGTGCAATAATTAAAGCTTGATTTTTCAAAGAAAAAATCATGTTAATCTTGGCGAGTCAAAATATATTTTGCTCAATCTGATCACTCCTATTTGCAGGGAACACCAAGCCTCACAGTGGTAAAAACTGCAAGTGGTGTAAAGACCTCGCAGGCACGTATGAGTACGGTGTGGATATCAAGAGCGGCGATAATGTTTTTAGGCGGCACGATAATTGCAATTGCACAGTCGAAAGCATTTGCGATAAGACTGTTACTAACGTGCATAACAAGAAGTCGTATCAGTTGAGCGAGAGTGAAGTGCGGGCGTTTGAGGAGCAAAATCTAAAATCCTTGACAAATACACGAATTGATGATATAATTGAGCGAGAAAAACAAATTGAGACACTAAACGAAAAAGCACGTGACTATATTAATAATCGTTTAGAAACCGCTAACATCGAATATAACGAGGTTAAATTACGCAAAGAGAAGCTAAGTGAAAGTGAAATAATAGATATGATCAGTGGAGGTGACAAGACAGAAGGTTCTTGTGCTTCCGTGGCTTTGGCATATGCCGGACAAAAGCAAGGATATGATGTGCTGGACTTTCGCGGCGGAGATAGTATGATATTTTTCTCAAACAAAATCAATAAAGTAAAAATGTTTGACGCAGTTGGAGCAAAAACTATCGAAGTTAATTCTGCTAAAACAAGTCTGACTAACGGGAAAAGAATTATTCAGCAATTAGAAGAGGGAAAAGAATATTACCTTTCAGTGGGACGCCATGCTGCAATTGTTAGAATTAACAGCGGGATACCCCAGTATTTAGAATTGCAATCTCCTATTAGAAATGGTTGGAAAAATTTTGGTGACGTAGGTGCAAAGCTAAAAAGCAGGTTTGGCTGTTCACCATCATCGAAATATTTTTCAGCGGCATATGCTACTGATATTAGTCAATTGGGAAATGACGAATTTGAAACTATATTAGGGTATATAAATACCTCATCTTACGAACAAGCTAAAGGAGCTACTGGATATGTCAAGTAAAAAAGCAACATTCTATAAAGAAAATAAAACGGATAA
Organism: Ruminococcus sp.; assembly: GCA_021199375.1. Lineage (GTDB taxonomy): Bacteria > Bacillota > Clostridia > Oscillospirales > Ruminococcaceae > YE71. Next base: position 17,426 of record JAJQIB010000006.1, on the reverse strand, counting down.
GGTATATTGGGTTGACACCTCCGACAGAGATGGTGTCTTTGAATTTTCATTTGACAAAAAGAAAGTATATAATCTGTTTAAAGATTATCCGTGGTCGCTTACTGCGGAGGAAAAAGAAATTTTCGACAGAGAAAACCCTTTTTGGGCAGATTTTTTTAAAGGCAGAACAAAAAAAGACGAATAAAATACGAATTTCTAATAGTTTAGCACTCACACATACGGTGTGGGTGTTATTTTTATACCAAAATTAGGAGGTAAGTATGCAAGTGCCCTATCACAATACATAAACAAAAGTAATTCCGGATATTGAGAGGGTTTACGAGCGGGTTGAGGAAGTCATAGAGTACAAGCCCGGCTGGAGGATTGTGAAGATACCTGGTAGGAAGCTGCCGCGGGATCACCCCCGCACATGCGATGGGGGCACATTAGTTTTTTATGATTACTCCTAAAATTTAAAAGGGAAAACTCAGCCGCAGCGAAGCTTTTCCCTTTAATGACTGATTTTTCTGTTGTCCGCCAACTGACCGTCCCACAAGCACGGTATTAATTTCAGGACTTTTTCTGTTGCCTGCCAACTGCCTATTCTAAATAAATAGGATTAATGTCGGATTTTTACCGTGTCAGCCCACGAAAATAACTTTTATGGTTAGCTGAAAGGCATTACGATTTTCCTTTCAACTATATTATATCCTATTTACTCGGATTTGTCAACCCATTTTCAAATATCCATATTAAAAATCTCCACATTAAAAAAGAAATCCGGCAGAAAAATTTCACCACATAGCAAAAGAAAAAGTGCATAGCTTGACATAAATCTTGTTAAATATAATGCTTACTTTGTTTACGTAGGTCAAAGTTGTGTATACGCAACCTTGATAAAACATCATGATTGTTCTTGACTTTATTCGAATAATATGGTATACTTAACCAGAGTAAGGGTGATGGCTTAAGCTATTGTTTTATGCTTTGAGAAGAATTATGGAGGAATGTGATGTGATTAGGGTTATAAAGAAAACGCAGGTGGTAATTGCTTGCTTGATTTTTGTTTTTTTGGCGGTTTCGTGCGGTAAGTCGGATGCTGCTGACACCTACGAGTCAGATTCATCGAGCAAAATTACCGAGGAGCAGGGCGTTAGCGGCGAGAGCGATTATTTGCTTGTAAGCGAGATAAGAGAGTCTGCCAACGAGGATAATTATTTTTACAATTCAAAAATAAATGTCTATGAGATGGATGAAAACGGTGTGGTTACTCTTTGTGCGTCAAAATATGCTTCTCTTTACAATTCAGAATATGGAAACTCACTATCGAGATATGAGTATGACGCTGAGGGATGCATTGAACGAGAGAACATATATGATTCATGTAAGCTGTCGTCCTACTATCTCTACGACTATAGTGGAGGACAATTGTCTACGTTAAGTCGCTATTATTATCTTGAAGGGCAAGATGACTATCTTTTTTGTAGCCAAAGCTATGACGAAAGCGGCGAAATAAGTGAATACACCTACTATGGCAGCGATGAGGAAATTACCTCGCAGGTGCAATATGAATATACAGTAGATGAGTATGACGAAAATGGCAATGCTACTAAGCTTACCTGTTATTGTGATGATACTGTAGCCTCTTACATTACAAGAGAATATATGACAGGTGAGGAATATTTCGAGACGGTGCAGGAAAATGGCTGTGAAAGCTATAATGATCTGGCGGAGGAAATTGTAAAATCCTATGCAACGCTTGATGCTGAAAAGCTGCTTGGTCTAATTTACAGCGAGTATCTTGATGCTATAGTGGAAAAGAATAACACAAGCTATGAAGATCTTGTTGAAGGAGTGTACATCGAGGACTTGAGAGATCCTATTGAAAATCTGCTTGATAATACCCAAATAAGCGATTATAGCGTTAAAATCACGTCTGAGGAGTGGCTTGAGGACGAGGAGGCTGACGAGGAAATTGAGAGGCAATTTGGGCAGTATCCGAGGGCTGAAATCGAGCAAATGGGAAGGCTGAGCCTTGACATGACCTTTATTTCTGACGATACAGCAACGCTTACGGAATCCTTTTACGTTGCAAAAATAGATGGCGAGTGGTATTTTCTTGGAAGCTGGTCGAGGTCTAGTGATGAAGCAGCTACAGATGCTTCTTGAGCCTTGATATTTTACAAATTTTATTACAAGACAAGCCAAGCCCACCAAGCGTTTTGACACCTGGTGGGTGCTTTTTTACATTTTTTAGAAGTACATCTTCTCCCTCTAATTTTATTATATCCGATTTTTGTCAATTTGTCAAGTGGGCTTTAGCCCTCTTGACATTTTTTGTGTTAAAGCATAAGGAAATTATTCTCTTGAGTTGTTATCAGAATGATAATATTATCTTTGTAAAAAATTCATACATACCTATTGACAAATAATATTATATGGCGTATAATATTATACATAAACAATAGAAAGGGATGATAAAATGAGTGTTTTCCCGATAAGTGCGGCTTTGCTCGATGCGATGGTGCTTGCTGTAACTGAAAACGAAGACTGCTATGGCTATAAAATCACTAAGGACATTCAGCAGCATATAAGCGTTTCAGAGTCGACACTTTACCCGGTGCTTAGACGATTGCAAAAAAACGGTCAGCTCGAAACGTATGATATGCCGTATATGGGCAGAAATCGCAGATATTATCGCATTACCGATTCAGGGCGACAGCAGCTTGAAAGCTATAGATGTGAGTGGAAAAGCTTTTCTAGGCAGATTGAAGGATTGTTATACTCAAATAATGAGGATGGAGGAGATGTAGCATTATGACTAAAGAGGAATACATGAAGAAGCTTGCAAAGCAGCTAAAGGGGTGCGATGCCGATGAGGTTAAAAATGCACTTGAATATTATAACGAGCTGCTTGAGGAGGCAGAGGATGTAAATGAGCAGATGAAAAGCCTAGGCTCTCCCGAAGAGCTTGCAAGACAAATTAACCTACCAGGCAATACACCGAATGATAAGAAAAAGGGATTTACCGTAGAAAGAATTTTAGTTCTTGTTTTTACAAGCCCACTGTGGCTTTCAGGCTATTCGATTATACTATCGCTGTTTTGCGTTATTGTAGCTTTGTTCATAACCTTTCCTGCAATAACAATAGCGTCTCTTTTGTCACTGCCGACCTATATTTCCTATATGCCCTATGTAACAGAGCTTTTAGCACTTGCTACTATTTGTTTAGGTCTTTGCATCCTGCTTATTAAGCCCTTACTTTTTTTGCTGGTAAAATTAAAGGATCTAACGATTATCTATACGAGATTTTTATTTACTAAGCCTAAGAAAAAGACAGGCGAGAAAAAGCCATTTAAACTTTCAAAGCCGCTTATCATAGTGTCGCTTGCTTTACTTGCAGTCGGAGTTGTGCTTTCTGTAGTTACATTTATTCTTCATCCCAGTAGCGAGGATTATGCTAAAAAGGCAGGATATGAGGATGTGACATACTATTTATCAGATGAAACATCAAGCATTAGCATTTCGGCATATGATGTTGCGACGGTTAAGGTTTTGCCGACGGATACCGACTCGGCTTATATTACAGTTAAAAAAGTAAGAGTAGATGACCTAAGCGTTACCGAAGGTGAAAGCTTTACTCTTATTTGTGACAGTGATAAGGAGCTTGCTTTCTTGGAGAACATTAACATTTTAAACATAAACAATAGGATAACGAGCATTAATGTTTACCTTCCCGAAGGCTCACAGAAAAATCTTGATGTTTACCTTTCTCTGGGAGATTTAAGCGTACAAAATATTAGCGCAAATATTGCGACATTTGAAACAGACCTGGGAGATATAGACATTACCGGCTGCGATTTCGAAGGTCTTGAGGTGAATAATTCCTGCGGCGATTTTAATGTGAAGGATCTCACAGTAAGCGATGAGCTATTCGGCACTTTAGATTTGGGAAATGCAGACCTTGATAATGTCACAGCAGGAACAGTGACATTTACCGTTAACTGTGGAGATTTTGACTATGACGGTGAGATTATTGGCGCAACTAAATCGCAAATTACAAATGACCTCGGAGATATATATTTGGGTCTTAAAAATCGTGAGAACTACACATTTTATGCTGAGGCAGATGTCGGAAGCGTTATCGTAAACGGCGAATCCCATTTTTCTTCAGAGTATAACGGAGACACGATTGTAAGCGTTTATGCGGACTGCGGACATATAGACATCGAAACGGACTAAATGATATAGATGATATGAATTTTGCTTGAGCTTTCTCATTTGAGAGGGCTCAAGCCTTTTGCATTATGAAATAATATATGATGTTAATAAAGTGTGAAACTTTGCCTTAGCGTGTTTACTTTATGGCTTTTATGTGGTAAAATGAGATTATACAATTTAGCGCTTTAATGCTTGAAAAGAAAGGAGCGTAAAAAATGAAGGAAAAGCCGGAGCTTAAAAGCTTAGATGAGCTTTATGAGGCAATACTTACACTTAAAAACACCGAGGAATGCGCGCTGTTTTTTAAAGACCTTTGCACTGTACCTGAGCTTAAGGCTCTATCACAACGTTTTCAGGTCGCTAAGCTTTTGACTGAAAATCACGTTTATAACGATATAGTTAAGGAAACCGGAGCGTCAACCGCTACAATAAGCCGTGTTAATCGCTCGCTTGCGTATGATGGTTCGGGTGGATACAAAATAGTTTTCGATAGGCTAAAGGACAAGGAAAAATGAGCGGATATAAGAGCTTTGCGTACTTCTATGATCGCCTGACCGAAAATGTAGATTATGAGCATATCGCAGCCTGTATTGATGAGTATGTCGAGCGTTTTGGCGGAAGAAGGGGCATACTTCTTGACCTAGCGTGCGGAACAGGCTCACTTTGCGAGCAGCTTGCACGGCGTGGATATGACGTAATAGGCGTTGACAGCTCAAACGAAATGCTTAATATCGCCCTTGATAAAAAATTCGACAGCGGGCAAAAAATTCAGTATCTTTGTCAGGATATGCGTCATATTGATATGTATGGCACAATAGATGTCACCGTTTGTACACTTGACAGCCTAAATCATCTTGAGTCTGCCGAGGACGCACTTAAGGTCTTTAAGTGCGTTTCGCTGTTTGCTTATCCCGATGGGCTTTTTATCTTTGATGTGAACACCGAATACAAGCACAGAGAGGTGCTTGCTGATGAAGCCTTTATTTACTCGCTTGACGGATTGTATTGCGGATGGCAAAACGAGTACAATAAAACGGACAGTTCTGTTACAGTATATCTTGATTTCTTTGAGGAGGAAAACGGCAGGTACATCCGCTATAGTGAGGAGTTTAAGGAAATCATTTTACCTCCTAAGACTATTGAGGCTATGCTGGATCAGGCGGGTTTTGAAGTACTCGGTATTTATGATGATTATGGCGGCGGAAAAATATCAGATACAAGCGAACGTTTGGTATATGTATGTAAAAAGAAAGCTAAGGAATGATCTTAAATGGGAAGAATAGTAAGAGTTATAACAAAGGACGCATCTGTCGTTTGTAGTGCAATTGACGGATGTGATATCGTTTCAAGAATCGAACAAATAAACCACTCATCGGCAGTTTGCACAGCAGCACTCGGCAGACTTGCCCTCGGAGCATCGCTAATGGGATTTGGACTAAAGAATGACAGCGACAGCCTAACAGTGCGCCTTGACGGAGGAGGCCCTGCGGGAACGCTGATTGCTGTGTCGGATAGCTATGGCAATGTAAAAGCATACGTTCAGAATCCTATAATCGAGCTGCCGCTTAACGCTCAAGGCAAGCTTGATGTAGGCGGTGCAGTGGGACGTGACGGCACACTGACGGTTATAAAGGACTTAGGATTAAAGGAGCCGTATTCGGGACAGATACCGATTATGTCAGGTGAAATTGCCGAGGATATCACGCAATACTATGCGGTGAGCGAGCAAACTCCTGGAGCATGTGCTTTAGGAGTGCTGGTAAACACAGACCTTACAGTACGCTGTGCCGGCGGATTTCTCATAAATGTTCTTCCATTTGCTCCGGAGGAGGCTATTGACACCATCGAGCGAAATCTTGCAAGCATTAAGCCTGTAACAGCAATGCTTGAAGAAGGGCTTTCTGCTGAGGATATAGCTATGCTGACGCTAAAGGGCTTAGAGCCTGAGCTGCTTGACGATTTTGAGGTAAGCTATGTCTGCAATTGCTCACGTGAGCGCACCGAGAGAATGCTCATTTCGCTTGGCAGGGAAGAGCTTGAACAGCTGGCGCAGGATGAGATAACTGAGGTATGCTGTAACTTTTGCGATAAGAAATATAGGTTTATGTCTGAAGAAATCAAGGCTCTTTTAAAATCCTGCACGGAATGATTTTTCATTCGTAAGCATAGTATTTAATGATGAAGCAAGTGCAAATTGTGCAAATTCGCCAACTGCTAACAATTAAATTTGTGCAAGTCTACAAACCGAAATTTTTTTCAAAAATCGCTTGACTTTTATTCGATATTAGTGTATAATATAATAGTCACTTGGAGAGATAAAGACTTCAAGCGGATATATGGAAGCTTAGCTCAGCTGGGAGAGCATCTGCCTTACAAGCAGAGGGTCATAGGTTCGAGCCCTATAGTTTCCACTCAGCGGAGAGACCTCTCTCCGCTAAATAATGGCCGGGTAGTTCAGTTGGTTAGAACGCCAGCCTGTCACGCTGGAGGTCGTGGGTTCGAGCCCCATTCCGGTCGCCATTTAAATATCGCAAGTCTTGCTTTCCTTTGCCTCTGTAGCTCAGTAGGTAGAGCAGGGGACTGAAAATCCCCGTGTCGATGGTTCGATTCCGTCCGGAGGCACCAACAAAAGATTGCAAGCTTGCAAATTTGCGGATTTAGCTCATCCGGTAGAGCGCCACCTTGCCAAGGTGGAGGTAGCGAGTTCGAGCCTCGTAATCCGCTTTTTATTTTCGGCGCTATAGCCAAGTGGTAAGGCGTGGGACTGCAACTCCCTGATCCCCAGTTCAAATCTGGGTGGCGCCTTTAATTAGTCAAGGTCGGTAAGGATTTTTCCTTGCCGACCTTTTCTTTGTTTTTTAGCTTTGCTCACCTAATACCTCTTGAAATTCCTCATATAGTATTTGTGCCTGTGACGCAGAATCATTCTTGCCATACAGCACCTCATTGCAGCTTGTATTAAATAGGTCAATCAAATCTGAATTTTCTGTATAAGGATCTATTGGCTCAAGCTCATCAAAGCAGACGTCCATCATCAGTGATGCTTCATATTGAATGCCATCAAGCAAATCCTCCTCCTCAAGATAGGCAAGTGCAGATTTGCTTAGGGGTATTCCTTTCTCTATTCCCTGAAGCTCTGTCATTTCACTGCTGTTTAGCAGAAAATCGAGCAGAAGGGCAGCCTCCTCGCTATGCTCAGTATTTTTGCTTATGGCGTACATTGTAGCTGGCTTGGCATACCAGCCGCTCACGCTGTCGGTTTCATCCGTTACTGTATATGAAGCTACAACCATCTCATAACCATTTTCTATTGCTGCGCTGCAGTAGGACGAGGCATCGCTTACCCACTCAACTGTACCTGCATATGTGCCGTCTGCCATATTCAGTCGGTCGAAATACTCAACCTGCGGAACAACCTTTTCCTCGACCAGTCTGCAATAAAAGCTCAGCATTATTTCTAGCTCATCAGCACCAAAATTCAGACTGCCGTCATCCTTAAATAAGCTCTTTCCAGATTGCTGCTCTGCGTATGCTAGTATGTACAGAAACATCGGTTTAATCTGCATTGCTATCGGGTATACCTCGCCGTTCATAACACCTGCTGCTTCAAAGAGATCATCCCATGTTTTAGGCACATCAAGCCCATATTGCTCATATACCGTTTTATTTATATACACCGTTTCGGTATTCATTGCAATCGGAATTGCATTTAATATGCCGTTTTGTCTGCCGTAATTTAAAGCTTCCTCATCAAAATTCGTAAGGTCTATTATATCTGAAAGCTCCTCTAAATCATAGTATCCGCTGCCATCTGAGGAATACTGTGACAGCCATGCGTAATTTATCTGCATAACGTCCGATTCAGTATTTGAAATCATTCGAATGTTGCTGCGGGTTTCATAGCCCGACCATTCTGAATAGTCGCAGGTGACCTTTATATTTGGATATAGCTCTTCAAATTCTTCAATTGCTTCGATGGTGTAAATGTTTCTGCTGTCATTTCCCCACCACGAAAAGGAAATTTCAACCTGCTCATCCTGTGATATTACGACAGATTCATTCGCACAGCTACCGAAAAAGAGCATCGACAGCGAGCTTAGCATACAAAGTATTCTTCTGTACCTCATAGTTTATACCTCCGTCGCTTTGTCATAAATTGTGTATGTATCCTTTCCCTTTTGCTTAGAGCTGTACAGAGCTTTATCAGCACAGATATATAGCGATTTAAATGTTTTTGCGTGCTTAGGGAATAATGCGACACCAATGCTTGCAGATATCTTATATGAGAAATCATCGCCGGTGTAGTTGTTGTGAAATGCCTCGCATAGCTTTTCGCATTGCTTTTTTACATAGTATTCTGCATCATTTTTTGACATTGATGCCATACCATTAAGATAGATGCAAAACTCATCTCCGCCGACTCTGCCCATATAATCGCTTTCGGAAAATGTTTGACGCAAAATGCTGCCTACATTTTCAAGAACCTTATCACCGTATGCGTGACCGAGCGTGTCATTTACCTTCTTGAAGTTGTCTATGTCGAGTAATATAAGCGCGTGATTTTCAAGACCAAGTGCACGTTTAATAGCGTTATCTGTATATTCCTCAAACGAGCGCTTGTTTAGTATTCCTGTTAGCTGGTCAATATGAGCCTTAGTATCTAATGCAAAAAGCATGGTATCCATAGGTGTAGTAACACGAATAGAAAACAGTGAGCCGAATAAAATTGCTAGGGCAGCTGCGATTAATCCTACAGCGTATATAAAAAATGTTATTTCGTTTTTTTCCTGAAAAATTATTTGTGTAGGAATTGAGCATATGACATACCAGCCTGTTGAGCATTCGTTTACGGTAATTAAATATGTATCATCCATAACAGTAGCAGACGACAAATCTCCGACACGACTTAAAATATCATCTGAAAGAGGCTGCCCTACCTGCTGCTTATCAGAGGAGTATATGACATTTTGTCCCTGTTCAGTTAGACAAACGGTCATTTCCTCCATGCTTTCAGGATTGTCAAAAACGCTCTCAAGCTCAGTCGAATATATAGAAATAAGCAAAATAGCATTCTCATGAATTCGCTTTACATAGTAAATCCTTTGAAAGTCGTTATTATAGCCCGCAAACCAGCCATCGCTTGTACGCTGCTGTGTTACATTTTCTGAAAGTGCTGTGTACAAATCATCTCCGAAAAGTGCAGTCGTACCGTTAGAAAACTTGCCTACAGTGTGATTGTTTTTGTATACGATACAAAAATCAACAAAATTTTCCATTATACACAGATTATAAAGCGAATCTGAAATTGCCGATTCAGTGTTTAGAGCCTCATACTCATCGTTTGAATCGTCAGTAGCATCATAGGTGTAGGCTTCCTCGACCGAAAAAGCAAGAGTGCCAATGGTTTCTATACGCTGCTGATAGCTTTCCATATTAAGCTTCATCTGAACATTAAGCGCTCCGGTCAGACTGCTAACCTTGTCCTTTAAAACCTCGTCTGTTTTATCTACAGCGAGTGTAGCTACAATTAGCATAGCGACAAGCACAATTACGCCATAGCCAAAAATCATAAGTATTTTTAGCCATCGCATCTTTTTAGCATCAGCGGATTTTTTATCATTTCGTTTCATAATAAAACCTATGATTTCCTTTCAAAAGAATAAAAAGCATAAGCAATTCATATTTATTTTAACATGGATATTATACTTTGTCAAGTATTATTTAACATAATAAAATTCTTTGCTTCAAATGTCAAATTATTCAAAAAAGCTCTTGACAAATCCGAGAAAATGGGATATAATGATAATAGCAGCAGAGGAATCTGTTGAGCAGGGAGCATGAGTTCCCGACCAATCCGACGAATCTTTCAAGCTGGTCGACAAGCAGGTTGGACGTAGCGGATTGCCTGGGCTTTGACGTTCTATGTATGGTCAGGGGTGTGTAGAAAAGAGTCCCACAAACGGGGTTGCAAGTGAGCCAAATCCTGAATAGGTCATTTTACAGCTGTGTGACTGAAAAGAAAACTTGCTTTGAAGGTAATAGGAGTCATGATTTAAGATCACGACTCCTTTTTTATCTAAATAAGTGCAATAGATAAAGAAATGGGATGCTGCCTAAAACAGCATCCCATAAATAAGCTTCAAGCTTATGCGGCTTCTTAGAAATCAGTATCGTACTCGCCCGTTTCCTCAACCGTCTTTATCTTCTCATTTACCTCAGCCAGAAGGTAATCTACAACTCTTCCGTACTCCTCAACGCACTGTGTCCAGGTCTCAGAATTTCCGCCTGTTACCATTGTAGCTTGAGTTACATTTTGCATTGTTGCATCCATCTCAGCGGAGATTCCTGATGAGATGTCGAATACAGGATTTGTCTTACAAAGCTCAAGGCATTCCTCTCTCATGTCAATCATTTCCTGAGTCCACTTGTACTCGTTGACGAGTGTCTCTTCCGTGATGTTGTCTGTCGAATCTCTGCAAACCATGCAGCAGTTCATGAATGCGGCAAAGCCCTCAGGGTTAGGAGCGTTGTGGCACATTACATAGCCTTCAAATCTTGAGGAAATGTAATAGGTATCGCTGTCGGGATCCTTAGGCATCGGACAGAACATGATTTCACCTGCTTCAATGTCGCCGAAGGGCTCGGTGCTTGCCACAGGAACCTCAAGTGCCCACAGACCAACAGGAATAAACAGGGTCTGATATGTACCCAAGCCATATCCGGTGGTGCCATCTCCACGGGTGTACCAGTTGTTAGAGGATCTGTCGAACATGACGTTATTCTTTCCGAGCTCGTACATGAAGTCCTGAACCTTTTCAATAGTGGGATCACCCATATTGTTGACAAGCTGACCATCCTCATAGCTGATAATCGGCATACCGCTTGTTTCACAAATAGCATTTGTATAGCCATAGCCATCAAGACCATACTTGTCATTCTCAGCGTCGGTGAATTTTACGCACATATCATAGAATACATCCCAGTCCCATTCGCCCTGGTGATAGAGCTCAGCGGGATCATCAAATCCGTATTCCTCAATAGTTGTGGTATTATAAACACAAAGGTATGAAGGAGATACATAAATAACGCAGATATAACGCTGACCATCGAAGGTGAAGTCGTTCATTATATCAACAGTATCAGCCCAAAGATCCGAATCAAGGTCAAGTCCGTCAATTCCGTCAATCGGGTCGAACATTCCCTTAATAGCACCCTTAGGGAAGGTGTCCATGTCGGACGAGGGGAAGAAGTCAGGGGAATCGTTTGCCATTACATGTGTAGCAATGTCATCAAATCTTGTATCCCATGTGGTTTGTACCCATTCGATTGTACCGCCATACTTTGTCTCAAACAGCTCAATAGCTGGATCCTCAACCGAGCCTTCGGTAGGGTTGATGTCGTAATGAGCTATCCATTTAATGGTCTTGTTCTCAAGCTCGATATCCTCAAGCTGGTCGGCAAGAGTTGCAACCTGTTCAGCCTGCTCGTCGTTAAGCTGAATACCGGTATCGTCTGACGAGGTGTCGGATGCATTTTCGCTGTTTCCGCAGGAAACCATGCCAGCAGTCATCGTGATAGCTACGGCGCCCGCAAGTAGTTTTTTCAAATTCATCATAATAAAATTCTCCTCTAAATAATTTGTGTGTTGAACAAATGAAATCTATGTGATTATTATACATTATTTTTTTGAAAATGTCAATAGCTTTTTCAAAATGTTTAATAAATTGTTGTGAGGTCTAATTTTATCATTATAAAACAATATCCTGCTCTCCGATTTTAAAAAGCTCCTCGTCTTTAAATAATACAGCAATACCGTGCTCTATATCAAATTTGAAATTACACATAATGGCGATTTCTCTATGCTCGCTTCTCGGGATAAATAGATATGTGGGCATTACATACTTGAAAATATTTTCAATGTCATCAGCTTTAAGGGTATCATCAGATGCGTTTGCAGTATACTCCTTGACCTCAGAAATAGATTTCGCAGTTATAATATTAGGAGATTCACAAAATTTGTCCAAAGCTTCTTGCTGGGTTTGCGTGATTTCTTCACCTTCATATTGGCAGAATCTAGCATCAATTTCAAAATCTCTGTTCCAAATGCTAATTTTTATCTTATTCATCAAATCCACCTCCGATATCTTCATTTCTAGCCTTACATTCTGCTACTCCTCCGCTATGCGAACAAACCTTATGGACTTCACTTGGAACTAGCTGCACTGTTTTCATATCACTATTTTCGTGCCATGTAAGATTATTTTCAGTTTTATACTCTTTGACCTGCCGTGCTGTCCAATCATTACGCCCATCCTTGGCTTGACTATTCCAGGTATCAGCACACTTTTCATAAGCTTGCTTAAAATTATCATCACGAATTTCTGTCATATCAATTATTTCTGTAGCTTCTGTAATAGGTGAAAAATCGGGTATTCCGTCCTTATATTCTATGCCGTCAATACCAAACTCTTTAAGCTTTTCACAAGCTGCCTTTCCATCCTCGGTATTAGCTTCGGGGATGAATTTTGACTCGCCACGTTCGCCCTCCCAGGATCCATTTTCACTTTTCTCCCTAGGAGTCTGAGCGATTCTATCTTCATATGAGGTATAATATTCAGTTTTTTCTTGTCTAAAGCTATCAAAAAGATTGTCCCAAAAGCTTTTTACATCCTTCGGAGAGCCTTCGCTTTCGGGTTTAATATCTTTAAAGCCTTCGACCTGTGAAGACTTAACCTCTGCCGTTTCAGTAGTCTTAATTTCGCTCATTAAAACACTCCTCCTTCAGCCTTATAAATTTCGGTGAATTTTCCAAAAACGTTGTTGTATTCGGGATTTCTGCTTGATTTTTCGTAAAGAATAAGAGCCATAGCCATATCAATCTGTTTGTGTGAATAATTTTGCAATGACGGATTTAGATTTTCAACCACCTTGTGTATCCAGTCGTTTATATTATCACAATCCTTTGCCATGACAATCGCTTCCTCTGCCGCAAGTAGATCATAAAGTAGGGCTCTAAGCTTTTTTAAATCATCCTTGTTTTCACCGCTAATATAATCTAAATACTCACATTTGATGGTGGTTTCAAGCTTTGATTTTACCACTAGTTCTTTTAATGTCTTTAGTTCATTTTTGTTTTTACTTCCCCATAGCTCTTTTTTCATAATTGAATCCAGCAAGGCTTTTGAAATTTGAGCATCATTAGATGAAGCTAATAGATCTTCATTCGGAGTATATTTGTACGCAGTAAAGGAATCGCTGTACTTATCAATTTTACAAAGAACAGGCTGTACCCATTCATTTTGATAGACTGCGCCAACACCGCACGGAAGCTTTGCAAGCTCGGATATTTGCTCGTCATCAAGATTTGCAGCTTTTCCCACAAGCTCTCTATCAGAAATGTCGGGCAAACGCATAATGATTTTTGTATTTGTATTTCGTATTGCAGCCATATCAAGAAGCCCAGGTGATTGGTCTGCTATAATAAAGCCTTCGCCAAATGTTCGCATTTCAGCAATGGCATTTGTTATCATTTCGACACTCTTGCCTAAAATGTTAGAGCTTTCGGACGATTGTTCGTAAGAAGTTCGTTTGAGAAGATTATGAGCCTCCTCAAGCACTGTGGTATGCATAAGCGGAGCGTTCATTTCTCCTTGTGTCATACGGTGCTCCTGCAATTTCATAACAAGAAGTCCCATAATTAAAGACTTTGTTTCGCTCGAACCTACACGACTTAAATCAACAATAGCATTCTCATCAAAAAGCGCTTCCATTGGCAGCTCGTCAGTTGTGAAAATTAGTCCGTTTAAGCCATTTGTGAGTGAGTTAAGCCTTGTGAGCAGTGAGCCCTTATATGCTCCTTTATTTTCAGCATCATATTCACTGCTGTCAATGATGGATTTTACATTACGCGACACATCGCTAAAGTGTGGATATATTTTCTCTGAATACTTGTTTTCGGAAGTGAGCAAATTCCATCCGCAATCTTCGTATGATTTTTCTATGGCATTCTTTAAAACCGCCGGCATGGCAGCATACATAGGCCAGCAAACATTAAAGATTTCAACAAGCCTATCTAAATGCTCAAGAATATGAATATCGTCCGGAAAGCTGAAAGGATTTATGCGAAGCATTGGAGTAAGCCTTGGATTTGTGCCAAAAACCGATACATCTGTAAGCGTACCGAAAACATTTTTATATTCACCCTTTGCAGGCTCTATTACTAGGAATTTAACTCCTTGCTTTTTTAAGCTTTTCAAAATATGATATACGGTATTTGATTTGCCTGAACCAGTTGAGCCTGTAATAAATGTGTGTGAAGCAAGGGAATCGGTTAATAGAGAAACTGACGTATTTTCTTCATGATTCATATGTGAAACTGAACCCAGCTTGATTTTTCTTGTATCCTCTACTACAGACTGGTAGGTGACAACGCTTCGACCGAATCCTGCACACTCTAATACCGGAAATCCCGCAACTGATTTTTGTGGAAAATTAAGCGAATAAGCAAGCTCCTTTCCTGAAAGGGAGGTTGTTGCAGTTACAATTGATGGATACACGTTATATGCTCGATCCTCTTTAATTCGCTCTTCATTTAGCGCAAATAAGGGATGACGAAGCTCACGAATGTAATCGACAATTTCCTTTGCGGCTTCTCTTTCTTCCTCAACGCATCCTCTCCACACATTTACAGCGGATTTTGACATATAGGATTCCTCGCCCAAGGTAAGTGCAAGGTAGGAATGTGCGACATTATTTGCAACGTCATAGTCCTCGCTAAGAACATAAGCGGCAAAATCCCACATTCCTAGGGCTGTGCTTTGCTCTAAGCGCTTCATTTGCTCGTCAAGAAGCTCTAGTGCGTGCTTTATGTTGAAGTTTGTAAAGCTTTGCGTTATGCCTTCGTTTTTTCCAATCATTGCTGTAACTGTTGAGGATCTCGCAAAGTTTGCACCAAAATTCATTCCAAGGCTTGTGCTTTTGAAAAGTCCTGAGGTGGTAGCCATTGCTTTTGTAACAGCTTTTCCTAGCGTATTCGCAACAGCTGTACCGGTGGTTTGTGCAACAGTTTGAGAAATGGTATTTGTTATGCCCTTGGTAAGGGTGTCTGAGGCGGTTCTGCCAAGAGTTTGAGCAAGCCCACTGGTCGTAGAATCTGAAGTGCTTGTTCCAACAGCGTTGGATGTGCTATCAAAATGTGAGGTGTTCACATTTCCACCTATTTTAACAAATGGAACATTTACTCCAACATTTACACCAGCACTTATGCTACTTCCCGAAGTATCCGTTTGTGTGCTTGAAGAGCCATCTGTGTGAGTGGTGCTTGAGCTTTGCGTTTCACTGCTGTTAGTGGCGTCCGTGTGAGCAGAGCTTGAGGAATCTGCTGTCGACTGTCCGCTTGATAGAGAGTCT
Source organism: Ruminococcus sp. (assembly GCA_021199375.1). Lineage (GTDB taxonomy): Bacteria > Bacillota > Clostridia > Oscillospirales > Ruminococcaceae > YE71. The sequence goes on along the minus strand of JAJQIB010000006.1, from coordinate 1,817 downwards.
GACTGCGAATCGGTTTGTGATGTGGATGAATTATCCGACTGAGAGTATGTGTCGGAGCTAGAGCTGTTTGTTCCGTTTTGAACTCCGGCACTTGCACCGATATTTACACCTACCGTTGCGGATGAACCGGCAGATTGATTTTCAGAATATGTAAAATTTGTCTCCCAGGAAGCGTATGGAGCAAGTCCGGAATAAAACTCTCCTAGCTTAAGCTTGCGTTCCTCAACGTCTTTTATGGGAGTAGCCAAAAGGACAATTGTGTATTCCTTTTTCTTTTCGGTAGGTACAATTCCATCGAGAAGCTTTTCAATCGTCTGACTTATAAACTTTTCAGATTTCATTGCGGGAATGTTTGATGCAGTAGCCACGCTATAGGGTTTTTCGTTTTTCATGCAGGGAATAATGCCCATGCCCTCATCTTCCCACTGCGCACCAGGGAAGTTGCCTCTGATAGCCTCTATCAATCTATTTTTATATGAGTTGATGTCAACATTATTATTAGCATTATTTGTGTTTACAACAGCAAGGTATACGTTTGTCCTCTTTTGTGTGCGGTTGAAAACAAGTGCTATATTGCAATCCTCATCTGACAGCACTGCGTAAACATTTACAAGCTTTTCAAGGGAGTTTTCCTTTTTATCCTGAACCCATTTTGTTATGTTAAAATAACGTATATTGTAATTTGGATTAAAAGCCTCCGGATATTCTGAGTTTTTTTCTATTGGCAAATACAGCTCCTTTATTTGTGAAAGATACGCATTATAAATTTCAACACTGCTTGCCGCCATCATTCGCTGTGTTGTATCAATTGCAAGCTCGTCATTAGGATTTGGTTTTTCAAGCAAATAATCCTCACGCTGACGCTGAACCTGCTCAATCTGCTCAGGACTTAATGCCGAAAGCTTAGCGACCCTGTCACCCGCCTTATTCGCTATTTTTGTAACAGTATTTTTTATCCCCATGAAAACACCTCTATCTATTCAATTTCCTTCCAGTTCATCAAATCCTCAATGGCTTCCAATGACTTATGTATAGTAGATTTATCGTTGTTAAGCTCAGTTATTCTATCGGTTTCCTCTCGAATAAGGTCTGATAATTCTCTGAGGTTCGGATTATACTCCGTAATGTTTGATTCTATAATAGATGATAATTTGTCCTTCCACTTTTTAAAGCTATCAACGCAGCTTTTATTCATATCATTCGCCATGTTTTTGATTGCTTTTTCGATTTTAGAGTTATATCTATTAGCAAGCTTTCTGATGTTAAGCTTTTCGTCATCGCCGAACAATCTGATTTTCAAGAATTTTTCCTTCACAAAAACATTGTCAATATCATCTTCAAAACTAATTGGCTGATAATTAATGATGATTTCGGAAAGCTCTTCTCGTTGTTTACCTGAGAGAGCTTCAGATCCTTGTATAACATCTATTAGAATGCTTCTTAGCGATTGCGCATTATCCTTCCATTTGTCCTTGATGGCTTTGTCAATAGCTTCATACGCTTCAAGAATATTATTTCTGTAATCATCCTTAACAATCTGCATTAACTCATCAGAGGTTTCCTCATCTATTTGCTTTTTAGCAGTTGACCTTTCTGCTGTGGTTTTTCTAAATTCGCTTAAATCCTGAAAAAAATCGTCTTTAGTATTTTTCAGCTTGTCTAAGTAGCTATTATCAAAATGAATTAATTCAGTTCCATTCTTTTTGATATTTGAGAGCATCTTATATCTCGACTCGTCATATTTTTTTATATGAGCTGAAAAATTGTCCCGACCCCCAAAAGTTAGACCAAGAAACTAACGAAAAGGAGGTCGGGAC
>JAJQIB010000007.1 GCA_021199375.1 Ruminococcus sp. | reverse complement strand
TTGGTAGACTTCGATGAATTATTACATATCGTTTACTAAAATTGATTTCCGTGATGTTTTTGCTGTATGGGTAGAAAAATTTACAAATATATGATATAATAAAAAGAAAAATCTGGATATGTTGAGGTAGTAATGAATCATATTGGAACAATTAAATTAGAGACGGATAGATTGATACTCAGACGCTTTACAACAGATGACGCAGAAGGGATATACGGCGGAGGCTGCAAAAGCTGAACGATAACTTCCAGCTTATCGATCTGAGCTTAATACATTTTTATATTTAAGAGCGACTATCACACAGTCGCTTTTTTTATTATCTAAACTAGTCTATGTTATATAATACACAGAATATATTTCTTTAAAATCCAAACATGTATGTTGACTTTTATAAAAAAAGATGGTAATATATAGCGTAATCAAAAGTACTAGCTTTTGATATGTAAAAAAATTTCTAGGAGGATAAAGAAATGAACCAAGAAGTATTAAAAAGAAGAGATGAAACCCTCTACAAAACCGCCATCTATCTGCGTCTATCGCAAGATGACGGAGACAAGAATGAGAGCGATTCCATCACAAACCAGAGAAAGCTCATCCAAGACTACATTGAGGATAAGAGCGAGTTTCACCTGGTGGACGAGTACGTAGACGATGGCTACTCCGGCTCGAATTTTGAAAGACCCGGCTGGAAACAGCTTTATGAGGATTTGGAACACGGAGCGGTCAATTGTATCATTGTAAAAGATCTATCCCGCTTCGGCAGAAACTACATCGAGGTCGGCAGATGCCTTCAGATGATTTTCCCTGTGTTAGGTGTTCGCCTTGTCGCTATTAACGACAATTTTGATACCCTAAACGAGTGGCGCAACGGCGATGCGCTGACGGTTCCGATGAAAAACCTAATTAATGATATCTATTGTAGAGATATATCGAAAAAGATTACAACACAGCTTGAAGCTATGAGAAAACGCGGCGAGTGCATATCACCCTTTGTGCCTTATGGATATAGAAAGGATCCTAATAATCATTTGAAGCTTGTAGTAGATAAGGAAGCAGCTGAAAATGTGAAGCAGATTTTTATCTGGAAGCTGGAAGGATACAGCGACAGAGGCATTGCGAATAAGCTCAACGAACAGGGAGTATTGTCACCTTATGAGTACCGTATTTCACATGGACAGAAAATTTCCAGTAATCTCAAGACGCATGATAAAGCATCTTGGTCAAATGGAAGTGTATACAACGTGCTGCATAACGAGTGCTATACAGGAACAATCGTGCAGGGGAAGTGGCGAAGGCTTGATTATCGATCTAAGGAGAGGGTTTTACTACCAAAGGAGGAGTGGACAAGAGTTGAGGGAACACATGAAGCAATCGTGGATAAAGAGCTATTTATGACGGTGCAGGAGCTAATGAAAAAAGATACAAGGGTAGCCGGAGGCAGAACTAAAGTGGAACTGCTCTCCGGTTTTCTATTCTGCGGGAAGTGTGGCAGACAGCTTACAATGAAACCTTCCTACTATAAAGGTAAGAAGTACGATTACTACGTGTGCAAGGACTGCATTGCAGAGGGCAGAAAGTCAAAGCGCGTGAAGAATACAAAGGCTTACACGGCAATCCTTGAAGCCATCCGCAATATGGCAGAAATCGCAGTCAGGGTAGAAAGGCTGGTGAATGAAGCGGACTCACAGCCGGAGCAGGGACGGGAGGTTGCACGTCTTGATGACAAGATGGTACAGTTCCAGGATGAGATGGAACGCTACACCAGACTTAAGAACGGACTCTATGAGGATTATGCTGCAGGAATACTGGGCAGGGAAGAGTACATGGACTACAACCAGATGTACAAAACAAAGATAGATAACGCGAAAGCAGCGCTCCGCAGGGTTGCAGATGAGCGCAGGACGGTTCTTTCAAATTACGAAGAGGCAAAGTGGATAAAGGCATTCAAGAAATACAGGAATTTAACGAGCCTTGAGAGACCGATTTTAGCCGAATTAGTGGATAAGGTGCTTGTCTACGAGGGCGGGCGGATGGAGGTGGTTTTCAAAGATACGAATTCCATCGAATCGACGCTTGAGGCTTACGGATATGAGGAGCGCGGAGTGATATGAACAAACAATCGAAAGAGCTGTACAAAAGAACAGCGATTTACATCGCTCCTGCAGCATACGGTGAGTGGGTGGATTTGAAGAAAGCCCTGATCGAATGCAGGAGTTTTATTAAAAGGCACAGGGAACTAAAGCTCATGAGGATTTACCGGGATGAGAGGGTTGAGATCGTAAGAAACGGTAAAGAGGATAAACAAGAAGGGAAGAGATGCCCTTTAGGAGCAAAGAGCAACGATGCTTGGAAGAGACTTCTTCTTGATACGGAAACATCGGCGATTGAAGCGGTGGTGATTTACGCGGCAAGGACGATAGCTCCAACGGTAACAGAGCTTTCAATCATGATAAAGGGATACTTCATTCCATGTGGTATTCTTCTTGCGGATGTCGAAGCGAATTTTGATACACTTAATGGTGATGTAGAAAGCTACCTAAAAGTAAAGACCAGTGAATATCGCTGTACGGTAAAGCATAAGCCGCATAGACCATATCAGAAAAGAAAAAAGGGGGAATAAGACATGGGTAGACGAAACCAGGTAGCAAAATCGACACAGCGTTACCTTGCGAGAACGACAACAGCAGAGTGGAAGACAGCACTTTACGCTAGACTCTCAGATGAGAATAACGGATTAGAGGACGACCGCTCACTGCAAAACCAGATAAAATACCTCGAAGAGTACATAGAAAAGCATCCGTACTTAGGTCTGGTTGATCGGTATGTGGATAACGGCAGAAGCGGCATGAGCTTTAAAAGAGCAGAGTTCCAGCGGATGATGGAGGATGTGAAGGACGGGAGGATAAACTGCGTTGTAGTCAAGGACTTTTCCCGCTTTGGCAGGAATCACATCGAGGCAGGCTATTACCTGGAGACGATTTTTCCACAGCTCGATGTGCGCTTCATTTCCGTCAACGATAACTTTGATTCGATGGGTGGAGGTAAAAGCTCAGACATCATGGTGCCGCTAAAAAATATGATAAATGAGATGTATGCTAAGGACACACAGAGAAAGGTGTTAGCAACACTCAGAGCAAAGGAGCAAAAGGGAGAAAGAGCATTTAATATGGCTCCATACGGATATGTAATAGACCCCGAATGTAACTATCACCTTCTTACCGACCCTGAAACAGCGGATTATGTGAGACTTGCATTCAGCCTTAGTGCAGGAGGATTGGGAAGCACAGGGATTGCAGACAGACTTGACAAACTGCAGGCACCGACTCCGTTAGCTCAGATGAAGAGACAGGGCAAACGGCTGAATGTACCCGACAGCAGGGGCTGGGATTACACATCGGTTATGCAGATGCTAAGAAACCGCACCTACACAGGAGCAACCGTTTACAATACCAAGGGCAAGGGAGAGTACAAGGTTATTCCTAATACCCACGAGGCACTTGTAAGTGAGGAGGTCTTTGAAGCGGTCAATAAGGACTTGGATGAGCGGGGAAGAAAACGGGTTGAAGCCATAAAGGAAGGAAAAAAGAGGTCGGAGCAGTTTCCCAATATCCTGCAGGGAGTGTTCTATTGCGGAGAATGCGGACATGCTATGCTTTACGATAGAACAAAGAACACCAAAGTGCTTAGAAATTTCAGATACCGATGCAGCGGTTACAGCAGCTACAGGAAGGACTCTAAGGACGCACCGCCTTGTGGCACAAAGATAGCATGCGTTCCCGAACAGGTGGTGTATAAATTCGTCCTCGACCAGATACGCCATCAGCTTAATGCAGGACTTGAGCTTGAAAAGCTGGAGCAGCTTCTGCAGACGGACGCAAAGGAAAGAAAGCGTAAGGCAGACGGATTGAAGGCTCAGGAGGCAAGCTTAAAGCAGAAGCTCAGAAAGCTCTATGAGGATTACGCAGACAAAATCATCACGGAAGAAGAGTACATGGAATTTAGAAAAGCCTACTCAGAGCAGATTAAAAGCCTGCAGGCACAGATTGAGGACGCGGAAAGCGGTAAAATGACGACAGATCCGTGGACAGAGCTTAAGGAGAAGCTGTTCGGGGATGAGACAGGCGGCGAGACAGTTGGAACGACAAAGCTTACCGAGACATCAAGCTTAGAAATCATAGAGGACGATAAGCCTGACATGGTGGAGAGACTTCTGAGAAGAGGGCTTACCAGAGAACTGGTGGAGACTATGATTGAACGACTCGAATACAGCGTGGACGGGAGCTTCTCGATAAGGTTTAAATGTGAGGACTATGCAGAAAAGCTGCTCACAAGACAACTGGAAACCGATATGAAGGGAGAGTGACCTTATGGTTGGATTATACATCAGGCTTTCAAGGCTTGATGATGATTTGGATGAGTATAAGCAGATAAGCAACAGCGTGGAGAATCAGAGAAAGCTACTGACGGAATTCTTAGATGAGGTTCCAGACCTGCGGACAGAGGATACAGAGGAGTTTATTGACGATGGCTGGAGCGGCACCAACTTCCAAAGACCTGCATTTCAAAGAATGCTTGCACTGATAAAGAAAAGAACGGTGACAACGGTTATCGTGAAGGACTTCTCACGGTTCGGCAGAAACTATGTGGAGTGTGCGGATTATTTGGAGAAGCTCTTTCCATTCCTCGGAGTAAGGTTTATTTCAGTAGCGGACAACTACGACAGCGGCAGGAAGGACGAGGACAGACAGATGGAAGTCGCTATGAAGAATATCGTCAATTCCTACTACTCGCAGGATCTGTCCAAGAAGATTACATCAACCTTTGATATGAAGCGTGAAAAGGGAGAGTTCTTCTTAAACGTACCGTTCGGATACATCAAAGACCCTTCACACCCAGGCAAGGTGCTGATCGATGATGAGGCAGCAGAAATTGTACGGCGCATTTTCTTCCTTGCCTGTAAGGGCTACAGGCAGTGTGATATTGCAAAGGCTTTGAACAGAGATAACATACCGACCAAGGCGGCATACAACAGAAACCACGGTATTAAGGGGAAAGAATACTCCAAGGAGAAGAATGAAAACGCAGCATGGACAGGGACCAAGGTAAGGCAGATACTCATAGATGAGCAGTACATAGGAACCTACATCGGACAAAAAAGCCGCAGGGTAGTGGCTGGCATGAGAAAGTGCGTGAAGATTGATGATTCGAGTAAAATCCCCAATAACCATCCTGCTATTGTCGATAAGGAGACTTTTGAAGAAGCGCAGAAGATTTTCACGAAGGGACCTGTTAAGCATGGAGTAGAAAAACGCTATCAGCTTCGATCAAAGGTCATCTGCGGTAACTGCGGATATTCGATGTCTTATCAGGATAACATCTACGAGGACTGCTACTTCTATTGCAGCCATACGATGCAGACAGGAAACCGAGTGGGATGTTCTAATGAGAGAATCCCAGAAGAGCTTTTGAATGCCAGGGTGTTCACACAGCTTAAGAGTTGGATGATGTTGCTCGAAGCCGCCTGCGGCAGTGTGGACGAGGCGGAACAAAAGAGATGGGAGGGCTTGAGGCTCCTAAGCGATGAGGGCGAATCCCTGCAGGCAGAATTCAAAGCCATTCAAAATAGGAAGCTTGAGCTGTATGAAAGCTACAGCGACGGCGAGGTAAGCAAAGAGGAGTTCAAGGAGCAGAAAGAAAAGCTGGCGGCAGAGATGGACTCTATTCGAGAAGAGCTGAACAAGCTGCACGAGCGTGAGGCGAAGCTTAGAAAAATGAGAAACCGCAGGAAGCCGGAGCTTGACGACCTGATGGAGAATGTGAAGCTTTTTGAAAATGAAAAACGCCTGACCTGCAAGATGGCGGATACCTTCGTGGAGAAGGTCACTGTGTACGATAAATGGTGCATCGAGATTACTTGGAAGTGCGAGGACTTGGTTTTTGTATGATTTTCTTTTGAAAATCTTATGTAAATCTTAAAACTAGCAATTTCGCATTGACAACATAAATTTTGATTGGTATAATAGTAAGCGAAAGGACGTGATAAAAAATGAAGCTAAAAAGAATTAATCGAGGGCTTGTACTCGGTGCGGTTTTGATTGTAGCTGTTGTTATCTATGTTGTGTATCAAACGGTAAGCTTTTCAAAGTATGATTCTGATGTTGAATCTGCAATTAAGGATTACCTAGATGCCATGTGTACAGCTAACATCGAAAGCTCAAACAGTACTAGCAATGAAAAATTCGTTGAGCTTGTCAACAAGTATTGGGAGAGTGGAGGAAGTGAGAATGCTTTTGATTATAATACCTTCACAAAGGCGACAACGCTTAAAACTTTAAACTATGATCTGGAAAATGTTAATGGTAGCTATGAAAGCGTGAATTATGAAATTACAGATATGAATATTTCGCGTTATGGACAAGGCTGTGCCAAAGTAACACTTAGCTACACGGTAAGCTGTATCTATTATGGCAATCCGCTTTATTTTGATGGCGATTATTGGACGCTTTACGAATTTTCATATGATGATGATTATCCAAATGAAAATGACAAGTATTCGCTTCAAATTGATTACATGGAGGATACTTTTATTCTAAAGCTTAGTGATGGTGAGTGGAAGATTATAAACAGTCAACCTTCAGGATGGTCAGCAGGAGAGCCACATCTTATAGAGGAGGGAAGCGAGAATGAGTGAACAAGTGCTTTTTAAAGTAGATGGTCTAAATAAAACCATTGGCAAGCGTCAGATTCTTAATGATGTTTCCTTCGAAGCGTATGCGGGTGAGGTGTTTGGATTTTTAGGACCTAATGGAGCGGGTAAAACTACAACGATAAAGATTGCCGTTGGACTGATTTCAAGCGATACCGGAACAGTTGAAATTGGCGGAGAAAATGCAAAAAAGAATTTTGAAAAGGCAATGAATATGGTGGGAGCAATTGTCGAAAATCCCGAAATGTACAAGTATTTAACCGGCAGACAGAACCTAGAGCAGTATGCAAGAATGCGAAATGGCGTTACAAAGGAGCGTATTGACGAGGTGGTAAGGCTTGTAAAGCTTGAAAACCGAATTGACGAGAAAATAAGCAAATATTCTCTTGGTATGCGTCAGCGTTTGGGTGTTGCTCAGGCTATATTGCATCATCCCAAGGTGCTTATTCTTGATGAGCCTACAAATGGTCTTGACCCTGCCGGAATTAAGGATTTACGTGACATACTCAAGAGCCTAGCACATGATGAGGGTATATGCGTAATAGTTTCATCTCATCTTATGAGCGAGATGGAGCTCATGTGTGACCGTGTAGGTATAATTTCTAATGGCAAAATGATAGGTGTTCATACGCTTGAAGAGCTTACAAGTGCGTCAATTGGAGAAACGATAACGATACAAATTAGAGTAAGTGATCCAGAAATTGCGGAAAGTGTTGTAGATATATCAAGAATTGATGGAGATATGATTGAGATAATACTTAATGCTAATGATGCTGATGACGCTACAGCGTCAGTTGTAAAACGCTTGGTCGATAGCTCAGTAGGAGTTTACTCGGTACAGCGACTTGAACACAAGACACTTGAGGATGTATTTATTGCACTCACACAAACAGGAGAGGGAGGTGGTCAAATTGGCTAGATTTTTCGGTTTGGTAAAAAATGAGTACATAAAAATCCTCAAACGTACTTCTACAAAAATTATGATTATACTTATTGTGCTTGCGGCTATAGGTCTTACCTCTATATATCGTATTCAAAAGGAATTAATCGAGGACAATTCATATTATTACTATGATGATACAGCAGTTGACTACACAGAATCAATGGAATGGCTTGAGCAAACTCAGCCTGATGGATGGGAGAACACATATGCTCTTTATGAGTATCTACAAACCCTTAATCTCGATTATGTTAAGGATACAGATTTGCTAATAGCCGTATCTTACGTTGAGTCAATTGATGGTATGACAGCCGATGAGGCAGGTGAAATTTTATCTCCGTGGGTAGATAATGATGATTGGAAGTCTACACTAAAGGCTCTTATCCCTTATGCCGAATCGGATGCTCAAGCATGGGAGCTTAATTATCGAATTGATAACGATATTTGCTTTAGTGGTGAGGATTCAGTTAATGAGAATGAATGGAAGGACGATCTTTTATACGAAGTAACACAAGCAAAGGAATCGCTTGAAATGGATTTAAGTGACAGCGAAAGAGAAAGCTATGAGAACATAGTGACTCTTGGACTTTATCGACTAGAGAACGATATATCAGTAAATCCCGCAGACGAAATAGGCTCTGAGGCGCTTTATGACGGAATAAATATCTGGACAGCACTATTTAATCTTTCTGATTTATCATTGATTGTCGGCTTGCTAGTAATGATAATAGCCGGTGGCTGTGTTGCAAACGAGTATTCACAGGGTACGATAAAGTTTTTGCTAATGAATCCCGTAAAGCGTGGTAAGATTTTGATGTCAAAATACTTTTCGGTTATCACACTTGGATACATTTTACTTATCCTTACATTCATAATATGCTTGCCAACAGCGGGCATACTTCTAGGTTTTGACGGACTTGGAGATCCTTATTTAACAGTTGAGTCTGGCAAGGTGGTTGAATCATCTGCAATACTAAAGGTAATTGAAACCTGGCTGCTTAGCAGCATTGAAATATTAATTTATGCGACATTTGCAATGGCAGTTTCATCCTTGCTTAAGAGCTCTGTCCTTGCTGTCGGAGCAAGCGTTTTTATGATGTCTGCTGGAAGCACTGCTGTAGCAATTTTAAGCGCACTTGGAATGGATTGGGCAAGATATCTTGTGTTTGCAAATCTCGATCTAGCAACAATATCTGCCGGAAATTCAAGCTTTCCTATGCACACACTAAGCTTTGCAATTATGGTTTTAGTGGCACATATGGCGGTATTTTTGCTCACGATGTGGGATGCCTTTACAAAAAAAGAGGTTTAAGAATATAAGCGAAAAAGTCCTCAACTATAAGCTGAGGGCTTTTCCTATATTATTAAATAGTCACACTATCTGTGCGTCTGAAAGCTTTTTTTAGCTTTCCTAAGATTCCGGATCCAAGAGGTACAGCTAAAGCTGTTATTGATGATATTGCCAGACTCTTGAAATTTAATTGTGCAAGTGAAAAAATACTTGCTAGTGAGGGAATCATTATACACACTACTACGCAAATAGCTGACAATATTACTGATGCTAAAACCCATGCGCTGCCTTTAAGACTTATTTCAAATAGAGTCTTGTTTTCACTTCTGCATTCAAACGCGTGAATTAGCTGCGAAAAAACAAGCGTAAGCATTGCACCAGTTCTGGCATGGTCTAATGAGCATCCATTTGTGAGAAGCAGTGTAAAGGAGGCAAGAGTACAAATTGAAATAAGAATTCCTCGCATGATTATTTTTGTCATAAGTCCATCACTGAAAAAGCTATCGTTTTCACCTCTGGGAGGCTTGCTCATAACACCCTTTTCGGTAGGTTCAACAGAAAGTGCGGCTGCGGGGAGACCATCTGTTACAAGGTTTACTAGCAGCAGCTGCGCAGGAACAAGCACAAGCGGAAGTCCCATAACAATAGCTCCAAGCATTGTTAGAACCTCTCCTATGTTGCAGGCAATCAAATATCGTACGAATTTGCGTATGTTAGCATAGATAGTTCTGCCCTCCTTTACAGCAGTAACAAGTGTTGAAAAGTTGTCATCGAGAAGTATCATATCGGCAGCCTGCTTCGTCACCTCAGTACCGCTTATTCCCATTGAGACACCAATAGATGCTTCCTTTATTGCTGGAGCATCATTAACACCATCTCCGGTCATTGCACATATTTTTCCCTTAGCCTTATATGCACGTACGATTTTAAGCTTGTGAGCAGGAGTGACACGTGCAAACACTGCAATGTCATCAATTTCATCTGCTAGCTGCTCATCACTCATTTTATCAAGCTGCGAACCGGTGCAAACTCTTTTAGATGCTGTTAATATTCCAGCTTGTCTGGCTATAGCACAAGCTGTAAGCTTGTGATCTCCTGTTATCATCACAGTATTTATACCTGCTCGTTTGCATTCACGAACCGCCTGTGCAGCGTTATCTCTAAGTGGATCTGATAATGCGGCGAGTCCTAAGAAAACACTACATCCTTCAGATGCTTCACTTAGCGCTATCACCCTAAGTCCTTCATTAGCAAAGCCTTCATTTTTCGCTAAAAGCTCGGCTCTAAGATTATCTTCAAGCTTTACAAGTCCGCTTTTTGAAAAGCGATGAGTACAGTTTGATATTACTACCTCTGGTGCGCCCTTTGTAAAAGCAATAAGCCTTCCTTCACGATCTCGACAGGTTACGGACATGAGCTTACTTTCGCTGTCAAATGGTTTTTCGTCTACACGTTCAAATAGAAGATTTTGCTTATCTATCCCACATGATTTGCATACCTTAACCAAAGCAATCTCTGTGGGGTTTCCCTCATACATAGGCTTTGGACGAGCACGGTTTCTCTCTTTGGTGGTTGGAATTTCGCTTGATATGGTTACATTATTACAAAGTGCTGCGCAAAGTAAAGCCTCCGATAATGTGGAATTTTCCCATGCCATATATCTGTCGCTGCCCCTTGCTGATGCCAGTCCTTCAACTCCGTCATCAGGATAAGTAAAATCTAATATCTCATCATTTAGCACACAAAGGTTTTGAACCTTCATTTCGTTTTTAGTAAGAGTTCCTGTTTTGTCGGTGCATATCACATTAGCACAGCCTAATGTTTCGACTGAGTGAAGCCTTCGTACTAATGCATTTTGCTTGAGCATTCGTCTTACCGCCAAAGCAAGTGCAATTGTTACAGCTGCAGGAAGTCCCTCAGGAATTGCAGCTATTGCAATGGTGACAGAGGTAAAGAACATATTTAAAACCTGTTCGCCTCTAATGAGCCCCGCTACAAATACAAGCACACATACTCCAATACATATTAGTGATAAAATCCTTCCAAGCTCGCCGAGCTTTTGCTGAAGGGGAGTTTGCTCGTCTTCAATATCTGCAAGCAAGCTTGATACCCTGCCCATTTGTGTATTTGTGCCTGTTGCGATTGCCTCACATCTGGCTCTGCCCTTAAGAACAACGCAGCCCATATAGCCTATGTAGGGAAGGCTAAGCTTAGATTTTTCGTTTTCTCCTTTAAAAGCTGTCTTAGTCACAGCTTCGCTTTCTCCAGTTAAAAAAGACTCATCACAGCTTAAAGCAGCTTGAGTAAGTATAACGCAATCACAAGGAAAACGCTCGCCTGCTGATATTTCAAATACATCTCCTATTACCACCTCCTGTGATGGAATTGTTACAAGCCTTCCATCACGATAGACGTGAGCAGTTGGTGCAGCAAGACGTTCCATTTGCTCAAGTGTTTTTTCACATCTGTATTCCTGAAAAAAGCCTAGTGCCGCATTCATAACAACGATTATAACAATTGGAATTGCATCCTGCCAGCCTCCAATTAAAACTGAAATCACTGCTGCAATAATAAGTATCATAACCATCACATCGTGAAATTGTCCTGCAAAAATTTTAATAGTACTTTTCTTTTTCTGCTTTTCCAGACAGTTTTGCCCACTTTCATGCAATAGCCTGTCCGCCTCAGCTTGAGATAGTCCGATTGATTGAGCTTCCTTTTGAGTTGTTATCATAAATATCACGTCCCTTATTTGATAGAAAGATTAGTTAATTATATGGCTTGTACAAAAAAGTTATGACTAAAGATTTTAAAAAAGTGTAAACAAAACGAATTTAAATTTTTTCGCACTTGAAGATAATTAGTTTTGTGGTATAATAGTATTATAGGATACGGATGGGGCGAAAACGCACGAATTCTAGTGGCGTTAATATTGCATGGGAGTGGATTTGCTTATGGAGCGTATTAAGGGACGAGCTGTAACCGGTGGTATTGTCTTTGGAAGAATTGTTTTTTATCATCGTGGTGAACAGCTTATTAAGAAGAACCGAGTGTCAAACCTAGAGCTAGAGCTTTCTAGATACGAATATGCGAAGAGAATGGCAATGTCGGAGCTTGATGTTCTTTATGAACGCGAAATAGAAAACATTGGTAAGGATCATGCCGATATCTTTATGATTCATAAAATGCTGCTTGAGGATGATGGCTTTGTCGGAAGGATTGAGGAGATTATTAGGCATGAGTCGTGTAATGCCGATTATGCGGTCTTTCATGCTGCAAACGAGGTGGCAAGCGAGCTGGGTCACAGTGAGGATGAGTACATAAGGGCGAGAACTGCTGATGTCAAGGATGTTTCACGCAGACTTATTCGCCACATTCAGAACAAATCTGAAAGCGAGCTAAAATTTGAGAAGAATTCTATACTTTGTGCTTATGATATTGAGCCAAGCGAAACTGTAGCTGTTGACAAGGACTGTGTAAAGGCAATATGCACCTGCTATGGTTCTGTAAACTCACACGCATCTATCCTTTCGCGCTCAATGAACATACCTACTGTTGTTGCTCTTGGCAGAGGATTAGTCGAGGAGCTTGAAGGCTGTGAAGCTGTGGTTGATGGATATGCAGGAGTGCTGTATATAGATCCAGACGATGAAACTAAGCGCAGAATGATTGAAAAGCGTGAGGAAGAGGGAAGAAAGCGAGAGCTTCTTAAGCGGTTAAAGGGCAGAAAGAATATTACTCTTGACGGTACTGAGGTTGAGGTTCACGCAAATATTAGCGGACTTTTTGATATGAAGTATGTTTTAGAGAATGATGCAGGAGGAATTGGGCTTTTTAGAAGTGAGTTTTTGTACCTTCAAAATGACGATTTCCCCGATGAGGAGCTGCAGTTTTACACCTATCGCCGAGCTCTTGAAAAAATGGAGGGTAAGCCGGTTATTATACGTACTCTTGATATTGGTGTAGACAAAAACCCCGACTATCTTGACGATATTCAGCAGGACAATCCGGCTATGGGACTGCGTTCTATTAGAATTTGCTTTGAACGTCCAGATATATTTAGAACGCAGCTTCGCGCACTTTATCGTGCTAGTGTATATGGAAGGCTTGCAATACTGTTTCCGATGATTGTAGACCCTGAGGAGATTATTGCTATAAAAGGAATAATACAGGACGTTTGTGAGGAGCTTGATGCTGAGGGCGTACCCTATTCGTCAAATGTTGAGCTTGGTATTATGATCGAAACTCCCGCAGCTGTTATGTTAAGTGATGAGCTAGCTCGTGAGGTTGATTTCTTTAGCGTTGGTACAAATGACCTTGAACAGTATACTATTGCTGTTGACCGACAGGATTCAAGACTTGAAAAGTATTGCAGACCACATCATATGGCTGTGCTTAGAATGATAAAGATGGCTGCTGACAGCGCACATCGCTACGGAAAATGGATTGGTGTGTGCGGTGAGCTTGCAGGAGATACCGAGCTTACAGAGCTACTTCTTTCCATGGGAATTGATGAGCTTTCTGTATCACCCTCAAGGCTTTTGCTTTTGAGAAGAAAGATACGTTCTATAAGTCTTACCGACAAGCTTGGAGTACTTGTGCGTCATGGAGTTGTTCGGGCTGATGAGGCTTATGACCTTCGTTAATAAATATACCGTACAAGCGTTAGTTGCTTTGTACGGTATTTTGCTATTTTTTATCTGTATTTTTCTTTGATTTTTTTCGTTTTTTAATCGGCTCAGTGTAGATAATCTGACCGTCATTGTTGACATCAAAACGCATCTGTGTTATCCACATGGCAAACAGTTGACCGGCTAAAAAAACTGCTACAACTGATACGCTTATTGATGCATTTGGATCGGTTGACACATAAATAAATTCTGTTGACGCAAGCGATGGGTGTCGCAGCAGATACATGGTGGTTTTTGCATATAGCCCGCGGTATTCAAAGGTGAATTCGTATGCATTCATCTTTGAGGCAGCTAGCATAGACTGTTCAACCTCGTCTGCGCTTGAACCCAAAATGTCGGTGAAGCCAAAGTAATCCCATAATGATTCACTATTTATTTCACTAAGCTCATCTGCTGATAAGCTTTCAAGCTTTTGATCACTCATTCCTTCAAGAACAATAGACGCTGGGGCGCTTTGCATCTCATTCATGTATTCCTCAGCGGAGCTGTAGTCTTCAGAAAATTCATCATAGCCACCGAAATAGTAGACATCGGCAGTGGTTTCCTTCATGTATCTGTAAACACTAAGCTCATAGTCATGACTGACATAAAAGCATAGGGTAATCCAAATTGACAAAATATATCCTAAAAAGGCAAGCAATGCTGATAGCCCCTTTGATATTTTCTTAAGCTTAACGGCATAAGCCTTGGTAAAAACAGCAGGCAGCAAGCATAGAACGGCACAGCTAATTATTGCAACAATAAGCGGTAAGGATGAGCCTGCAATCACGACAAAGAGAATACCCGAAGCTAGTGAAATTATTAACGATGTCAGCGTGTAAAACACAAGTGGCAGGGCATCAAAAAGCTGCTTTTTTTTCATGATTAGCTTGCTCCTCTCTGTTAGTCATTGTTCTTTATAGACATTATAGCATAATGCAAATCGAAAATCAAGCTATTATTTTTAAAATCGAGTAAAATACATGAGGTTTATGTGATAAAATGATGTTGAACTTTTTTATTTTTGTTCACAAAGTTTTTTATGCAAATTCAAATCAAACCATTTAAAACCGCAAAATTTCAACAGTGTTATTTGTGCATTATGCCGAATTGTGTGAATAAAAAAAATAAATGCGGAAATTCGCTTGACGGATGTCAAAAAATGATGTATAATATACATGATGTTAAGATAATCAATCAGTAATGTTTGATACTAACATCCGTTTTGTTGTCTCCTTTCTTTTGTTCTACACATAGTTTTATTTTATTTCATTTTTCGCCTCACATCGTGTGAGGCTATTTTTTTGTCAATATAATAGAATAAAAATGTAAAACCTCTGTTAAGATTGTCAACCGAAATTGTGAAAACGGTTGACAAAACTGTTGACATGTTGTATAATAAGCTTATAAAATTAGGAGGTTATTATAATGGAAAAAACAATGGAACAGACTACTCACAAAAGAGCCTTTACAATTAGGGAGATGACCTTCACGGCAATATTTACAGCACTTCTTGCTGTATGCTCGTGGATTTCAATTCCTCTCACGGTGCCAATTACGCTACAAACCTTTGCTGTTTTTGCTGCAATTGCTATTTTGGGTACCAAGTGCTCTCTTACAGCTATAGCTGCTTGGATTTTGCTTGGTGCTGTTGGTGTCCCTGTATTTGCCGGCTTTAAGGGCGGATTAGGAGCACTGAGCGGTGTTACAGGTGGCTACATACTTGGTATGCTTCTTTGTCCGCTGGTTGTTGGTGGAATAACAAAGCTTTGCGGTAAGTACGGACAAACTATTGTTGTCAAAGCTATTGCTATGATTATAGCATTGCTCGTATGCTATGCGTTTGGAACAGCTTGGTTCGTAATACTCTATACAAGAAACACAGGCGATATTACCGTTATGGGTGCGCTTAAGCTTTGTGTAATCCCATTTTTGGTGTTTGATATTATCAAAATTGCTCTTGCACTTCTGCTTGAAAACAGAGTTGGAAAGCTTGTTAATGTAAAGTGATAGATTAACCACATCTTGGCTCTCACGGTTTAAACTGTGAGAGCTTTTTTCGTTTTGTGTCGAAATGGGCAAAGTTAAATGAAATCTTGAATCGATCCATTGTCTGATGTGATGCTTTATGATACAATTAAATTGTCGGAATTATTTTAATTATTATTGCAAAATTAAGACAGGTGGATTATGAACTATCAGGATGATAAGCTTTTAAGGGAACGTATGGCTGCAAAGGAGCAGTTAAGACGAGATATTTTACACGCTAAGATGATTCTTGCCGGCACGGGGATTATGATTATTTGCTTGGTTATTTATCTAGTACTGTCGGTTATAAAGGGAAGTGCTGACGATGAAAATTTGAATGTGACTGATAATGACAGTGATGATGTAGGTACATATCAAAGCGAATCTGATGGCAGCAGTTTAGAGGATTCCTCATCTGAACAGGCTTTGGCGGTAGGAGATGCGATTGCGGTGCCAAATGAATACGTCATAGAGGATTTTCCTGTGATTCTTCAAATGCCTGAGCTTCCTACAGGGTGTGAAATCACCGCACTTACCATGGCTATTAACTACTATGACTTTGATGTTGATAAGGTGACAATGGCGACCGATTATCTTCCATGTGAGGAGCTAAATCTGTATTATTCTGAGGATGGTACGCTTTATGGCAATGATCTTAACAATGTGTTTGTAGGAAATCCCGCATCCTCTCACGGATATGTCTGCGGTACCGGTGCGATAGTTACAGCAGCAAACGACTATTTTTCAGATCTCGGTGTTTCAATGAGTGCAACTGACAAGTCGGGAATTGAAGTTGAAGATCTCTACTATTATGTAAGCTGTGATACACCTGTTGTGGTATGGGTCACCATTGGCATGGAGGACAGATATACTCCTGAAGGCTGGTATACTACATATGGCGAGTATGTTGACTGGAGCAGTAATGACCACGGTGCTGTTCTCATAGGTTATAGCGAGAACACGGTGACAATAGCGGATCCACTTGCAGGAATAGTCGAATATAGCAGAGAGCAATTTGAGAGCGTATACGAGCAGAGAGGCTGTCATTGCGTTGTGTTGGAGTGAAGGATGGATTACTGTTGGAATAGGGGATGATTAATTCCAATCTTGTTTTTGAACTATTTTTGTAAAACTCAAATAATCACGTCTTTTCTGCATTTTCTTACGTTTTGAACTATTTGTTTAGTGCTGTCACAACATCATCTAACAAGCCAGAGAAATGTATTACTTTTAAGCTACTATCAACGAGAATATCTACATCACTTTGCCAAACGTTGAAGTACGTTCACACCCCCCTCTAGTGATGCAACAAAAACTTCAGATGGAATACCATGCCAACAAAAAGAAATAGACCTATAGAGAAGCATCTATTTTAGGGCATGTGCTTTTCCTATGTCTTTTGAAAAATGACTTATTAAAATGTATATGCAGACGCCGGCAGCGCATCCGCTGATGTTTAGAATTACATCATCAGTTTGAAATTCTCCTAGGTGGGTAATAAGCTGCGTAATCTCAATAAATAGCGTAAATGCTGCTCCGAACAGTGTAGTTTTTACTGCTTTCTTTCGCTTGAAAAATAGAGGCATAAATAATCCTACGGGAAAAAGCATAACGAAGTTTAACAGAGCCTCGAATAGTGCATAAGGATTATGATCCAAAAATATCTGTCCGATAAATTGTACACTAACTGTATATCTTATCTCGGGGTATGGAGTACGCATAAATAGTGTAGTCACAAGTACATTGTATATGTAAAAGAATAGTGGTATAAAACAAGTAGTTTTACTCTTGCTATATCCTTTTAGATATGAAATAGATACAATAATCGTAAGAGAGATGATAAATATTATTAAGATGTTCGTGTTCCATCTCGGTGTTCTGCTTTCAAGAACAGCTAAAAATGCATCTTTTATGTTTGTTCACTCCTTTGCATTTTCTGATTATATTATATCACATTTATTCGGAGTATACAAGTCAAATAAAGTAGAATTTTCCTTTGATTAAAATTTCACACTTTCCTAACTATTTTAAGATGAAATTCTGTTATAATAAAAATAAGAATACCTATAGTTCGGGAGGAAGGATAATGACAGACTCAAATGCTACAAAGCGTGCGTTAGCTGATTCTCTTAAACAGCTTATGGAAACTAAGTCTTTTTCTAAAATAAGCGTTGGCGATATCTGTGAAGTCTGTGGAATGAATCGCAAGAGCTTTTATTATCATTTTCGTGATAAGTACGATCTTGTCAATTGGATTTTCTACACTGAGTTTGTTAACACCCTGAAAATTTCTCCCGATGATAGAGGCTGGGATCATCTGACAGATGTTTGTAGCTATTTTTATGATAACAAGAAATTCTACTCAAAGGCATTGCAAATAGAAGGGCAAAATTCCTTTAAGGATTATTTTAAGGACATACTTGAATCCATTCTTATAGAGTATTTAAAGCTATATTATGCAAACGAAAAGGATTCTATTTTTGCAGCTGAGTTTTTCTCAGATGCTATAATTTCGTCAATTATACGTTGGCTCACATCAAAAAATCCATGCACTCCTGAGGAGTTTTCCGAAAGTGTTCACAGATGTATTAGAATAGTTAAAAAAGGGTGATTTTTAATGTATGATAACACAAATCGGATTTTGAAAGGACGAATTACGCTACTATGAAAATAAAAAAAGCAGAAATCAAAGATTTGAATATTGTAGTGAAAATGAAAATGGATATGTTTATGGAAGTGGGTTCCATCGTTTTATTGCAAGATAATGCTAAGGAAAAGATATACTCAAAATATAATGAATTATATCAAGAAAAGAAGCTTTGCCATTATCTTGTATATGAAGATGATAATGTTATTGCGTGTGGCGGTGCAATAATTAAAGAAGATATTCCATTTTATTTCTTCAAAATTCCAATGTACGGATATATCATGGACGTATATTGTGTTCCTGAAAAAAGAAGAAACGGTTATGCTTCAAGAATTATGGAAAGGTTAATTAGTTGGTTACAAGATAATGGAGTTCATAATATAAAGTTAAAACCATCTGCAGCAGGACGAGAGTTGTATGAGAAGTTTGGTTTTGGTGATTCAGGTGAAATGGAATTATGGTTATGAAACGTCTAGTTTATCGACCTGGACTTAATGCAATAATATCTAAGAGCGACTTTAACTGATGTGATCCCCAAAAGTTAGATCTATATGATAGCGTAGCAGCAACAGCTGTTGCGCTATTTTTATGTAGCTCAGCAGATTCGTGCTATGCAAATAAAACAGAAAAACTTAAAAGTTATACAGTAGAACGGCGCTACGGCGTCGTAGGCTTTCTTTTTTAGATATAATGTGTAGCAGTAGAGATGATGAGGAGTTATATGATGTTTAGGAATAATTTGGGAGTAGGCATCAAATTGAAGTGTATGGAAGAAGGCATAACATTGGCACATTCTGCATTGAGGAGCTGGGGGGATGTGATGTGCATGAATAATCTGGTTAATTCTGAGAAGCGGAAGATAGTTGTCAAAAATGCGATAAGAAGAGCATGGACTGCTTTGGGGGTGCCTCCGTATGATCCAAAAGACTGGGTATTCAGTATATATAGCGATATGATGCTGAGGCTCCTGTGGATGCGCTGTGGGTGGGAGGATGATTATACATACCTTGTCTGCAGTACTTTGCACTCGGAGTACAGTCTTGTTGAGTTTGATCTGGGCGATGTAGAGCAGGTGAATGAATCACAGGTGGTTCAGGGTGAAAGTGGGGAGCTGTGATGGAAAAGCGTGTAGAGGAGCTTTACAAGCAACTGATGGGGCAATCCAA
Organism: Ruminococcus sp.; assembly: GCA_021199375.1. GTDB lineage: Bacteria > Bacillota > Clostridia > Oscillospirales > Ruminococcaceae > YE71. Next base: position 19,072 of record JAJQIB010000007.1, on the reverse strand, counting down.
GAAAACCATAAGAAAGCGGAGTGCAGACCAGATTGTCTTATAAACAACAGGCTTTCAACAGTTGTCCCAACGGATTCAGTCATCATCGAGCTATTAGTGTGGGTATCACAGGAAGAGAATCAATCATCAGTAAAGAACAGTGAGACCGAAGCCACGGAAGAAGCGGTGAGAAAGAAGAATAGCAAATGATTATATAGCCTTTAGGCCCTCCTCGGAGGGTCTATTTTTTTACCCTTTTTCAGCCTAACCCGAAGAGTTGCTTTGTTATGTGCGAAATGTTTGTTATGTCCTACAGACATCACTCCCTTACGTGCTATTAGAACAAAAAACTAGGTTAGATTTTATAAAGATTGTACAATATGAGTGCATGAGGCTGTGGTAATCGCCACAGGCAAGCGAAAGACTGTTGGTGTCTCCGTAGCAATAACTGTTAACTACAAGAGAGACGAGGTTTTGGGAGGAGCTTGGCTATAAATGGATAAAGGGAAAAATGACTCTCTTAAAATCGCAATGCTAGGTCACAAGACGGTTCCAGCAATGGACAGCAGCAGAGGCGGAATCGAAGTTGTGGTAGAGGAGTTGGCACCTCGTTTGGTAGAGATGGGCTGTGAAGTCACTTGTTACAACCGGACGGGCTGTGACAATGGAGGGCTATCCGAGTATAAGGGAGTAAAGCTGAAACCAGTGCCAACCTTCAAACGGAAGGGGCTGGCGGCGATGACCAGCAGCTTCTTCGCCACGGTTAAGGCTACTTTTGGTGGATATGACGTGATCCATTTTCACGCCGAGGGACCATGCTTCTGGATGTGGATACCGAGGTTTGTAAATCTTTTTAAGAGACATAAGACAAAACTTATTGCTGGGAATCACGGTGTCGTGGGTATTTCTAGCACATCAAAAAACTCATATTTTTGCCCTAATAGGGGCTTGGAACTGGTGACTGCTTAAGAGATCAAGAGGAGTTATGGATAGATGAAAACTGAAAAAGGAACTCCCCTCAAGGTGGCAATGCTGGGGCACAAGACGGTTCCAGCAATGGATTCTTCTCGCGGTGGTATCGAAGTTGTTGTGGAGGAGCTGGCACCTCGTTTGGTTGAGATGGGTTGTGAGGTTACCTGCTACAACCGGACAGGATGTGATAACGGAGGGTTGACGGAGTACAAGGGTGTGAAGCTGAAACCAGTGCCGACGTTTAAGCGGAAGGGACTGGCGGCGATGACCAGCAGCTTCTTCGCCACGGTTAAGGCTACTTTTGGTGGATATGACGTGATCCATTTTCACGCCGAGGGACCGTGCTTCTGGATGTGGATTCCTCGCCTCTTTGGAAAGAGATGTGTAGCAACGATTCATGGTGACACGGGTATTTCTAGCACATCAAAAAACTCATTTTTTTGCCCTAATAGGGGCTTGGAACTGGTGACTGTCTGAGGATTGAGAGGAGTTATGAATAGATGAAAACTGAAAAGAGAACTCCCCTCAAGGTGGCAATGCTGGGGCATAAGACAGTTCCGGCAATGGACAGTTCACGCGGCGGCATCGAAGTAGTTGTAGAGGAGTTAGCACCTCGCTTGGTAGAGATGGGGTGCGAGGTGACTTGCTACAACAGAACGGGCTGTGACAACGGAGGGTTATCCGAGTACAAGGGTGTGAAGCTGAAACCAGTGCCAACGTTCAAGCGCAAGGGGCTGGCGGCGATGACGAGCAGTTTCTTCGCCACACTCAAAGCGACCTTCGGTCATTATGATGTGATTCACTTCCACGCAGAAGGTCCTTGTTTCTGGATGTGGATACCTCACCTCTTTGGAAAGAGATGTGTGTGTACGATTCATGGTGTCATGGGTATTTCTAGCACATCAAAAAACTCATATTTTTGCGGTAATGACGCCCACAGAGGACTTGGAAATAGATTTGGAATAATGAAGGGAGCAACGTTATGAAAGGAATAATTTTAGCAGGTGGCTCAGGCACTCGCCTGTATCCGCTGACAAAAGTTACATCGAAGCAATTGCTTCCTATATATGATAAGCCGATGATTTACTACCCAATGTCTGTTCTGATGAACGCTGGCATCCGGGACATTTTGATTATTTCCACACCGCAGGATACTCCTCGTTTTGAGGACTTACTTGGTGATGGTCATCAGTTCGGAGTGAAGCTGTCCTATGCGGTTCAGCCAAGTCCCGATGGATTGGCACAGGCGTTCATTATCGGTGCAGACTTCATTGGTGAAGACACCGTGGCCATGGTACTTGGTGACAATATTTTTGCGGGTCATGGTTTGAAGAAAAGACTGAAAGCTGCTGTGGGGAATGCTGAGAACGATAAGGGAGCCACAGTGTTCGGTTATTACGTGGATGACCCGGAGCGTTTTGGTATTGTTGAGTTTGATAAGGATGGTAAGGCTGTGTCCATTGAGGAGAAGCCGGAACATCCGAAGAGCAACTACTGCGTGACCGGTCTGTACTTCTATGACAACCGTGTTGTGGAATACGCGAAGAATTTAACTCCGTCGGCTCGTGGTGAGCTGGAGATTACGGATTTAAACCGTATCTATCTTGAGAATGGCGATTTGAATGTGGAACTGTTAGGGCAAGGATTTACTTGGCTTGACACAGGAACACATGAAAGTCTTGTGGATGCCACAAACTTTGTGAAGACCGTTGAGCAGCACCAGCACAGAAAGGTTGGATGTTTGGAAGAAATCGCATATTTGAACGGCTGGATCAGTAGAGAAGATGTGTTAGCTGTGTATGAAGTGCTGAAGAAAAATCAGTACGGTCAGTATTTGAAAGACGTATTAGACGGAAAGTATCTTGATGTGCTGCACTAAGCGACAAATGCATTGATGCACACAGATTTTATATAGAAGGAAGTACAACGAAATGGTAATTATCGTAACCGGCGGTGCCGGATTTATAGGCTCAAATTTCATATTCCACATGCTTAATACATATCCAGACTACCGCATTATCTGTTTAGATAAGCTGACATATGCTGGTAATTTGTCGACCTTAGCACCTGTGATGGATAATCCGAATTTCAGATTTGTGAAAGCGGATATTTGTGACAGGGATGCGGTGTATAAACTTTTTGAAGAGGAAAAACCTGATATTGTGGTCAATTTCGCAGCGGAAAGCCATGTTGACCGTTCTATTGAAGATCCGGGCATCTTTTTACAGACCAACATTATCGGAACATCTGTGCTGATGGATGCATGCCGCAAATACGGCATTACTCGTTATCACCAAGTGTCAACCGATGAGGTATATGGTGATCTGCCGTTAGACCGCCCGGATTTATTCTTTACTGAGGAGACTCCGATTCACACAAGCAGTCCTTATAGTTCGAGTAAGGCAAGTGCTGACTTACTTGTCCTTGCTTACTACAGGACATACGGCTTGCCTGTGACAATCTCCCGTTGCAGCAATAACTATGGTCCATATCACTTCCCGGAGAAGCTGATCCCTCTGATGATTGCGAACGCTCTGAATGATAAACCTCTGCCGGTATACGGCGAGGGACTGAATGTTCGCGATTGGTTGTATGTTGAAGACCACTGTCGAGCAATTGATTTGATTATCCACAAGGGCAGAGTTGGAGAGGTCTATAACGTCGGCGGTCATAACGAGATGAAGAACATCGACATTGTAAAAATCATCTGCCGAGAGCTTGGCAAGCCAGAGAGTTTAATAACGCACGTTACAGACCGTAAGGGACATGATATGCGCTATGCTATCGACCCGACGAAAATTCACAATGAGTTGGGCTGGCTGCCGGAGACGAAGTTTGAGGATGGCATCAAGAAGACAATCCAGTGGTACTTAGATAACCGCGAATGGTGGGAGACCATTATAAGCGGTGAGTATCAGAATTACTATGAGAAGATGTATGGAGATAGATGAATATGAAGGTATTTGTAACAGGTGTTGGAGGGCAGCTCGGACACGATGTGATGAATGAATTATATAAACGTGGATATGACGGCATTGGTTCTGATGTAGCTGGTGTTTATTCAGGTGTGGCAGATGGTTCTGCTGTGACCACAGCTCCGTATGTTTCGCTTGATATTACTGACGCTTTAGCTGTTGACAAGACAATCACAGAAATTAATCCTGATGTTGTAATTCACTGCGCTGCTTGGACGGCTGTGGATATGGCTGAGGATGACGATAAGTTCGAGAAGGTTCGTGCGGTCAATGCTGGTGGAACAAAAAATATCGCAGAGGTTTGCAAGAAACTCGACTGCAAGATGGTCTATATCAGTACCGATTATGTGTTTGATGGACAGGGGACTGAGCCTTGGCAGCCGGATTGCAAAGACTATAAGCCGCTTAATGTCTATGGTCAAACAAAGCTGGAGGGAGAACTGGCGGTATCGTCCACACTGGACAAGTACTTCATAGTCCGTATCGCTTGGGTATTTGGCTTGAATGGGAAAAACTTCATTAAGACGATGTTGAATGTTGGAAAGACACACGACACGGTAAGAGTTGTTAATGACCAGATTGGAACCCCGACCTATACATACGATTTGGCGCGGCTTCTGGTGGATATGGTAGAGACCGAGAAGTACGGATATTACCATGCTACCAACGAGGGCGGATATATCAGCTGGTACGACTTCACGAAAGAGATATACAGACAGGCTGGATATAAGACGAAAGTTATTCCCGTGACCACAGAAGAGTATGGGTTGTCAAAGGCTGCACGTCCGTTCAACAGCCGCTTGGATAAGAGCAAGCTGGTGGAAGCAGGATTTGAGCCGTTACCCACATGGCAGGATGCGGTGAGCAGGTATTTGAAAGAGATTGAGTATTAAGACTCTTAAGGACTATAGAGGTTAGAGATATGGGACAGATAAAAGTTGAAAAAGATGTGGCTGGCATCAAAGGACTGTGTGTGATTGAACCGGCTGTTCATGGCGATAGCCGTGGATACTTCATGGAGACATACAACCAGCATGATATGGAGGAAGCCGGGATAAATATTACCTTCGTCCAGGACAATCAGTCCATGTCCACAAAGGGTGTTCTCCGAGGACTGCATTTCCAGAAGAATTATCCCCAGACGAAGCTCGTCAGAGCAATCAAGGGAACTGTGTTTGATGTAGCTGTGGATTTGCGTTCCGGCAGCGAGACCTATGGCAAATGGTATGGCATTGAGCTGTCTGAGGAGAACAAGAAGCAGTTCCTCATTCCGAGGGGATTTGCACATGGATTCCTCGTGTTGTCTGACACAGCGGAATTTTGCTACAAGTGTGATGATTTATACCATGCAAATGACGAAGGCGGCATGGCGTGGAACGACCCGGAGATTGGCATTGAGTGGCCGTGTGTTGCTGGTGAGTATAAGGGCACAGCCAGTGCTGAAGGATATAGCTTAGACGGAGAGCCTTTGAATCTTAGTGATAGCCTATACAACACATGGCTTTTATTTCCATAAGTATTCAAGTAAAAAAACATGGATTGTTTATCACACCATAGAAGATTTAATGTCATATTTCTCTGATGCAATAATAACAATTAATCATGAAGATTACAAAAATGCAAAAAAATGCATTGTAAAAAAGTGTTTTATATTCCTGGAGTTGGAGTTGATACAAAGAAGTTTAAAGATGCAATAGTGGATAAAAAGAAATACCGGGAATCTCTTGGTGTGAAAAAAATGATTTTTTAGTTCTGGCAGTAGGAGAATTATCGAGAAGGAAAAATCATAGGATTATTATAGAAGCGTTAGCTGAATGTAAGATACCCAATGCTGTATTTATGATTTGCGGTAATGCTATGACAAGTGATAATACAACTGAAGAGTTAAAATCTCTTGCAATAGAGAAATCTGTAGATTTGCGCTTGATGGGATTGAGAGACGACATACCACAAATTTGTAAGTGCGCTGATATTGGAGTTATGCCGTCCACAAGAGAAGGACTTGGATTGTCTGGAATTGAAATGCTTGCTTCTGGTCTTCCAATCGTTGCTTCGAATGTACATGGAATTGTGGATTATGTGAATAATGGTGTAAATGGTTATTTGGCGGATCCATATGATTCACATCAGTTTGCAGAAGGAATAAGTAAGCTGAAGGATAGTTTGATTCGAGAATCTATGAAAGACAATTGTATTATATCAGCTAGCAAATTCGATGTAAGTAATGCGGTCGAAGAAATAAGAAAAATTTATAATAGTTTGCTTGAACGGGAGAGAAAGGCATGAAAAGAGTTTTAAAGGAAATATACTATTTCATTTACGAATTCATTGTATCTATAAGAAGACATTGCTGTAGAAATAAAAAAATAGAAAAGCTCAGGGATACACATTCTGGGGAAAGATGCTTTATTGTATGCACCGGTCCTAGTCTTACTATCGAAGACTTGAATTTAATCAAAAATGAATTTACATTTAGCATGAATTCTATTATCAACTTATTTGATAAAACGGAATATAGGCCCGATGTATATATGCTACAGGACCCTTTTGTTTACCAGAAAATTTCAGATAGAGTATTCGAAGAAATAAAAAATATTAAAATTAAATTATTTGGGAGTATTGTGAAATACAAATTTCAGACTTTAAAACTACCTTCAGATATTATGGTGTATAATCTTTCACTGTTGGGACATAACATGGGTAGGAATAAGAATATTAAATTTTCAGATGATTTTTCGAGAATATCATATGATGGGTTTTCAGTAACTTATTCTGCTGTTCAATTAGCAGTTTATATGGGCTTTAAAGATATATATTTCATCGGAAATGACTGCAATTATTCGACAAAAAAGAAGCATTTTGACGGTTATGCTGATGATGGAAATTATGACAATACCGCTGAAAACATGTTACGTGCATATGAATATCTACATTCGATGGAATCTAAGCTAGGTGTCAATATATATAATTCTACACGTGGAGGCAGTCTTGATATTTTTACAAGAGTACCCCTTGAAGATATTTTTGCTAGATAGAAAGGCAGTTATAGATGATTGGGGCAGTAATATTAAATTATAATACATGGTCTGATTCTAAAGAATTAGCTTTAAATCTCGAAAAAATGAATATCATTGATCATATTGTTTTGGTTGATAATTGTTCAACGGATGATTCATGGAAGCATTTAAAAGAGCTTGAATCTTTAAAAATACATACTATTCTTGCATCCAGCAATAAAGGGTATTCAGCGGGAAATAACATCGGAATACGGTATCTAGCAAACAAGGTTGAGAACATTGAATATGTTTTCATAATCAATCCAGATGTGATTATTACAGAGGAATGTTTCGCTGAAATAATTAGAGCGTTTAGTGAAAATGAGAGATATGGAGTTTTGGGAGCAATTAGAACTGATATAAGTGGAAGTTTCTCTCAGAGACAATGTTGGACATATCCTACAGTAACATCTGAAATATTAGAGTGCTTTACTATTTATAGATTATTACATAAAAAAGTCACGATATATCAATTTCCAGAAAATTCCAGTGATGTGATGAATGTTGACGTTGTCCCAGGTTGTTTTTGGGGGGCTCGAATCGCTTTACTAAAAGAAGTGAGATATTTGGATGAGGGTACTTTTTTGTATTATGAGGAGAATATTCTTTCCTATAAAGTAAGAAATGCTGGATATAATCTTGGCATTTGCACTAGAACGTCATACATACACAATCATAAATCTACAAGCAATGCGGATAATGAGAAACAGATGAAATCACATTTTATAATGCAACGTTCGAGAAAATATTTTCAGAAGACTTGTATTAGTATGAATTCCGTCGAACGTATTATCCTTATGATTTGTATGAAATTTGAGGATATTGAGAAAAAAGCTTTATGCACGGTAAAAAAGAGCATCAAAAGAGGAGAAAATAAGAAATGAAAACAGTAGCCATAGTACCAATGAAATTGAATAATCGTCGGCTTTCTCAGAAGAACACGAAGTGTTTTACAAACGGTAAGCCTCTCTGCTATTACATCCTTTCTACGCTCCTTACAGTAGATGGTGTGGATGAAGTATTTGTATATTGCAGTAATCCTGGTATTCAGGAGTTTATCCCAGATGGAGTGAAGTATTTGAAACGGTCGGAGTCACTTGATCAGGACACGACAAAAATAAATGAGGTGCTGCAATGCTTTGCGGCAGATGTTCCGGCAGACATTTATGTGATGACGCATACCACAGCTCCATTTATCAGTAAAGAATCTATTGAAAAGGGTCTGCAGGCTGTGATTAGCGGAGAGTATGATTCGTCTTTTGCCGCGAAGAAATTGCAAGATTTCCTTTGGAAAGACGGTGCGCCGTTTAACTACGAGCTTAACAATATTCCTCGTACACAGGATCTTCCTGCGCTTTACGAGGAGACGAGTGGTTTCTATATTTACAGGAACGAAGTCATGACCAAATTGAACCGCAGGATTGGTGAAAAACCATATATCGTGGAGGTCGGCGAGATTGAAAGCGTGGATATTGATGAAGCAGAAGATTTTATGATTGCCGATGCAATCTATAACCACATCTTCTTTAAGAAGTAGGAAACTATGTAATATCAGAAGTTTTAGTAGAGAGGAATATTCAGAATGAGACACATACAGGCTTTGGACTGTACGTTACGGGATGGCGGGTACTGTAATGACTGTCATTTCGGATTTGAGAATGAAAAGAAAATAGTCAGTGGGCTGATGGAGGCTAACATCGATATTATTGAGTGCGGCTTTTTCATGAACACTGTGGAATATGATAGAGACCGTACAAGATTTACTAACCTTGATCAGGTTGCAAAGATTATTCCTGAAAAAAGGGATGGGAAGATTTTTGTCATGCTAGCCGATCACGGAAAGTTTGTGCCGGAGGATTTACCAGAATACGATGGAACGTCCGTTGATGGTCTTCGTATTGCTTTCCACAAGAAGGACAGGATTGCCGGTCTTGATGATTGCCGGAAAGTCAAAGAAAAAGGTTACAAGGTCTTTATCCAGGCGATGGTTTCAGTCAGCTATACAGATGAAGAATTCCTAGACCTGATCTGCCGTGTGAACGATGTGGAGCCTTATGCATTTTATATCGTTGACAGCTTTGGAATGATGAAGAAGAAGGACCTTACCAGACTGTTTTATATGGTTGAGCATAATCTCAAGAATACGATTAAGATTGGTTTCCATTCACACAATAATATGCAGCTTGCCTACTCGAATGCGCAGAGCCTTGTACATATCCAGACAGATAGGGATCTGATTATCGATTCATCAGTGTACGGTATGGGTCGTGGAGCTGGTAATCTGAATACAGAGTTGTTTGTAGAATATTTGAATGAGAACGCTGATGGTCAGTATGTATTGAAGCCGTTACTGACTATCATTGATGAAATACTTAATGAGTTTTATCTAAGAAATCACTGGGGTTATTCCCTACCAAATTACTTGTCGGCATCGCATAACGCCCATCCGAATTATGCCGGTTATCTGGATGATAAGAAGACTCTCACTGTAGAGGATATGAATGAAATCTTCGATATGATGGATGAGGAGAAACGGCTGTCCTATGACAAGGATTATATTGAAGAAGTCTACCTTAGATATATGGCAACTGGACAGGTTCAAGAGGTGCATAAGACTGAATTGAAGGACAAGCTAGCAAGGAAGAAAGTGCTGCTTATTGCACCAGGGAAGAGTTCTGCTGATGAGAGAGACAGGATTGAAGCTTTTGCGGAAGGCTCGGATGTTGTTTCAATTGGCGTTAATTTTGATTATCCAGTGATGGGTACGAATTTTATATTTTTAAGTAATTTGAGACGCTTTCGTGAATTAGACATAACCAAGAGAGAAAAATGTATAGTTACCTCGAATATTCCTGCAGATAATGTTTATCTCCAAACCAAATACAGAGATCTTCTAAATGATGTTGAATCTGTTAAAGATAATGCTGGACTTATGGCTATTAAATTTCTAATGAATTATGGTGTGTCAGAATTTTATCTTGCTGGATTTGATGGCTATGCACACGATATTTCCGAAAACTATGCAGATGGCCATATGGCGTTTATTACAAGGAATGCAGTACTTGATGCGATGAATGCGGGCATGGAAACGGTTTTGAGCGAATACGCTAAAAGCGTAAAAATTTATTTCCTGACCACACCAAAATATGTGACTGTAAAGAGCGGAGACGAATAGAATGAAAGTATTGTCTTTTGGAGAAATTTTATTAAGACTTGCTGCACCGGGATATACGAAGCTGTTTCAGAAGGATAGCTTGGATGCTACATTCTGCGGCGGAGAGGCTAATGTCGCTGTGTCTCTTGCCATCTTCGGGTTAGACTCAGCGTTCCTTACAAAACTGCCTGAAGGAGCAGCCGGAGATGCGGCAGTAAATTCTATGCGGTACTTTGGTGTGGACACGAGTAAGATTGTTTACGGAGATGGCCGGATGGGGTTGTATTATCTCGAAAAGGGAGCATCACAGCGGCCGTCAAAAGTCATCTATGACCGTGCTTATTCTGCGATAGCTTTAGCGCAGAGGTCTGATTTTGATTGGAATGTTATCTTTGATGGGGTTGATTGGTTCCATTGGACGGGGATTAATCCTGCATTGTCGGATAATGTGGCAGAGATATGCCTGGATGCAGTGAAAGCAGCCAAGGAGAAAGGTATCACAGTGTCTTGTGATTTAAACTACAGGAAGAATCTGTGGAGCAGTGAAAAGGCAAAATCCGTAATGGCACAGTTAATGTCTTATGTGGATGTCTGCATTGCCAATGAAGAGGATGCAGATAAGGTTCTCGGTATCAAGCCGGAGAATAATGTTGTCGAATCCGGAAAGCTGAACAAAGTAGGTTATGAATCCGTTGCAAGAGAGATTTGTTGTAGATACGGTTGCAAGTATGTCGCTATAACACTCAGAGAAAGCTATTCTGCCAGTGTGAACGGTTGGAGCGGAATGCTATATAGCTCAGCAGAAGACAAGGCATATTTTTCGAGAAAGTATGACATTCAGATCGTTGATCGCGTTGGTGGCGGAGACAGCTTCGGAGCGGGACTTATATATGGTTTGATAACCGGAAAACAGTGCCAGGATGCTATTGAGTTTGCAGTTGCAGCAAGTTGTCTGAAACATACGATTGAGGGTGATTACAACAGAAACACTGTGGCAGATGTTGAGAGCCTTCTGAATAATGGCGGAAGTGGGAGAGTACAGAGATAGGTAATGCATTTAATGCATGCATTACAAAGGAGATACTGCTGATGAATTTGACTATTAGGCGTAATGCAGCCTTGTATGTAATTTTAATTATTATGTTTCCTGTATGCCAGTCTATAGGCAGTGGAATCTTTCAATATTATGATGAAATAATAGGAGTAGTGGCGTTTCTTTATACCATATATTTATTTATTTCTAAAAGGCTTGAAAAAACAGAAAGAATCATTGTAATATTGCTTGTCGTTATAACTATTATAGGATTATTATCAAATGCTGTTAATATGTTAGTCCAGAATATTTTCGCAATATTAGTAGATGGTTTGTGGTTGTACAAAACATTTTGTTGCTACATCATGTTTAAATATATTTCTTCGCAAAGCGATGTGCGCGATGGAATTGTGGAGTTCTTGGCTCCTTTGGCAAAACTTGTTATATTGTTCGTTGCTTTATTAGCTGTCATAAACATATTTGCAGATATAGGAGTTAGCAGTAGAGGCACAATTGTAATGGGGTTCAGGCAATATACTTTTCTTTGGGGGAATACTATACAGACTGGGTGGCTTTTATTTTGTTGTTTGTGCTTAATAGCTGCTTTTGATTCATTTCGGACATATAAAAGATACTTATTTATTGCCTGTATACCTGCTGTATTTACTTTTTCATCGTTAGTTTATTGCTGGTTTTTTATTGCTGTATTAATGACAATATTTTGGGGCGAAAATAGTGCAGTAAAAATATGGCAAATCATAGTAATGGTAGTAGGAGTGCTGCTATTAACATTTGCAGATGTCCAAGCCTATATTCTTAGTGAATCTGTAAGAGCAACTTTCTGGAAAGCTGCGATTCAACTTGCAAATAGATACTTTCCATTAGGAACCGGATTTGCTAGCTTCGGATCAGATATGGCCGCAAGATACTATTCTTCTGTTTATGTTGATTTGGGTTGGGAGAGCACATGGGCATTAGGCAGAAACGGAGGATTTTTAGATGACAACTTTTTTGCGTCAATTATTGGTCAGTTTGGGTGGATTGGATTCATATTGTATTTAGCAACATTAGGACAAATGTTTATAAGGGCTAATTTTTACACAAGATCAAAAAGCGAAAGGACAGTATGTATTTCCACAGTTTTAACAATTTGTGCTGTAATGATTGGCTCTGCTTCTGCTAAATCTCTTATGGGATGTTGCATGTTTGCTGTTTTAGGTATAGTTATGGGCTATCCTGATGAGGATTATGAAATAAACGAAGGAATGGAAAAGTAGATGGAGAAGAAGGTTAGTTTAAAACTTAACTTAGTTTATCAAATGTTTTATGAAGTGCTTGTTCTTTGCTTGCCATTGATAACGTCTCCTTATATATCAAGAGTTTTAGGAGCTGAGAATCTTGGGATTTACTCCTATACATATTCTATAGCCACTTATTTTGGCATGTTTGCCGTTCTTGGTGTTAGAAATCACGGAAACAGAGAAATAGCCAAAAGCCGGTCAGATCAGGACAAAATCAATCACACTTTTTCAAATATATATACGGTTCAGCTTATTGCTTCGACTTTTGTCTTTGTTATATATTTAGGATACGCATTGTTCATTGCCGCTGATTACAAGATTTTTTTCCTTATCCAGGGATTTTATGTTTTATCTTGTCTTTTGGATATAAGCTGGTTTTTCACGGGTTTGGAACAAATAAAATTAACAGTGATTCGGAGTACGGTCATAAAGATTTTGGCTTTTGTTGCTACTTTTATGTTTGTACGTGACGTCTCGGATCTGTGGAAATATTGCCTGATAGTGGCCTTCAGTGCCTTTTTGAGCCAAGCCGCATTGTGGACGTATTTCCCACGATATGCGAAACTTGTAAAGCCGAACATTACCGAGGTGAAACGCCAGCTGAAACCCATGCTTATTCTTTTCATACCTGTAATTGCTGTCAGTATTTACAACGTGATGGATAAAATTATGGTTGGGAGCTTGAGTACAAAGACTCAGCTTGGCTATTATGAGAACTCAGAAAAAATTATAAATTGCACAAAGACTGTAATAACTTCTTTTGGAGCCGTTATGATGCCACGTATGTCACGGCTTGCTGCAGAAAAGAATGTTCAGCAAAGCAAACGATATATGCGGCTTTCCATTGAGGCAGTCATGTTCATCGCCTTTGCTTTGGCCTTTGGAATTGGAAGCATTGCAAATGATTTTTCAGTGCTTTATTGGGGCGAGGAATTTGCTCCGTGTGGTATTCTTTTGATGGGACTTGCTGTATCACTTGCTTTTAGTGGTTTTGCAAATGTTGTCAGAACACAGTACCTCATCCCTAATAATAAAGATACCACATACATTACAGCCGTTATTTCCGGTGCTGTCATAAACGCTGTAGTAAATGTACTGTTGATTCCTAGTCAGGGAGCTTTCGGTGCTGTTATTGGGACAATATGCGCAGAAGCAGCGGTATGCGTGATACAGTGTTTTTCAGCGAGGAAGGAGATTGAACTCGGAGTTTATATTAAAAAGACGGTACCGTTCCTTGTTATAGGGGCTGTTATGTGCTTGTGCGTGATCTCATTGGATAGAGTATTGAATATGTCTTTGATTATGAATTTGCTGATAGAAATTGTCGTCGGAGCATCTGTGTATTTGACACTTTCGTTAGTGTATTTTGCTGCGACTAAGAATGAGATACTTGAAAGTGTTGTAAAGATAATAAAGAAACAGAAAAAATAGCACCTATAAAACCAGGGAGGTGACAACGGTGAACATAAGATGTGGGATTCTATTCTTAGTTTTGGGAGAAAAATTCTTCTGGGATTTAAGCTTATGGAGGGAGAAATAAGTAACCATATGAAAAAAACAACACTACTTATCATGGCGGCCGGCATCGGCAGTCGATTTGGAACAGGAATTAAGCAGTTGGAGCCTGTGGGCATGAATAACGAAATCATCATGGACTTTTCCATCCACGATGCTATCAAAGCAGGGTTCAATAAGATTGTATTTGTCATCCGTCCGAATATCGAGACAGACTTCAAAGAGCGGATTGGAAACAGAATAGAAGAAGTCTGTGGGAGAGTCAATGTTGAGGTTGCTTATACATTCCAGGACATCCACAGCATACCAGGAGAAGTCCCAGCAGACAGAACCAAGCCCTGAGGAACCGGACAAGCAGTTCTTTCTGCAAAGTCGCTCATCCACGAACCGTTTGCCGTGATTAACGCTGACGACTACTATTGGAAGAACGCATTTAAGGTCATGCATGACTGGCTGATCCTTGACCATGCAGAGAACGCAATCTCTATGGCAGGATTCATTTTGAAGAACACACTGTCCGATCACGGCGGTGTGACCAGAGGCGTTTGTAAAGTAGCTGAGAGGCATACACATGTGCTTGACGTGGTGGAGACCAGTTATATTGTGAAAACTGTGGACAAGGACACAGGAGCTATTGGCGTGGAAGCTGATGGTGTGGTGCTTGACCCGGAAAGCTATGTGTCCATGAACTTCTGGGGGCTTCCCGGCTAAGGAAAATTCTGATCCCTGGTACATGGACGTGCTCGATGACGGCTTCACGGAATTCTTCAAAACCACCGTTCCGACCAATCCTTTGAAAGCGGAGTACCTGCTGCCGACACACATTGGTTGTCTGCTCCGAGATGGAAAGGTGACCGTGAAGGTTTTAGAGACGAATGATAAGTGGTTTGGCGTTATCTATCAGGAGGATAAAGCCGCTGTAGTGGAGAGCATAAGAAATCTTATTGAAGCTGGCGTGTATACGAAGGATTTGTATAGCGATTTATAAGGTAGGACTGTGAGGGGCATATAGAAAAGGGCAGGAGAGAAACGAAGGAGAGTTTTCTATGGAAGTATATGTAGATCAGAACCCTTCATGGATGCACTGGATTGCGCCGGAGGAGTTTAACGATTCGGTATTATTCAAAATAGTGGTGTTTTTTTATATCTTTCATTCTCCCTGTGAAGGATTATCTGCAATGGGACGGTCATTAAGGGAACATGGATGGAATACACCTTGGAGAAAACCCTATTGTTTGAGAAAACAGTTAATTGATGTGTCAACGAATAAAGAACTCATTTATTCAGCTGGCAGTTACAATACAATGGATAAAGCCCATAAATAAGCAGACCTTTTGAACAATTTTTCTTCTGATTATAGCAAGGAAAGTGTATGCATTTATGATGGTGCCGCCGCCCCTAAATGACCTAAGACAGTGGAACTAATTTGTCCATTGTCACCAGGTCGCACTGTTCCTATATTTTGGGACAGTGCGACCTCTTCTTCGCATTTTTGCAAATTTCATAGGTCCCGGTCCAGACTGGGCTGTGGGCGTGAAATGCGGATGTACATAAACAGAACAAGATTTAACGAAGCAGAAGCTGTTGACTATTGCCATTGAAGACACCAAGACCAAGCTGGAAAAACTAAAGACTGCTGCGGAGCATGCAAACACGCAGCTCCAGGATGGGGGATTACCCAGGAGCAGTACGATGCTCTCCAGCGTGAGATTGTCGCCACAGAGCAGGAACTGGAAAAGATGGCGAACCAGGCAGCTGAGACGAATACAGCTCTGAATAAGATTTCAGAATCGCTGACGAATGGAGTATTAACATGATGAAGCAATTATCAGACTATGAGCCATATAATAACTATTACCATTTTGTGGGCTCAGCAAAATACAGAAAAAATTTATTCTTTTCAGAAGAAATTCGGATAAGATTGCAAAGTATTATAAAGGAAATCATGAAGAAAAAAGGAATCGAGGTTGCTGCAGTGACTGTCGCATATAATCATATTCATGTTTTGCTAAGATCAGATTTAACTCCGAGTCAGATTGGGCAGACGCTGTTTGGTGCTTCATCTAGACTTTTACGTAAGGAATATCCAATACTGATTGAGGAAGCTGAAAAAGGTTTGTGGGGAGGGTGTTCCTGGAAAGCCATTAAAGACGCAAAACACTTGGAGCATTGCCGATCATATATCCAGAGACATCTTCCTGATAACACAAAGATGGATGAAGAAATGTAGTAGGTATAATCAACAACTACTGCAAACTAATCCTCAATTTTTTACATATCTGCAACAGTTAATAGACCGCTCTCATCTATGTCCAAAAAGAAATTACCATTGGAGTCTTCGGAATGTATCTATTTTTTTAAAACCATCTTGCCAAAGCGAACCTAATCTGATATAATAAAATATATAAGACAGCTACATTACTTAGTGAATCTATATTAAAAAGATAGGAAATGATTACATGGCTAAAAATGTGTACAAAGATAAGAACCTGTGGGAAATTCTTCGCCCTGAACCGGCTAAGATAGATTATCATTACCCACCTCACTTGATTCGTCTGCATATAGAGCTTTTGGATTTTGGCGATACCGAGCCGAGTGAGAAGCTGCTCAAAGCAGAAACTCAGCACTCAAAAAAGCTGCTATAAATCGACTGTGCTATGAAGATGCCTCCGGCACAGCGGTTGATGAAGAACTCAGAGAGAAGCTGGCGGAGTGTGATGTGTACGGCAGACCGTTCTGTATTGCGTCTGATGGGCTGAGCCTTGTTGAGGATGTTGGTGGTACAGGAGGGTATGAAAGCTTCATCCTATCTGTAAATGAAAAGCCAGAGACTGACGAGCAGAAAAAAGAACGAAAAGAAATTTTGCTATGGACTAAGGAGCTTGGCTGGACTGGACGGGAGCAAAAAGCTGAAAAGATGCTGTAGCTGAAAGTCAAAAGCGTAATAGTAATTGAAATCATCTTATCAATGTAAACAAAATCATTAAAATCTGTCCATTGAGTTTAAATCCTCAGTTGGCAGATTGAACAAATAAGGTTTCAAAATATCCATGAATATTGTAAATTTTGTGCATAGAAAACCAGGTTATTGTGTGATATAATAAAAATATAAAAATTTAACTTTCATGGAGAAAAATGATTATGAATTACAAAACTACAAAATGTGTTTGGATTTGCTGGGGCGATCAGTTATGAAAAAATCTAGACTATTCTTGCTAATCTTAATAATGTTAGTAACATCTCTTTCTCTCACAAGCTGTAACAATATTATTACCACCAGCAGCTTTACTGAATCTTCAAAAGCCAGAGATGAAATGAAGCAGGTATACAAATATCTAAAAAATCAAAAAACAAAGGAACTAAAAAATCTTTTCTGTGAAAAAGCTGATTGGCTTAATGATTTAAATGCAGAAATTGAGGGGGCATATGATTTTTTTGATGGAGATATTGTTTCTCATGGTGATATAGATCCTTATTCTGAAGGAGAAAGTTGGCGTCATTTTAAAATGACAAGATATAGTACTTCTGTAGAGATTTTAGAGGTAGAAACGGATGCAGGTACTGAATACGTGATTCAAGCGGGAATTTATACAGTTAATGAAGAACATCCAGAAAAAGTTGGTGTTACATTCATAGCTATACGTAATGAAACAGCATATGAATCAGCAGTTGAACTTTATGGGGAAGATGAAGTGGACCCAAATGATGCCGAGTATCGATATCTTATTGGCGGAAATGTAGAAGATTAACTACATGTGTAATTAAAAAACATCAAATAGCTTAAGCACCTGTCATCTCGGCTGGTGCTTTTCATGTGTACAGATAAATTTTTCAAAAAAATTTTTCAAACAGTGACAGAGTTGTGTCACTGTTTGAACCCACTTTTTATGTGAAAAATGATGAAATTATCGTTTATAAGCCGTTAAGTATTTAGCAATTATGCACAAAAATCAATGGATTTTTATGAGTCAAACAGTGACACGGTCTTGTCATTGTTTGACTTTTTTTGTTGTGGTATAATGCATGTAGAATAAACAAAGTAAGTAAATTAGCAGCTTGTACGCCTGTTAGCTACAAGCGGTCCAGTGCAAGCTCGCTAATAATAATAAATGATTAGCTGCCTACTGGACAAGACAGCTGCAAACCGAGTTGGAGAGTTTTCATCAGGTCTGCAGTGTATTTTGCTATGCCTTTTTGCAGCTGTGTAAGTATTTCCTCCATTCGGTTAAACGATAGGAGGATTTTTTATGTCAGATGATACCATATACAAGATTTTTATCAAGAGAATAAAACACTGGGAGACAGTTCCCGAAGAGTTCTACAAGGAATATATGCGAGATACAAGCAGATTCAGACAAGCTAACCAAAGGCGCGGATTGTGCTTTTGCTCAAAAAGGCTTTTTTGGCTTTGCGATACAGACTGTGTTAACTGCAAATTTAGCAAAGCCAGTAAGGAATTGTCGCTAGATATGAGTGTACCAACAGAGTATGGTGATATACTTCTTGCTGAAATGATACCTAGCGATGACGAGGATATATTAGATGCGTATGTCCTATCTAAACTCATAGAAGATATGTATGATGAAATGGAAGATATGAACATTGAGTATAAACATATGTGTGAGCTAGTGATGCAAGGCAAATCAAAACGTGAAGCTGCTAGAATCCTGGGAATGTCGCATTCAACCTTCAACTATAGATTTAAAAAACTTACGTGCAAACTGCGTCATAAACTAGAGGATTCATATCAATAACGATTTTTGAACAGTTTACCCATTCGCATTTGCAGTGCTATAAAAATAATGAAAGGCGGTGAAATAATGAAAGCATAACAGTGAGTATAACACCCCGGCACATTCCCAAACATGATTTTCTGTTAGAGTGTGCCCAATATGCTACAGCAAACAATGCAGAGCAACCCGACAGGGGGAGCGAAAGAAAACTAAATTGTTATAGAAATACAAATAATACGCAAAAAGCCAGCCTTTTGGGCTGACTTTTTTGCATACCTTAGATTTCTCCCAAATAACTCAAGAAAGAACACTCTATTTCTTGTAAATATTTTTTGGCTCTTTAGTCTGATAGCC
>JAJQIB010000023.1 GCA_021199375.1 Ruminococcus sp. | reverse complement strand
AATTCATATCAATGAAGAGATTCATCAAAACTCCAACCACAGCTGGAATAATCAGTGCCGGTATAAACCTTGCTATGCTCTTCCAGAAATAGAACATATCAAGTCCAATTCGGTTATGATAGTACCAGTTCATGAAGAAGATGTTTCCTACTGTCAACGCTATAGCCGTACCAAATGCTGCACCGGAAGGCCCAAACAATCTAATCAATGGTATACTGATCCCCACATTAGCAATTGCAATACAGAAATAAACTACTGAACGTGCTTTATGCATATTCTTTGCGCGCTGAATTTCTATTCCAAGGTTCTGAATAAGAGGTACTGTAACAGGTGTAATCAAAAGCATAGCCACAAAATACGCATCCTCATACCCATCGCCAGCCCAGAATTTTATAAAGGGCTGACCGAAGAATCCAAACCCAGTTAATATCAGTG
Source organism: Ruminococcus sp. (assembly GCA_021199375.1). Lineage (GTDB taxonomy): Bacteria > Bacillota > Clostridia > Oscillospirales > Ruminococcaceae > YE71. The sequence goes on along the minus strand of JAJQIB010000023.1, from coordinate 10,947 downwards.
CAAGCACGATGAACTGGACTCGACCGACACGCGTAAATAAGTTGGTGAGCTCCCGATCATCATCAGAAGTCGCAACAATTTTATTTACCTTTGGCACGAATACGTTTGAGATTGATGTTGAAAACTGTGTATACATGTTATTAATTTGACTTCCAACTCCATAAACAGCTACTGCTGTTGTCCCGGAAAGTCGTCCAAGCAGGAACTTATCCACACTCCAGTTGACCTGATCAATAATCTGATTCAGGAAAATGAAAAAGGTGAAAACCCACATCTCCTTAAGAAGAGAGAACTGAAGCCCATGGAAAGAAAACCGTATATGTATCTTCTTTAGGCAGAAGAACATGTTTGAGATAAAAACTGCAAATGTGAGAAACGTGGTTACAGAAACCATGCCAATTGAGCCATATCCCATGATAAGAAGAGGCAATGTTAAAAACGGGTTTAACAAGTGCTGAAGTACAATCAAAATCTTCTGGAAGAAAAACTGCTCATGAGCTGTCACTGAACAGTTAAACACACTGTTTGGAAATGTGATCGCCATATTGACAATCATAAGTGCCATTAGCACCCTTGCTGTATCATACTCTGCATCAGTTAGTCCTGTTCCAAATATAGCACGAATATTGCCAATCATAACCACACCGCAAAGAATACAAATTGCAGAAATAGCACAGAATATAAGCATGAACATTCCGTTCAGTTTGGCAACACCATCTTCATCCTTTTCAGCCTTGTAGCGAGAATAGAAGCGCATATAGGAGCTTCCAAATCCCAGGCTGAGAAGACTAAGATAAGACACCACCGAGTAAACAAGCTGATAAAGACCATACTCACTCTGTCCAAGAAGACGGAGCATAATAGGCGTATATATTAATGTTGTAAGGATTTTAATAGCCTCAGAGACATATGATAATACGACTCCTGATTTTTTTTGATTAATCTGCATTATGGATTCTCCGAACAAATGTAATTCCTGGTTTTATGATAAGCCAAGTGCTGACGACAGTTGTTTTTTCGATTCTTGGATGGTTTCATTAAGCTTATGAAAATCCCTCGTGTAGTCAATTGTAAACTTCTCAGACGGGATCTTTTCATTGTTGGAAAGCATTCTATTTTCCAATTCAAGTAAAGAAAGCAGGGTTTCGGTTCTACTGGAAGTTTTACGTTTTTTTGATGTAGATTCTCGTTCAAAAGCCCAGAAGTCTTTCTCAAAAACATAAGAAAATATTATTGCATGGAAGGAGTCCGTACAGACTAATTCTGCATTTTTAATCAGGCTTAAAAAAGACGGTAAATCCACATCATATAACTGTATGTCACCAAACTTAGCATCACATACTCTTGCACGACCCTCTACATGAGGCAACGAAACAACAGTTAGACCTCTTTCCCTCGCAATTCTAATTGTTTTCTTCCTCTGCTTCGGACTTTCTCCGAGAAAATATGCCAAAACATACGGTTGCTCAACAATACTATCACTGGCCAAATTATTCCACTCTGACCTGTCTAACAACAATGTCGGATCAACAACTACATCAACTTCTCTGCCTAACAGTCCACATAAATATTCTTGAGCAGTAAACTCTCTCACAGAAATCCAACTATATTTCTGGAGGCTGTTTTTCATAAATGTGTCATAATCTTCGGAAAATATTGATGTGGCAATGCTTGATGCATAAGATATTACCTTTTTATCTTGAGGTAGAAAATTAAATACATAGGCATCATCTACAACATCAGGCTTCCAAATCTGATCGCTACCGGAAATAAAAACATCATATGAATCAACACAATCCACAATATTTTCCGAATTATAAACGCACGAATGCTTAATAACATTCCTAGACCTCTCAAATGCTTTTTTTCGTATTTCTATATTCTTAGGCACATCAGCATTGCAAAGATACGGTGATATTTTCCTCAGCACTTTTCTTTTAAGACGTTTGAAGAATCCATCAGTATATGAAGTTATAAACGCTGTTAACCCTTTCTCTTTACCCCCGCTAAGGTCTTTTTTAGGAATAGCTCTATTTTTCTGATATGAAATCAACTCAGCGTCAACACCAATAGATTCTAAGTAATGCTGTAAAGCATATGCTTGTGCTATTCCGCCGTAATTATCATTGTTATAATATAAAGTTATGATTCCAGCTTTCAATTCACATATACTCCTTCATATAATCAGAATCTATACTAACTGAAAATAGTATAAGGAACAACTCCATACGAAGTCTCTCCCCACACTATAGTCATATAGATAAAATACAATGTCATAGCGACATAGATTCCTTGTCGTATAAGATTTCCATATCTTGAATCATTGACACCAACACTCTCCCCAACTAGTATAAATGTGAATGGCAAGAAATAATTTCCCATTCGATTAAGCACAATCATCCTGATAGTCAGTGTTTGAAAAAGCAGTGCACAATAATTGCACATAATATAAAAGTCGATATTATGAAGCGTAGTCTCCAGCGTCTTAAACTTAAACAGATAAATCGCCCACAACAAGCTACCGGCGAGAAGCGCAATTTTGATTATAATACCAAATCCTGTGTCTCCAACACCATGCCTAGAACTATCAATATACCAGCTATACTGCGGCAGTATAGATGATCCAACTGTAAAAACAAAATTATATGCCACTGACGCTATAACAACCGCAACTGTCATCCATATCAATGATTTACGTGTAATTTTAAAATTTTTGAGAATTAAAAATAGTATACAAAATACTGCTGTCGTGTGAAAAGCCGTTGCAATAAGTACAGAAATCACAAAAGCAACTTTCTTATCCTTACACAAAAAATCATACCCTAACAGAATTACTGATAGAGCAATCATCTGGCTTATCTGATTCATATATTGATACATCATACAGTATGCAACAAATAGGAATACGCTCATCTTTATGTCTGTTGAATGCCTATAAAAAAATCTGAGCGTTAACACATATGAAATCAGACTTGTCACAATGATGAACGCTTGTTCATCTGTCGATATAATTGAAATTAGTTTGGAAAGCACAAACATTCCGCATTCTAAACCGTATTCGGAGATAGCACTCCAAGGTTTAGAACAATATGTATTAAAATTTGAAATATAATGACCACTTAAGTCTATGCCTACATCTGCACTGCGCAAACATGCAATAGCCGTTATAAAGCAAAGAATAGCCACATAATGTATTCTATTTCTGCTTACGTTGATAACTCCCAGTTTTCTTTCATATACACAGTCAGCCGGAACTATGGATACATATGCCGTTGGTATTAATAATACCAGAACAAGTACCAAAAAGTATATAATCAAGAGTTTTCACCTCCATCGGCCTATTTTTTATATATCTCAAGCAGCGCATCAGCTTCACGATTAATATCAAAATGAGCTTTAACAAGCTCCTGCAATGGGCTGTGCCTACTATCTTTATTGTCTACTACTTTTCGCAAAATCATATCTGCCCACTCATCTGCAGTACACTTTTCAGAAATAAATTCTAGATTATCGCAGACCTTTGCCTCTGCCGGAACATTTTCTTTCGTAGCAAAAGTTGGCAACCCAGTTGCTTGAGCTTCAACGTATACAATTCCTAATCCTTCAAACCTCGATGGCAATACAAAAGCATCTGCTGCCTGCAATAAAAGATTAACGTCATTTCTCATTCCCAAAAAAACGACCTTATCCTCCATACCGTATTTTGCAACTATGTCCTTAGTATCATCCTCCAGTTCTCCAATTCCAACCATCAACAGTTTGCTCTGATGTCTTTTTTCATATATACTATGGAACACTTCAATCATGAACTGTGGGTTTTTCTGGTATGTCAATCTTCCAACATCTATAATAACAAATTCGTTATCTTCTATTCCTAGTTCTTCTCTAACTTGGCAACGGATCGAACTTGAAAACTCAAATTTGCTCAAATCCATAGCATTATGAATTACTTTAAACTTTGGGCTTTGAATTCCTTTTTCCCCATACATGGCTATTCCGGCGTCCTGGCTACACGCAAGCCAATTCGTTGCGCTATATTTTATAAGCATTTTCATAATGTTAGAGTATATTTTTCTCTGGAAGGAATATTTTTTATAAGCGTAATGAGCATGTACAATTCGTGTAGGAATCCCTAGTCTTTTAGCCATCATGGTATAAAGTGCTGATGTCTCTTCATTGTGGACATGAACTGCAGCATAAGATCCTGACACCATAATTTCTTCCACTTGTTTCAGATTTTTAGAAAGTCCCTCTTTTTTTGGTGAAACGCGGTAAATTGTAGAGCCAAGCTCCTCGAATTTGCTCTCAAATCTTCCTCGTCTGCCTTCCAGCTTTGAGTCTTCATGTACAACGAAGTCAAAGACAACTCCTCTTGTATATATAACTGAATAATACTGGTAAAGCAACATTGCTACGCCACCGGTATCAAGTCCGGCAACTATATGTAATACTTTCATATCAAATGCCTCATGTTTATTTATCCATTGAGTATATCTCAACTAGCCTGTTAATATGTGTGTCTAAGCAATAGTTTTCTGGATTAAACTCTGCGAGAAAGTTTTTGCTTAATCGTTCCAAATTCAAATCATCGGCTGCGTAATTTATGCAACTACAAAGCGAGTCGACGTTCCCTATTGAATATATCAAACCCGAATACTTATCTTTTACATATTCACTACAAGCGCAGTTATCCGGAACAATACAAGGAATTCCATACTGCTGCATCTCAATCACTGTAAGTCCCATGGTTTCATACCATTTCGATGAAACTATAAGAGTCCTTGCCATGCTAAGATAATCACGCATCTCCTCTGTTGACTTCCAACCGACAAATGATATGTTCTTATATCTGGATTTAAAGTCATTTAACAGAGGTCCATCACCTATAACTATTCCTTGTACGCCCGTTTTATCTATTGCCTCGCAGTATATATCAATGCCCTTCTCATCAGTAAGTCTTCCTATATAAAGAAAGGCCTTGTTATTTTCAACTTTAACCCTATCATGGAATCCAACTTCCACATGATTCGTTAAGAAATGCTCCTTTAAGGATGGGTTAATGCTCTTCTTAATAATATTTTTGCTAAATTCGGTTATATAGATGATTTCTGGCTTCGTATCTTTGAACGCCATATTTTGAATCAATTGCCTAACAACCCTGTATAATTTATTGATATAATTTCTTTTATCACAGTTGCAAATATAACACTTGAAAGAACAAGGCTTTAGCGCGCAAATTTCTTTTTTCTTATAATTATAGAGTCCACCGTTAGGACAAATTGTAAAATACTCATGCAAGGTTACAAAAGTCCTTATAGAAGCACGTTTGGCTGCATAGAAGACGGAGCTGGAAAGTGCTTTTGTCCACCCATGAATATGAACAACAGTTTCCTCTGGATTAAGCTCCTTCAGAAGTTCTAAGAGCTGTTTGTATGCTGTTCTATTCCATAATGCTTTCAGCAAAGCCGATGGATCCTTTGATAGACCGATGTGTTTCTCATTTAAACATATAACCTGTATGTCGGATTTCTTCAACTCATCACAGATTGGAGCAATCGCTGAAAAATAATATACATTAAGACCTTGTTCTTTCAAGCCTAAAGCTTCGCCAACTGCTATTTTCGCCGCTCCTCCTGAAATATATGCTTGATCGTACACAAGTACAACATTCTTTACCACAAGCAACCTCCTGGTGTATGCTACTATTAAAGCGTCACAGTTTCAACAAAAGTTCCATCATTCACATCAGCTCCTCAATATCTCTTGGAATAATGATTCATGTTCTCTTGCTACCCTTCTAACATCAAATCTGATGCGAACATCTTTTGCTGCATTTTCAACAATTCTATTATACAATTCTTTATCTCTGCTTAGTCTTATAACTGCCTTTGCAGCCTCTTTATAGTCATCAGCATCAACCAGCAAACCATTTGAATTGTTTTCTATAATGTAAGGTATTGCATCCACTGAAGTAGCAACAACAGGTTTCCCTTCTAACATATATTCGGGAATAACAAGACCAAATCCTTCCCATCTGGAAAGCAACATAGCAACGTCGAATTGTCGTATATACTTCTGTGGATCTTCTACCCACCCCGTTATTTCTAGTGAGTCAGAGAAACCATTCATTACAGCATATTGTCGCACATTATCCTCAAGTTCTCCGCTTCCAACAATAACAAAAAAAGCATTGGTAATTTCTTCCTTTATGTATTTAGCTGCTTTTATGAATACGTCCGGTGCCTTTTGCTCACTCACTCTACCGACCATTCCGATTACATAAGCGTCTTCTGGTATGGATAACTCTTTTCTACTTGTAGGTGTTGACCTAGATAAGTCTCTGCCTTCTATATCTATCCCATTGTAGATGACAATAAGTTTATCGTTTCCACATATTTTATTATTCAGTGCCGATTTTCTTTCTGCTTCGGAAATGCAAATAATTCTATCACAGAAAGCGGACAGCAATCTCTCGATTAAAATATAAGCCTCCTGTTTCTTTTTCGAACATTTCATATTAAATGCCCAACCATGAGGATTATATATACATACCTTTTTGAGACCAATGCTGGCCATCCTTGTCAATGCTCCGGCTATGCTTGAGTGGGCATAAATTATATCCGGATTATATTTCTTGATGAGTTTTCTTAGCGCAGAAACCTGTCTGAAATTCGCAGCATTAATCTTTCGCTCCATCTTCAAATATGTAAAACCATCAGCGAGATTCCGATAATCACGCTCATTGAAATCCTCTGAGGCGATTACTATATTTTCATATCTATCATGATCCAGATTTTTTATAAGCATCCGAATGTAACGATCAACTCCACCTGCCGACTGTGCAACATGAAGGATGCGAATTCTGTTATTCATTTCTGTTCACCCTATCATTCTTGTATTTTGCTTGCGTCCAATGAGCGTGAAACATTGTAATTTGCGGCAGCTCTACTCCATCAATTAACTCATTTGATGTATCTTTTAAGCACCTCGTTAATTACTCTTTCAGTTGCATTCCCCGCCACTGGAGCAAACTGCTGCTTGAACTTCTTTGTTTTTGCGCATCCTATTTCATAATCCATATTTACGATAGCGTCTATTAACTCATGCTCGTCTCCGAGGATATCGCATGGGAGAATCTCGTTTAACTCTACATAAAATCCTCTCTTCTCTTTATACTGTTCATAATCATACGCAAAGCACAATTCAGGGCGTTCCAATATCGCATAGTCTATAAAAGCACTTGAATAATCTGAAATCAGCATGTCACTAACAGCGTAAAGATCACTCAGCTGCGGATAATTTGAGACATCCTTGATGAATTCATCATTTTCAATATCCATACTTTTTACGACAAGATAATGAGCCCTAAATAGCAACACATACTGATCACCCAGTTTTTCTTTCCAGAATTTGAAATCCACTGGTGGAAGAAATAAACAAGCATTGGATGAGTCTCTCTCATATTCACGATATGTTGGCATATAGAGAATTATTTTTTTATCTTTCGGTATACCGAGGGAACACCGGATGGAATCCAATTCCTTATCAGAATATCTTAAAAGGCAGTCATTTCTTGGTAAGTCGCTTATGATAACGTCATTCTTATCTAACTGAAAGATTCTGGCGAAGATTTCTTGGTCATAGGTACTCTGAGAGCATACTAAATCGAATTTCTCTGGCTTACGTTTTCCTTTTTCCTTTTGCTTTTCATTTTCTTCGCCGTAGATTCTTTTCAGAGGTGCTCCATGCCATGTGTTGACACAGGTTGTACCTTTCTTTTTAAAGTTGAGACCTCTCTCGGCAGATACATTTATAATCCAGTACCTTGCTGATAGTGCCTCATGAAAATATGATAACGAATCTATTTTTACCATCCTCGCATTCCCTGGAATTTCTTTATTTGTATCAGTGAAAGCCCATACAAATTCATAGTCTCGAAATTGCGGCATTGTTATCATTTTTTCATAGATACTTTGAGGGCTGTCATCATATTTTCTTCCACCAAATGAGACAAATAAGATTTTCTTTTCATTGATTGGGATAAAGAGCCCAACAAAACGTATTAGCAAGCTACCGAGACGGTTATATATGAAGAAAATTATTTTGTTGTACTTAATAAAATCAATCAGCTTTTGTTTCATTTGGTGCTCCCTTTCCCCTTCAACTTATTCAGTTAGTGCGTCTGCCACACTTTTTATATTTTTGAATGTATAGCTCGGCTTGTAGCAACTCTCTTCTATATCCTCAACTGTAGCTTCCCCAGTAAGAACGCATATTGCTGTCACCCCTGCATTCAACCCAGATGCGATATCCGTATATAATCTGTCACCTACAACAACCGTGTCTTCCTGGTTCATTCCAAACTTCTCCATTACTATATTGATCATTGTTGCTTCCGGCTTTCCAAGATAAACGGGCTTTCTTTTGGTTGCATTCTCCAGCATCATGCAAATCGATCCGCAGTCTGGTATGAAACCAAAACTCACTGGGCAAGCCAAATCAGGATTAGTCGCAATGAAAGGTATATCCCGATTCAACAGTTCACAGGTTTTTCTTAATTTTGCACTTGTCAATTCCGTATCAAAGCCAACCACAATTAGCCCTACACCTTCCTCTACATCCTCCGTTGTATCTATTCCTCCGTCCAACAATTCCTTAACAAAGGATTTCGTTCCTTGACAGTATGCTTTCACACCAGGATAATTCTTTTTTATATATAAGATAGTCGCCTGGGAAGATGTGAAAAAGTTATCTTCATCCGCCACAATACCAAGCCTGTTTACCTTCTTTATATAGTCTGTCACGGATTTCGACGAATTGTTTGTTATAAAGACATACTGACCGCCTATGGATTTGATATAATCCAATAACTGCAGCGTCCCATCGAAAAGAGTCTCCTCTTCATAAATCGTTCCATCCATATCAAACAGAAACAATTTCTTATTTTTCAGTTCATCAGCATTTTCCCAAAAATAGTCCATAATCATTGGCAGTATCCTCCGCTAAAGTTTTATGAAAAAAGCTTCTCGGCTTCTGCCAAATCGTCATGGTTATCTATCTCAAGCCATCTGCCGACCAGTGGGCACGCCTTGAACTCAACAGCCGGAAGGATGTCGTTCAATGCAACCTCGCTCCACATCTTCAGTTCCTTATTAGCTTCTATGTACTCACGGCACTTATCAAAGAAAGCCTTTCCTCCTTCTGCGGAAAACTTATATACATCTATGGATGCACCTAATGCCTCCTCCTGTGCGATTGCCTTCGAGATTTTCACAAGTCTTCCGGATTCCTCAATAACCTTCATTGATTCTTCTAGGTATCTTCCCACATCTGTAACAATCGCATTGGGAGCTTCACAAGACAGGAGTGCCTTAATTACGGAGGCATCATAGAACACATCCGCATTCATCATAAGGAATGCGCTCCCTTCAACAGCGGTTCTGCCAAGATATGCGGAATACATATTGTTTGTTGTGGCATAATCAACACTGCAAATAATGTTGATTTCCGCCCATTTATCATGAACTGCCTTTTCAAGAATCTCAGCCTTATAGCCAGATATGATTGTTATATCGGTAATCCCATTCTCATGAAGATTCTCAATCTGCTTGAAGAGGATTGGTTTCCCGTTTACCGGTACAAGTGACTTTGGGCAGTTATCTGTAATAGGTGCAAGTCTTGAGCCAAGCCCAGCTGCCAAAATCAGTGCCTTGCTTACTGTCTGTTTTCTTGTTACGTTACCAATTCCATCAAAATCCATTTTCAAAGCTCCTCCTCTAACTCATGGTATATTTTCTTCAGCACGGCTTCGTTTAAGTCTGCCTCGTGCAGATATGTATAGCGGTTATTACGCATACCAGTAGCGTGCTGCATACAGAACACAAAAGTCTCCTCACTGATTCCAAGCGTTTTCGGGTTTATATCAACCTCGAATTTTTTCAAGTACTGCACAACATCACTTGAATCTTTCTCCAGTAGCTTAAGCACCGCAACGGTACCAAGAGCCACCTGTAAACCATGAAGATTCTTCTTTTCACTGTAGTAATCAAGCGCGTGACTGAACAAATGCTCAGACCCACTGACCGGACGACTACTGCCTGCAAAGTCCATGGCGATGCCCGATATGACAAGAGAATTCGCCAGCACATCAATGAATCCAGGACAAATCGAATCGTACTGTGTCTTCATAAGACCATCTAAAGATGTTTTAGACATTAAATACGCGTAGCCATTCATCTCATCTTTACCTCTTGAACAGGCAAATTCCCAATCCAAGAGTGCCATGTAGTTTGAAATCGTATCCCCAATTCCCGCCTTTATCAGCTGAATTGGGCTGCTCATAACAAGGTCTGTGTCCAATATCAGCATCGTCGGAACGGCGCACCCAAGGCTCTTGGGTTTCTCATCTTGTCGCTTTAAAACGGCAATAGGAGAAGCGATTCCGTCATTTGCCATGGTTGTTGGAATTGAAAGAAAAGGCGTCTTTGAAACGTATGCAGCATACTTGCAAACATCCAAAACCCTGCCTCCTCCTATACCAACAATGCAGTCAACATCCGTTGCTATTACTCTTTCGGCAACTGACATTGAAAAAGCAATGGTGTTGTAATCGACAGATTCCTCTTTGAGCCTTCCGACTGCTTCGATTTGTGGGCGGACTATTGAGCCATACAATTTATCAACCACAGGATCTGATACATATAAAATTTTCCCGCTTATACCATGTTCAATTAGAATATCGGTAACTTTGTTTATATTTCCCCTTCCTATTAACAGAGATTTTGAGGTCATGCCGCCACCCCGCTTTCTTCAGCGCAGGCGGTTGCATCAATAAATCTAATTACTTTACTACTGCAATACCCCCCCGCTCGTCCTGAGCGGTCTTAGCGTTCAAATCATGCTTAATCTGAGTAGTGCTAATTTCAGGAGTACGAGGCAGATAAACAA
>JAJQIB010000025.1 GCA_021199375.1 Ruminococcus sp. | reverse complement strand
CGCAATTCATCCCCCACTTTAGAAGTGGGGGTCTTCTTGCTGGAGAAGGATAAAATTTAAGAACAGCACTGCATTTTTTGCGGTGCTTTTTCTATTCAGAAAGCGAGGTGATAATAATGAAGATTGAAATAAGCATAGATAAGGTCAAGCTTGAAGCATTGAAATGCTATTTGCCGGAGGAAACAAATGTATCTGAGCTGCTGCAAGCTGTTGCAGAGTCGGCAACAAGCAAAGAGCTTGACAAGCTGTATGTAAGACACGTGCCAAAAGCAGTACGAGAATTTTTGACTAAGAAGGAAGAGAGTAAATGAGCAACGTTAAGGTTAGTAAGCTATACAGAGGCTGTGACGGAATGCTGTATGAGATTTTTTCTTTAGACAGTGATTGCAGCGTGCTTTTAAGCTCTGACGGAAAAGATTACATAGCAGCTGTTAAACCGTATTTTGACAAGAAGACTAACAAAATTGATTTTGCGGATTCGATGAGATTTCATAGTTTAGATGATGCTTTAACTTATCAAAAGGAACTGAAAGCGTTATTTAATCAAATTCGAATTGTTAAAAAGAAGGTAGATGCAAAAAAAATAATTGTGCCAAAAGCCCACAAAAAAATTTAAAAGTCCGTACTTTGGCACAATTAGTGTGGTATAATAGGTACTAAGAAAATAACTTCACAAGCTGTTGACAAAGTGACAGCAATGTGATATACTATTTATATACGAAAAAACAATTTTATCCTAAATAGGAGGGGTTACTATGAAAAAAACAAAAATAGCGGTTGTCGCTTGCGCTGCGATAATGTCAATGTCGAGCATGAGCTTAACAACCGAGGCTCTAGGAAATCAAACGCTAACAAGTGCTGCTTCAACAGCTATCACAAGCGTGGTTGAGCTTACTTCTAGCTTCACTTCAAAGACTGCAAGCTTTAAGTCGGACTACACAAGCACGACTAACGCTATTCGCCTAAACTGGAACAAGGTTTCGGGTGCTAGTGGTTATCGGATTTACAAGTACGATTCGTCTGCTAAAAAGTGGGTTAAGGTTAAGACCGTTAAGAGCGGATCGACAACAACTGCACGTATAACAGGACTTTCAGCTGGTAGCAAATACAGATTCAAGGTCAAGGCATATAAGCACTATAACGGCAAGACCTATTGGAGCAAGGCAAGCTCTGCTAAATATGCAGCTACTAAGCCTAAGCAGGTGACGATGAAAGCCTCGACTGCTACTTGCAACGCTATTCGCCTTAATTGGAAGAAGGTTAAGTGTGATGGATATAAGATTTATCAGAAGGTCAATGGAAAGTACAAGCTGATTGCTACAGTTAGGAACAGTGATACTACTACTTATAGAGTTACAGGTCTTTCGGGCAGCACCAAGTATTCATTTAAAATTAAAGCTTATCGTAAAGATACTGCCGGTAAGGTTGTTTATGGCAAAGGCACAATCAAAAAGAAAACAACTAAAAAAGCGACTGCACCAAACTCAACTAAAATATCATCTATAAAAGCATATGTTCCCGATTCATTTGTCTATGATTCAACAACCTATAAACCCTATGCTAAAATAAAATTATCATGGAAAAAGGTAGATTGTGACGGTTACGAAATTCAAATAAGAGATTTTGCAGGTAAATACCATAATAGATATGTAGAAGATGGAAATGTTACTTCTGCCACAATCAGCTCAATACTTGTCGATTCAGAGATTGATTATATCGTTTCAGTTGTTCCCTATAATAACGATTCTTCTTCAGTAGATGACGGCAGAATATTTGCAGAAGCAGAGGATACGAAAACAGTTTCTACTTATCATATTTATGACGTGGATCAACACATAGAAAACCAAGAGGATCCAGATGGAAGGTATTCAAAAGTTACTTTTAAAAATCTTCATTTCACATCGGACAAAGTAAAAGTTACTGTTGATTATGAAGCTTCTTATGATCTCTTGAGGCGAACAAACGAACTTAGGTCATCATTAGGACTCTCAAAACTTGTAATGGATAAAGACCTTTTGGATTTAGCCGTAACAAGAGCAGCAGAGTGTACATATACTTTTAATTCCACTCACTACAGACCTAACGGTACAGTGCTTGGTGCGGAAAACATTGGATCTGCCTCAAGTGTAGAAGAAGTTTTTCTTGCTCTTAGCACCTCTTCTGGTCATCGAGCCAACATGATAGCTACTTATTGGAAATCTTGTGGAATGGCTGTTATAGATGTTGAAGAAATCTCGTATAACAAGCTTCCTTTCTCTGCGAGCAAATCAAGCAAGTTTATGGTACAGCTCTTCAGCCAATCATCTGCAAGTAAGGTTTCCCAGCCTTCTAACACAGTTAAGACGTTTACGATAAAAGCAATAACTCCAACAATTTCGTACTAACATATTAATATACAGAAACCTAAATCAGAATATTTTTTATATGCAGTCTTGAATGAACATTCAAGGCTGTTTTTTCATCCAATTTTATCTTACTCAAATTTCTCGTATAATATATATGAGCATAAAAAATGTTTTTGTGTATGATATTAAATGATATGATTTATTTCTTTTCAAGATAATTATCACAAATAATATAAATAAAAGGGAGTAGTATCTTTGTTGGTGACCTACTCCCACCGCCTAAGCTAACGCTTAGAGGCGGGGGCTTCTCGCTC
>JAJQIB010000038.1 GCA_021199375.1 Ruminococcus sp. | reverse complement strand
GTCCCGACCTCCTTTTCGTTAGTTTCTTGGTCTAACTTTTGGGGGTCGGGACAAAAGCTAAGGCTCTTTTCTATAAAATTCTAACAATATAATCTCACATCCCTTGACAAAATGAGAAAAATGTGCTATAATAATATCAGAAGCAGAGAATTCTGTTATGCAGGGAGCATGAGCTCCCTATCAGTACCGACGTAAACTTGATAGTCGTGGCGGTCTGTAAGGTGATGAGGTCAGGGTGCGTGCCAAGATGCGTAGTTTGACTGAACCATCGTGAGGGGTTTGCACAGCGGTACCCCAACTTGGCTTAGGTATATAACCGAAAGAAAATGTGTATAATATGAGCCCTGCCTTTTGGCGGGGCTCATTTCTTACAAAATCGGCAGAGCCCTGTCACAGGTTCTGCCGCTATCATTGTTATTTAGTTTTGACTCTTCATCGTCGGGAAAAGCAGCACATCTCTAATCGCCGGTGAATCGGTTAAAAGCATAACCAATCGGTCGATGCCGTAGCCTATACCACCCGTAGGCGGCATACCAATTTCTAGCGCTCTTAGGAAGTCCTCATCAGTGTGGTTTGCCTCCTCATCGCCCTGGCTGAGCGCCTCCTCCTGTGCGGCAAATCTTTCACGCTGATCTACGGGATCATTAAGCTCTGAATAAGCGTTGCAAATCTCCCATGTGTTTATAAATAGCTCAAATCTCTCAACATAGTCGGGATTATCAGGCTTGCGCTTTGTAAGCGGTGAAATCTCAACAGGGTGATCCATCACAAATGTCGGCTGAATCAGATTCTTCTCAACATACTCCTCAAAGAATAGATTTAGTATATCTCCACGCTTGTGACGTTCCTCATACTCAATGTGATGCGCCTTCGCAAGCTCCTTCGCCTGCTCGTCCGTCTCAACCGCCGTAAAATCAACGTTTGCGTACTTTTTAACAGCATCCACCATAGTTACGCGCTCAAACGGCTTGCCAAAATCTATCTCGTACTCGCCATACTTGACTGTCGTACTGCCGCATACCTCATTTGCAAGGTATCTGAGCAGATCTTCAGTAAGATCCATCATGCCGTGATAGTCGGTGTATGCCTGATAAAGCTCCATAAGCGTAAACTCAGGATTGTGACGTGTGTCCACTCCCTCATTTCTGAAAACTCGTCCGATTTCGTAAACCCTTTCAAGTCCGCCGACAATAAGCCTCTTTAGGTAAAGCTCAAGCGAAATTCTAAGCTTTACATCCTCATCAAGCGCATTGTAGTGCGTTTCAAATGGTCTTGCACTCGCTCCGCCCGCATTCGATACCAGCATCGGAGTTTCGACCTCCATAAATCCCTTGTCGTCTAAATAACGGCGGATTGATGAAATTATCTGAGATCTCTTTATAAACGTTTCCTTAACATCAGGATTGCATATAAGATCCGTGTAACGCTGACGATAGCGCACATCGGTATCCTTAAGTCCATGCCACTTTTCAGGCAGCGGCAAAAGGCTCTTTGAAAGCAGCGTTATGCTCTTAGCATGAACCGAGATTTCTCCCATTCTCGTTCTAAAAACAAATCCGCTTATGCCGACAATATCGCCGATATCGCCCTTCTTATAAGCGTCATAAGCCTCCTTGCCGACCTCGTTCATTCTAAGATACACCTGTATTCTGCCCGACTTGTCCGAGATATCAAAAAAGCTTGCCTTGCCCATAAGTCTGCGTGACATAACTCTGCCAGCCAGGCTTACAGTAGGTCTCTTCTCCTCTAAAAGAGAAGCTAAACGCTCCTCGTCATCACCGCACTCGCTCTTGCACTGTGCCTCAGCTTCTTCAAACTGCGCCTTTGCATCAGCCGCGTGTGCCGTAACATCATACTTCGTAATCTCAAATGGATTTGCTCCCGTCTCCTTGAGCTGTGCGAGCTTATCCATTCTTACCTTCTTTAATTCGTTTATGTCCTGCTGAGTCTCCTGCGACTCAGCAGCATTTAATTGCTGTTCGTCCATTTTTTAAAATCCTTTCCATCGTAATATTTTTTTGCTGCGTGAAAAGGTCATTTCGATATTTCCAAAACCTCAAACTTTAACATTCCTGCAGGAGCCTCTACCTCAAAAACATCTCCCACCTTCTTCTTAAGTGAAGCCTTGCCAATAGGCGAATCGTCAGAAATCTTACCATTATCAGGATCCGACTCTGTTGAACCCACGATCTGAAGTGTTTCAATCTCATCAAACTCAAGATCTCTAAGCTTTACAATTGAGCCTACGCTAATTTCGTCAATCGAAATATCATCATCGTCAACCACAACTGCATTATCGATAAGCATAGAAAGCTCTGCAATCTTCGATTCAAGAATAGCCTGCTCGTTCTTTGCTTCATCATATTCAGCATTCTCCGAAAGGTCTCCGAATGAGCGAGCCTCCTTAAGCTTTTGTGCAACCTCAGCTCTTCGAACGGTTATTAGATAATCAAGATCCTCTTCTAGCTTAGCCTTTCCGGCTTTTGATACTGTATGTGCCATAAAAATACTCTCCTTTACAATAGCTTACTCGTCTTAAACGATACATATATTTATTATATAATATTTTCGAAGGCTTGTCAATGGTTTTTTGTTAATTTATCATCTCTGCACTAATTTTACTATAAATCCGCCTCCGCTTTCTAATTATAGCTCGCTGATAATTGACAAATGACCGCAAATGTGGTATAATAAAAGTAGAGAGGATAATGCTAAAATGCAATTGCATAAATTAACATAGGGGGCGATTTTTTTGGCAAAAAGAGAAAAAAGCTCAAGAAGAGCTTCTCCGTCAAACATAGGATGGGTGGTATTTGCACTCACCTTCATAGCCGCAGGAGTACTGTTTGTATTAAATTATCTGCCGTACAGATCGTACAAGGCAATCTCTGATGATTGCACCATAAAAACAACAGGTACAATTTCAGGCACCCTCACTCAGCGAAAGGATGGCTACTATTACTACGGTCCGACCGTGCTTTATACCGAAAGCAGAGGTCAAAAAACAGTGCTTGTAAGCGCATTAAACACCCTTGAGCTCGACACCACCTGGGAGGAAGGGCAAAGTGTAAATATTTACTACAATCCCGATGACCCCTCTGAAATGATTCTCGCAGATGACACCACGGCATACGATAACTATAAACAGGCTCTAACCATAGGCATAGTCATTGCATCCGCAGGCTTTATTGTGCTTATTATAACCATTGTAGCCTCACGAATTATGTCGAACCCCAAAAAGTATAATACCAATGTCGCAGGTCAAAGCTACGATGAATGGAAGGAGCAGCAGATAAAGGAAATGGCTCAGGGAATCCTAGGTGTTGCTCCCCTAGATAAAGACCAAATGGATTCAAACCTTAAAGCCGAAAGCGAAAACGAAAGCGTCGCCCTACAAATGGATGATGCTCTTTCTGACGATGACACGGAGGACTAAGCTATGGCTTCTCTTATTGATGGTCAAAAGCAATTTCACATAAAGGCTCAGCCCGGCGATGTCGGAAGATATGTCATTCTTCCCGGAGATCCCGGACGTGTGCCCGCTATAGCCGAGCTTTTAGATGACGCTCACCAAATAGCCCAAAATCGTGAATACAATCTCTACACCGGAAAGCTCGACGGCGTAGATGTCTCCGTCTGCTCTACCGGAATAGGCGGACCATCTGCGGCAATTGCCGTAGAGGAGCTTGTTAAATGCGGTGCCGACACATTCATAAGAATAGGCACAAGCGGCGGAATAAATATTGATGTGACAGGTGGAGATTTGTGCATCGCCACCGCTGCCGTAAGGGCTGAGGGAACCTCATACGAATACCTTCCTGACGGATATCCCGCTGTAGCAGACTTTATGGTAGTAAAAGCCTTGGTCGAGGCTGCCGATACGCTTTGCAGCGGAGACTTCGGCGACTCTTATCACGTTGGTGTCGTTCAGTCAAAGGACAGCTTTTACGGTGAGATAGACCCAAGCACCTCTGCCGTACCTAACAGGCTTATAAACCGCTGGCAGGGTTATATCGACTGCGGATGCCTAACCTCAGAAATGGAGTGCGCCGCCATTTTCTCCGTGTCAACGGTTCGCCACGTCAGAAGCGGTGCTGTGCTCACAGCCCTATGGAATGTCGAAAGAAGCAAAAACGGTCTTGCCGATAACGTCACCGAGGACTCAACAAAGGCTATAAGATGTGCAGCTGAAGCTATAAGAATACTCATAAAAAAGGATATGATGTCGGATGGAAAATCTTAATGCATCAGCAGATTTTGATTTAAAGGATAAGACAAAAAGACTCCCGCATGTGGGTCAGCGCATGGTGCGCTCAGCTGTGGGAGTCCTTTGCTGTGTGCTAGTATACTACCTTCGAGGCTGCGAGGGCACACCCTTTTATTCAGCGCTCGCTGTGCTCTGGTGCATTCAGCCCTATAGCGGTTCAACAAAAGAAATGGCAATTCAGCACCTTGTCGGAACGCTTATCGGAGCAGCCTTCGGATTTGTCACGCTGCTTCTACAGGTCAATATATTTGGCACTGAGGATGAATACCTCAGATACATTCTCACACCCGTAATGATAATACCGATAATTTATGTGACACTTCTAATAAAAAAGCGCAATGCTTCGTACTTTTCATGCGTTGTTTTTTTGAGCGTATGTATGGTGCATATAACCGACAGCAATCCCTACACCTTTGTGCTTTCACGTATGACCGACACCTTTATTGGCATTGTCCTGGGAATCCTTATAAACTCATGCCACCTGCCACGAAACAAGCGGCGTGATGTGCTTTTAGTAGCAAGGCTTGATGATGCTATCACACAGCATAAGGAAAGCCTCACCCCATACTCTAAGGTTGAGCTAAACCGTATCATAGATGACGGAGCAAAGCTTACGCTTGCGACAATGCGTACTCCCGCCTCGCTCATAAAGCCACTAGCGGACATTCATCTTAAGCTTCCGATTATCGTGATGGACGGAGCAGCGCTTTACGACTTTTCTACCAACACCTTTCTTCACGCCTATATTCTATCTCACGAAACAGCGGAATCCCTCTGCGCTAAGGCAAATGCGCTTGATATGCAGTGCTTTGTAAATACGCTTGCAGATAACTCGCTTATAATCTATCACGGAGAGCTTTATAACGATGCCGAGATAAGCATTAGAGATGAGCTTAGCCGTTCACCCTACCGGAATTACATCAAGCGTCCCTTCACAAGGCAGGATAAGGTAATTTACGTCATGTGCATAGACAAAACCGAAAAAATCGAGGGCTTTAACAATCAGCTTATATCTGAAGGACTCGACAAAAAGCTCAAGATCCTCTGCTACGCATCAAAGGACTACCCCGGATACAGCTACATAAAAATCTACAACAAAAACGCAAGCTGCGAGAACATGGTGCAGTATCTCCTAGAGGACGAAGGGCTTGAAAGGGTATGTATGATAGGCTCAGGCAGCGACTGCGATGTTTTGACATCAGCAACGGATTTAGACTCTATCACAAAGGCGCTTAAAAACACCTACGAGCCTGTTAAGTTTTTGGGTAAAAAATCCAATAATCCATGATTTTTAAAGAGTTCATTTTTTTGGACAGATATATTCTGTGATAAACTGTAACCATTTTGTCATAATGACCAAAAAAACTCCCTCAAAACTATACAAATCAGAGAAATTGTATGTGAAAGTTTTATAAAATGTTTCAAAGGGTATTGACAAATTTTCCGTAATGGGGTATAATAGATTACAAATCAGTAACAACCCGAAACTAAAAATTACGGAGCAATACAATGAACCTATCAAGAAGTGTAAAATATATTATGAAACGCCTTGCCGCTGCAGCGCTTGCGTTAATTATTTCGCTTTCCGTATTTGGCGGAGCGGGATTTTCAGGCGATGAAGCAGTACTGATGGAAACATCGGCGGATAAGGCTACTACCACCACTGATACAGATTATGAAGCACAGCTAAAGGAGCTCGAAGAAAAGCAGGCTGAGCTTGATAAAAAAATAGCCTCAGCAGGTGACGATATAAAGGGCGAGCAGGAAAAGCTCGATGCCGTAAACGAAAAGGCTGAAACCATCAAGGAAAAGATTGACACGGTCAACCAAAAGTCAGCTCAGCTTGAAGAGGAAATGTGCATACTCGATGACGAGATGCGTGAAACCCAGTACAATCTCACCCAGAGCGAGGAGCAGATTGAACAGGGAATTGAGGAGTATAAGGAGCGCCTAAGAGCTATGTACATAGCGGGAAATGATTCCTACTCTGAGGTGCTTATAAATGCCGAAAGCTTTTATGATGTGCTGATGCGTGTTGAGCTTGTTCAGCGTGTTGCACAGTATGATAACGATACCATAGACAGCCTAATTGAGCAAAAGGCTCAGATTGAAGAATATCAGGCTCAGCTTGAGGAGCAAAGCGAGGAGCTCAAGGAAAAGAGCTCAGCCTATGCCGAGCAGCAGCAGGAGCTTGCAAAGCAGCAATCAGAGCTTTTAGCACTCAGCGAGGAATATGGCGACTCAATCGAAGCTCTTGAGGGAGATCTCAGCAGCTACGTATCACAGGCACAGCTGTTAGACGAACAGTACAATGAGGTTTCTGAGGCAGCAAAGACCACGACTACTACTACCACAACAACAACTACTACAACCACAACCACCTCTAAGGCTACGAGCGATGATGAGCAGTCAGAGGCTGAAAAGGACGAAAGCTCTAAGGAGGATAAAAAGACCACAACAAAGAAGGACTCCTCATCAAGTGATGACAGCAAGGAGGAGGAAGAAACTACAAGTACAACCACAACTACAACCACGAAGAAAGAGGAAACCAAGCCCGAAACTCAAGCCACGACAACCGAAACCACCACTGAGGATAAGGCTGAGGAAAGCGAAAGCACCTCATCAGAGGATGCCTCAAGCGAGGCTGAAACCGAGGAGGAGTCTACTGAAGAGGCTGAGGACAGCGACAGAGACACCAAGATAAGCATAGTAGTAAGCTACGCTAAGGGAATGGTCGGCGGAAGCTATGTTTGGGGAGGATCCCAATATGCCGCTACCGACTGCTCAGGACTTACAATGCTATCGTATGCACAAATCGGCGTCTCGCTGCCACACAAGGCGTCCTCACAGGCGTCCTACGGAACCAGCGTTACAAGAAGCGAGCTTGAGCCCGGAGATCTCATATTCTTTGGCGGCTCAACAACATCATCAATATACCATGTAGCGATGTACATAGGTGATGGCAAGGTGGTACACGCAGAATCAAGCGCAACGGGAATTGTAATTTCCTACCTAGACTCTGTAGCAAAGTACAATAACATCACCTGCATAAGAAGAATTATATAGTAAATAGTAAGCTGAAGCTGCCGCATGCAAATGTGGCAGCTTTTTTATGCCCATCCTCTAAAGCCTAGCATCAGGTCTTTAATTCAACACATCGGTTACATAATCTCAAAATCTTTTTTTCACACAACCCCTCAAAACCCCTTGAAAAATTCTTCATAATGTTGTATAATAAAAGAGAGGACGAAAATTCGTCGCTTATGCTATGTAAATTAAATTTAATGAAAGGACTTTTTACTATGGGCAAAAAAATCTTAGCACTTGCTTTGTCGCTTTCCTTAGCGGCGTTCTGCTTTACAGGATGCACCGACAGCGATGACGACAGTGCCTCGACAACCACATCATCCTCACAGACCGAATCATCCGCTGAAGCAGATGACGCAGACTCTGAGGAGGAAACCGAGTCGGATACCGACGAGCTTAAGGCTCCGGTAAGCGACACGGCGATTGACGTATCGGAAGGAGCAACGGAAAATATGCTGACACGTTCTATTTTATACGAGGGAGATACCTCTCGCCTCGCTGAAAAGATTCAGGCAGCTCTTGACAATGCAGCAGACGATTCACTTACAACCGAAGAAAAGACTGCTAACGCTACTAAAATAGCCTTCCTAGGCGACTCAATCACCGCAGGATCACAGGCTACCTCAAGCTCTAATACCTACACTAAGCAGTATCAGACCTGGTGGGAGGAGAATATCAGCTACTATGTTGAGGGTATAAACGCCGGCATCGGAGCTACTGATTCATACCTCGCAGTTCACCGTGTTGATACCGAGGTGCTCGCAGAGGAGCCGGATATTATCTTTATCGAGTTTATTAATGACACCGACACCGAATTCTACAAGACTACTATGGACAGCCTTATCAGAAAGTGCCTTGCTGCACCGAATAATCCCGCTGTAATCCTGGTTGAAATGACTATGGAGGATGGCACCTGTCCTCAGAATGTTCACTCCGAAATCGGTGAATACTATGACATTCCGATAATCTCATACCACGATGCAGTTCTTCCTGAGGTTGAGGCTGGAAATATCGCTTGGACCGATATCTCTCCTGACAACATCCACCCGAACGACGAGGGTCATATCATGCTCGGTCAGCTGCTTTCAAACTTCACACAGATTGTAATGGATAACCTCGACAGCATTGAAACCACCTCAACAGCGTTTGATACATCGCTCGAATCACCTACCGGCGATAAGTACGCAAATGCTACACTTTGTGACAATACGTCAGAGCTTGTTACCGTAACAGAGGGCGACTTTAGTGAGCAGACCTCAGCATGGAATTTCCAGGATGGCTGGAGATCCAGCACCGGCGGAACAATCACCTTTGAGATGGAGTTCCAGAACCTGGGCATTCTCTACTACAAGACGACCGACGGCAAGAGCGGCACTGCTACCATCACCATCGATGGTGTTGAGGTTGCGGATGTAAACGCTGACTTTACCGACGGCTGGGGCGACTACGCTTGCAATGAAGAGCTTGTAAGCCTTGACGAATCGGGCACTCATACCGTTACGGTTTCGGTTCCTGAAGGCGAAAACTTTGAGATTCTACGCTGGATGATCTCATAATAAAGGCTAACAAAATTACCGCATCGGCTGTAGGGTCGATGCGGTTTTGTTATGTGCCAGTGATTGTTCCACGTGGAACAATTGTTTTTCTGGAAGACGTGTAAATATATTACAGTTTTTTATCAAAAGCTTTACATACAGTTTACTCAATATTCAAATTTAAGCTTGACAAATGTAGACCAATATGGTATACTTTTAATAACAAAAGAAATAACGACAGCTTTTGTGAATGACGCAATTAAAAATAAGGAGGAACTAAAGAATGGCAAAATTTGTATGTGCAGTATGCGGTTATATCTATGAGGGCGAGGCTGCTCCTGCGGTCTGTCCCGTTTGTAAGGCACCCGCTGAAAAGTTTAACAAGGTAGATGAGTCAAGCGAGGTAGTCTGGGCTGACGACCACAAGGTTGGCTCGGCTCAGGGACTTGACGAGGAGATTGTTGCAGGACTAAGAGAAAACTTCGAGGGCGAATGCACTGAGGTTGGTATGTACCTCGCAATGGCAAGAGCAGCTATAAGAGAGGGATATGCAGAGATTGGCATGTACTACGAAAAGGCTGCCTATGAGGAGGCTGAGCATGCTGCTAAGTTTGCAGAGCTTTTAGGCGAGGTGGTTTCTGAATCGACAAAGGAGAATCTCGAAAAGAGATGGATGGCGGAAAACGGAGCCTGCGAAGGAAAGCTAAAGCTTGCTAAGAGAGCAAAGGAGCTTGGCTATGACGCTGTTCACGACACCGTTCATGAGATGGCGAAGGATGAGGCTAGACACGGCAGAGCATTTAAGGCTATGCTTGATAGATACTTTAAGTAAGCTGCAAAGCAATATAAAAATATATCCCACAGCTCATTAAATCAAATGAACTGTGGGATTTTAGCTTTTTAATAAAGCACCGCAAAGAGATTACTCTTCTGTTTTGGTGTCGCTTGCAGCGTTATCGCTAGCGGATGTCATGGTGATTCCCTGTGCCTGAGCCTGCTGCTCTGCCTGTCTCTTGGCTCTTGCTTCAGCAAGCTGCTTCTTGATTGATGCAAGCATCTCCTGTGTGAAGGGAAGGTTTGTACTCATCGGATTGATTACAAAGCCTGCTACCGTCTTGGTCTGCTCGGTAAGTGTAGCAAGATCCGGGAACTTCATCTTAACGCCCTGGAAGTTTTCCTCGCTGTGCATCTTATTTAGCTCATCAGAATCGGTGAATACGGGAAAGAAGGTGCCGCCGGTCTTTTGATTTTTAACAAGCAAAAACTTTGCCTGAGGCTTGTCCTCAAACTTTAGATGATTCTGATTGTCGGCAACAAGCTGAGTGTTGCGGTTAATTACAGCAGGTACAAGAAATGTTGACCTTAGCACCATGTTAATTACCTTGCTTTGGGTATGAGCGTTAAAATCCGCTCTCATTTCCTTTACCGCCTCGAGAAGCTCGTCGTTGCGAACTACATTGTTTTCATTTTCTGCCATGATTATAAACTCCTTTATTATTAGTCTTTTTCCTCAAGATTTGTTTCAATAATATATTTTGGTCTGGACTTTGTTTCCAGATAAATCTTGCCTATATACTCGCCGATGATTCCGATAGCTAAAAGCTGAAGTCCACCGAGTGCCCAAACGGAAACCACCATTGTGGTCCATCCTGCTACCGTTTTTCCTATAAAGTGAATTACAAGGAAGTAGATGAGAAGTATTATCGCTACTAGGAATATAAAGAATCCCAGCCATGTGATAAAGCGTATCGGCTTAACTGAAAATGAGGTTATTCCCTCGATTGCGAAGGATAACATCTTTTTTAGCGGATACTTAGATTCGCCAGCCTGACGCTCGGCACGCTCGTAGGTAACGATATCAGACTTAAATCCTACCAGCGGAACAATTCCACGCAGGAAGAGATTTACCTCATCAAACTCCTCAAGCGCCTCTACAGCACGCTTGCTCATAAGTCGATAGTCAGCATGATTGTAAACTATATCAACTCCGAGGTGACTTAGCACCTTATAATAGCTCTGAGCTGTAAAGCGTTTAAAGGCTGTATCCTTTTCTCTTGATGAACGCACTCCGTAGACAATTTCGCATCCCTCGGCACGCTTTTGCAAAAAGCCATCAAGCGCATTTATATCATCCTGTAAATCAGCATCCATCGAAACTATTATATCAGCGTAATTTTTTGCGGTCATAAGTCCTGCAAGCAGGGCGTTTTGGTGTCCCTTATTGCGTGACAGCTTTACACCTGTAAAAAGGTCGCAGCTGCGATTAAAGCGTTCTATAAGGCTCCAGGTCTTATCCTTTGAGCCATCATCAACAAACATAACCTTGCTGTTCGGTGCTATTTTTTCTTCAGCTATAAGTGTGTCCATTTTCTCTATTAGCGCACGTGCTGTAATAGGAAGCATTGCCTCCTCGTTATAGCAGGGTATAACTATGTAGAGTGTCTCCATTTTTATCCTCCTTGAATCTGCTGATCTATCTTAAACAGTCTCATTGCATTCTCATTCGTCTTATCTACAAGCTGCTGTGCAGGTATACCGCTTAGGGAGCAAGCCTCAAGCGCCACATAGGCTATCATATCGCTAGTACAGCGCTTTCCCCTAAAGGGTACGGGAGCCATGTACGGACAGTCGGTTTCAAAAAGAAGTCGATCTAAGGGCACCGCCATAAACGCTCGCTTTGCTTTTTTTGCATTCTTAAATGTAAGTGCGCCTGTAAAGCCAATATAGAGTCCGAGCTTCAAAAGCTGTTCGGCAGTTTCTGCTGAGCCGCTAAAGCAATGAACTACACCCTTAGGCTTATGCTTTTGCATTAATTTAACAAAATCCTCTGTGGCATCTCGGCAGTGCATTATAACGGGAAGATCTAGACCCTTTGCAAGCTCAAGCTGTGACTCAAACAGTGAAATCTGTGCCTCACGGTCGTACCCCTCATAGTGGTAATCAAGACCTATTTCGCCTATTGCCTTAACCTTTTTGTGCTGAGCAAGCCTTTCAAGCTCTTTGAGGTAGCCACTGGGCACACCCTGTGTAATGCATTCGGGGTGTATTCCAACAGATGTGTAGTAGTTTTCATACCTTTCGGCGCACGAAATACCAAAGGCTGCGGAATTAAGATCTGTGCAGGCGTGCATCATGAAGCTTACCGAGGAATCCTTTGAAAGAAGCGAATCGAGAAGAGAAAATCTATCATCGTCAAACGCTTCATCGTCATAGTGACAATGAGAATCAAAGATGTTTTTTATTTCACCGGGATTGTCGGATAGCAACAGAAATCACCTCTTTCAGACCTATACTATTATAGTATAACACAATATTCATAATTTGTAAAGCCCTAAAATAAATATTTTTCAAAAATTTTTATGTACATAAAAAAGCGAAGCTTTTTTGGCTTCGCTCATGATGCTCTTGATTAAATTATTGCGCTTCGGCAGTCTGCTCGATTTCGGGGTCGGCTGTGAGCTCTACTAACGTGTAGCTATCGCCCGTTTCGTTTAGGGTGTAGACATCCGCTGAGGAGGTATCCTTTGCCATGGTGGCTATCTTTGTGTAGGTATCCTCCTTTTTGTTATAGG
Source organism: Ruminococcus sp. (assembly GCA_021199375.1). GTDB lineage: Bacteria > Bacillota > Clostridia > Oscillospirales > Ruminococcaceae > YE71. The sequence continues at coordinate 29,626 of JAJQIB010000038.1, read as the reverse complement.
TGTAATAATCGAATATGTAGCAGTCAATACTATCATCTGTGGTATCGATTGTCTGCTCGCCCCTGTAGCCATACATCTTTTCTCCGTCAACATCAATGTAAAGCTCGTTTGCTACATCGTAGACATAGTTAAAATCCGACTCGACCTCCTCGGGGAGAATATAGAACTCGTCTGTGGGGAAGGTTTCGCTGACCGCCTGAGGCTGCTCTTCTGTTACAGCTGTGGTGGTTTGAGCCTGGGTGACCTCGGCAGGCTCACTTGATTCTGTATTTGAACATGCACACAGCGATAACGCCATTATTACTGCGGGTAGTATACAAATTTTCTTCATAGCTTCATCAATCCTTTAAAACTTACACTATTTTTTCGACTTTAAAAGTATAGCACACATTTTTTTCATTGTAAAGCTATGTAAAGATTTTTTTACAAAAAAATTCCGATTGCAACAAAAAGAATGCAATCGGAACTGATTATTTATGCAATTTCACGAAACCAAGCGGATTGTATCACGAATAATCCACAACATCGATCCAGCGCATGAGGAAATCCTTTTCCTCTTCGATTCCACGGTCAAGCTGTGCTGCCGCTACAATAGGAAGCCACTGCTGGATATACTGCTTTGAGGTGCCGGTCTTTTGACAATACTTTTCGAGGTAGGTGTCTGCTAGATTAGGACGTCTGAGCGAGAGAAGAAGATAGGTCTTAGCTACATCTGCTGAGGCGTTTCCTTGTCTTGCAGATCCCCAGTTTAGCACATAGGTGCCATCGTCATTTAGTATGACACAGTCGGGATTGAAGTTGTTGTGGCAAAGCTTGATGTGCTTAGGCATTGAGTCAAGACGAGTTAGAAGCTCGTACTTTTTGATTTCGTCAATTTGTCCTAGGGACTTGATTTGTCTTGAAAGCTTGTCCTTAAGCTTAGAAAGAAGCGGCATATACTGCTCATGGATTTCGCACTGAATATCTACGAATTTATCCATATACATATCCGTCTTGTCAGGATTTTCGTCGATAAGCTGTCCGAGTGTGGGTCCGCTTATCCAGTCCATTGAAATTGCCCACTTTCCGTCAACAAGAGAAACCTCATGAATGATAGGCATTTTTATGCTCGACATACCAAGGGATGTTTCTACTCTAGCGTGGGTGAGCGCAGCATAAAGGCACTTTTCCTTATACTTTTCGTCCTTGTAAACCCTGACAGCCAAGCCGTCCGATTCGTATACGTCGTAAATATCGCTGCCTGCTACAAAATTTTTTAGCTCCATAGTTCATAACTCCTTTTCAAAAAATTTTCAAAAACTTTTCGGATGCGAATTTACAGACAAAGTCCCCATCGAACGTCATAATTTTTGGTTAATATGACGATATATTTACTTTGCTGTTTTTCATGTTTATATTATACTACATATTTTTGATTTTGTCCAGCTTTTTTTGTGCAAAATGATAGATTTTACTTTTTATATTATGTTTCTTTACATTTTATACATATAAACAAAGTGCAAAATTTGCTACTTTGCTAACTTTGTCACAATGGCTTAATTTTCTTTTGTGCAATTTGACGAAAAGGTTTTGTTAAAGTTCTATAAAATAATCTTCACGATTTGTGTATATTACCCATAAAACGGGACAAAATGACTGAAAAAGCTGTAGCTTTGACGGATTGACAATTTTTTAACAATCTGATATAATAGAATCATGAGGATATGAGAAAATATCCGTTAGGCGTCACATAAGCGTGATGATTATTTGGAAGTACGGCTAAAATGCCGATGACTCAATGTCGAGAAAGGAATGGTTAGACTTATGGCAAAGAATGAAGAAAAGCTCGTTGACAGCGTTGAAGCACTCGAAGCTAAAATTGCCGAGGTAAGAGCCGCTCAGGCTATCTATGCTACCTACACACAGGAGCAGGTTGACAAGATTTTCAAGGCTGCCGCAATTGCAGCAAACAAAGCGAGAATTCCGCTTGCAAAGCTTGCAGTCGAGGAAACCGGAATGGGCGTTGTTGAGGATAAGGTTATCAAGAACAACTACGCTGCTGAGTATGTCTACAACAAGTACAAGAACACCCAGACCTGTGGTGTTATCGAAGAGGATGAATCCTTTGGAACAAAGAAGGTTTTAGAACCGCTCGGACTTATTGCTGCGGTTATTCCTACAACAAACCCGACATCCACCGCTATCTTTAAGACAATGATTTGCTTAAAGACAAGAAACGGCATCATCATCTCACCCCACCCAAGAGCTAAAAAGTCCACCATTGAGGCTGCAAGAGTTGTTCTTGAGGCTGCTGTTGAGGCTGGCGCTCCTAAGGGAATCGTAGGATGGATTGATGTTCCGTCACTAGATCTTACCAATCTAATCATGCAGGAGGCTGACTGCATTTTGGCTACAGGCGGTCCTGGAATGGTTAAGGCTGCATATTCATCAGGTACTCCTGCCCTCGGCGTAGGTGCTGGTAATACTCCTGCTGTAATCGACAAGTCCGCAGACATAAAAATGGCAGTTTCATCCATCATTCATTCTAAGACCTTCGATAACGGTATGATTTGCGCATCTGAGCAGTCGGTTATCGTTGACAAGACCATCTACAGCGATGTCAAGAAGGAGTTTAAGGCAAGAGGCTGCTACTTCCTTAAGGATGACGAGCTTGAAAAGGTTAGAAAGACAATTATTATAAATGGCGCACTAAACGCTAAGATCGTAGGTCAATCGGCTTACACCATTGCGAAGCTTGCAGACGTTGACGTGCCGGAAAGCACCAAGATTCTTATTGGTGAGGTTACAAGCGTTGATATCAGCGAAGAATTCGCTCACGAAAAGCTCTCCCCTGTACTTGCTATGTACAAGGCTAAGGACTTTGAGGACGCTATGGAGAAGGCAGATCACCTGATTCAGGACGGCGGATTTGGTCACACATCCTCGCTTTATGTTGACGCTAAGGCTGAGGCTCAAAAAATCGACCAATTTGCGGCTAAGATGAAGACCTGCCGTATTCTTGTAAACACTCCTTCCTCTCACGGTGGTATCGGAGATCTCTACAACTTTAATCTTGCTCCTTCACTAACACTAGGCTGCGGCTCATGGGGCGGCAACTCGGTTTCAGAAAACGTAGGAGTAAAGCATCTGCTTAACATCAAGACGGTTGCAGAGAGGAGAGAGAATATGCTTTGGTTCAGAGCACCTGAAAAGGTTTATTTCAAGAAGGGCTGTCTGCCCGTAGCTCTTGATGAGCTCAAGAATGTAATGGGCAAGAAGAGAGCATTTATCGTAACTGACCAGTTCCTTTACAAGAACGGCTATACAAAGTCCATCACCGACAAGCTCGATGAGATGGGAATCATCCACGAAACATTCTTTGATGTAGCTCCTGACCCAACACTTGCCTGCGCACTTGAGGGCGTTAAGCAGCTAAGAGCGTTTGAGCCTGATACCATCATCGCAATCGGCGGTGGTTCCGCTATGGACGCTGGTAAGATCATGTGGGTTCTTTATGAGCATCCTGAGGCTGACTTCTATGACATGGCTATGCGCTTTATCGATATCCGTAAGCGTGTTTACACCTTCCCGAAGATGGGTGAAAAGGCTTACTTCATTGCAGTTCCTACCTCATCGGGTACAGGCTCTGAGGTTACTCCTTTCGCTGTAATTACAGATGAAAAGACCGGTACAAAGTATCCGCTCGCTGACTATCAGCTTATGCCTAACATGGCTATTGTTGATACCGATATGATGATGAGCGCTCCTAAGGGACTTACCTCTGCATCAGGTATTGACGCGCTTACTCATGCACTTGAGGCTTATGCATCCGTTATGGCTACAGATTACACCGATGGACTTGCACTTCGTGCAATTAAGCTCATCTTTAAGTATCTGCCTGAGTGCTACAACAACGGTCAGACCGCTGTTAAGGCTCGTGAGGAAATGGCTAACGCTTCTACACTTGCAGGTATGGCATTTGCAAACGCATTCCTCGGAGTTTGCCACTCAATGGCTCACAAGCTCGGTGCATATCACCACCTACCTCACGGTGTTGCAAATGCACTTCTAATCACAATTGTCATGAGATTTAACGCTAATCCTTCGCCTGCTAAGATGGGTACCTTCTCGCAGTACGAATATCCTCATACTCTTGAAAGATATGCAGATTGCGCTAACATCATCGGCATAAGCGGCAAGGATGATCAGGATACGCTTAACAAGTTCATCGACGCTATCGAAGAGCTTAAGGCTGAGGTTGGCATCAAGAAGACTATTGCTGACTATGGCATTGACGAGCAGGACTTCCTTGACAGACTCGACAACATGGTTGAGGATGCATTCGATGACCAGTGCACAGGTGCAAACCCAAGATATCCGCTCATGAGCGAAATCAAGGAAATGTACCTTGCAGCTTACTATGGCACCGACTATAAGGGCTAAGCTTTCATGATTGATGTAGATTACATCAAGGCTTCCAAATAAAAAGACCGCCGTGTGTACAAAAAGCACACGGCGGTTTTACTTATCATACGCTGTTTTAATGAGTGCTGTTTTTAATCAGCTTAAAAATTACCGTTCCCTCGACTATCAGCGGCGTGGAAATTTCAAAGAACACCACCGCCTCCTCAGGGGCTTTGACCTCAGCAAGTATCTCGCAGGTGAAGGGATCTAAAATCTCTGCCATAACCTGTCCCTTATAAACCACATTGCCGATATCGGTTTTTATTCTACAAAGTCCGCCACAGGGACAGTGAACCTGAATCATCTCGGACTCCTTAACGAGCGTTGTGATGTGACCGGGATGAATTGGATAGGATATAATCCCACGCTTCTTCATGAAACGAAGTATAGCCTCAATCGCCTGAAAGGCTGCCTTGTCGCCTAGCTCTTCGGTTGATTGCGTAAATAGTGAATAAGCCTTAGTATCCCATAACTGCCAGTTGTAGTTTAGTGTCGTGGTGTCGTAGGGTCTTGGCTCACGCTCAACCGCATAGGGCAAGCCAAAGTCGGATAGTCCGTCTGAATCGGTGAAGGGCGTTACCATGTGCTTTACGTGAGTTAAAAATCTTCCTGCCTGGTAAAAGCTTGCAAGCTGAACGGCGTACTCAAAGCCCTGAACGCTGCTGAATATTCCCTCAGCTATACGCTGTGTGGTTTCGCCTAAATTGTATCCGGGAAACATTCGGTTGATATCGCTGTTGTCCATCGGCCAAAAGCGCTTATTTATGTTCATCGAATAATAATTTGCACAGGGAATAACCATGATTCCCTTGCCCTTTTGTATCGCGCCCTTTTCCTCAAGCCTTTTGAGTACTTTGACAAGATTAGCGCAGACATACATCTGCTGTACCTCATTGCCTCTTAATGCGCCCATGATGCAAATCGTCTTTTCGTTTAAGTCGCCAAAGCAGAATGCACGTACATTTAACGGCTCTCTATATACCGACTGAAGTGAAAATAATATCTTTTCTTCCATGCTGCTCTCCCCCCTAATTCTTTGATTCCTTGAGTATTCTTGCAATAAGCGATCCGCCGTAAACAACGGGGTATTCTCGCAGCGTAAATAGCAGTCCTGAGCAGGGAGCGAAAACCTTTTCGGCAACGGTTCCACTTAAGGGATCCAGCACATCACCGATGTACTCACCCTCCTCAAGGTTGCTGCCAAACTCGGCGACAGGCACAAATATTCCCGCAGCGGGCGAATTTACAAATCCCACCGAGCCATCAACCGACACTATCGGTTCACGAACAGATGGCGCTTGAGTATCCTTAAGCATATTAAGATTTACAAGCATATTAAGTATTCCATCCATAAGCTGGCGGCAGTACTCCTTGGTGATTCTCATGCCGACGCCCATCTCAACTACAAGCGTTTTTACTCCACGAGTATTAAGGCTATGCGCAAGAGTTGACTCAAGCACGGTCGCTGACTCATGCACCCAGATAAAATCAACATTTAGCATTTTAGCGTATGGGAGAAGATCTTGAGAAGTAGGAACGCTCATGCGTATCTGAGGCAGCTCACGCAAAAAGATATTGCTGGCGTGAATGTCTATACAAATATCTGCACCCTTGATATCCTCTAGTATCTCATGCGCCGCCATTTCGGGCATAGTGCCGTACTCGGTTCCGGGAAAGGTTCGGTTCATATCGAGGTCATATCCCGGTATTCCTCTCATAATCGAATCAATTCCTAGTGGATTAAGTGCAGGATAGATATCGACAATTCCGTCAAGCCTGTCCACATTCTCTCTTAGGTATTTTCCAAGCTCGCAGCAAATGTATTGTCCTTCAAGCTCATCTCCGTGAGTTCCTGTGACAATGCACACTCGCTTGCTTGAGCTGCCACCCTGACAGCGATTTTTCATGATTTTGAGCGCCTCACCCACAGGCAGCCCAAATTTGGCAACAGTCTGTGCCATAAAACCATCCCTTTCTTATAAATATATCTATACCAAAAATCCTGAGACTGTCTGTGTCTGATAGCCTCCACCATAGATAACTCCTCGATCTATTGCACTGTCGGCAAAATCTCGCCCATGCGAAATTCTGATGTACTCATCATTTACCCTATGACAATTAGTAGGGTCGATTCCTATCCATCCGCCATCATAAATTTCAATCCAGCCATGAGTTTCGCCTTCTCCGGCAAAAAGTCCGGCTGCATACCTACAGGGTATACCATCGAGCCTTAGAATCGACAAAAGTATATGAGCATAATCCTGACAAACACCACACCTTTGTGTAAAAGCCTGCTCTGCTGTAGTCTTGACGTTTGTAATACCCTGCTTATACTCAAAAACATCGTACAATCGCTCCATTGCAGTCATAGAGCGCTCATAAGGGCGTTTGCCAAGGTCTTCTTTAATAGCGTTGTAAAAGGCTCTGATCTCGCCTCCTGGTTCTGTAAGCTTCGATGGATAGCGGTAGCAATCAAGCATACCCGTCTTATCAATCGCTGTGCAGTCGGTTAGAGCTGTTCCACAAATTGCAAAGACAAAATTAAGATGCGGAAAGGTGTAGCTTCCCGAAATAATCTCGTTGCCAAAACCGTCCACATTTTTCCATGTAGGTGTCTGCGGATAAAGCGTGAAATCAAGCGACTCTATCCTTTGTCGCGTCGTAGACTGGGGAATACAGCGGATTGAAAAGTAGTGTCCCGTCACGGGGCTAGAGAGCTTTAGCGAGGTTATATATTCAAAACGTACTCGCTTCATATTACCTCCATTCTTGTCATCAAAGCGTGTTTAATGACGACCTTAGCGCTGCAAATTGGATTTCACAGCGCAGGTAAAATTTGTAAAAGTTTAATCCTATCTATTTATTTAACCGTTTGGCTCAAAAATCTTGCCGAGGGCTACAAGACATTCCTCTTTGCGCTCGGTGTATTCAAGTCCTAAGTCGAAGCTTTCGACCAAAACAGAAAGCTGTTTTGTGTTGTAGCGATAGGGCGTTCCCTGTGGAAAGTTTCTAAGCTCCTCACAAAGTCGGTCAAACTCACGCTTTAGGTCAGTTGCCGAGTATTCGAGCCTTATGTACATATCAAGACGCTCAATGCTCTTGCCGCATCTTATAAGATTTAGCACCTCGTTATCGTAAACGTAGTCAGAGATACATCCCCAAAAGGCGAAAAGCCTATCCTCAAGTCCGAGCAGTGAATACGCTGCTGAATGTATAGATCTCGCTCCTCTATCAACAACATCCATTGCAAGCTGAATCTGTGAGAGTGCTTCTGTGCTTATCTCCTCACGCAAAACAATACCATTGTCGTATGCCCTTTCAAGACTAAAACGTACAGAATGTGGATTGTCAATATCAAACAGAAGATCCTGGAAGCAATCGTTAGCATGCTCAGCTCCCCATTTATCCTCGATGAAAAGCTTTTCTAGGAAATCCCTTCTTGCTCTTACATCGTTATCAATGCACTTATCATAAACGCTAAGCGTCGCCTTCTGCATTGTGAAGGTTCTTTCTAAGTACCTGCCAAGCCAAAATAGGCAGGAGCTATGCTCTACCGAGATAATACCCATGTGTCCTTGAAACCTCCTCCCTGCGAAGAATTTACCACGAACGAGTCGGGATTTCGTGAAAAGCGTGTAAGTCCTGACGCCCAAACCTTTGTGGTTTCTCCTGCTATTACAAACGCTCTCAAATCAGCCTTTCGCATAATCTGAGTGCCGTCCTCCTCTAGGATTGGCAGATCCTTGAAGTCGATAATCTCCTGAGCAATCCAGCGTCTTGGCTCGGTCTTGATGAGGTGAATCATCTCCTCAAGTCGCTCCTCGCTTAGATCTGCGCCAAACATAACGCCATATCCGCCTGCCTCTGCAACATCCTTAATGACTAGCTTACGAATATTTTCAAGCACATACTTTTGGTCGTCAGGATAAAATGGCAGATAGGTTGGTGCGTTATTTAATATCGGCTCCTCGTTTAGATAATACTTTATCATCTTAGGAACAAAGTAATATGCGCCCTTGTCATCTGCTACACCGTTTCCAGGAGCGTTTATGATAGCTAGATTTCCTGCTCGATAGGTGTCCATAAGTCCGGGAATTCCTATCAGCGATTCAGGATTAAAGCTCAGCGGATCTAGGTATTCATCTGAAATTCGGCGATAAAGCGCACCTACACGGTTTTTCTTTCCCGAATAATCACGGTGATAGAGAATGTTGTTCTCGATAAAGAGCTCATGCGACTGAACAAGTGCTGCTCCTGTTCTTTCGGCAAGATAGCTATGCTCAAAATACGCGGCATTATAGCGTCCCGGAGTTAAAATTGCGTTTATTCCGCCGCAATTACAGTAATCCATTGCCTCTCTAAGCATTTGTGCATAGTTACGGTTATCGACAATGTTGTTTTGCTCAAATGTCTTAGGCGAAGCGATTCGTGTAAGCTCTCTGGCAATTAACGGATAGCTTGCGCCAGACGGGATTCTTAGGTTATCCTCAAGAATGTACCACTCATCATCCTTGCCCTCGACTAAATCTATACCCGAAATATGGCTATAGATTTTCTTTGAAGGATCTATACCCTCGCATTCAGGCATATAGTTTTTGGACATATAGATGAAATCCTCGGGAACCACGCCGTCCTTCACGATTTTCTTGTCGTGATAGATGTCGTAAAGAAACATATTAAGTGCATCTACACGCTGAATAAGTCCCTTTTCAATTTTTTGAAAATCCTCATGCTTAATGATACGGGGTATTGCATCAAACGGAAACAGCTGCTCTTTAAAGGTGCCATTTTTGTAAATGCCAAACTTAACACCATAGCGAGCCATCAGACTGTTAATTTCACGAGCATTAGCAACAGGCGTAGTATTCATGAAATTATCCCTCTTTCAATATAGATTTTGAAGCCTAAAACAACTAAAGGACGCCTAATTTGAAAACCTCTTGCGAGATACTCAAATCAAGCGTCCTTGCCGAAAATAAATATTAGTCTTTCAATAATTAAATTATACCACCATTCTTTTCTTTTGTCAACGCACAAAATATTGTATTTTTTAAAAGAATTATGAATAATCTAGTCAAAAAAGCCTAATTACTGCTAATTTTCTAGTCCTCCTCGACTGCATGCTTTTCCATGACAAATCTTAACAGCTCCAGCACGATGAGTACAAGTCCTCCGCAGATAAATGCTATTATACTGAAGCTGCTTAGCGTTACGGCAGGCTTAGGGTCATCTAGTGTGGTAGGACCTTGAAGTATAGCGTAAAGCGAACCGGTCATGAGCCCCAGCACTGTATAGATGGTCTGAGAGCGATGCTTTTCAAGACATCTTTTGACAGACTTTATTATAAGTATTACACCTGTGATTACTCCAAGTCCGAACACTATAATCATTGGCAGATATTTAAAGTTAAGATGTAAAAGCTCCTTTATTGAGGTCATAACAGGAATGTAGATACCAAAGCACAAAAGCAGTGTAGAACCCGAAATTCCGGGAAGAACCATTGCTGAAATCGCAAGCATTGCGGCTATAAAGGTGTAGATTACAAGTCCAACGGTGATATTATCAAACGACTTTGATTCACCCAGATGTGAGCTTGCGACCGAAATGCCGATGACTATTGCTGCTCCTATCAGCCAAAAGGCAAGATTGTAATACTTACCCTTAAGGCTTTCCCATTCCTCTCTTGCTACTACAAAAATTGCGAAGAAGGTAAGTCCGAAAAAGAACGAGCTCATTATGTAAATGTGACTTTCAAATAGGCTAGTCAGCACAAGTGCCGATGCTGCAAAGCCTATAACCCAGCCTATTCCCCATTTTATTAGAAAAATAACCGCCTTTTTGCGCTGCTCACCATTGCCCGAAACGAGGTCGTTTAGCGAGCCGATAAACTTATCATAAAAGCCAAGCAAAAATGCAATTGTTCCTCCTGAAACTCCCGGAACGCTGTCCGCAAGAGCCATACAAAAGCCTCTGAACATATTAAGAAGCAGCATAAATATTTACCTCAATCCTTACTTTGTTTAATCGATTACCCTATGCTAATAGCATCTACAAAATCTGATGAATCGGACAGCCTTGCCTGCTGCTTTTCCCAGCGTCTTGCCATAGCAGGAAGCTTATCCTGCCAATAGTCTCCCATAATATCCTTAGCCAGAATCAGTCTGCATTCCATACTGCAGGGAGCTACAATCAAAATTGGATAAACGAATACAAGTGAAGCCAGGTATGGCAGCATTGAAATGCAAAAGCTGAGAATTCTAAAAAAGCAGCCCTCCATAAGCTTTACCGAAAGGTCGCAGGCGTCAAAAAAGTTGGTTCTCGGATTTAGTGCTACTATGTAATTGACCATCGAAAGCGACACATAATAATGCAAGCAAACGCAAAACCAAACTATAGAAAATCCGAGCGAGAGCATAAAAAGCACCATTCCAAAAATAGTAATGTCGCCCACTCTGCTTTGCATCACAAAATAGTACATGCCATAAAGCCCGACCGAAATCGGCGACAGCACCAAAAGCTTTAGTCCTGTAAGGCACAGACTGCACTTTACACCCGGAAGCATGGTCTTTCTTAAATGTGATGTTGAAAATCTCTCGGTTCCCTCGATGCTGTCGGTGAAGTTTATAAATGTTCGCCTTGCCACATAGAAAGCTGCGGCAAAAGCAATATAATAAAGCAGAATTCTCACAGCTAAAAAGATAAGAGCCGCATGAGAATTTCGATAAAAGCTTATTTCAAAGGGCTGATAATTGATACCTGAAAGCCTTGCTATTATATAAGTAAACGACTCTATAAGTATAATTAGGACAAACACCAGCATTATGCTTAGAATTGACACGGCTGCCGGCGCTACATTACCCTTAATTGCTGCAATTGATCTTCGTTTAATCTCTTTATTGCTCATTTATCTTCACTCTCATCGCTGTCGAGGTTTATAAAATACTCTGTGCGCTCTTCTCGTGGTGTTGGCGGAAAGGTATCTACTATCTCGAAGGCTCCAGATCTTTGCCACATTGAGGCGGAAACCAGAACCTCAAATCCCTCACCAAATCCGCAGGCGTATTTTATTGGCTCCTGCTTAGGCACTCCAAATCCGCCCATCATATTCATAATAATTCCGCTATGAGTGATGACGGCACAGTTAGTTAAGCCTTCCTCCATCATATCGCCGATAATAAGCGTAATCGCCTCGAAGCAGCGTGTCATAACCTCTCTTGCAGATTCGCCGCCCGGAGCAGGATTGTCAAGTCCGCCCTCAAGAAATTTTTTGTAGTCCTCATCATTCTGAAGCTCAGCGGGGGTCTTCCCCTCAAACCTGCCGAAATTCATTTCCTTAAGCTCGTTAAGCTCGACCATAGGACTGTTAGGCGACAAAATGTATGCACTCTGTAAACACCTCTTTAGCGGTGAAATATAAATTTTCTGAAAAGACGGGTAGTCAGCAAGCTCTGCTGCACGATACATCTCATCCGCTCCCTGCTCGCTTAGCGGCAGATCTGTCACTCCTATATACTTTCCGTCAATATTGCCCTGAGTTGAGCCATGACGGATAAATGTTATTCTGTATCCCTTCAATTTTGTTCACTCCATAAAAAAATCAGTATTTTCTAAGTCTGCGTATATATGCAAAGGTATAATCCTCGCCCTTTACCGCAAGCATTCTGAGCAGCTTTTCGAGCAGGTCACTGGTTTCAGGATGAATCACCCTTCTGCCCTTTGCCTTTAAAAAGTAGTCAAGTGCATCGTGATCGGTATAGCCTTCTCCGTTGTAGATTTTACTTGCCGCCACTCTGTCACAAAACATTTCCTTCACATACCTAAGCGGCATTTTAACGGGACTCATAAGCCTTGTTTTGGGATCATAATCTGTCCAGTACTCAAAATGATGACGGTTTCTTCCCTTATGGTGCATCCACGCATATGAAAAACCATATGCCTCACGCTCTCCCTCGTTCGGCGAGCGTGTGCCTTGATAGTGCATTACGCCATGAATAAATTCAGATGGCATATATTTAGAGAGGTCGTGAAAAAGTCCCTGAATAGGTATGCCTGCCCTTGCACAATGGTGTATAACCATATGTCTATGACGTGTTATCGTCTTGAAATGAGCCACCGTATTGCTTGGTATTCTGCAAAGCTCTGCTAACATAATAATCACCCTAGAAAAATTGATACTCACCATTGCTCCAGATTGCTGTGGTTACTTTATATTCAATCGGCACCTGAAGTAAATATGCATTTAATGACTGTTCAACCGTACTTAAAAGCTCATCGCTTGTAGCCAGCACTCGCTCGTCTGTTCGTGTGCAAACCACATAGTATTTTCGGTTATTTGTCTGAAGAAAAATCCCTGAGCCTGAGGTTCTTGATGCCGAATCATTCACCTTTGACGCACCAAGCGTTATCTCAAAATTATAGGTTAGCGTTCCGGTGTAATCGCCCTTTCCGGTAACGGTTATTGTGGCTGTGCCCACGTAGAGATTGTTGCTGTAGCTATAATCATAGTCGATTCCTGCTTCAAGCTCACGACTATTCGCTACAATTGTAAAGGTCGGAGTAATGGGTTTTGCAGTAAATCCAGCCTCAGATACACATTCTATATATGCCGTATCAATTGAGATTTTGGTTCGTGCCCCTATCTCCTCAGACGGAGTATTCTCGATCGATTCACCATCAAAATTCATAAACGGAACTATCTTATAAACGTAGTTGGTACCTGCTGCAAGACGCTCGTCCTGAAAAATCGAACCGTTTTCAAGCGTAGCCAGCAGCTCAAACTCTTCCTCACCTGCAACCTTTCGGTAGACGTTTATTCCGTCCGCCTCGTTTATAGCTGTCCATGTGATCTTTACAAGATCTGAGGTTACCTCCTCTGCTGAGAGGTTTTGTGCAGCCTCAATTGTTACATCATCGCTTTGCTCATAATAAATTTTTCCAGAAACCGCCTCAAAGGAGTTTCCTCCGACAGTTATCTTTGAGCCATCAACACATTTTATTCCCTTATCGGCACCTGTGATATCGTTTGACTCAAGCGTAGCTGTCGATTCTGACACTTGTATTCCATAACCGCCCTTTTGACCTATGACGTTAGATGCGCAGGTTATTGAGTCGGATGAATTTCTGATAGAAATTGCACCCGTGCTGTTTGAGGAAAAGCTTGACTCCTTTATCACCGTATTACTTACTCCCGAAAGAGTTACTCCTACCATCTCATTATTATTAAAGGTGCATCCACTTATTGTAAAGTCTGAGCCTGAAGAAATGCTAATACCGCTCTTTAGTGAGTTCTTGATTGTATTATCGGTAAATGATATATCACTGCAACCCGAAAGGTCGATAAGATGTGCCGAAACAGATCCATTCTCATCGTTTGATGTGATGGTGTTATCTTTAACGGACGACGAATGAACATTTCGCATGATAATTGCGCTATATGCTGATTTTATGGTATTTGATGAGATACGCACATTGCTTATCGAATAATCTGCCGCTGGATATTCATCTGTAGCCTCAGTTACATTTTCGCCATAAAGCTTGATGGCATATGGAGTAAAGCTTAACGTTGTTGTTTTGGTTCTTATCTTGTTGTTTTCAATTATGGTATTTGCATTAGATTGTATATTTGCCTTAGCTGATGACACACCGCCTACAGGTTCAAAATAGTGCTTAAGACTATCATCATCTGTCATATAGTTAAAGGTAATACCCGCTCCGCATCCTGATATGGTGTTTGATGAAATTGTACATTTTCTGTAGTTATAAAGAAACATACAAACATCGGTGACATTTTTAAACTTATTGCCTGTTATAGTTATGTTTGAATAGTACACACCCGCTACCGCAGAGTGCGAGCCTATTGCACGAACTAAATCTTCAAATGTATTATTCTTGATTATAACATTAGCGCAAGCAGTATCATCGAACGGCGAATATCCGGAAAAGAGATCTGCGCAATTCATAACATCGAGCTGTATTGCCTCTTTTAAAAGAGAACCAGTGTATCCGCTAAAATAGCATCCTTCAACTGTAAGTCCTTTAACGCCACCAATTTCCAAATGATGACCATTTTTGTTGTTGATAACCGATACGTTACTAAATAATATATTTTTTGCATGTCCTATTCGTATGTTCGAAAAGGAATATACTCCGCTGTACTGTGAGGTATTGCCATCCCATGTACCGCCCTCGATAACGATATTACGATTGCCTGAGTATTTTCCCGCATCGCTGTCGTGCATGGTATTTTTTAGCATGCATCCGCTGTTAAAGCACTTAATTATCGTTGCATCATCATCAAGCACAAGTCGAGTATTACTATATATTCGAAGTGTCTTTGAGATATTATAGGTGCCTGCAGGAACATTTACCACGACCTGTGTGGTGTCAGATGCCTTGCTTTTTCCTACATTCAGAGCGCGCTGTAAGGACTGCCAGCTGTCCTCGGTTCCTGTGGGATCCGCCTCGTAATCATCTACAGCATTAACCTCGATTATCTTATCATAATCAGGAAGCTGTGCCCCTGTCGCAGAAGATCCCGTGGCTGCACTAGCCTTAGGAGAAAAAATCACGCACACCAAAAGCACAACAATTATAGCCGCAAAGGTATTTATTATTTTCTTTGTCGTCATTTTTAGCTATTACCCTCCAGAGTAAAATGTTTTTTACACAAGTGTATTCTCGGTTTTTTGTTTTTATGAAAATACACATTTATTATAACACACTTTGGAGTGCTTGTCAAATGAAAATTCAGTTGATTATTTGTGATATAGATTCTATGCTATAATAGCTCGTCAAGGCTATCAACCGTAATATCCGAAATGCTCATAAGACCTTGTCTAGCCTCTTCATCCGAACCATTTGATATTGTCACAACATAAAAGCCCGCATCCTTAGCAGCCTTCGCGCTGTCATATACATCCTCGAACACAATACAATCCTGCACCCTGCACCCTAGCTTGCCTGCCGCCAGTATGTATACATCCGGAAGCTTCTTGCTGCGACAAACCTCATCCACATAGGCTAGCTCGTCAAATAGATTGTACACCCTGTTGCTTTTAAGCACTGCCGTACAAAGTCCTTCGTTTGATGCCGTTGCAATTGCCATTTTCTTGCCACAGCTCTTAACCCGTTTAAGCAGCTCTAACGCACCCGACTTTAGCGGGACATTGTGCTCATACTCATAGAGCGCCATATTATGCCACTCAGCTACAATATCCTCAACGCTCTCGTTAAGTCCGAACCGACCGATGGTATACACAGCTCCGTTCACAAAGCCAAGCGATGCTATTTTCTGTGCATAATCATCAGGCACCTTAAACCCACGCTCGCTCAAAAAACGCTCATCTATATCGCTCCAAACATATGATGAATCAACAAGCGTACCATCAAGGTCAAAGATAAAGCCATTAAACCTTTGCAAAAGCTCGTCAAGCCTGCTCATACATAAACTCCTCCAGCAACGCCGCCGAAAGTCCCGCCAGCTTAGGACAGGGATGCTTTTTATAGTACTGTGCATCTCGTGCAGCAGGGGTGGGCTCGCTTGCTCCCTTTAATCCCAGCATTTCTCTGCATATTATTGAGTCAAACTCATTTTCCTCTTTAAATCGTGCCGCAAAGCGCTGTATAATCTCGTACATTTCTTTTTTTGACTGAGGATCCGGCTTGCCACTCGAATATTTTGCGCTAAGCACAATAAAAGCGCCTGACACCGTACCGCAAACCTCACGCATTCTTCCCATTCCTCCGCCAAATCCTGCCGATAGCTTTATTGCTGTATCAAAATCAAGCCCAATCTCGTCAGCCCATGCTCCGACTACAGCCTGTGAACAGTTGTAGCCCTGCAAAAAAAGCTCATAAGCTCGCTTGCCCTTTTCGCTGCTTTCATAATCAATCATAATATTACCTCCGTAACAAAATGAAAAACCGCCTAATAAATAAGCGGTCTCTCAAAAAGGAAAGTATGAAAAAGAAAAAATTTCGGGAATTCTAAATTATTCTACCGTGTCCTCATCAGCATCTTCAGCCTTGGTTTCCTCAGCTTCTGCCTCTTCAGCAACGGTATCCTCTGCTTCCTCTGCGGTTTCTGTAGCTTCAGCAGCTTCCTCTGCTTCATCCTCACATCCACAATCGCAGTCGCAGCAGCAATCTTCAAAATCGTCGTCTAATTCTTCGTAATCGTAATCCTCAAGCTCTTTATGCTTTTTGTATGCCAGCGCAGCTGCAGCTCCTAAAGCCGCCATGCCAATTGCAGCGCCTATCTTTAATCCTTTTCCCATGATAATCACTCCTATTCGTTTTTTCACACAATTCGAAATCCTATTAAGATTTCCGCTTTATTGACTAAATATAGTATAGCACATTTTTGATTGCAAATCAAGTATTTTTCAAAAAAATAATTTCCAAAAGAGATTTTTTGTGCATTTTGCACAAACCGAACTCCCCTCAAACAACAATTTAACCTAAAGAAAAACGCATTTTTACATATTTCCCGTCTGATTCATGATTATGACAGCTGCTGCAAGCGGTGCTGTTTCGCATCTCAAAATTCGCTTTCCCATTGTCACAGGCTTAAATCCGACAGATTTAAGCTTAACCGCCTCATCGTCAGAAAAGCCTCCCTCACTTCCGATAAGAAGTCCAATTTCGGTGTTTGGAGCAAGATTAAGCGAGCTCATGCTCTCGCTGCCCTTTTCATAGCACCACACGCTGCTATCGTACTTAATAAGGCAATCAATTGCCTGAGAAAGCGTGGCTAGTCCATACACCCTAGGCACAATTCCTCTTCGCGACTGCTTTGCTGCCTCAAGTGCTATTTTATTGTATCTATTGAGCTTTTTTGAGAAGCTTTTATCGTCAGGACGTGATATGCACCTAGATGTTAGCACAAACGTAATGTCATACACTCCAAGCTCAACAGCCTTTTGGACAATAATCTCAGCCTTTTCACCTTTAGGCACAGCTTGAAAAAGGTGCAGCTTTATATTTGGCTCGCTTTCAGCCTCATTCACGCTTAACACCTCGCACAAGCAATTCTCCGGCGTTATTTGTGTAAGCCTGCACAAATAGTCATATCCCTTAGAGCATACGGTGATTTCATCTCCGACTGCCATTCTAAGACTAAGCGCAATATGTCTTGCATCAGCACCATCTATACTTAAATGATTTGAATCCACCTCATCTACAAAAAACCTTGGCACAAAAGCGCCTCCTTTCATATTTTCACATTTTTTCAACTAAAGCAAGCTTTTCTCCCATCATAGTTAGTATATCATAATTTCAAAAAATCTTCAACATTTTTCATAATTAAATCGAGAACTTTTCACACCAGCAACACAAATATAGGGTATTATATAATTGTCAAAGGGGAAATGTCTAAGCGCAATATGACAATTACCCGATGGCTTTTCATGGTATGTTGGCTTTTACCCCAAGCCTTCATATATACAGCACGGCAGAGCAATCTGTCGGCTTCTCCCCCTATAATTTTTTATTTTTTGGCTCCCGTCATTTGGCGGGAGTTTTTTTGTCTACTTTTAACGCAAAGTCAATTTTAGCTCTTGACTAAATCAAGCAAAAGTTGTATAATGTGAGGTATGGTGGGATAAAATCTAGCATCCTGCCGCCATAAATTTGCAATGAGGTTTTTATATATGAAGCTATACAAAAGAACCTGGGCTCAGATAAATCTTGACAGACTAAAAAAGAATTATAATATATGCAGAGCGTGCATTCCCGAAAGCACTGATATAATGTGTGTGGTAAAGGCTTCCTGCTATGGTCACAGCGACCGAGCTATTGCTCCTTTTTTACAAAACGAGCTTGGCGTTAAGTGGTTTGCCGTATCAAACCTTGCAGAGGCAGTTTCACTGCGAAAGCTGGGTATAACAGGTGAGATTTTAATACTTGGCTATACATCGCCGGACGAGGCTCCTGACCTTGAAGAGCACAACATCATTCAGGCAGTAATGGATCTTGATTATGCCAAACGGTTAAACGATTACGCAAAGGATACCGTGCGCTGTCATGCAGCTATAGATACGGGTATGACACGCATAGGACTAAGAGGAACGGCACAAAGCATAGCACAAAATCTGACCGAGATAAATTCTCTTAAAAAGCTGCGGCTTGAGGGTGCTTTTACCCACTATGCCATGGCGGACACACTTACTAATGAAGGCGTGAGCTTTACCGATGCTCAGACCACGCTTTTCTTTGATGCAATCGAGCTTGCAAGGAAAAGCTGCCATGAGCTAAAGCAGGTGCATAGCCTAAACTCAGCAGGAAGCCTCTTTCACTATGATAAGAGATCCTCTCTAGCAAGACTTGGCATTGTGCTTTACGGACTGGCTCCAGACACATCTCTTGATATGCCAAAGGGCATCACTCCTGTTATGTCGCTTAAATCGACCATATCTCAGGTCAAGGAGGTTGAACCCGGAGTAAGCGTGAGCTACGGACGTACCTATTTTACCGATAGCACAATGAAAATAGCTACAATAAGCTGCGGCTATGCAGACGGTTACTCTCGTAAGCTTTCAAACTGCGGCGAGATTTTAGTTCACGGCAAGAGATGCAAAATCATTGGACGTGTTTGCATGGATCAGTTTATGTGTGATGTCACAGGAGTTGACGTTAAGGCGGGAGATGAGGTTACGCTAATCGGCGAAGAGGGAAGCGAAAGCATCTCTGCGGACGATGTAGCTAAACTTGTAGACACTATAGGATACGAAATAGTTTGCTCTGTGTCAGAGCGTGTTCCACGCTGCATAACTAAGGATGGACAAATCACCGGAGTATTTAAATTGTAATTTACATAAAAAAGGGGCGCTTTAGATGATTTACGATAGCATTGCCAAGCTGATTTCCTACGGATTGGATAAGGATTTAATCGATCCACTTGACAAAACCTTCTGCACTAACCGAATTCTTGAGGCACTTGAGCTTGAGGACTACGAGGAGCCAGGTGAGCAAATAGAATGTGAAAGCCTTGCTCAAACGCTTAATGAGCTTACTGACTATGCAGTAGAAAAGGGCTTATGTGAGGATAGCATAGTTTTCCGTGACCTGTTCGACACCAAGCTCATGGGACTTATCACTCCTCCTCCCAGCAGCGTAAACAGACTTTTTAAATCTGACTATGATGTTTCGCCCAAGCTTGCGACCGAAAACTTCTATCGCTTAAGCGGCGATACCAATTACATCCGCCGTGACAGAATCGCTAAGGATGTGAAATGGAAAACCTCAACTGAATACGGAGAGCTGGATATCACGATAAATCTCTCAAAGCCCGAAAAGGATCCAAAAGCCATTGCTGCTGCAAAAAATGCTCCTCAATCGGGCTATCCTAAGTGTCAGCTCTGCCGTGAGTGTGAGGGATATGCCGGACGAGTAAACTATCCTGCCAGACAGAACCATCGAATTATTGCTATAGACATTTTAGGTGAACCCTGGGGATTTCAGTACTCGCCTTATGTCTACTACAACGAGCATTGTATAGTCTTTAACAAAAAGCACACTCCAATGGTAATAGACAAATCCGCATTTGATAAGCTGTTTGACTTTGAGCGTCACTTTCCTCATTACTTTGTGGGCTCAAATGCCGACCTGCCGATTGTAGGCGGCTCAATTTTAACCCATGAGCATTTTCAGGGCGGTCATTACACCTTTGCTATGGAACGTGCCGAAATTGAAACCAAGCTTTCATTTAAAGGCTATGAGGATGTTGATGCCGGAATAGTTAAGTGGCCTATGTCGGTTATTAGACTTAGCAGTGAAAGCTCCAGCAGGCTCTCCTCACTTGCCGACAAAATCTTAACCTGCTGGCGGAGCTACTCGGATCCCAATGCGTTTATATATGCTGAGACTGACGGTGTACCACATAATACCATCACACCTATTGCAAGAACAAGAGAGATCGATGGCAAACGCTGCTATGAGCTTGATTTGGTGCTTCGCAACAACATAACTACTCCTGAGCATCCGCTCGGAGTTTACCATCCGCACGCTGAGCTTCACCACATAAAAAAGGAGAATATCGGTCTGATTGAGGTTATGGGATTAGCAGTGCTTCCCTCACGTTTAAAATCGGAAATGGAGCAGCTAAGCGAGGTCTTGATAAACGATGATGATCCCAGCAAATACGAAGCACTCGAAAAGCACGCTAAATGGGCAGAGCAAATAAAGGCAAAATACGCACAGATTGATTCACATAACGTCATGGATATTTTACACGTCGAAATTGGTCTTGTGTTTATGCAGGTGCTTGAGGATGCAGGTGTATATAAACGTGATGACGAGGGAAAGAACGCATTCTTAAGATTTGTAAAGCATGTCAATGAAGGAGCTTGATTTTAATGCGTGAAAGCATTTTAACTATACCGATAAACGAGGTTTTTGAACCTAAGTGCGGATGTCCTATCTGTCGAATGAGGGATACGCTTGAGCAGCACAGTGTCGAGTACATAATGGGAGCTGCCATGATGGAGCCTGATGTAAGAATCGAAACCAACAAGGCAGGCTTCTGCAAGGAGCATTTTGAGCAGATGCGAAATTGCAAAAATCGTTTGTCGCTTGCGCTTATGCTTCAGTCACATTTACAGGAGCTGCAAAAGAATGTGTTTGACGACAAAAAGCTGTTTGAAACACGTGAGGGCAAGAATAAGAGAACCGCAGAAAAGGTGTCAAAGGTGACAAACGATTGCTTTGTCTGTAACAAGATTGAGTGGGGAATGTCGCGTCTTATAGACAATATGTTCGACCTTTACAAAAACGAGCGTGAGTTTAGAGATCTGTTTGAGCAGCAGGAGATGCTGTGCCTGCCACACTACAAAATGCTCATGAAAAAGAGCGAGACTGATATGGATAAATCCTGTAAAAACGGCTTTAGAACCGCATGCACAGAGCTTGCAAAAAAATACCTAGACGAGCTTGAAAAGGATATAAGCCACTACTGTAAGATGTATGATTATCGCAATACAGGTAAGGATGCCGATTGGGGTAATTCAAAGGATTCAATTGAACGAGCAATTAAATATTTAACGACAAGATAAAAACACGGTCGGTGAACAAAAGCTTCACCGACCGATATTTTTTTATTAAAAGTACCTGCTATACCCGCTTCATTGCCTGCATAAGCCAGGTTATAAGTAAAAACGCCAGATTATAAATAATCACTATTGTAGGTGTAATCTGCGAGAACGAGCCCATAACCATCATTATCACGCAAAGCACAACGCCTAGGATAAATTGTCCGTACTGTACTGCTACACCTATATTTGCTGATGCCTTGACACGCTTTGCGGCTATTAGCATCATTGAGAAGGTCGGAAGATGTCCCGAACAGAACATTGATGCCGAAGTCTCTTCACAGGGCTCGGTGATTTGTTCGTAATCCGAATCGCATCCTGATGGCAGCAGATGCACCGTACCGGGATTTATATCAAACATTCTTGAAAGAAGCTCTCGGTTGATAAAGCCATCGCTGCTGCGAATGTGAATCGCAATCCCCTCATCCTCAAGCTCCTGTACCCAGCGTCTTGCTGAGGCTCCAACGCTAAGCTGAACATCAAACATCATTGCCGCTCTTCCTGATACAGCAAGATACATCACGCAGCCTCCTTGACAAAAGCTCTCCTGCATCTCCTCCGGTGGAAGTCCGTCAATCTGATGCCTTTCCATAAGCTCACGACTGCCTAAAAGCACACGCTTATTGTCAATCCAGCCCGATACACCGAGATTATTCTCACTTACACATCCCTTTACAGGCATAAGCATATCAAGATTTCCTCTAAGCATCTTATAAAATGCAGGCTGAGTTACGCTCTTGCCGGCACTTGCCATGCTTGCAGCATAAACAATAGCCTTATCAATCATAACAGAGCCAAGCATCTTAAGGTTAATAAACTCAACCGTCCCGGTCGGGAAAAGATGTCCCGCATCTATCATAACCGAATTAACCTCGGCAAATTCCTCTGCTGAGGAATATCCAAGCATTACTCCCGATGAATCTACAAGATTTTTGCTTGCCTTCGCAAGGGGAAGATTTGCTATAAGAGTAAGACCAAAGGATGTACAAATCGACAGCGTTCCGGAGAATGTCGCAAGAAATACAAAAAGCTTTTCTGTAGCACTCGCCGAATTCTTCTCAAAGAAAATTGACAATAGTGCTACTACAAGTGCTGCCGCTAAAATGAGCGGTGTAGTCTTTTCTGCATAGAGATCTGCAAGATCTGACGAGTAGCTGTTTTTCATGAAGTCCTTTATAAAGTCAGTGCGCTTCATTGCTGCAAGCTCACATCTTTTTCCTGCTGAACCGTTAGTTATATAAACTGCCTCATTGTCGTCATCTACAAGCTGAACGGCTGAAAATCTGTCATTGCTTGATACAAACTCGAAATTTCTGAGCGTGCGCCTTACAATGCTAAGCTTGCCGAGCATGTTAAAGAGCAGTCCGACAATTGCCACACAAGTATACAGATGGAAAAATGATGCTTTAAGTGATTCAGAGTCAAAAAGCGTAGCAATTCCCGCAATAATCGCCACCAAAATATTAAGTGCCGCAATGCTGTCGCTGTCGGGATGATGCTTGATTATATTGCTTATTCCGCTCATTACAACCGAATAGGATAATCCTACTGCAACAATTCCCAAAATTGTATTTGCAAATAGATATGCCGATGGGTTTACCTCACGATCAAACACCGCTGTAAGTGTAAATGAAAGATCATTTGCTATAGTTAGAAACAGACTAAAAACTGACGCAAACAGAAGCACAGCGATTCTTACTGTAAGATTATTCTTAAGCTTTATAATCTGGTCATATATAAGCTTCTCCTGTCCACGCTTGGTGTACTCGCTTTGAGACGAGGGTATCTTGCTCTCATCTGTATCATCACTTGTTCTAAGCGTAAATCTGGCTCCACGATTCCTTTTTCGTCTTTGATATATCGGTGCATCGTCAGACTCAGGCGCTTGCTCATCCTTCTCTGTCTGCCCGACTTCCTCCTGCTGCTCTTCAACAGTCTCCTGTGGTGCCTGCTCATCATTAGAATCAGGCTCATCCTGAGCCTTTTCCTCTTGAGCTTCTTCTATCTGCTGCTCACCTGGTATATTTGGCACCGATTCCTCAGGCTGTTGCTCAGACTCCTTATCATCCTGCTGTTCATCGGTATTTTGAGTTTCCTCTTTAGCCTCGTCAATAGGCTGTGAATCGTCAGTCTCGCTATCAACACCTATTACCTTATCAAGCTCCTCTGCATCATTTTGCAGCTTATTAAAAACACTTGTGATAGGTTTGCGCAAACGCTCAAGATCCGGTCCTCTATGCTTTACATCATCAGTCTCAGGCTGCTCCGATTCAGATTCAGATGCAGCTTCATCCGTCCCTTCGCTTACCTCACTGCTTTCTGATATACGATTCACCTGAGCTATAATGCTCTCGACATCCTCGTCATTACCTCCGCTTTTAGGAGAGTATTCCTTTAGTATTTCATCTATCGTAAGATTTTCTTTATTATCTGCCATCTGCTCATCTCCTATCTGTGTGCCGCTGTTCTCTGTCTTACCGCCTCATAGACACACAGTCCTGCGGCAACGGATGCGTTTAGCGAATTGACCCTGCCAAACATCGGCAGACTTATCAAAAAGTCGCAGCTTTCACTTACTAGTCTGCCCATGCCAAACCCTTCTGAGCCTATGACCATTGCTACAGCTCCTGTGAGATCGGTGTTATAAACACTTTCACCCTTAGCATCCGCTCCGTAAATCCATACGCCGTTTTGTTTAAGCTCGTCAATTGCGGCGACAAGATTTGATACTCGTGCAACCCTTACCCAGCTTGCAGCACCTGCTGAGGTCTTATAAACGGTATGATTAAGCGATGCTGAGCGCCTTTTGGGAATTATAATTCCATGTACTCCCGCCGCCTCGCAGGAGCGTATAATTGCACCTAGGTTGTGAGGATCTTCAATCTCGTCGCAAATTACTATAAGCGGCTGCTCACCCTTATCATTTGCTGCTTGTAAAATGTCACCCACTGTGCAATACTGCGCACAGGCTGTCATAGCTACACAGCCCTGATGAGCCGCACCATAGCAGAGCGAATCAAGCTTTCGCTCATCCACCTGTTTTACAACAACGCCCTTTTGTGCTGCAAGCGCACATATTTTACTTATCGAGCCGCCTGCATTTTTATTAACAAACACCACATCAACCAAGGCATCAGATTTGATAAGCTCCATTACGGCATTTCTGCCATAAATAAGATCTCTCTCGTCATCCGCCTGTGAGCTGCGGTTATTCTTTTCTAACTGTTTACCCATTTTTATATAAGCCTTTCATTTTGCATTTTTGCCTAATAACTCATTTTCTATTATAACACAAAAAACTTCAAAAACCAAGTGGTTTTGAAGTTTTTTCACCTCTTTTGCTGTTTTGCACAAATTTACTGCTTATATATTGAGCATTCCGCCGAACATTCACAAACACATAATTAAATATGCAATAACTGCCAGCACTCCTGCTAATATAATACACAACAGCGCAGTCTTTATGCCTGTATGACTTTTATTTACCGAATTCGGCAAAAACCTTCCGCAATAATTTTCTGCGCCCTTGTTAAGAACACCTCTCGGAAGATCTGCTTTATCCGCTCGCACAAATAGCAAAACCTTTTCAAAGTATTCATCATTTGTACATTTTATCTCGATTATTTGTTTATTTATGCCCTTGATCATAACTCGACAATCTCCTCTTATTCTCTAAAATAATACATTCAGGAACTAACTGGAAAAATCAAAGTGGTTTTTCAACCTTTTGTTGAAAACTTGCTCCGTTTTTGATTTTTCGCTAATTTTTTGTTGAAAACTCGGTTGAAAGTGTTAATAACTTTTGGTATTTTTCTTTGATTTCAATATGAGTTTTTCAACAAGTCCGTAAAAACGTACTCTCAAAAAGGATTATCGTCGAAAATTTTTACTCAAAATCATTTTCGATTGTAAAATTTCAATGAACAAAAAGCATTTTTAAGCTTTATTATCATCAAATGTTCTTATGTAGTGAAAGAGATACTGCTGAGCCACGCCCTGAGCTCCTTTAGTGCAATCAGGCAATCCGTTTGGATACCACCGCTCCATTACACGCTTTACCCACACATCCCTTGGAAAAGCCTCAAGCTTATACATTCCAAACAGCAGCGTGCAATCCGCAACCTTAGGACCTACACCCTTTATTTTCATAAGGCATTCTCTGGCTTCATCTAGTGATAAGGATGCAGCTTGTTTTAAGTCAACCTCGCCTGAATCGACCCTTATTGCCGCATCTATGAGATATTTAGCCCTAAAGCCCGCTCTAAGAAACGACAGCGACTCAGGCGTTTCTTTAATAAGCATTTGTTCAGTAGGATATTCACCGTAATAGCTGCACATTCGAGCTATTATCCCCTTTATACGCTTAATATTGTTATTTTGCGATATTATAAATGAGGTTAGTGCCTCCCATGGATCCTGTTTTAGTATACGTATTCCGCCTGCAAACTTGCATGCTTTTGCCAGCGTTTCATCCTCGCTTAGCTGCCGCTTAATTTCTCCGTAGTCGGTGCTTAGGTCAAAGTAATCGAACCAAACGTCGAGAAAGTCCTTCTCGCTAACGTTTTCAAGCACAAATACTCCGTCGTTTTTATCCTCGCATCTTATGTCAAGATAATGGTTTAAAAAGCTGCCTGTGTACCTATCGCCATCGACCTTAACCCATCTGAATGCCTGACCGCAGTCTAGCGTTTGATCCAGGTCAAAATCACTTTGCTTTAAAACTATATCCTTGCCCTTTGTATAATAATCCATACTATCTTCTTATGCCCTTTACCGGAGCGTTCAGCTCGTCTCTGTACCTTTCCTGAATTTCGAGTATTTCGTCAAAGTGCTCGTCAAATGCCTTTACCACCTCAGGATCGAAATGCTCGCCGCTTTCATTTAAAATCATCTCGTGAGCCTGATCGCTGTACCATGCCTTCTTATATGAACGATTGCTTGTAAGCGCATCATAAACATCCGCCACAGCCGTAATTCTTGCCGGAAGCTCAATTTCATCGCCCCTCATACCGAGATAGCCATTTCCATTATACCACTCATGGTGCTGCTGTGCGATGACTCTAGCAACACTCATGATTTCACCAGGTGCGTTATGTAAAAGATTTTCACCGATTGTAACGTGCGTCTTCATCGTTTCAAATTCATCCTCGGTGAGTCTGCCCATCTTCTCTAGGATCTCAGGAGGAATGAGCAGCTTGCCGATATCGTGCATCATTGAGGCTATTCTTATGTTTTCAACCTCCTTTTGAGGCAAGCCCATTGCTTGTGCAATAACCTTACTGTACTCTGACACACGCTTGATGTGCTGTCCTGTCTGTCCCGATTTAGCTTCGGTAATCTCCGCAAAGGCAAGTGTTACCTGCTCCTGCGATGCCAACGATTCGTAAGATAGCTCCTCAATTCTGCCAAGCTCCTCAACATGCTTAAAAAGTATACTATAAGCAAATTGCGATTCAGCATATAAAATCACCGCAAAAATCAAAATAACCGTATAATACAACGCATCCATATATCCATTTTGGATAATCAGAATCTCAAATGCCAGCAATATAAGCAGCAGTACAAAGTTTATAATTGGAAGCGTATTTATTTGCTTAAGAATATTCGAGTTCTCATTTTGGCGCATGAGCTCGATTTTGTCCCTTGATGGTATGTAAAATATCAACAGCATAGCTATAAAGCTGGCAGAGGAAATAAGTCCTGAGGCTGATGGATTTACATCATTTATCGGCATAGAAACAATTGTGCTTGTGACATACATAAAAAGAACCGCCATGTACACAAACACGCCTAAGCCCCATGAGCAATCAACCGCTTTACAGTACTTGCGCATAAAAAGCATTAGCAGCGGTACCGCAAGGGCGAGCGAAATAGCCAAAACAACAATAGTACCTATGTCGTAGCTGCCTATAGTGTCAGATTCTAAGAAGAATCCGCGAGATGAGGAAAGCCTTGGCACTATTGTGGATTCACCTGTAAACTCTATGACTCCTGTTGCAACCAAAAATGAATTTGCGACCAAATCAATGGTGATGACCATAGCAATAAGCGCTACAAACAATCCGATTGGAGAAAGCAGCAGCAGCTTTATCATCTTATGCCGTCTTGATTTTTTTCCTACAGCACTTTTATCTGTGTTTTTTGATAAAAATATAACATCGTTGAGATACAAAAAGATAATGGCAGGAATAATCAGATTGATAATTCCGCTCAACCAAACCATAGCCGTGTCCAAGCCGTCGCCCCCTCTCATAGCTGTTACATATATTTTAACATAGTTTTTACTATTTGTCCAGTGTTTTTTGTAATTTCTTTAATAAAATCAAATTTCATTCGACTTTTTTCTCTTTAGCATAAAAAATCCGCAGCACGTTTTGTCGTACTGCGGTCATTTTTTTACGCCCCTCTATTATCAACATAATTAATACTCATATCATCACAGCTTACCATCGCAAATACCTCTGCGCCTGGCGTTTCGTCAAAATAGTAAACCCAGCAAACCTGAGCATCATATATATTGTATGAAGTATATGTAAAACTTACATCTGATTCACTTTCTGTAGATTCTTTTGAATTTCCATCATACATCATGCAGTATTCTAAAGCAATTCTCTTTACTTCTAAATTCATTTTGCCAGCAAGGTTTTGACTCAAATAGCTTGTTACATCATTTAAATTTATGGCTTCTGCCTGTTCACCTGTGATCTCTTGCTCATCAAAATAACAATTTGTAGCAAAATCATTCACTTCATCTCCGCAAATATAAGCAAAACATCCTGTGCCAACAAGAGCACTTAGCGACTCATCATATGAGGAATTATATTCCAAAATATTTACCCCATTAACGCTTTGTTGATAGTCAACTTCATAAAAATAGCTGTCTTCAACCTCGAATACCATCACTCTCGAAACGACAAATTCATTTGGATAATCCGCCGCCTTTACAAAATCATCAGCAAATTCCTGAGCTATATCTACAGCTTCACTCACTGAAATTTCCGAGGTGCTGTTTTCAAGCTTATACTTATCATCGCTATTCTTTGCTTCTCCTGCTGAATAAGTCTTTATCAATGTTGATTCATTAAAATATTTCTGAGAATCAAAATCTTTCATATAATAGAAAAATCCATTACAACCTATGGACATCTGTAAATTCTTATCCTCATTTGTGTAGGTTGGTCCAGTCGGATATGTCGTTCCATCATCTATTGCTTTAGATTCTTCAAAATCCTCGTCATAATAGCTAAATATTTTAGCGTAATTATCCTGATATTTATCAGGGATTATGTATTTCCCTGTTGAAATTGACGTTGGTATATCTATTTCTAAATTTTCCGAAAATTTCATATTATCAAGCTCAAACTCGTTAATTGATTTTACATAATCATCCACGTTTTCGCTCATTTGCTCAAGAGATGTTACATCTAACCCCATTTCTGAAATTTTCTCATTGATGTTAGAGGATGAATCGTTCTCGTTTTTCACATTATCAGGAGTTTTAGCACACGATGTTAATGCTAATACACCTAACAAAGCTATACAAGAAATCTTTTTAAATGTCATTTTGTGTCTCCTTATATAAAAATAAAATAGTATTTTGGATATCTCTATCCATAATTCTATTATATCATTCTTTCACCACAATGTCAAGATATTTCTAGTATTGTAAGATATTTTTGTAGGATAGCACAAATCTCCTCCAATATTTTTATTCATCCATACAAACTTTTTGTTTTTATCACTTTTAACATTTTGACCTGCCTTTTTTAATAAAAAATACATATTTCGCAAACCCCCTTGACAAATCCAAAAAAATCGGATATAATAGAATTAGAAGCAGGGAAGCCTGCTATGCAGAGGACACGAGTCCTTTATCAGAACCGACGTAAACTTAATAGTCGTAGCGGTTTTGTAGGGTGATGAGGTTAGGGGGCGGACCAACTTCGCTGTCTAACTGAACCTGACCAAGGTTTGCACAGCAATCCGTGAGTTGGTGTAGATTTTTTAAATCGAAAGAAAAGTGTGTATAATACGAGCCTTGATTTTTGACGTGACCCCCAAAACCTAGACCTATATGATAGCGTAGCAGCAACAGCTGT
>JAJQIB010000034.1:56226-63979 GCA_021199375.1 Ruminococcus sp. | reverse complement strand
AACAGCTGTTGCTGCTACGCTATCATATAGGTCTAGGTTTTGGGGGTCACGTCACTTCGTGGGGCGGCTTTTTTGTGTCCATAAAAATAAAAAGTCCGCAGCCTTTTTACGACTGCAGACTTTTTTATGTGAAATTCTACACTTTTAGTAGCCCATTACTCACTTCTTAGTGCAACAACAGGATCTTTCTTAGAAGCACTTCTTGACGGGATAATGCCCGAAATAAGTGTAAGCAGAACGCTTATTACAACAAGGATAATTGCCGCTACTAGAGGCAGGTGCGAGCTTAGGTTGTTTATTCCTGTAAGGTTATGAATAATCGCATTTATCGGGAATGTAAGTATAAATGTTACCACAACACCAAGCAAGCCTGATGAGAATCCGATGATAACGGTTTCTGCATTGAACATACTCGATACATCTCTCTTTGATGCACCAATTGCACGAAGGATACCGATTTCCTTTGTTCTCTCCTGTACGCTTATGAGTGTAATTACAGCAATCATTATGCAAGATACAATCAGCGAGATTGCTACGAATGCTATTAGAACATAGGTTATAGCATTTATAATAGTTGTGATTGACGACATCATAAGTCCGATATAGTCGGTGTAGGTTAGCTGCTGCTCCTCAGCAACAGAATCGTTGTAGCTGTCGATTGCATCTGTTACAACATCCTTGCTCTCAAAGGTCGACGAATAGATGTTTATAGATGACGGCGTGTCAAGCTCTACATATCCAAAATCAGCTAAATTATCTTCATATGTCGACTCAGATACCTCATGCGGCATAACGCTGTCGTAGTATGAAGCCTTCTGCTCGTCGGTCAAGCTGCTCATAAGCTGATCCAGTGCCGCTAAAGCCTCTTCAGATGAAAGTGCGCTTAACTGCTCAGCCACCTGACTTGCATACTGTGAGGTAATCTGCTCGCTCAAAAGCTGTGAGAGCATCTCATTAAACTCCTCATCGTCCATCGACTCAATGTACTCAGTAAGTGTATCCTCATCCATGCTCATTTGCTCGGAAATCTGAGCGATAAGTGAAGACTCCATTTCCTCACGGGTCATGCTGCCAAGCTGCTCATTAATCATCTCTGTTATCTGATCATCTGTAAGCACGCTCATCATATCAGTATAAGCTGCAATTTTATCCTCGTCCGAAAGTCCATCAATGTAGCTTACAAATTCCTGTGCCTTTTCGCTGTCATCAATGCTATCATCTACCTCAAAAGGCAAGCCTGTCAAAACATCAGTTTGATCATCCGCAAGCTGTGCTTCTATTATATCTGCACCCTCTGAGCCTTCAATCAGATAATCGGTCAACGCACTTGTATAGCCAATTGCACCCGTAAGCATCGTAGCGGTAGCGTCCTCGTTTGGCTTGATTATTCCTGTAACCTTAAGTGTAACACCGTTGTCATATAGATACTGAAGTCCCGTATCGCTTTCACGAAGATCCATATATGTATCGGTTTCATCTACATATTCATAGCAATCATAGCTCGGTACAACATGAAAATCCATATCGCAGATTTCTTCATAGCTCCAGCTTTGAAGCTCAAAATCAATCTCTTCGTTATTAAAAGCGGCATCTACAAGCTCTTCCATATCCTCCTTTGATTTAAGACCAAGTGCATAGAGTGAAAGGTCGTTTAACTCATTGTTATCATCAAGAACAAGTACAATCTCGTTGTACTCCTCGGGCCACTCACCGTAAACTACATCGTACTGCTCTTTAAGCATGTCGCTTACAGCCTCGCCATCCTTGCCCTCAAGCATTTCCTCCCAAACGTCTACTCCGGATGAAAACATTGAAGTGAGTGAGGAGCTGCTCGTCATACTTTCCATTGTATCGTCAAGACTTGAAATGTCCGCTCCAATAGCTTGAGTCATCAGCTCTTCCATCAATTGGGTTGCATCCGAAAGAACAATATCTCCGTCTACATTTTTGGTATAAACCTGAAGATTCATATCGTAGGTGTACTGTACGGCACTTATCGCATCGCTAAGCTCACTTTCATCATCGTCAAGCTCCGCGTCCAAATATTCCTTAAACGCCTTGAGGTCGTTTTCACTCTCATTTGAGCTGCTCATTGCATCAACCATATCGTAAAAAAGAGGTGCCGAATAAACAGCGTCATTGTCATGAGACTCTCCGCTGCTCGCTGAACCAAGCAGCGTTTCAAAAAGCGAGCTCATATCCATAGTCGATGACTCAATTGAAAGAGGATAGGATGTAAGCGTTTCCTCCTGAACCTCATCTATATATTCGGTCATACCTTGTGAAATTGCAAGAATCAGAGAAATTCCTATGATACCGATAGAGCCCGCAAAGGCTGTAAGTATCGTTCTGCCCTTTTTGGTGAGCAGATTTTTAAGAGATAAACCGAACGATGTCGCAAAGGACATTGAAGGCATTTTTACCTTCTTGCCCTTGTTTGCTTCAACAAGTGCGGCATCCGCCTGCTGCTCCGCTTCGTATTCCTCATCGCTCAGCGGATTTGAGTCGCCCGTAATTTCACCATCAAGAATATTTATGATACGTGAAGAATACTTTTCGGCAATATCAGGATTGTGCGTTACCATTATGATAAGCTTATCCTTTGAGATTTCCTTTAATATCTCCATTACCTGAATGCTCGTTGTTGTATCAAGTGCACCGGTCGGCTCGTCAGCTAGGATTATATCGGGATTGTTTACAAGCGCACGTGCAATAGCAACACGCTGCATCTGTCCGCCCGACATTTCGCTCGGCTTTTTGTTAAGCTGAGTGCCAAGTCCCACATCCTCAAGTGCCTGTTTTGCACGCTTGCGTCTTTCTGACTTTGATACACCCGAAAGGGTAAGTGCAAGCTCAACGTTTTGAAGCACCGTTTGATGTGGAATCAGATTATAGCTCTGAAAAACAAATCCTATTGAATGGTTTCTGTAGCTATCCCAGTCCCTATCCTTAAAATCCTTTGTAGATCTTCCGTTAATTACAAGGTCACCATCAGTATACTGGTCAAGTCCTCCTATAATGTTTAGCATAGTGGTCTTGCCACATCCAGAAGGTCCTAAAATCGATACAAATTCGTTCTTTCGAAATCTAAGGTCGATTCCTCTAAGAGCGTGAACCGTTCCATCTCCTGCTGGATAGTCCTTTTTTATGTTTTTTAATTCAAGCATGAAACTAATCCTCCGTTTCCTTTAAATGTCTTACTGCTTCTTCCAGGTTGTCGCCTATTACCATCGACACCCTGAAAAAAATCTCCTGTTCTTCCTTGCCAATGCCCGATACAGCGTACTGCTCGATTCTTTCTACTGCTTTGTAGCTTTTCTCAACATACTCATTTCCCAAATCGGTAGCAATAAGTCTGAATCCACGCTTTAGCCCTAAGTCCTTTGGATTTCGCATAACAAAATTCTTCTGCTCAAGCGCAGCAATAACTCTTGATACCAATGCTTTATCATAGCATAATAATTTGCAAATCTGGTTTGCCGAAGCCCCTTCATCATTTGAGCATATGCTTCTTAAAACAAACAAATGTGCAGGAGAAAGATCTTCATCCATTATGACGCTTTTAACAAGCCTTTGTATGTTCTTTTGATTTTTAGCTATTGACATTGCAAAGTGGTCAAAATTGCTCATTCCAATTTCCATCACCATCCTTTTATTAAGTTGACTTGTCAACTTAATACCTATAAATTATATCACCGATAAGTTGATTTGTCAACCTGTTGCGTGTGAAATTATGAAGAAATTCATGTGTTTACATTGTGAAAAAGCAAAGGCAAGAGAGCCGCTTTAAAAGCCCTCCTGCCATGTAAATTAAACTGCCGCTTCAATATGCTGTGACGTATAAAGATTGTAGTAATCTCCACGCTTAGCCATAAGCTCATCGTGCGAGCCGCACTCGGTTATACCCTTGTTGTCGATATACATAATGCGATCGCAATTCTTTATAGTCGAAAGTCTGTGAGCGATGATAATCGAGGTTCTGCCCTTTAGAAGCTCATCAAGCCCCTGCTGCAAAAGCTTTTCGGTTCTTACATCAATCGAAGAGGTTGCCTCATCAAGCACCAAAATCTTAGGGTCAGAAAGAAGCGTTCTTGCGAAGGAAATAAGCTGCTTTTGTCCGCCCGATAAAAGTGAGCCTCGCTCGTTTACCTCAGTGTTGTAGCCGTCCTCCATCTCTCTTATAAAGTCATCCGCTCTTACCACCTTGCTCGCTTTAATAATCTCGTCCTCGGTAGCGTCAAGCCTTCCATAGCGAATGTTGTCCGCAATCGTACCACTAAAGATAAAGCTATCCTGAAGCATTATACCCATCTGTGAACGCAACGAGCTTAGCGTAACTTCACTTATGTCCTCGCCATCAATCGTAATCCTTCCGCCCTTAATGTCATAAAAGCGTGAAAGAAGTGAAACGATAGTTGATTTTCCTGCACCTGTAGGTCCTACAAGAGCAATGCTTTCGCCTGCCTTTACGTCAAACGAAACGTCCTCAAGCACCGTTTTGCCCTCTTCATAAGCGAAATTCACGTGTTCAAAGCTTATATCGCCCTTTATTTCAGGCATTTCATGTGCATCCTCTTTGTCATCAACCGTAATCGGTTCATCCATCATCTCAAAAATTCTCTCAAGATATGCGATATTGTTGATAAAGTCATTATAGAGATTAGAAAGGTTCATTATCGGCTGCCAAAAGCGTGAGGCGTAGCTTGTCATTGCCGCAATTGTTCCAAGCGTAACAGTAGTAGGCGACAGCACCAAAAGTCCCACAAGAAATATAGCCGCACGCACCCAAATTGAGATATTATCCGTAGCAGGCCACACAAGGTTTGAGTAGGTGACGGCACGCATCCACGCCTTGCGATACTTGTTTGATAGGCGGTCAAATATCCCCTCATTTTCCTCCTCACGAGTGAAAATCTGAGTGACTCTTGCTCCTGAAATATTCTCCTCAAGATATGCGTTTAGGTTCGAGCTCTTATTAGACTCATCCTGCCAGGCCTTGCGCTGATGCGTTTTAATCGCCATAATTACCGCAACAAATATCGGCAATCCCGACAGCACCACAAGTGATAGCTTGACATCAACAAAGAACATAAATATCATGATGAAAATCACGTTTAAAAGCTCTAGTATTACATTTATAATACCGTTAGAAAGCATATCGGATACCGAGTTTACGTAATTAACCACACGAATGAGAATCTTTCCATGAGGACGATCATCAAAATACTGAAAGGATAGCTTCTGTAAATGTGCAAAAAGATCTGTTCGTATGTCAAAAATTATATCCTGACCGACAACCGTCATCACTCTGGAACGTATAGTCGAGAATGTGATTGATATTGCAAACACGGCAATCAAAAGCACACCCAAAAGTACAAGCTGTCCTACATCCTTGTTAGGAATGGTTACATCAAGTGCATACTGTGTAATAAGCGGTTCTAACAGTCCCGAAATGGTAGCAAACACACTTAATACCAATGCCAAAATCATTTTTCGTCCATACCTTTTTATGTAGACAAACGATCTTTTTAGATGGTTAAAGTCAAACGGTGTCTCAAGCACCTCATCTATATCATAACGATTTCTTGCCATTTAAACCGCCTCCTTCCCGAATCCTTCGTTCTGGAGCATGAGTACCTCATAATAGTATCCCTTTTTGGCGAGCAGCTCTTCATGCGTGCCCATTTCCTTAATTTTACCATCATCCAGAATGATAATCTTATCAGCATCCTTAGTCGAGGAAATTCGCTGTGCAATGATAAGCTTTGTACAATCAAAATCTAAATTTCTCAAGCTGTTTTGAATATGCATTTCTGTTTCCATATCAACTGCGGATGTTGTATCATCCAAAATAAGCACTGCGGGCTTAATGGCAAGCGCACGAGCAAGTGAAATTCTCTGCTTTTGTCCGCCGGAAAGTCCTACTCCACGCTCACCGATAATGGTTTCGTATCCATCGGGCATCTTTGAAACAAACTCATCAGCCGCCGCAAGCTCGGCATATCTCTTAACATCCTCCTCTGACATAGAGGAATCGCCATAGGCAATATTTCCGTCAATGGTATCCGAATAAAGCAGCACATCCTGCGTTGCCATACCAATATTTTTTCTTAGCTGTCTTAGCTTTAAATTTTTCACATTAACTCCGTCCACAAGCACTTCACCGCTTGCAACATCGTAAAATCGTGGAATTAGGTTTATAAGCGTCGTTTTTCCTGAGCCTGTTTCACCCATTATGGCTACAGTTTCTCCAGCCCTTACGCTAAATGAGATGTCCTCAAGCACCGTTTTTCTGCCGTATTTAAATGAAACATTTTTAAACTCAATATCGCCTTTAATTCTGCCATCAATATCCTTCGCATCGGATCTATCAACAATCTTAGGCTGCGAGTAATAGATTTCTATGACCTTCATTGCTGACGCCATAAATCTCTGTA
Organism: Ruminococcus sp.; assembly: GCA_021199375.1. Lineage (GTDB taxonomy): Bacteria > Bacillota > Clostridia > Oscillospirales > Ruminococcaceae > YE71. The sequence goes on along the minus strand of JAJQIB010000034.1, from coordinate 57,542 downwards.
GATCATTTACGTAAATACCAAGGTTTCTTACCGGATTTGCAATTGCCCAGATAAGTCCCGAAATAGCTACGTACTCTCCCATAGTAATCGAGCCGTTTATCAAAAACATACCGCCGCCTAAAAGCATGATAACCGAAAGAGCCTCAGCAAGCCCGTCCATGAAAGGCGAAAATTTAAGTCGCATAAGTGCCGCATTTTTGTTAGCCTGCGAAAAATCATTATTTGACCTTGCAAACTTTTCCTTCTCATATTCCTCTCTTGCAAAAGCCTTAACCACACGATTTCCTGAGATATTCTCCTGAGCATCGGTGTTCATCTTCGCAAGCTTTTCACGTCTTTCAACATGTACAGGACCAACAACCCTTTTGAACACCACGTTTATACCAAAAATAAAAGGTGTCACCGCAAGAAGCATAAGAGCCATTCTCCAGTCCACATAGAAAAAATATGCCATAGATGCCACAAACAGCGTGAGTGACTCAACCATGCCCTTAAATACCCACGAAACCGCATGACGCACCATGTCAAGGTCTCCGGTAAGGCGAGTCATAAGGTCTCCTGTGCGGTTCTTGTCATAAAAATCCATATCCTGATTCTGGACACACTTAAATAGATGGGTTCTGAGTCTGTAAATAAGTCCCTGAGATGAAATTTCGTAGGTCATATTACATGAGTACTGAAATACCGTTCTCAAAAGCGTAAACCCAACCATTAGCGCAATAAGCGTCAAAAAGCCGTTCCTGTCGTTTTTTAGATTTTCAACCGCATTTTCATTCGAGATGTAGGTATCAACAATCTGAGAACTAAAATACGGAGTTGTCAGATATAGGATGTTGCAAAAAATCGACAAGCACAAAGCAGTAATATAAACCGCTCGATATCCTTTCAAATTTTGCCAAAGCCATTTAACCTGAAACATAAAAACCGCTCCCTTCTTAAATTTAATTCTTTCACTCATATTAGAATATGAAACAAAACTGTTTTAAACACTTTTAGTATTATAAACCTTAAAGCAATAAAAGTCAATAGGCTTAAACGTTTTCTATTTTCGTTATTATGACGATTTTTCACTCCTTTTTTCGTCCTAATTTGTCACAATGCCAAAAAATTAAGATTCAATGATTTTTTATCCAACATAAAAAGTATTAAACGTTTTCGATTAATGATATTTTTTCACCGACTCACAAAAAGATACGGCAGGTTAAACCCACCGTATCTCAATATTTAGGTTTAGCTCTTAGTTGTTGCCTTATAAGTGTTAGATGCCTGACCCCATTCTGCAACCTTTGAAGAGTTTCGCGTATATCCCTTAACCT
>JAJQIB010000034.1:0-56126 GCA_021199375.1 Ruminococcus sp. | reverse complement strand
GCCTTAGCAGGAAGAGTAAGCGTCTTGGTTGTGGCTTTATATACGTTTGATGCCTGACCCCATTCTGCAACCTTTGAAGAGTTTCGCGTATATCCCTTAACCTTAAACTTATAGGTCGTTCCGGACTTAAGTCCTGTCACGGTATAGCTGCAATTGCTTGCACCGCTTATTGTTTTTACCTTTACGTACTTCTTTTTTGAGCTATCATACATATAAACTCTGTAGCCCTTACAGTTGCTAAGCTTGTTCCACTTCAGGGTGATTGAGCTCGATGTACTGGTATAGCTCTTAAAGGATGCCTTAGCAGGAAGAGTAAGCGTCTTGGTTGTGGCTTTATATACGTTTGATGCCTCACCCCATTCAGCAACGCCTGATGAGTTTCGTGTATAACCCTTGACTTTGAACTTATATGTCGTACCCGAGGTGAGCCCTGTAATCTTGTAGGAACAATTATCTGATCCATGTATAGTCGCTACTCTTACATACTTCTTTTTTGAAGTGTCATACATATAAACCCTGTATCCAGAGCAATTGCTTAGCTTATTCCAGGTAAGCTTTATCTTTCCCGAAGAGCTCACACTGCTCTTAATAGTTACTTTTGCTGGTAGTGTCATTGACTTTGTCTTAACACTATAAGCAGACGATTTTGCACTCCATAAAGCAGCATTTGTCCCCTTTTTATATGTTTTTATAACAAATTTGTAGGTTGTTGACGAAGTTAATCCCGTTACCGTGTAGCCATTATTATCTGCACCAGAAATAGTCTTTACCTTTACATACCTTTTAGCTTCAGTATCATACATATAAAGCCTATAGCCAGAAACTCCGCTCACTTTTTTCCATTTCAGCGTAATGTCTCCTGTGTTCTTAGAACTCGCCACTAGCGTCGTAGTTGGAAGTGTAGTTATATTAATTTCGCTTAGATTGCTATAGTCACTCGTATATGTTATGCCGTTTTTTGTCATGCTTGCAGTAACATAATACTTCTTTGTTCCGTTTGTTACATTTGTGATTTTGTATGAGGTTGTCGTAGTTGTACCAAGCTTTGTATATCCAGAGGAGGTTTTTCTGTATATTGTATAATAGGTTGCCTTTTTAACCTTTTCCCATGTGATTTTTATACTTGAAGTAGAAGCCGATGTATAGATTGTTGGTGCAGCATTAGCAGTATACATGGTAGTCGTTTCAGAATAGCTTCCGTAGGTGTTGGTGCTGTTATATGTACAATATGCTCTAACTGCCAGCTGATATGAGGTAGCAGATGAAAGTCCCGTCACTGTTGCAGAAGTGACATTCTTTCCTACCGTTTTCTTGACGGTATACTTGCCCGTAGATGAATCGTATACTGCAATCTGATATCCACTTGCACCTGAAACTGACGACCATGAAAGCTTTATCGAGTTTGACCCAGAGCTTACATATTTAGGCTGGCTCGCTTTTTTAGGCTTTGTAGCAACTCCGAGCTCATCCGAATATAGACCATAAGCATTAGTAGAGCCGTTTGTTGTATAGGTACGAACCTTAAATCTATAGTAGGTTGCCGAAGAAAGCCCGGAAATCTTTATTGAAGTTGATGTTGTGCTGGTATATTTTGAATAGCTGCCGCTTGTTCCTATTGCAAGATATACGTCATATCCCGTAACTCCGGAGGTGGCATCCCAGGATAGTCTGATTGAGCTTGCAGACTTAGTAGCAGAGAGATTTACCGCAATATTTCGAGCAGCATAGATTTTCTTAGAGTATGTGCCATATGTAGTAGTACCCGACTTTGTGTAATAGGGGCGAACACAATATCCATAGTAGCCGTTCTTTAGTGTGATTGTTGCACTATTAGTTGTCACCTTTTTTATAGAAGTATACTTGCCTGTGCTAGAATCATATCGGCAAACCTGATATCCGGTTGCACTGCTCATAGCCGTCCATGTAAGTGTTGCCGAGGAGCCATCCTGTGTAAGCTTGAAGTTGGAAATTGTGTCAGATCTATAATCTACATCTACATCAACAGATGTGTTTATACCTGAAACTGAACCTGAGCTAGTAAACTGCCATGTTGAATATTCTCCTGTATATGTGGCTTCATTTGAAAATTGTGCAAGCCAAATTGCATAGTCGTCCTCTAATTCGTCAGCGTTAAGCATGCTTGTAAGCCAATACTTATTTGCGTAAACACCCGCATCATATCCGGATGCTTCAATTCTTTCGCAGAAAGCCTTACATAATGCCGTTTTTTCTGATTTTGACAGATTTGCACTGTCAAGTCTGCCTGTAGCGTAGTCAACACTTTCTATGTCAAAATAAACAGGCATATCAAGATCATAATCGGATATGTACTTAAGCACAAAATCCGCCTCTGCCTTCGCCTCAGTTGTATTGACCGCTTGGGTGTAGAAATAAACTCCTACCTCAAGTCCGGCATCGATAGCACCCTGAATGTTTTCTTCAAACTTATAGTCGAGCACCAATGTACCTGCCGAGCCATAGCCTCTGTAGCCTACTCTTATTATTGCAAAATCAATGCCATCCGCCTTGACCTTATCCCAGTCTATATCATACTGATAATATGATACATCGACTCCCCAAACCTTATCCATATCATCAAACTTACTGTTATGGGTAAGAGAGCTGTTCGAATATCCTAAAGAAGTAGTTCCCATACTGGTTAAGCTTCTTAAAACAGGTGTTGAGTCGGTGCTTGCTTCCTCCTCACCAAGAGCTTCAAGGTATTTACCATATTGAGGATCTTCATTTTCAAGAGCATATTTCTCAACCTCTGCCTTTTGTTCGTCAAGTGATGTCGTCTCCTCATCATCCTCTGTAGTATCTGTATCTGTGCTTTCTACAGATTCCGAGTAGCTGGACTCATCACTGCTCGTACTGACATTTGAATCTGCAAAACAGGTCGCTGCCATGCTCGCCGCAAGTGCAAACGATGTAATAAAACCAACTGCTTTTTTTAACATCTGACTTCATCCTTTCTAAAAATAAGACCATATAGCGACGTAATCACTGCGCTATAGTTAATTTTGCCTAAAACATCTAAAATATTCGACAAAATCTCTAAACGTTCACAAACTATTATACACTTTTTTTATCAATTTGTCAACCTTCTTAACCGTTTTGTTACATTTAGACCCTAGCAACTGGTTTTTTCACTTTTAAAGCGGAGCGAAGCGAGATATGCTTGTTGTACAAGCTTGCTTGTACCAATCTCGTGAGCTGACAGCCGCCTTAGCTAAAGCACAGCAACAAGCAAGCATTAGGAGCCGTCAGGCTCCGCTGGATTTCAGTGGGGTGCGGGTGTCCAGTGGACACCTCTGCGAAGCAGAAGCACCGACCGAACCGACAGGTGAGAAATTAGTTTTACCCCCCCCCACTGAAAGACAAGGAGCGAGAACATCCGTTCTTGCAACCGCCTACCTAAGAGGTGGGGGACATCATGCTTGGGTTATATTCCCTTACGTATTGCCAAAAAATTCAAAACAGCAGCTTGCCTAGCCGCAAGCTGCTGCAAATCATTCCTTTGTTTGCTCGAAATCCTTTTTTGTATCCAGCCATTCAGGAAGCTCACTCGGATAGCTGTCTCCTCGCTGCTTAGCTCGCCATTTGCCTAACGCTTCAACCATTTCACCTAAAAGAGTATAGACAATCGAGCATACAGGAACAGCTATGAACATTCCAAATATTCCGCCTACATTGCCACCTATTGTCACAGCAAACAGCACCCATATTCCGGGGAGTCCCACCGACTTACCAACTACTCTCGGATAAATAAGATTTCCTTCAATTTGCTGCAATACTATTATAAAGACCACAAACAGCACTGCCTGCCTAAATGAAGTTATCATAATAAGCAATGCGCCAACTCCTGCGCCTATAAATCCTCCGACAACGGGAATAAATGCTGTCACTGCCACAAGTGCACCTATAGTCGCTGCATAGGGAAAGCCGAAAATCCTCATGCCTATTGCACAAAGCGAGCCTAAAATACAAGCCTCAAGTCCCTGCCCCGACAAAAAATTTGAAAAGCACTCCTTCGAGAGATTTCCAATATGGCAAAGCTCTCGTGCTACCCTGTCAGGAAAAACCGCCATCGTAAAACGATAGATCTGATCCTTTAGAGTTTCCTTTTGCGCCAGCATATATATAGAAAACACCAGCCCAATAAAGAAATTTACCACACCTGTGACGGTTCCAAAAGCAAAGCTCATAACACTTGAAAGCGTATCTGTAACTAATGTAGTATTGCTAAGCCGATCGGTAAGCGTATTTATAACCGATTCAGAGGTGAGTCCCGCACGCTCTATCCAATTATTTAACGTCTCGTTGTTCATCGCCATCGTAAATATTCGGCTTATAAATCCCGGCAGCTGTTCATAAAGCTGCAACACAGTATCTCTCACCGACGGTATAACAAGCCAAAGTACAGCAGTAATCACTCCTATACAAAGCACAAAGGTAACTACAATCGAAACCGGACGTGAAAGCTTTTGATGCAATTTACACCTCGGCTTGCCGTCTTTACGAGGTCTAAATAAATTTCGCTCGACAAAGCTCATAGGTACATTTAGTATAATTGCTATGACAAAGCCTATGATAAAGGGCATCAGTACATCAATAAGTGCGCTAAAAATGCTCTTTATCACACTGTAATTATCAAGCGACCAATATAGCAGCACTCCTACAATGACAATAATTAGCGCGTACCAAAATCTTTTGTTTTTTCGTTTGTCCATAATCCTTTCCCTTGTTGTACGTTATCAATCAAGAGAGATTTCCATTATCGGTTCAAGCACATCTCCTCCAGGAGCCACCATTGGAAGAACATTTACATCCTTATCAATCACGCACTCAACCAAGCATGGTCTGCCACACTCAATAGCTCGTTTTAATCCACTCTCTATCTCATTTTTGTTCTCTATTCTTACACCCTCAATGCCAAAGGCTTCAGCAAGCTTCATCATGTCTGTGCCACGATTTATATCTGTCTGTGAAAAACGCTTGTCGTAGAAAATCCTCTGCCACTGACGCACCATTCCTAAAACATTGTTTGTAAACACAAGCTCGATTACCGGTATGCCATGCTTTGCCAGCGTTGAAAGCTCATTACAATTCATAAAGAAGCTGCCGTCGCCTGCAACATTCACTACAATTTTGTCAGGATTTCCGACCTTTGCACCGATAGATGCTCCCAGTCCATAGCCCATTGTTCCAAGTCCGCCGCTCGATGCAAATGTTCTGGGCTTTACAAAGTCATAGTACTGTGCCGTCCACATTTGGTGCTGTCCGACCTCGGTGGTTATAATAGCATCCTCGCCGACAAGCCTGCACAGCGTCTTAATTACCTCATCGGGCAAAACCTCGTCCTCACGTCTAATCGGCTTCATAGGCACGGTGTATGTTTTCTTCCACTCATCAACCTGCGAGAGCCAAACTGCGTGCTTTCTTGGCTTTATGAGCTTGTTAAAGCAGGATACCACATATTTAAGATCTCCGTTTACATAACAATCAGGAGCCACATTCTTGCCAATTTCCGCGGGATCTATTTCTACATGCAAAACCTTAGTGTGCTTTGCAAACGTCTTGGTGTTAAGAGCCACACGATCCGAAAACCTTGAGCCCAAAACTATCATAAGATCGCAATCCTTAAGTGCTAAGGATGCAGTCTTGGTGCCATGCATTCCGAGCATTCCGACATAGTGTGAATCCTTATTGCTAAAGCCTGTCTGTCCCATAAGTGATAATGCTATAGGAGCATCTATGCGATTTACAAAATCATTAAGCTCCTCCTGCGCATCACACGAAACAATTCCGCCGCCTGCATAAATAAATGGTCTGTCACTTTGCTCAATAAGCTTTACAGCCGCTTCAATCTGTTCATTTATGCTGTCGGGATTATGATTAACTACCTTTTTTGGCTCGTGATATGTATACTCGCACATTGCCGCTGTGATATCCTTTGGAATATCAATAAGAACCGGACCCTTTCTGCCCTCATTTGCAATGTAAAATGCCTCACGAATTGTATCAGCAAGATCCTTTACATCCTTGACAATAAAGTTGTGCTTTGTCACTGGCATAGTTATTCCACAGATGTCAACCTCCTGAAAGGAATCAAGTCCAAGTGCTGATGTGCCAACATTTCCAGTAATTGCAACAAGCGGCACCGAGTCCATATTGGCAGTAGCAATTCCCGTAACAAGGTTTGTAGCTCCGGGACCTGAGGTGGCAATTACCACACCGGTCTTTCCGGTAGTTCTTGCAAAGCCATCAGCAGCATGACAGGCAGCCTGCTCGTGTGCTGTAATTACATGCTTAATTCTGTCCGAGTACTTATAAAGTGCATCGTAAATATTAAGCACTGCACCTCCCGGATAACCAAATACAGTATCCGCACCATGCTCAAGCAAGCATTCAAGTAAAATCTCCGAACCATTAAGTAACATCAAAATTCCTCCGTTTTATACTTTTTTACATCTATTTTTTCATCAATCGCCTTTATTCTTCGAGTAGATAATTCTAAGACCCTTAAGCAAAAGCGTTTCATCTAAAATTATCTCTCGCTTACAGTATGGTACCACAAGATTTGCAAGTCCGCCGGTTGAAACCACCGTACAGCCTTCGCCAAGCTCCTCTTCTATACGCTCAATCACTCCATCAAGGCTGGAAGCAGTTGCATTTATGATTCCGCTTTTCATACAATCAATAGTGTTTGTTCCTATTACCTTTTTTGCGGGAACAAGGCTTATTTTAGGAAGCTGAGAGGTGCGATTTGTCAGTGAATCAAGCGACACACTCATTCCCGGTATTATCATTCCTCCGAGAAAGCTTTTATTTCTATCAATTACCGACACCGTTGTAGCTGTGCCCATGTCTATGAGTATTAACGGTGCAGGATATAGGTTTATTGCCGCTACAGCATCTGCTACTCTGTCGCTTCCAAGCTGTACGGGATTATCCAGCAAAATCTTAAGTCCCGTTTTTATTCCTGGACCAACCACCAAAATTTCACCACATCCAAGCCGCTCCATAGCAGACTTTAACGTTTCGGTAAGCGGCGGCACCACGCTCGAGATTATTCCGCCGTCAATATGCTCACCCACCAAACCATTTAGCTCTAGGATGTTCTTTATAATCACCGTATATTCCATCTGCGTTGACTGATGATTTGTCGATATTCGCTCAACAAACATAATCTCGTTTTTGTCAAAGCATCCGATTACGATATTTGAGTTTCCTATATCCACTGCAAGTATCATTTTAAGTCCTCTAATCTTCCATGTTTTTCATAGCGAGCAGTCCTTATGGGCTTGTTATTCTCATCAACAAACACCACAGTAGGCGGATTATCCCCAGCCTCTTCAGGAGTCATATCAGCATAGGACATTATTATAACATGATCTCCACGCTGTCCGCATCTCGCTGCCGCTCCGTTTAAGCAGATTACTCCACTTCCACGTTCACCTGCGATTACATAGGTTTCGATTCTGCTTCCGCTGTTTACATTGACAATATGAACATGCTCATACTCTAAAAGTCCTGCCGCATCCATAAGATTCTCATCTATTGTAACGCTGCCAATATAATCAAGCTCAGCTTGCGTGACAACAGCTCGATGAATCTTGCTCTTTAATATTGAAACAGTCATACCTTCTCCTTTTACTTAACGTCCTCAGTAAAGAAATTATCTATAAGCCTTGTCTTGCCAATATACACAGCTATTGCACAAAGAGCATCTCTGTCAATCATCGGTATTTGCTGCATGGTTTTAGCATCAACAAGCTTTACATAGTCGATTTTGGCAAGCGGCTCGCACTCGATAATCTGTTTCATTCTATCAGTAACAGCCTTGCTGCTTTTCTCGCCGTTTCTTACCATATCCGCACCTGCAAGGATAGCCCTTGACAGCACAAGCGCTGCCTTACGCCCTTCATCATTTAGATAGGTGTTTCTTGAGCTTTTAGCAAGTCCATCAGGCTCTCTTACTATAGGGCATCCTACAATCTCAATATCCATATTAAGGTCGTCAACCATATGTCTTATAACCGCAAGCTGCTGCGCATCCTTTTTTCCAAAATACGCTCGATCCGGCTTTACTATGTTAAAAAGCTTGCTTACAACAGTGCAGACACCTCTAAAATGTATCGGTCTGCTAAGTCCGCAAAGCTCTTCGGTAAGTATTGTCATATCAACAAACGACGAAAAGCCCTCGTGATACATCTCTTCAGGCTCAGGATTAAAGATTAAATCTCCGCCATGAGCCTTGACTAGTGCCGAATCTCGCTCTAGATCTCTTGGATAGCTTTCAAGATCTTCGCTTGGACCAAACTGCATCGGATTTACAAAGTCCGAAACAACAGTACGATCGTTATCCTTATGTGAAGCATCTATCAAGCTCGCATGACCCTCATGCAAATATCCCATAGTCGGAACAAGACCCACGCTTAAGCCCTGCGCTCTCCATGCTTTTACCTGCGCTCTGACCTCATCTATTGTCTTTACTACTTTCATGTCATCGTCTCCCTCAGGAAAATTTCTCTTCTATTTTTTGCATTATCTCATCATCTATTTTAAATGTATGCTCATCTGATGGGAACTCACCCTTTTGCACCTGACTTACATACTCCGAAAATCCCTCTCTTAAAAGCGCACCCGCATCTACAAATTTCTTTGCAAACTTAGGCGTGTGACCGGTTGTAAGACCAAGCATATCCTGATAAACCAGCACCTGTCCATCACAGCCGTCTCCTGCTCCTATTCCTATAGTTGGAATAACAAGTCTCTTTGAAATAAGGCTTGCAAGTCTTGCGGGTACGCACTCTAATACTATAGCGCAGGCTCCCGCCTGTTGTATTCTCTCTGCATCCTCAACAATCTGCGACGCACGGTCATAGTCCTTTCCCTGAACCTTAAAGCCGCCGAATGCATTTACCGACTGAGGCGTAAGTCCAAGGTGTCCCACCACGGGAATAGATGAGTCCACAATCGCCTTAATTTGCTCGCAAACTGCTGCACCGCCCTCAAGCTTAACAGCCTGTGCTCCGCCTTCCTTTACAAGTCGTCCGGCATTTACCACTGCATCGTAAACGCTCGTCTGATAAGACATAAACGGCATATCTCCCACGACAAAAGCATTCTTAACTCCTCTTGTCACCGCTTTAGTATGATGGATCATATCCTCCATCGTTACCGGCAGAGTATTTTCATAGCCGAGCATCACCATTCCCAATGAATCGCCCACCAAAATTGAATTTACTCCGCATTCATCCTCAATACACGCCGTAGTGTAGTCATAAGCAGTAAGCATCGTTATCTTTTCGCCCGATTGCTTCTGCGCTAAAAGTGTAGCGGCAGTATTTTTCATAAAGCATTTCTCCTTATTACAATGTTATCGTTCGAGCACCTGCGTCTCGATACAATACAGAATTAGTATAACACATAAATATGAACATATTGTAACCATTTTCATAATTGATAGGCAAAAACTCGGAGCATATCTGCTCCGAGTCAATCCTTCATATCAGCTGCCAGCTATTTTCTTATACAACGGCAAAAAGACAACCGATTCTAGCCCGCTTATTCCTATGGCACCACCGGAGGCTTGCTCCATCGCGCTTATCAGCCACATAAATATAAACACATCAATTGCTGCCTCAACCACTCCTAAGATTGCACCTAAAAGTCTGTCTACACCTGACCTTGCCCTGCCATTCACATTAAAGCCAAAGGCTCTAAATACAAGCAATAAAATGAACCTTACCAAAATCATGATAACAAAGTATAAGACAAGCTCAATTAATGATACGCAAATAGGCTTTGCAAAATTTTGCTCAACATATTCTGCCGCTGTCTCATCCGAATTGCTGAATGCCTGAACCATATCAAAGATTTCACCTGATGAAAAATCATCTGTCAAAAGATCTGTCATTCCTTCAGGAAGGGAGTCCGCTACCGACTGTGGAAGCATGCTCTCTAGCTTTTCATTCAGCTTATCAGAAAATTCGTCAGCTGACTGCTCATCAAGTCCATACTGCTCAGCTAAATCCTCAGCAGACTGTACCGCATCTCCTGTATCGCTCATAGTCGTCCTTAAGGTATCCTCATCAACCTCTATGCCATACTCACTTAACAGCGTTTGAGCAGTCTGAACAGGATCTGTATCACCAACTGCATCTTCACACCTTTCCTTTATCATATCGCTAAAAAAGCTGTCATAGATAGGCTCTGAGAAGGTTTGCGAGAGCATAAGTGCCGCCATTGCCGCAACTATAAAAATTATTAGAGATACTACCAGTCGTTTAAAGCCCTTTGAAAAGCCATGTACTATCGGAAGAATTATGAGCAACAGGGTTATAATATCAAAGCAAAGGGAGGTCATATCTGTCCTTTCTACATTTCAAACACAAGCTTGTCGATTCCATGCTTGCCTGCAAGGTAAAGCGCTCCGTTAATGTACACAAAATCGGTGTACTCACGATCTAGCTCGGCTGTTGCTGCTACCGTTGCACTGTATGCATAAGCTCTAATCTCGTCTGAGCTTAGTACTATTACTCTGTCATCCTCTATAGCTACCCTTTTCACATTTTCTACGTCCTCAACCTTGCGATAGCTTTCATCGCTTTGCGCACTAGCCTCAGCTATTATAAGCATTTCATTGGATGTAGTACTACTATAGATAATAGCCGCCGAGCAATCCTTGTCAAGCTCATAGTCAACAAGCTCACCATCATACTCATAGCTTGAGAGAATCTCACCCTCATTTGATAGAGTATACATCGCCGTGTCTCCGACAACAAGAATGTTTCCCGCACTGTTAAGCACACAATCTAAGGCTAAAATATCCATATTCTCGCTTACCATCTGCTCACCATCAGTGCTAAAATCAAGCCTGCTCACCTGCGAAAAGATTTGCCCTTCCTGCGAGAGAAATGTACATACACAGCATCCTGAACCGTCGTCCTCAATAGAAACCGACATTATTCTTCTTGTACAGTTGTATTGATATATCACCGTACCCTCTTTGTCATACACCGTCATTGCTGAGGCGTACTTGTCACTTGTGGTTACAATTGCAGCTGTGCCATCCTCACCTATTGCTCCGGTAAGTATAGAATCGTCCGCTGTCTTTGAGTAGATTTCACCGCTTTTGTTGTACACTTTAAAGTCAGTGTTTCCGCTGTCAAAAACAAGCACTCTCTTTCCACTGATGCGCTCAACGGGATTTGAGAAGGAGTGACTGTAGCTTTCACGCTCCTTGCCGTTTTCATCATAAAAGACAAGACTATAAGCATCGGCAGTCACCAGATTGTTCTTTACCGCATATATCTCGTAATCCTCCTCGTCAGGCTCAATCGGAAAATTACCCGACTCGGTTTCTCCATCATTTGATATAGTAGCTGCAGGCTTGTCAAAAATATCCTCAAGCTTTGGCAGCCAAAACGGATATGTCGCATAAATAAGCAAGCCAATAAACAGCACAATAAGTGCCGCAAGAATTCTCTTGAGCGTTCTGATGGTTCGCTCGTTTTTTCTCACAGTTTTTATATCCGTATGCACAGCACGCTTTGTGCCCTGCTGTGTTTTTTTATTGGTGCCATTGCTTTTATTTTTATCTGCCATATATAAGAATGCTCCTTTCAGTAAGGATTTATACTATTTCTTGGTCATCATAAAACACTCTGTTAAGATAAAGTCCTTGAGGAGGTACTGTTCTTCCTGCCTCGGTTCTGTCACGACATTTAAGCAAGCGCTCTATCGCTCCTTGCTCAAGCTTTCCCTCGTTTATGTGCAAAAGTGTGCCAACCATTATTCTAACCATGTTGTACAAAAAGCCATTGCCCGAAACTCTAAAGATTACAAGCTCGCCTTCACGGCGCACATCAAAGCTATGAATGGTACGCACTGTACTTTTCTTTTCACAATCGGTTGAGCAAAACGACTTAAAGTCATGCTCTCCCACAAAAGCCTTCGCCTCACGGTCTAAAAGCTCTGCATCTATCGGATACCACGAACGATATGCTGTGTCTAAATAAAATGGATTTTTGATCTCGCTGTTGTGAATAATATACTCATACTCCTTGCCAATACAATGGTATCTGGCGTGAAAATCATCTGCCGCCTGTTTGCAGGAAAGTATTGCTATATCATCATTGAGCCTAGAATTTGTACCGAACACCAAGCCTCGACAGGTAATGGTGCTTTCGGTACAAAAGCTAAAGAAAAACTGTCTAGCGTGTACTCCCGTATCGGTTCTTGAGCATCCATAAATCGTAACCTGCTCACCGAGAAGTGAGGAGAGCGCTTCCTCAACTGCTTGTTGTATTGTATAGGCGTTGCTTTGCCGCTGAAAGCCATGATACGCTGTTCCTCGGTACGCCATCTCTACCTTGAAATTTCTCATGCTCTTATCCGTCACTTTACCAAAATGTTCACAGCTACAACTGCCGCTATAAAGAGCGCTGTTACCACACAGCCTATTAAATCTCTATAGCTTGTTTTTAGCTGCTTCATTCGAGTGCGTCCCTCGCCACCGTGATAGCATCTGCATTCCATCGCAGTCGCAAGCTCCTCAGCACGTCTGAACGATGATACAAATAGAGGTATAAATATAGGCAGCATTCCCTTTACCTTTTGCATAAGAGTGCCTGTATCAAGCTCTGAGCCACGAGCCTTTTGTGCGTTCATTATCTTATCCGTTTCCTCAATAAGAGTAGGTATAAATCTAAGAGCTATGGTCATAATCATCGCAAGCTCATGTACAGGAACATGAATTTTCTTTAGCGGTGACAGCAGTCTTTCAATCGCATCGGTAAGATCTATAGGAGAGGTGGTGTAGGTTAAAAGCGAGCTGCCTATTATAAGACAGATTATCCTAACTACCATAAATATTGCCGTATCCACACCCTCATATGTTATTTTTAAAAAGCTCCACTCAAACAATACATCACCTGTACGCACAAACAATATATTTAGCAAGGCGGTAAAAATCACGATAGGCACTATCGGCTTTAAGCTCTTGCCCAGCATCGACACAGGTATTCTCGATACCGCAAAGGTAAAAATCGAATAAATGATTCCCACAAGAAGTCCCCACATATTGTCTGCCATAAACAGCATCACAATAAATGCCACTGTAAGCACAAGCTTTACTCGTGCATCCATTTTGTGTATAGGCGAATTTCCCGGAAAGTACTGTCCTAAAGTTATATCCTTAAGCAAATTTTTCTTTCACTCCTTAGTTGTTCTCAAGCCCTTCTCTAATTCTCTTTTCTGCAAACTTGACAGTATATACATCATCACCAAGATCTACACCCTTCTCTCGAAGCTTGTCAAACACTCTTGTGATTTGTGGAGTAGAAAGTCCTATTCCTTCAAGCTCGCTGCTTCTTTTAAACACATCTGATGTTTTGTCAAAGCAAAATACTCTGCCCTCATTCATTACAAGTATGCGATCTGCGATTTTTGCTATATCCTCCATCGAATGCGACACAATAAGCACTGTATTTTGTTTTTCATCATGATAATGTCTTATCATATCAAAAATTTTATCTCTTCCCTGAGGATCCAGTCCAGAAGCAGGCTCATCAAGTATAAGCACCTTAGGCTCCATAGCCATAACGCCCGCAATAGCTGCTCGCCTCTTTTGACCGCCGGAAAGCTCAAACGGAGATTTTTCAAGCTGTGCATCATCAAGTCCGACAAGCTCAGCTGCCGACCGTACCCGCCTGTCTATCTCTCCCTCGTCAAGTCCCATGTTTTTAGGTCCATAGGATATATCCTTGTACACCGTCTCCTCAAAAAGCTGATATTCGGGGTACTGAAAGACAAGCCCGACCTTAAATCTTACCTCTCGAAGCTTATCCTTATCATCCTTAAAGCCTTCACCGTCAATAAACACATCTCCGGAGGTCGGCTTTAGCAGTCCGTTAAAGTGCTGAATAAGCGTGCTCTTGCCCGAACCTGTATGTCCTATTATTCCGATAATTTCTCCATCATTTATTTCAATACTCACGTTATCAAGTGCCACCCGTCTAAAGGGTGTGTTTTCACCATAAACGTAGGTAAGATTTTGCGTTTTGATAATACTACTCATATTTCCTTTCTCTTTTCACTAAATAACCTACAGAGTGCCTCCACACATTCATCCTCTGTAATTATGTCCTGAGGCAGATCATATCCTGCCCTTCTGAGGCGCCAAGCAAGCTCTGTTACCTGCGGCACATCCAGCCCTAGATTTTTCATCGTCTGCACCTGTGAGAAAATTGCTCTTGGAGTGCCGTCCATCATAATTTCGCCCTCATCGATTACCACCACTCTGTCAGCCTGAGCAGCCTCCTCCATATAGTGAGTTATAAGCATGATGGTAACGCCCTGATCATGGTTTAGCATTTTTATGGTGTTCATGACCTCTTTTCTTCCTCTAGGATCTAGCATAGCTGTAGGCTCGTCTAACAAAATACAATCCGGATTCATGGCAATGATTCCTGCAATAGCTACACGCTGCTTTTGTCCTCCTGAAAGCTTGTGAGGAGCATGCATTCGGTATTCGTACATACCGACCTTTTTTAGTGCCTCATCAACACGTCTGCGAATCTCCTTCGGCTCAACACCCATATTTTCAAGTGCAAATGCCACATCCTCTTCAACTATTGTGGCCACAATCTGATTGTCGGGATTTTGAAACACCATACCGGCACAGCTTCGTATTGCCAAAAGATTTTCCTCATCCTTAGTATCCATGCCATTTACAGTAACAGTGCCGCTATCCGGAATATTTATCGCATTAAAGCATTTTGCCAGTGTAGATTTGCCCGACCCATTATGACCAAGCACCGCTACAAACTCACCCTTTTCTACGCTTAAGGATACACCCTTTAGCACATCATTTTTTTCTTTTTCATCCTGATTGCTCGGATACGAAAAGGTTATTTCGTCAGCATCTAAAAATACATTCATTTTATCGTTCCTTTTGTTCTTTATTTTAAAATAAGCTTATTTATACGATCTATTGTCGGCGGATTGTCTGCGATAGGAAAATACATACAGGCTGAGGCGGCGGTTGCACATGAAAAACGCACAAGCTCGTCATCGCTCATTCCCTTATACAAGGCGTAAATCGTTCCCGCTTTAAATGTATCTCCTGCGCCTAATGTAGAAACAGCATTAACCTCAAATGCTTCACAATATTTAGGAGCCTGCCCACGTCTGCCGTACATTGCACCCTTTTCGCCAAGCGTAAAAATTACAAGTCCATCTGAATTATCGGTATAAAGACTATAAGCATCATCATAGCTCATTGAGCTGTAGTGATCATCAAGATACTGATGAGATACTGCATTGACCGCACAATGCTTATTAAAAAAGCTGTCGTGCTCACAGTCGATTACGGCATAAGGCTTTCCATGCTTAACCGCAAGCCTGGCTATATCCTCACCGAAAAAAGGGTCTGCACCAATACACTTACACTCTCTAACTGAGCTTTCACAGGGCGGCTCATAGAACGGCTCGCTTCTGCTAAACAGCTTGTCCCACTCACCAAAGCAGGTACGACTTTGACTGTCGATAAACACCCAATCTATTATTCCATCAAAGTCCTCATGCTTAAGCTCGCTTACATCTGCGCACTTATCGGCAAAATAGTTTAGAATTAAGTCCCTGTTGAGCCTGCCAAGATGTGAGCCGCCGAGCTTGACATTAACTCCAAGTGAGCAAAGCACTGCGGCAGCTGTTCCGGTTTCACCACCAAGCTGATGATGCTTTTTTCTGATATTAGCTGTGCCGTCCGCTTTTGGAAATTGTCCGTTTAAAAGAAAGCCGACTGTGCTCATGACCATTCCGTACATATAAACAAAATCATTCATAGCCCTTACCTCGTCCAAATCGCCGTAGAACCACAAGGAAACGGACTTTTCGACAGCTCAACAGGCAGTCCTATTTCGTCCGCCTGAACCTGTCCGCCAAAACGCTCACCTACCGTTTCACTCAAAATATATGCCATTACTGACGGTGAAAGTCCGGTTGTGTAGCTGTTTAGCAAAAAGAAAATTGGATCTTCGCTTAGCACCTCGGTACAAAGCTTTACCAGATCAAAAATACAATCCTCAAGCTTCCAAATCTCGCCGCCCGGTCCTCTGCCGTAGCTCGGAGGATCCATTACAATACCATCGTATCGGTTTCCACGACGTATTTCACGCTTAACAAACTTTTCACAATCATCCACCAGCCATCGAATCGGTCTGTCAGCAAGTGCACTTGCCTCAGCGTTATCTCTCGCCCATGAAACCATTCCCTTTGATGCATCAACGTGCGTTACTGATGCTCCGGCATTTGCGCAGGCAAGCGTTGCACCACCTGTGTAAGCGAACAAATTGAGCACCTTAATCTCACGCCCCGAAGCCTTAGCTGTGCGTATCCTATCGCTCATAAAATCCCAATTCACCGCCTGCTCAGGAAAAAGTCCTGTATGCTTAAAGCCTGTCGGACGTATTACAAATCTAAGCTCGCCGTACTCAATATTCCAGCTTTCAGGAAATTTACGTCTGAACTCCCACTCTCCGCCGCCCTTGCTTGAGCGGTGATAAACAGCATCCGCCCTTTTCCAAAGGTCGGTTTTGTGTTCAGAGTGCCAAATGACCTGCGGATCGGGACGCACAAGCGTTATACCACCCCAACGTTCGAGCTTTTCACCACCCGACGTATCAATGATTTTATAATCCTGCCATTTATCAGCAATTCTCATATCTTCAGTCCTCGTCACATACGCTCAACAAGCTCAGCAATACTATTTGCCATCTCAGTGATTTCATCTATATCCTTGCCCTCAATCATCACTCTAACAAGTGGTTCAGTGCCCGATTCTCTGACGAGTATTCTTCCGTCACTGCCAAGCTTTCGCTCATACATTTTTATAGCCTCGGTTATTTCGGGAACCTTATCCCACATTCCCTTTTTATCAGCAGTGATTTTCACATTCACAAGTATCTGCGGATAGCTTTCCATACAGCCTGCAAGCTCGCTTGCCTTACATCCTGTTGCCGACATTATCTCAACTAATTTTGCACCAGTAAGCTCGCCATCACCAGTATTTGCATAATCAAGCATTATAACGTGTCCCGACTGCTCACCGCCTAGGTTGTATCCATCCTCAAGCATTCTTTCAAGCACATATCTGTCTCCAACTGCGGTCTTTTCTGCTCTAATACCCTCGCGTTCGGCGAATTTGAAAAATCCGATATTGCTCATTACCGTAACAACACAAGCATCTCTCTTTAGTGTGCCTTTTGATTTCATGTATTTCGAGAAAATAGCGAGCAGCTTATCTCCATCGATTATATCTCCATTTTCGTCAACCGCCAAGCATCTGTCAGCATCACCGTCAAATGCAAGTCCCAAATCTGCGCCTAGACGCTTAACCTCACCTTGTAGATTCTCCATATGTGTAGAGCCACAGCTTTTGTTAATATTAGTTCCATCGGGCTCACAGCTTATAAAGGTACAATCTGCACCGATTCCCTCAAAAATCTGTTTTGCAGTAGCACTTGCAGAACCATTTGCACAATCAATTACGACCTTAACTGCGCTCATATCACCATCTATAGCAGATTTTATAAATTCAGTATAATCACCTACGGCGTTATTCTCATAAAAAATCCTGCCAATGTCGCAGCCATCCTTTAGCTTGATCCTTTCAGGAGTGTCAAGAATAAGCTCCTCTATCTCGGCTTCTATTTTGTCTGAAAGCTTAAAGCCTGTACCCGAGAACAGCTTTATGCCGTTAAACTCAACCGAATTATGTGATGCCGAAATCATTATTCCAGCATCCGCATTGTATTTTTTTACAAGCATTGCAACAGCTGGTGTAGGTACAACTCCCAGCAAATGCACATTCGCTCCTACCGAACAAATTCCTGCCGCAAGTGCTGATTCAAGCAGATCTCCTGATATTCTTGTGTCCTTGCCTATTATAATCTTCGGTGTATCTCCACATTCCTTCGCAAGCACCATAGCTGCCGCTCTGCCTATCTGTATTGCAAGCTCACAGGTAAGCTCACTTATAGCAACTCCTCTTGCTCCATCGGTTCCGAAAAGTCTTCCCATATCTAATAGTCTCCTTGTCGTAAATTACAATGTCATCTGACCATCCTTAAGTATTCCCAGATGCTCATACGCTAGCTGCGTCGCCACACGTCCTCGTGGAGTTTTCGAAAGAAATCCCAGCTGCATAAGATACGGTTCACACACATCCTCAAGTGTCACAGCCTCCTCGCCAATTGCAGCGGCAAGCGTCTGAAGTCCTACAGGACCTCCGCCATATCCCTTTATTATCATCTCAAGCATACGCCTATCGAGCTTATCAAGTCCCAGATTATCAATTTCAAGCCTGTCAAGCGCAAACCTTGCTATATCCTTTGTGATTCTGCCATCTCCCATGATTTGCGCATAATCGCGTGTGCGTCTGAGCATACGATTGGCAAT
This sequence comes from Ruminococcus sp., assembly GCA_021199375.1. GTDB lineage: Bacteria > Bacillota > Clostridia > Oscillospirales > Ruminococcaceae > YE71. Next base: position 37,655 of record JAJQIB010000034.1, on the reverse strand, counting down.
TCTTGGTGTGCCCCTTGAGCGGGCGGCAAGCTCTAACGCTCCTTCATGGTCACAAGGAACACCTAAAATCACTGCCGAACGCTCAATGATAGTAGTAAGCTGTTCAGGAGTGTACAATTCAAGACGCTCGACAATTCCAAAACGATCTCTAAGCGGTGCACTAAGCTGTCCTGAGCGAGTTGTTGCGCCTATAAGTGTGAACTTATTAAGCTCTATTCTAATAGATCTTGCGGCGGGGCCCTTTCCCATAATTATATCAAGCGCATAGTCCTCAAGCGCAGGATAAAGAATCTCCTCAACCTGACGTGAAAGCCTATGTATCTCATCGATAAAAAGCACATCACCCTTTTCGAGATTAGTAAGCAGTGCCGCTAAATCGCCTGGCTTTTCTATAGCAGGACCGCTTGTTGTGCGTATGTTTACTCCCATCTCGTGAGCTATAATCATCGAAAGAGTGGTCTTTCCAAGTCCCGGAGGACCATACAAAAGCACATGGTCAAGCGCATCGCCTCGCTGCTTTGCTGCCTCTATGCTTATCTTTATGTTATCCTTAACACTGTCCTGACCTATATATTCATTAAGAGTCTTAGGTCTAAGTCCCACCTCGAAATCATCAGTGGTATCCGGCTCCTGCTCCTTTGGTGAAACCATACGATTTTCAAAATCAAATTCGCCCTGTTCTATCATTTCCTACTCTCCATTAAAATCTAGCCAAGCCTATAAGCGATTTCTTAATAAGCTCCTCAACCGAAAGTGCGGGGTCCAGCTTAGAAAGTGCTGAAAGTGCTTCGCCCTCACTATAGCCTAAAACCTCAAGCGCCGTAACCGCCTCAGCTATATTAGAACCACTCGCTGCCCCTGAAGAGGTCTGCGAAGAGCTGCCACGTACCGAAATGGTCTCTCCCGCAAGCTTATCCTTAAGCTCAAGAATGATTCGCTGTGCAGTCTTTGCACCCACTCCCTTGACCTTAGTAAAGGCCTTGGCATCACCTGTTGCTACACTAAGTGCAAACTCATTTGTACTCATGCTCGACAAAATCGAAATTGCCGCTTTAGGACCTACTCCCGAAACACTAATTAGCAGCTTAAAGCACTTTAGCTCCTCCTTTTGTGCAAAGCCAAAAAGCTCGACTGCATCCTCACGTACGCTCATATAGGTATAGAGCATCGCATTTTCCTCGCCAGCTATCTGCTGTAGTGTATTAAATGTTGTCTTGCAGGCATAACCCACACCGCCGCATTCAATAACAGCAAGCTCCGCTTCAGTGTGAATAACCCTTCCGCTTACAGAATATATCATATGCTTTACCTCGTATTCTTTATCCCAATAGCTTTCGTGTATTAATTGAATAAGCATGCGTCATGGCAAGAGCCACCGCATCTGCCGCATCGTCAGGCTTAGGTATGTCCTTTAGATGAAGTATGGTCTTAGTCATCTCCTGCACCTGCTTTTTTTCGGCTCGTCCATAGCCAACTATCGAGCATTTCACCTGCAAGGGTGTGTACTCATAAATAGGAATGCCCGCCTGAATCACAGGCAAAAGTGTCACTCCCCTAGCCTGCGCTACATCTATAACTGTCTTTTGGTTGGTATTGAAAAAAAGCTTTTCAATGCTAAGCTCCTCAGGCTTATAGCTTTGAATAAGACAACGCATATCATCATATATTGCGCTCAGTCTTCTTTCAAACGGCATATCCGCCGACGTCGTTATCGCACCAAATGCTACAAGGTTCATTCTAGTGTGACTATAATCAATCACCCCATAGCCAATTATAGCATAGCCCGGGTCTATTCCTAAAATACGCACCTTTCCTGATTCACCTCACTCAAAAATACTCATATCATGTTATTATACCACACTCAGACAAAGATTTCAAGTGGTTAATGTTAAATCATCAGAAAATTATGAAATAGATTAGGAAAAACCTGGTGCACAAACCACAAAAGCCGACACAACTCTTTCAAAATTGCATCGGCTTTAAATATCTCAACGCTTTATGCGTCCTTTTTTACCTCTTCATCGTCATAGTCATCAATAGTCACACGCTTAATATCCGCTCCGAGGCTTTGAAGCTTTTCAACAATATCCTCATATCCACGCTCGATGTAGTGAATATCGCCTATCTCGGTCGTGCCCTCCGCGGCAAGCCCTGCTATTACAAGCGCTGCTCCCGCTCTTAGGTCAGGCGCCATCACAGATGCGCCCTTTAGCCTTTCAACTCCTTGAATGATAACCGCTTTTCCGTTTACTACAATATCAGCTCCCATTCTTCTTAGCTCATTTACATATCTAAATCTGTTATCAAATATATCATCGGTGACAACGCTTGCACCCTGTGCCAGTGTCAGCAGTGTGGAAATCTGCGGCTGCATATCAGTCGGAAATCCCGGATGCGGCATTGTCTTGATTGTAGTTCTCTTTAGCTCGCCAATCGGATAAATTCTGATGGCATCATCAAATTCCTCTACTCCCACTTCAATCTTGCGCAAGGCTGCAGTGATCGATTCTAAATGCTTAGGAATAACATTCTTTATAAGCACGTCTGATTTAGTCGCTGCTGCGGCTACCATAAATGTACCTGCCTCGATTTGATCGGGAATAATTGCGTACTCAACGCCCTTTAGCCTTTTGACACCTCTCACCTTTATTGTGTCGGTGCCCGCTCCCATTATGTCCGCTCCCATAGAGTTTAGGAAGTTTGCCACATCTACAACGTGCGGCTCCTTTGCGGCATTTTCTATAACAGTATATCCATCCGCCTTTACGGATGCAAGCATAGCGTTTATTGTTGCGCCCACGCTGTTAATATCAAAGTAGATAAGTCCGCCAACTAGGCTGTCAGCGTTAAGATGCACCTCGCCTGCATCGATTGAATCATTCGCTCCGAGCGTTCTAAACGCCTTTAGGTGCTGATCAATAGGACGATCTCCGAGATCACAGCCTCCGGGGAGTGCTACGTGAGCCTCGTGAAATCTTCCGAGCAACGCTCCTAAGAAGTATGAGGATGCTCTCATTACACGAGCCATCTCATAAGGCACCTTAGGGTGTACAATTCCTCTTGTATCAAATCTAATCTTGTTTTTGGACAGTACCTTTATGTCCGCACCCATAGATTTAAGTATTTTCATGCAAAATGTTATATCACTTATTTGAGGACAGTTCTCTAAAATAACGGGCTCATCGCATAGGATGGTTGCCGCTACAATCGCAACTGCTGCATTTTTGGCTCCGCTTATTGTCACTTCGCCGCTTAGCTGTTTGCCCCCATGTATAACAAACTTTTCCAAGTCGTCACATCCCTTATTGTATTGTTAAGCACAGATCTTTATTATAGTCCGTGCGTTGGAGCACTTTTTAAAATCAAAACCAAACTCGCACTGTGTGCTCCTATTAAAAATCGCCGCCAACACTTCATAAAAAGCGGCTTTGAGAAATTCATAACCATAGTGTTCACTCAAACACTCAACACTTTTATTATTTTAACACACATCTCACAAAAAATCAAGTCTATTTTCGCATTTTTCAAAAATGGTATCAAATTTTATCCTCTCAGTAATTTTTGTGTAACTTTTCGAGGGAATTTTAGCGGACAGTTGAAACTAATAAGTAACTGCTGTAACCTTTGCGTAACAATATTTGTCCAAAAATCCTCCCCCAATCTCTCGAAATTCGTATTTTTGTGCAACTTTCACAGTTTTTATGGAGATATTTGGCACTAAGCACTTGGCTGACTTTAAAATTTATGCTATACTTGATGTGACGATGATGATAAAAAATCTGTCTATAGAGATGAAAGGGGGATGAGTAATTTGAATGACGAAAAAATAATAGAGCTCTATTATTGCAGAGATGAACAAGCGATTAGCGAAACTGCCGACAGGTATGGTGCGCAGCTTAAAAGACTTGCAATGAATATGCTTCACGATGAGCAGAGCGCTGAGGAATGTGTAAATGACGTATATTTTAAAGCATGGAACGCAATTCCGCCTGAAAAGCCCCAGAAATTTCACGCATATATTATGAAAATATGCAGGCGAAACGCACTTAGAATGCTTGAACATCAATCGGCTAAAAAGCGAAACGCTGAAACAGTTGAGCTAACGCAAGAGATGCTTGAATGTATTCCGGATAGCTCAAGCGAAATAAACGTTCAATCTGAACAGCTTGTCGGTCGGCTAAACCAATTTTTGACATCACTGGACTCACAAAAGCGAATAGTATTTATCAAAAGATATTGGTACGGCGAAAGCTCTGTAGAAATTGCGAAAGAGCTCGGCTGCAGCGAGGGCAAAATACGAACAATGCTTTACCGAACACGAAGCAAGCTAAAAAAATACTTAGAAAGCGAGGATGAAAACTATGAACGACAAAACCATATTGAATGCAATGACGGACATTGACGACAGATTTATTGACGAAGCGGCAGACTTCAAAAAGCACAGGATAAGGTGCAGCAAAGCACTAACTAAAGCTGTTACTATAATTGCGGCTGCGGCAGTACTTACCATCTCGGCAGGGGCAGCCTACAACGCACTTACAAACCGTAACAGCGTTGAGCATTATATGGGCTCTGAGGCGGCAGATTTAATCGAAAAATATGATCTTACAAAAAATCTTATTAGCTCAAATGAGCACATTGAGGTTACGCTTGACACACTTATTTGCGATGAAAATACCGTTTTAGCTGTATTTACCTACAAAGCGCTTGATGAAGAAGCTACACATCTGATGAATACAATAGGTATGCCGAACGTTAGAATGTACTATAACGACACAGACGAAGAGGTATATACAGATTATGAAACTGCAACCTTCATATCCTTTGCAAATGATGAGAATGCAACAGATTCACAGGTGAACGATACAGGCGCGTTTATTAGTAGCTACGATATAAGCAAAGCAGATACCTCACGAGAGATAACCTTTGAAATTTACGCTGATATTGACGATGAAGAGCATTCGGGATATGATTATGAACACGTTGGAAAATATTTTGATGGAATTGAATTTACCGTAAGCATTGAGACTAATGTCGAAACCATAGTTTATTCAGATGAAAACGGCAATGAGGTAACCCTTTCACCAATTTCACTTTGCGGATACGGTGAAGTAATAGGTTATGGAGCTAACGTCAATCTCGTAAAGAAAAATGGTGAATCGTATAATTTGGTAAGCGATTTTTATGACGAAAATGAATCGGATACCTTATGCTACGACTTCAGCGACGAAAATAGCGGAGAGGACGCCGGACATTTTCATTGCTACTTTAGAAGAATGATAGAAATAACTGATTACACAAGTATAAAAATAGGCGGTGTAGAATACTACAGAAGGTAAAATACATGAGCTTCTCCCGAAGGGTTTAACAGCCCTTCGGGAGATTTTTTATTTATGATATTTTCCGTTTGCACTTATTGAAAACGCTCGGTAAATTTGCTCGCATAGCATTACTCTTGCAAGCTGGTGAGGAAAGGTCATGGGCGACATGGATATTCTTGCGTTGCAAGAACGCTTTACGCTGTCTGAAAGTCCATAGGACGAGCCTATATAGAAATTTACGCTAGAGTATCCTTCAACCGATAGTGTGTCAAGGCGGCTCGACAGCTGCTGTGAGCTTATCGGCTTGCCCTCTATACAAAGTGCCAAATTGTAGCTGCCCTTTGCTCTCAGATATTTTTCCATAGCCTGTGCTTCCTTTTCGAGTGCTAAGGTGATAAGCTTATCGCTCGGATTATCATTAAGCCTGCTTTCATTAAGCTCAATTATCGAAAAATTGCAATAGGCTCCAAGTCGCTTTGCATATTCGGCTACCGCCTCACGCCAATAGCTTTCTTTAAGCCTTCCGACACAGATTATATTTACCCTTATCAAAAGATCACCGCCCGTCCGCCGCTCGGAGGTGCTATGTAAAGCGAATAGTCACGCTTTTCAACTAATGGCAAAAGAGAAGAAACCGCCGCACTTCTCGCCTGATTAGGTGTGTTGTTCTCCTCGCTTAGGTGACCTAGCACAAAGTTCGCAGTGCCGTTTTGTGCAAGCTTCACAAGACCTCGCCCACAGTCCTCATTTGAGAGATGTCCGTGATTAGATGATATCCTCTGCTTTAGCTCATACGGATAACTGCCTCCCTTAAGCATTTCCTTGTCATAATTTGATTCAAGCAACACTAAATCCGCTCCTACTATGCTCTGCCAGACAGTAGGTGTCACCTCTCCCAAATCGGTGCAAAGCGCCGCCACCTTGCCATCGGGATAGCAAACCCTATAGCCACAGCTTGCAGGTGTATCGTGCGGAGTGACAAAGGACGTAACAGAAAATCCCTCAAGCTCAGTTGTCTCCCCGTCAATTGCAAAGCAGCGAGCATTTTCCGGAAGCTTATTTTCGTTTTGCAAAATCTCAATGTTTTGTTTTTGAGCGTAAAGCGGAATGTCATGCTTTTTTAGAAAAACCTTGAGTCCCTTAACGTGGTCGGAATGGGTGTGCGTTACAAAAACTCCCTTAATCGCTTCATAGGGAATTTGACTTTCCTCAAGCGCCATGCAAAGTCTTTTACAGGTAACTCCGCAATCGATTAAAATGCCAGCAGAGCTGTCACCAAAATACGTGCAATTGCCCTTACTAGAAGAAAAAAATGGATAAATCCTAGCCATAAGTTTTTAAACCTTTCTATTTAAGCTAAAGTGGCAAATACTCACGGCAGCAAGGATTAAAGCCGTGGGTATTTGTAGGCGGACGGTTTTGCGCAGCAAAACATAGGTAAAAGAGACGCTGCTCGGTGAGAGTCCGCCTGGTCTAGCCATAAGCTTTTTAAACCTTTCTATTTAGAATAAGCCCTTCATTTGCTCAATCAGCTCTCCAAACATTTTTAATGCATCGTTTATCGGCTGAGCTGTGGACATGTCCACTCCCGCACCTTTTAAAAGTGAAATGGGATCCTTTGAGCAGCCGCCTTTTAGGAAGCCAATATAGTCGTCCACTGCAGGCTTGCCCTCCTTTAGTATTCTTTGTGAAAGAGCAATTGCCGCAGAAAAGCCTGTTGCATACTGATAAACATAATAGTCGTAATAAAAATGTGGAATTCTCGCCCATTCGAGATCGATTTCGCTGTCAATAACTATGCCCTTACCAAAATAGAGCTCATTTAAAGAATGGTACAATGCATTTAAGCTTTCAGCTGTAAGAGCCTCACCATTTTCATACATCTCGCCGATTTTCAACTCGAACTCGGCAAACATCGTCTGACGATAAAGTGTGGTTCTAAACTGTTCAAGGAAGTAGTTTATAAGATATGCCTTTTCCTTTTTATCCGTGGTGTTCTTTAAAAGATACTGCATAAGAAGTGATTCGTTGCAGGTAGAAGCGACCTCTGCCACAAAAATTGTATAGTTAGAACAGCTCACAGATTGAAATTTGTTTGAGTAGTATGAGTGAATCGCATGTCCCATCTCGTGTGCTATCGTAAACATACAATTTAGCGTGTCCTTGTGATTTAGTAGCACATAGGGATGAACCCTTGCGCCTGCCGAGTAAGCTCCGCTCGTCTTGCCCTCGTTTTCGTATACGTCAATCCATCTATTGTCAAAGCCCTCCTTTAATATGGAAAGATACTCATCTCCCATAACAGAAAGCGCCTTGTAAACCGTCTCCTTTGCCTCTTCAAAGCTTATCTTCATATCAAAATCAGAAACAATCGGAGTATATAAATCATACATATGAAGCTCATCAACGCCCATAAGCTCATGGCGTAAATCAACATAGTCGTACATATAATGCATATTTTCGTGTACGGCATCAATTAAATTAGTATACACCTCAGTAGGAATCTCATTTGTATCAAGTGCCGACTCAAGAGGCGACGCATACCTCCTTGCTTTGGCATAAAAAGAAAGCGACTTTACCTGAGCCGAAAGAATTGCCGCGCAGGTATTCTTAAACTTATCATAGGTGTGATACAGTCCTTCAAAAGCATTCCTACGCAAAGCTCTGTCGCTGCTCTGTACAAGTGGGATATAGCTGCCGTGAGTTAGCTCGTGCATATTACCCTCACTGTCAGCCACCTTTGGAAAGCGAAGGTCTGCATCCGAAAACATCGAGTAGATATTTTCAGGAGACGCACCCATGTCTCCTGTTAGTGCAAGCAGCTGCTCCTCAGCTTCTGAAAGCACGTGAGCCTTTTCGCGACGTATCATATAAAGTGTACGACGATAAGCTTCAAGCTCAGGGCAAGCCTTATAAAAGCCTTCAAGCTTTTCATCCTCAATAGAGATTATCTCCGGCGTTTCAAAGCTGCTCGCAGAATTTATAGCCACGTAAGCGTTCATAAGTCTTGATACCATCGCCTGATATTTTGACTTTGTAGTATCCTCATCGCTCTTTCGCTGAGCATAGTTTGCCAAATCGCTGCAAAGCACCGATACCTCATCCACCAGCTTTAAAAACTCAAGCAATGCTTCTCCGCTCTGTGAAAGCCTGCCCTTATAAGACTGCATTCTTTCGGGAATAGTCATAAGCTTATCAAAGTCGCTTTCCCAATCATCATCTGTCGGATAAATATCCGCAAGATTCCACTTGTACTTATCATCAATTTCATCACGTGTAAGTATTTTTTCTGTATCCATTGCTACTGCTCCTTTTTTATATATTTTTATTCTTGCCAAATATTCATAGACCTATGCCTACGATTAATATTATATCATACTTTTCTTTTAAAAGCAAGAGCTTCTATATGCAAAATCAAGCTCATGCCTTTTAACTGATAAAAGCTTTCAAATGACATTTTATTTTTCTTTCCATTAGCTTGACATTTTGCCTTGTCATGTGCTATAATTTACATGACAAATTAACATGGAAGGATGCCGCTATCATGAAAACTGCATATCTAAAATTTGACAGCAATCGCACTGTCAGCAAAATCAACAAGGAAATCTACGGACACTTCTCTGAGCATCTCGGAAGATGTATCTACAACGGAATTTATGTCGGCAAGGACTCAAGTATCCCAAACGTTGACGGAATCAGAACGGACGTTGTCGAGGCTTTAAAGGAAATCGAAATCCCAGTACTGCGCTGGCCGGGCGGATGCTTTGCTGACGAATACCACTGGAAGAACGGAATTGGCAAAGCTCGCACTCCGATGCTAAACTCTAACTGGGGCGGACTGGTTGAATCTAACGACTTTGGCACTCACGAATTTTTTGAGCTTTGTAATATGCTTGGATGTGAGCCTTATCTTGCAGGAAACATGGGAAGCGGCACGGTGCAGGAGCTATCCGAATGGCTCGAATACATCACCTACGGCGGCGACTCACCGCTTGCACTCGAAAGAAAAGCAAACGGCAGAGAGCAGCCCTGGAAGCTAAAATACCTAGGAATAGGAAATGAAACCTGGGGCTGTGGCGGCAACATGAAGCCCGAAGCCTATGTAGATGAATACCGCAAATATCAAACCTTTGCGAAGAATTACTGCAATGGCGATATGGTGAAGATAGCCTGCGGACCTAATTCTGACGATTACAACTGGACCGAGGTTTTAATGCAAAATCTAAACGAGTGGCACACGGGTGCAATAACACTTCACTACTACACAGTTCCAACGGGAGATTGGAGTCATAAGGGTGCAGCTCTTAGCTTTAGCGACGAGGAATATTACCAAACTATCTCATCTACACTTTACATGGACGAGATTATTACCAAGCACTCTGCTATCATGGATAAATACGATCCTGATTGCAAGATAAAGCTTGTAGTCGATGAATGGGGATGCTGGTACGACGTTGAGGAGGGAACAAACCCCGGATTTTTGTATCAGCAAAACACTATGCGTGATGCTATTGTTGCGGCAATAAATCTCAATATCTTTAATTCTCACTCAAAACGAGTTTCTATGGCAAATTTAGCACAGGTTATGAACGTTTTACAAGCTACACTAATAAGTGACGGAGAGCGACTCGTGAAAACTCCAACCTGGTATGTATTCAAGATGTTCCTGCCTCATCATGATGCTGAGCTTATAAAGACAAGCCTAGCCGCTCCTGAGCTTGAGCAGTACGGCAAAGCTATGCCGATGCTTAGCCATTCTCTTTCTAAAAAGGATGGAAAGCTTTACCTAACCGTATCAAACTGCTCGCTTGATGAGGACTGCACTCTGCTGCTCGACGCCGAATGCGGAAGGATCACCTGTGCCAAGTCACAGATTATTACAGCTCCTATTCACGACTACAACGATTTTGACGGCAAGGTAAATGTTAGCATAAGTGACTATGACGGTTTTGAGCAAGCTGATGACAAGCTTATGCTTAACGTACCCGCTCACTCGGTAGTATCGCTTTGCTTTGAGAACCAATGACTAACAGACCTCCATGCAGAAAATGCCTGATTGACGAGCTCGACAAGGACAGCTTTTTTGATTCACTGAGCGAATACATCTCGCATTACCCAAAGGACAAGAGCTGCAACGAGCAGGAGTACAAAAGGCGGCTTGAAATCTGCAAAGGATGCGAAAGGCTGACGGATGCAATGTGTGAGCTTTGCGGATGCTTTGTCGAGCTTCGTGCGCTTAAAAAAAATGGCTACTGCCCTGATATAAAAGATAGGTGGCGTAAGGGATGAATGACAGTGCTTCCTGCAAAACAAGCCTAATGCTTAAAAGAATTCAAAAGAAAGCAACGACTTCTGCCGACATTTTTTGGCATATTAAGACAGTCTTGTTTTCACTGATTTCAGCTGTTGTGTCCATTGGCATTTGTTCGAAAGCATCTCCGCTGTACGCATTTGATGACTATGATGATTTGCATTGCTTTATAACTGTAGCAAAGAGCATGCTTAGCGGAATGGTTCCATACAGAGATCTATACGAGCAAAAAGGTCCGCTTTTGTACATGATACACACCCTTGCCATTTTAATCAGCGATAAATCATTTATTGGTGTATATCTGCTTGAAGTATTATGCTTCACCTGCTTTCTGTTTTTGGCTTATAAGATCCTGCTTTTGCTTCGCAGCAATATTTCACCCTTTTGGATTCCCGTTATAGCAGTCTTTTCGTGTACCGCTAATTGCTTTTATCAAGGCGATTCATCAGAGGAGCTTTGTCTACCGCTAATAACATACTGTATCTACTGTGGACTAAAAGCGATGCTTAGTGATAGCCTTCCTACAAGAAAAGAATCCTTCTTAATAGGCATTACATCTGCATTCGTTTTATGGATAAAATATACAATGCTTGGCTTTTATATAGGGTGGTTTGTCGCACTTTTAATCTACTCTGTTAGATCTAAAAGCTTTGTCTCACTATTAAAAAGACTCTTGATGATCATTCTGGGAGTTATTACAGTGACAATTCCTATACTCATTTATTTTGCTGTAAATCATGCTACTCACGACCTTTTTGAGGTTTATTTTTACAACAATATATTTTTGTATACCGAAGAGCGCTATGATAATAGGCTTGATTCCATAATATCAAGCCTGCGCATAGGAAAAACCTTTTATAAATACTCATTTGGAAAAATGTCGTACGTGATTCTTTTGCCATTTGCAGACATGGTAATAAATAAAAAATATCATATGGCAAATTTGTTTGCAGCTTCTTTCGTGGGACTCTTTGTTTTCATTTTCATTGGCGGAACGCATTGCGTGTACTATTCATTCATCCTTTTACCATTTTTGGTGATGTCAATTCCAACGATTTGCAAAATCAAGGACAAGCTTATAAAATGGTTCGTTGATAACATTGAAAAGACCTCTGTTGTAGACACTACGCTAAAAGCCGTAAGATCCACGAAGGCTAAAGCTGCCGCAGGTCTGATTTTATGCGTATGCTGTGTTGCATTTTCCTTCATAAACGGCAATTACACCACCTATTTAAAATATGACAAATCCGACTACCCACAGATTAAATTCGCCGAAATTATCAATCAAAAGCAGGATGCAACTCTCCTTAATTACGGATTTTTAGATAGCGGCTTTTACTATGCAGCTGATATTTTGCCAAATTGCAAGTATTTTTGCGGACTAAATATTGAGCTAGATGAAATAACCGAAACACAAAATAGATTCATAGAGGAAGGTCTGGTCGACTTTGTTGTGACCTTAAACTATGAGCTTGAAAGTGATAATTACTCTCAGGTGCTCGAAAGCTCATTTGAAAACAAAACCTACTATCTATACCAACTCAACGAATAATAAACGAAAGGAAAAGCAAATGAAACCATTAATTGGAGTAGACTACTATCCCGAGCATTGGGATGAAAGCCTGTGGGAAGCTGATGCCGAGATGATGAAAAGCATAGGCGTCAAGGTCGTTAGAATGGCTGAGTTCGCCTGGTGTAAAATACAGCCCTACGAGCATGCCTTTGACCTTGACTGGCTAGATCGAGCAATTGAAGCCTTTTCCAAGCGTGAAATAAAAATAATTCTATGCACACCAACAAACTGTCCACCACTTTGGGTTTACGAAAAATATCCCGAAACACTTCAAACACAGCGTGATGGACAAAAAATTGCCACGGGAATAAGAGGTCACCGCTGCTACAGCTCAAAAAAATATCGTGAGCTTTGTACTCATGTCATCAGACGAATGGTAGAGCGTTACAAAAACAACAACGCTGTTATCGCCTGGCAGATTGATAACGAGGTAGAAGCTAATGAGTGCTGCTGTGAGGAATGTACCGCTCGTTTTCGTGCATACTTAAAAAAGAAGTATGATACGCTTGATAATATAAACCAAGCATACGGAAATATTGTATGGAGCGGCGAATACTCCTCCTGGAATCAAATAAAGCCTCCTCTTGGCGACTATAATGAAGGATGGTACAATCCCGCCTATATGCTTGATTGGAAGCGCTTTTGTAAGCAAAACGCTGCTGACTTTGTGCGCTTTCAGGCAAATCTTATTAAGAGCATAGCTCCGGATACATCTGTTACTACAAACACCTGGTTTTGCGGCAATGCTCCTGATTATTACGATATGTTTTCAGATCTTGACTTTGTATCATACGACAACTACCCTGTGGCTCGTATTCCTAAGGACGAAAACGCACTTTATTCTCACGCCTTTCATCTTGACCTTATGCGCGGAATGAAGGACGGCAAGTCCTTTTGCATAATGGAGCAGTTAAGCGGCGGTACTGGATGCTGGACACCTATGGGAAGATCTCCCCTCACGGGTATGATCCAGGGCTACTCAATGCAAGCTATTGCTCATGGAGCAGATATGGTGCTTCACTTTAGATGGCGCTCAGCAAGAAAGGGTGCGGAGATGTTTTGGCATGGGCTTTTAGACCACGACGGCAAGCCTAATTCCCGTCTAGCTGAATTCGAAGAGCTCTGTAAGGAGGTATCCGCTCTTTCGGATGACCTTGAGGGCACACGAATCGAAAACCAATGTGCCATAGTCTACTCCTCTGACAGTCTTGATGCGCTTAACCTTCAGCCACAATCAAATGGATACCACTATTTTAATCAGCTAAAAAGCTTTCATGACGCACTAACATCCCTGGGTGTAGGATGCGACTTTATAGACGAAAAAAGCGACCTTTCAAAATATAAGCTCTTGATAGCTCCTGCGCTCTTTATAACTAATAGCGACACAGCTAAGCGTATACATGAGCTTGCCGAAAAGGGTGGGCATGTGATTTTGACAAACCGCTGTGGCGTTAAGGATGAGGTCAACGGCTGCCTAGATACTCCGCTCCCCTGCGATTTTGCAGATATGACAGGATGCACAGTAGACGAATACGATCCTCTGGGATACGACATTGAAAAGGTAGCTGTGCCATTTTGTAACGGAACCTTTGATGCGAATATGTGGAGCGAGAGTCTGACTCTAAATACAGCAAGCGAGATTGCACACTATGAGCAGGGCTTTCTCGACAAAAAAGCTGCAGCAACACAAAATGATTTTGGCAAGGGAAAGGTCTACTACATCGGATTTTGTTCACCTCAAAGAGCATTTTATATCTCACTCATGAGGTATGTGCTGACAAGTGCAGGAATCAGCTTTGTAAAAGGACTTCCACGTGGAGTAGAAATAACACAGCGCAAAAAGGACGGCTTAAAGCTCACCTTTGTATTTAACAACAGCGAACAAAAAGTAAAAGTTGCTACAGACAAAATCAAATGCGAGCTTGAGCCCTTTGAAATGAAAATACTTAAGCAAAGGATTTGAACCCGAAAGGCAGGTTAAGGATTGAAGGAAAAGACAGGAAAAAGGGGAGAATGGGTAAAAAGATATTCGCCTGTGATCATTTCACCAATCGCAGTAGCACTAGTGCTTCTTGCTGTTTTTAACGCTACAGAGCTCTTTCCATTTGGTGAAAGAACAGTAGCTTGGTCGGACATGAATCAACAGGTGGTTCCTCTTCTATGTCAATTTAAGGATATACTCGACTCAAAATCCGGAATGCTATTAAGCTTTAAAAATGCCAGTGGCATGAATTTTTGGGGTGTGTTCTTTTTCTTTCTCGCATCCCCATTCACCTTTTTGGTAAAGCTTGTTGACAAGTCTGATATGCTGCTTTTTGTCAATATCCTTGTTATAATGAAAAGCTGCACCTGTGCCGCTTCGGCAAGCCTTTATTTTTCCCGCAGCGAGCACCACGAGCATCTCGGAATTGCCGCTGCAAGCCTGCTTGGATTTCTATATGCATTATGCGGATATGTCATGCTTTTTTATCAAAACATCATATGGCTTGACATGATGTACCTATTTCCGCTGCTGCTTATTTCCCTAGAACGACTTAACAGAACCAAAAGTCCGCTCATGTATTCGATTGTAATGGCGCTAATGATTATCGTTCACTACTATATTGGATACATGGTGGTGATTTTTGTACTGCTTATAAGCGGTATATATGCATTTATTAGCCTCAAGACCAAGGATGAGCATAGCGGTGCTGTCTGCCGCAAATTCATCATAGGCTCTGTAATAGCCGCTATGCTTTCGGCGATAGTTTGGCTTCCATGCTTTTTACAATATCTTACATCAGGCAGAAAAACCTCACTTTTAGACAGCCTGCGTGAATGTGATCTTGTAACCGATTATGATACCGTGCTGCCCGTCATAATGTGCAGCTCCGTGCTTTTGCTGCTTGCCGGAGCCGGTGCCTTTTCTAAATACATCAAAAAAACCACAGCTCACAAAATATGGCTGTATATGAGCATACTTTTGTGCATACCACTTATAATTGAACCGATAAATAAGATGTGGCACACCGGAAGCTATATGGCGTTTCCCGCACGCTATGCATTTATAACGACCTTTGCGCTTTTAATCCTAGCAGCATATGCTCTTAATGAAAAAAGTGCATATCAGGGCAATCTAAAAAAATACTTTTTTAGCGTATGCCTTTGTATTGCAGCACTGTTTCTTTTCACCCTTTGTGCGCTAAGGCTTGTAGACGAGGATATAGATAGTCTTTCAACCTACACACAAACTCTCGGTGGAAGTGAAGGCTCATTTAAATCGCTTTGCCGACTGCTCATAATTGGACTTTGTGTATGTGCGCTTATCTATTTCCTCTATCTAAAGGGCTGGATTTTCAAGGGCTTTTTCCTCACCATAATTTGTACTGTAGCGGTTATTGAGGCAGTTTGCAACATAAGAATCTACATGACAACATCCGCAGAGGAAAACGAGGCAACCTACACCCTTCAGCGTGAGGTTTTTGCGCTTGCGGACAAAATAGATGACGACAGCTTTTACCGTGTAAAGACAAATGCCAAAATCTTCGACTACAATATGATAGGCGCATTTGGCTATAACTCGATAGGTCACTATACATCTCTCAACGACGAGGACTATATGTTCACAATGAAGCGTTTAGGCTACACATCAGTATGGATGGAAGTGGGCACCTGCGGCGGAACAGCTCTAACAGACGCAATACTAAGCATAGGCTACGAGATAGCACAAGCTGATGAAGCATCCGACTCTACTATTTATCAATACAAGGACTACTATATAAATGAGCTAGACAACAAGCTTGGACTTGGTATTTTGACAAGCGGACTTTTAGAGGAGGAAATTCCGGAGGATCTCACACGTGCTGAGGTTCAGCAATATGTCTTTGAAAGCGTCTTTGACAGTGACGAAAAAATCGTTTCAGAGTATGAGCCCAGCGAAGGCGAGTATGATATTAAAGACTCTGATTTTGTTGTAGATGATGGCGAACGGCTTATCTATCGCATTGATGTTACAGGAAAACAAGAGCTATACTTTGACTGCTTTGACGAGCTTACTAATAATCTTTCTGAACCTATTTATAACAGCTTTTCTGTAACTGTAAACGGACAAAGCATATGCTCAAGCTACCCCTATTCAAAGGAAAATGGAGTTCTTGATTTGGGCGAGTTTGAAGACGAGAGAGTGATTATTGAGGTAGCTGCACTAAAGGACGTAGAGTGTGCATCATTCGGAGTATTCTCAATCGACCTCGATCTGCTCGAGGAAAGCTGCAATTCGGCTAAAACAATAGATTTGAATGAAGTGAAAAATGGACTTGAGGGCAGCATAACAACAGCTGATGAATGCGAGGTGCTGCTTATGGTGCCATATGACAGCGGATTCACCATAGAGGTAAACGGAGAAAAAACAGAATACAGCAAAACACTCTCAGGATTTATAACCTTTGAGCTGCCACAGGGCGAATGTGACATAAGGATAAGCTTTTTGCCAAGCGGTTTTGTTGTAGGAGCTGTGATAAGCGTATGCGGAGTCATATCATTCGCAGCTTATGCGGCAATATGTCATAGACGCAAAAACGAGCGTGTGCTTGTCAAAATCAACAAGGCTTCAAAAATAGCTCTCGCAGCTATGGGAACCGCTGTATTTCTCCTTATATATATAATTCCATTTCTCATAAATATCATCTTTTGGAAGGATTAACAGAAAAATATTCATTTTTTCGTGCATTTTAACGATTATTTTAGTCAAATTCACGAAAATGAGCTTTTGCTCTTGCAAAAATAATAAAGATGTTGTATAATATAATTAGGTAGGTATGTGCTTTTTTGATAGCTAATATACCAGAAATCTATTTTATGCCGTGTTTCGGAAAAGAGAGGAGAGCGGAAGATGGCAAGCACCAGTCTTAACAAGAAAGATGAAGTGAAGAAAGTACCTTGTGGAAGATATGTTGTAGATTTTTCACAGGATGGCAAAATTGTATCTTTTAATGACGGCTTTCTTTCAATGACGGGCTATACACCCGAACAGCTTGAAAACGGTGATATAACATTTTTTAGTCTTGTTCCTCCTGAGGATTATGACGCTTATATGGAGCAGCTAACTCAAATAGCTGTTGTCGGAGGAGGCACACTAGAGCATAGACTTTTGTGTTCAGACGGAAGCAAAATCGATATCATCTGCATAGGTCAGCAAATGAAAAGTGATGAGAGCGACACCTTAGCAGAAATCACAATATGCAGCATCAGCGATAAGGCAAAGCTTAAACGTGAAAACCTAGAATCAAAAAGAGAAATCGAAACGCTTATAGATATAGTGCCGGGTGAAATTGCAGTTTACAAGATAGAAAACGGCGAGCCTAAGCTGTTAAAGGCAAGTGAGCAATACTATAACGTAATGGGTATGAGTAAAGACGGTAGCTGCGAGCTAAAGCATGTGCTGTCTGAAAACGACTACAAAAAGCTTACAAGCGACATGATAAGATGCCTAGAAAACGGCAGCTCATTTGATCGTGATATAAGAATACATATTGACGAAAAGCACCACTGGATACACTTTATTGGTCGTCTCTTTGAAAACGATTCATATGGCGGAGCTGCAGTTTACTGTACAGCATCTGATATAACTGATGCTAAGCACAATGAGCGCAAGCTTGAAAAGCAGAATCTCTGCTTTAAAATGGTATCAGAAAACACCGAAGAGATGTTCTTTGACTATGATGCAGACCGTGATATTTTTTCAATTACAACCGACCGCTACAGATTAAATGGAGGCAAATCTGCCTGCAAAAACTATCTTGAGGGTAAGCCCTTTGAAGACTACATTCATCCTGACGATTTAAACGTATACATGATGACCTGGCAGACTGCTCTTGAGTCACCGATTAACGGAACCCTTGACTATCGCACTAAGGAATTTGATAACGACTACAAGTGGTACCGACTCATCTACACAAGTGTTGCAGATGAGGGTGACAATGTCAGCAGCGTTTACGGTATGGTATACTGCATCGACCATGTAAAGGTGATGAAATCTAAGATCGCAGACGACCGTAAAGAAATAGAAAGGCTTTCAAAAACCGATCCCGTAACAGGTCTTTACAACCGAAATGCATTTAAAAAGGCTGCTGCCGAAGCACTCAAGGAAATGTATACCGACGATGAATGCTTTGCAATAGGATATTCGGATATCAACGATTTTTCATACGTTAATGAGAATTTCGGATACGAAGCAGGCGACAAGATGCTTGTCGACTTTGCTGATATAATAAGAGCCTGTGGTATAGGAGTTGTGGGCTGCCGAATTTACTCTGACTATTTTGTTTCACTTTATCACGCAAAGGATCGCGAAACACTTATCAGAGAAATTGGCAAGCGAAATGACAGATTTACTTCCATTCAAAAGGAAAAATATCCGCTCAGCAATATACAAATTTCCTGTGGTCTATACTTTTTAAGAAGCGCAGATGACGACATTACAGTAGCTATAGACAATGCAAACCTTGCAAGGCGCAGTGTCAAAGGCTCAAGTGATATACCGAGCGGTGTTTATACCGACAGAATGAGAGCACGCCGCAGTCACGACCAGACAATTGCAAGCGAGGTTCAAAGTGCGATAAACAACGGACAGATTGAGCTGTTCCTACAGCCAAAATTTGACCTTGACACTCGTGAGATAATCGGCGCTGAGGCTCTGTCACGCTGGCGCAATCCTGACGGCAGCTACAAAATGCCGTATGAATTTATAGATGTACTTGAAAATGTAGGCTACATCACACAGGTCGATATGTGCATCTACGAGCAGGTGCTCAAATGCCTGTCAAAATGGCAAAATGAAGGCAAAAAGCTATTGCCGATTTCAGTGAACTTCTCACGCAAGCACAACAACAACCCAAAATTTGTAGAGAAAATTGTCGAGCTGGCTAATGAATATGGCGTCGACAAGAGCTTGATAGAAATAGAGGTCACCGAAAGCTGCTTTACGCAGGATGTCAAAAATCTGTTTGCCAACATGCGCAAGCTAAGAGAGCAGGGATTTAAAGTAGACATTGACGACTTTGGAACAGGCTACTCATCGCTAAGCGTACTGATTGATGCTCCGGTTGATATAGTTAAGGTTGACAAGGTGTTCATTGATAACATTGACACCAACGAGCGTTCAAGAGATTACATAAATCAAATCTGCGGACTGATAAATTCAACCCGAAAGCAGATAATATTTGAAGGCGTAGAAACCGAAGAGCAGGCTCAGATTCTGCTCGAAAGCGGCTACACAATGGCTCAGGGTTGGCTTTTTGACAAAGCAATTCCCGTTCCGGAGTTTGACAGCAAGTATTTGTAAGAGATTGTGATAAGCGTGAAGGAGAGCAGCCTTCTCACAAAAAATTTTCATATAGCGTGGCAGCAAAAAGCTGCTGCGCTATTTTTTGTAGTATGTCAAGATCTGTCCCCCCTTCTTTTACACAAAAGCGGCAATCTGTCGAAAAAGAAATATTTTTTATAGACAAAATTGCATTTTTGGTAATTGACTTTTATAATGGTCAGATTTATAATTAAACTATCAGAAATATTAATTGTATGGAGATATGTTTAAAATATGGCAAAGGCTTATGTGATAACCGGGCATTATGGTTCGGGCAAGACTAATTTTTCGGTAAATCTGGCGCTTAGCTTGAAGCAAAAGCAGCCAGACTGCAAAATTACCGTGTGTGATCTTGACATTGTAAATCCGTACTTTCGTACTGCGGATTTTAAGGCAATGCTTGAGGATAAAAATATAACGCTTGCCGCTCCGGAATTTGCAAACACTAACCTCGATATTCCAGCACTTAACTTTGACATGTCTGCCCTTCTTGATGAAAATGACTACCTTATAATAGATGTGGGCGGAGATGACTCAGGTGCTACTGCCTTAGGCGTGTATGCAGATACCTTGATGGAGAAATCTAAAGACCTTGAGATGCTTTATGTGGTAAATATGTACCGCAAGCTTACTGAATCACCTAACGAGTCAGCAGAGCTTTTGCGTGAGATCGAAGCTGCCTCAAGGCTTAAGGCTACAGGCATTGTAAATAACTCAAATCTCGGCAAAATTACTACAGCTGAGAATGTTGAAGATAGTATATCATACGCAGATGAGCTATGTAAGCTTACCGGACTTTCGCTTTTTGCAACTGCAATACAAAGGTCGCTAAATTTGTATTGCCCTAAAGCTTTTTTGTGCGATGTATTTGTTAAACCTATTTGGGAAAAGGAGATGCGCTAATGAAAATGAATGTAATTGCCGAAAGATGTAAGGGCTGCGGTCTTTGCGTTTCGGTATGTCCAAAAAAAATCGTCAAGCTTCAAACTGAACACAGAAACTCACGTGGTCACTTCACTGCAATCTGCACCGATCAGAATGCCTGCATAAGCTGTGCAATGTGTGCAACTATGTGTCCCGACTGTGCTATTGTTATTGAGAAGATGGATGTAAACAAGGAATAATAAGGAGTGTGACAACGGTGGAAAAATATCTAATGAAGGGCAACGAAGCACTCGGTGAGGCAGCCATAAGAGCAGGCTGTAAATGCTTTTTTGGTTATCCCATAACCCCTCAAACCGAGCTTTCTGCATATATGGCAAAGCAGATGCCAAAGCGTGGAGGAGTTTTTCTTCAGGCAGAATCTGAGCTTGCGGCAGTAAACATGACCCTCGGTGCAGCATCTACAGGAATAAGAGCTATGACCTCGTCATCCTCTCCCGGAATATCGCTTAAAACCGAAGGCGTATCCTACATGGCAGGCTGTGACCTTCCGGCAGTTATAGTAAACGTCCAAAGAGGTGGACCCGGATTAGGCTCGATTCAGCCCTCACAAGCAGATTATTTTCAGGCAACAAGAGCAATGGGACACGGAGATGCTTATATAATAGTGCTTGCTCCTAACAGCGTACAGGAAATGGCTGATTTTGTAGGTCTTGCTTTCGATTTGGCGGACAAATACCGCATACCTGCTATGCTTTTAGCAGACGGACTTTTAGGTCAGATGATGGAGCCTGTAAGCTTTAGCGATGAAAAGACCGACTTTGTAAATAAGGATGATTGGGCAGCAAACGGACACAAAAACAAACGTGAGCACAATATAGTAAACTCGCTCTATCTTGATGCTCCTACACTTGAAAGCAAGGTTCAGGCAAGATTTGAAAAATACAAAATAATAGAACAAAACGAGCGCAGATGCGAAAAATATATGTGCGATGACGCTGATATTTTAGTAACGGCATATGGCGCAACGGCAAGAATTGCAAAAACCGCAGTAGATCACGCAAGACAAAAGGGAATTAAGGTCGGACTCTTCCGCCCGATTACGCTTTATCCCTTCCCACGTCAGGAGCTTGCCGATGCTGCAAAGGGAGCAAAGATAATACTAGATACCGAACTTTCGATGGGACAGATGATTGAGGATGTCAAGCTTTCAACAAACTGCACTTTGCCCGTTGAATTCTACGGCAGAACAGGCGGAGTAGTACCTGCACCTGAGGAAATTCTTGCAAAGATTGAGCAACTGAACGGAGGGTTAAACTAATGAGCGTAATATTTGAAAAGCCAAAGGCTCTGCTTGATGTAACCACTCACTACTGCCCCGGATGCGGTCATGGAATCATCCACAGACTTGTAGCTGAGGTAATAGACGAGCTCGGAATAGAGGGCGAAACAGTAGGCGTTTGCCCTGTAGGCTGTGCCGTTATGGCATATGACTATTTTTCATGTGACATGATAGAGGCTCCACATGGACGCGCTCCGGCTGTTGCAACAGGTGTTAAGCGTGCAAATCCTAATCTTCATGTATTCACCTATCAGGGTGATGGTGACCTTGCCGCAATTGGAACAGCTGAAACCATTCACAGTGGAACACGTGGCGAAAACATTGTCATTGTTTTTGTAAATAACACCACCTATGGAATGACAGGCGGACAGATGGCTCCGACTACACTTCCGGGACAGGTTACCCAAACTACACCTTACGGACGTGACGTAAAAACTGCGGGCTATCCGCTTAGGGTTTGTGAAATCATGTCACAGCTTGACGGTGTGGCACTTGCCGAGCGTGTTGCTGTTGATTCACCTGCACATATTCGTCAGGCTAAGGCAGCAATCAAAAAGGGATTCGACAACGAGGCTAATGGACGCGGACTTTCCATTATTGAGGTGCTATCAAGCTGCCCTACAAACTGGGGTATGACACCAGTTAAGGCTATGGAATTTGTTCGTGAACAGATGATTCCATACTATCCACTCGGTGTATATAAGGACGTTACCAAAAAGGAGACAAGGTAATATGAATATGCAGATTATTCTTGCAGGCTTCGGCGGACAGGGAATACTATTTGCTGGAAAAGTGCTTGCCTACTGCGCTATGACAGACGGCAAAAAGCTGACATGGCTTCCCTCCTACGGACCTGAGATGCGTGGAGGTACGGCTAACTGTTCTGTTTGTATTTCAGATGAGGAAATCGGCTCACCTGTTATACAAAATCCCGATGTGCTGATAGTAATGAATTCACCGTCACTAAGAAAGTTTGAAAATAACGTAAAAACAGGCGGAATAATACTTGCTGACAGCTCAATTATAACCGAAGAATGTCAAAGAGATGACGTAAGCTTTGTTAAGGTAGCTGCTTCTGACATCGCTGAAAAAAATGAGCTTTCGGGCGGAGCGAATATGGTGCTTTTAGGCAAGCTCCTTGAGCTTACCAATCTCTTCACAAGAGAAACAGTAGAAAAAGCACTCAAAAAGTGCGTATCCCCTAAAAGACCTCAGCTTATTCCCGCAAACCTTAAAGCTATGACTCTTGGCGGAGCATTTCAATGAGTGAAAATTGTCACAAGTACGATGATATAATAGATGCCGAGCGACCGATTTTTACAGACCAAAAGGCTATGCCTATAAGGGATCGGGCGGCACAATTTTCGTCATTTGCAGCACTTTCAGGCTACTCTGATGCGGTAAATGAGGAGGAACGTCTTACTGAGAAAAAAAGAGAGCCCGATGATGAACGAGCCCTTAGAATCAACGACAGGCTAAGGCTCGTCATAGAGCACATTGACGACGATTTAGAGATTAAGCTTACCTATTTTGAAGCGGACAAGCGGAAGTCCGGCGGAGCATACCTTGTCCACACCGGTGTAGTTCGCTCGTTCAATGAGTACGAAAGAAAATTGATTTTTAAAGATGGCAAGATAATTTCGATTGACGACATCTACGAAATCAAGGGAAAATACTTCGAGAATATGTGATAGAAAGATGAAAATGTGATAAAGATTGCGTTAATGTATTGACTTATCACATTTTTTGTGGTAAAATAGCTAATAAATATAGCTATTTTTGTTAGGAGTGGACATGATGTATTACCAAACATTGGCGATGGAGCTGCTTAATTTGCGCAGCGGCAAAAAACAGGTGAGCTATGAAAGGCAAATGTCAAAGCTCATGAAGGGCGAAACCTTCGTTCTTGTATATCTTACAAATCACGAGAATGAAATTCATCCTAAGACAATAAGCGATGAATTTATGATGAGTACTGCAAGAACCTCGGTTATTTTGAAAAACCTAGAAAAAGATGGCTACATTTGCCGAATTCCTGATTCAAATGACAACAGACAGACCATAATAAAAATAAGTGAAAAGGGAAAGGAACGCTGTGAAAAATTCAAAAAAGAAATGCTGCAATTTATCGCAGACGTTCTCGAACAGCTAGGACCTGACGATGCCACCGAGTACGTGCGACTTAACAGGCGTGTGCTTGACATAGTATTTAAGACATAAATAAAAAAAGGAGACAACGAAAATGAATGAAATAGAAAAAAGAGACATAATGCAAAACCCAGCAGCAAGCATTACACCAAAAGTAAACATAGATAAGCTTTTTAGTAAAATAAATGCAATTGACTATGCAGCACTTTGGTTTTTATCAGCTAATCTTGCGGATAACGACACTGATACAAAAATATACATCAAGGATATCTGTGACAGCATGAAGCTGCCGCTCGAACGTGTGACAGGAATTATTCGTTCATTTGAAAGCAAGGGATTAGTTATATGGACACATGATGATGACGGACATGACGGAACCTACATCAAAATTACCGACTATGGTGTCGAGCAGATTTTAGAGCAGCGTGAGCTTTTAGACAATGTACACCGTAATGTTATAGAAAGCTATGGAGAAGAAAAATTCATGGAGCTAATTACGGGACTGTTTGAGCTTGAGGATATAATAAATAAAGAAATAGAAAAGAGGAACTAAAAATGAGTGACGAAAGACTTAAGGAATATTCTGAGCAAAAGCTTGAAGCTTGCAGAGAAAACGACACAATATCGGATGTGGTTTTTAAAGAATACGGAGTAAATAGGGGACTTCGTGACCAAAATGGCAAGGGAGTTTTAACGGGACTTACTCGAATTTCTAAAATAGTATCATTTAAAAATATTGATGGTGAAAGGGTGCCATGTGACGGCGAGCTGTGGTATCGTGGCTACAACATTTATACGCTAATAAAGCAGCTCAATGGCGAATACGGATTTGAGCGAACAGCATATCTGTTGCTTTTCGGACAGCTTCCAAATTCCGACCAGCTTGAGGAATTTAACAGTATACTTGCAGAGAGCAGAAGGCTACCGGTGAATTTTACCAGAGATGTTATAATGAAGGCTCCATCGAATGACATTATGAACTCAATGACAAAAAGCATACTCACTCTCGCTTCATATGACGACTGTGTAAACGGCGATATAGCCAACAGCATACGCCAATGCATAAGACTAATAAGCGTCTTCCCTATGCTCGCAGTTTACGGCTATCACGCCTATAACCACTACGAAAAGGATGCAAGCATGTACATTCACCGCCCGCTTGAAGGACTCTCTACGGCGGAGAATTTTCTAAGAATGCTACGCCCCGATATGCAGTATACTCCGCTTGAAGCAAAGGTTTTGGATGTAGTGCTAATGCTGCACATGGAGCATGGCGGCGGCAACAATTCTACCTTTACAACTCGTGTGGTAACCTCAGCAGGCTCAGACACCTACTCGGCTATAAGTGCGGCAATGTCCTCACTAAAGGGACCAAAGCACGGTGGTGCCAACATCAAGGTTATGGAGATGATGGATAATATACGAGAAAACGTATCCTGTTATGACGACTATGATGAGGTTGAAGACTATTTGCGCAAAATCCTAGATGGTGAGACATTTGACGGCAAGGGCTTAATCTATGGCATGGGTCACGCAGTTTATTCAGTATCGGATCCACGTGAAAGAGTGCTTAAGGCGTATGTTGAACAGCTTGCTAAGGCAAAGAACAGAGAAGGCGACATGAAGCTATACAACGCAGTTGAAGACATAGCGCCTAAGCTTATAGGTGAGAAGCGTCATATATTCAAGGGAGTAAGTCCAAACGTTGACTTTTACAGTGGCTTTGTTTATGATATGCTGGGTATTCCAACAGAGCTTTATACTCCGCTCTTCGCAATTGCACGTGTAGTAGGCTGGAGCGCTCACCGTATAGAAGAGCTTATCGGCATGAACAAAATAATTCGTCCTGCATATATGAGCATTATGAAGGAGAAGGAATGATATAAAAACTCCATGTATTGGCAAATGCTAAATACATGGAGCTTTTTTATAGATGTTGTACATACCACTCTATCGTATCCCTTAATCCCTGCTCAAATTCAATTTCAGCTTTCCAAGAAAGCTCTCGCTCAAGCTTGCCTGGATCTACAGCATAAAGTCTATCATGACCTTTTCTGTCAGTAACAAAATTAATAAGACTATCAGACTTGCCAAGCTCTTTAAGTATATACTTGACCAAATCAATATTTCGCACCCTGTTTCGAGCACCTACATTATATACCTCACCAGCTCTGCCTTTTTTTAAAATAACATCAATTGCCCTACAGTGATCCAACACATGAATCCAATCACGAACGTTAAGTCCAGCACCATATATGGGAATAGGTTTATCTCTAAGTGCATTTTCAATGGTCTTAGGTATTAGCTTTTCAGTGTGCTGATGAAAACCATAATTGTTTCCGCAGCGGCTTATCGTCACATTAAGTCCATAGGTTTTATAGTATGAAAGTACAAGCAAATCTGCACCTGCCTTTGAGCTTGAATAAGGACTGCTCGGATGCAAGGGATAATCCTCTGAAAAGCTTAAGTCGGCACAATCAAGCGGCAAATCTCCATAAACCTCATCAGTAGAAATCTGATGAAAACGAGTACACCCAAACCCAAGACAAGCATCTAAAAGTATACCCGCTCCTAAAATATTCGTCTTTATAAATACATCCGGTGATTCTATTGAACGATCTACATGACTTTCGGCAGCAAAATTCACTACAGCATCAGGATGCTCACGATCAAAGATATCACACACCGTCTCCTTATCACAAATATCACCCTTAACAAATTTAAAATTCGTTCTATCTAAAGCATCTGAAAGATTATCGAGGCTTCCTGCATAGGTAAGCTTATCTAAACAAATGATTTCACAATCATTATAGACAGACAGCATATAAGAAATAAAATTAGAACCAATAAAGCCCGCTCCTCCCGTCACCAAAAGCTTCATCACCTACCATCTCCTTTATGCATTAAGTCTACCACATAAATAAAAATAAGTCAAGAGTGCAGATGCGCCTACACACCTGCACTCTTAAAAAGCTATATCAAAATCGGCTGCAGCTGTTTGCCTTTTAGTGCCGCCTCTATTGCATTAGGCAAAAGAGAAAAATCCGCCGAAAGCGAATTTGGCTTTTTTAAATAGTCATCCTGACCAAATGGCACAAGAAAATAGTGCTTAAGATTCATGAGCAAACCAATATTTCTTGCACTTGCCGACAATGCATCATTTGTCGAAACGGCAATGAGCACCGGTTGTTCGCTTCTTAAATGAGACTTGACTCCGAGTGTTACGGGCGTGTCGTAAATAGCGTTTGCAAGCTTTCCCATAGTGGTCGCTGTACATGGACAGATGACTAAAATATCAAACATTCGCTTAGGACCAATCGGTTCGGCATCCTCAAGCGTGCAAATTGCACTCCGTGAGCAAATTTCTTCCAGCTTAGTCCTGTTATCCTTGCCCTTGCCAAAGCGTGTATCTAGCGTCGCTGCATTAAACGACATTATGGGAGTTAAAATTGCACCCATATCAACAAGTCTTTTTGCCTCGGCAAAGGATTTTTCAAAGGTACAGAAGGAACCGCTTACGGCAAATCCGATTTTTATTCCTTCAAGTGGCATCTTTGCCGCTCCTTTCCTGATAGATGTTCAAAACCGCATCAGCTATAATCTCTCCTGCGGTTACGGGAGCGCATTTTCCGGGGAGCGAGAGGGCGTGAATTGCTCTGCGGGAGTACCTTTCGCAGGCTTCAAAATCCGTACCGCCCGGCTTTGATGCGAGATCTATGATAAGGCAGTCTTTGCGTGTTTCGCACAAGATCTCGTCAGTTAAAACAGGTGCGGGAACGGTATTTATGACAAGTCTAAAGCCGCCGATTTGAGTTTTTAGCGTGCTCAGAGCTATAACCGAAAAGCCTGCGCTTTCAGCCTGCGCCAAGGCTCCGACACCTCTTGCTGCTACGGTCACATGTGCTCCTGCTGCGCCAAAAAGCCTAGCACACGCCTTGGCAACACGGCCCCACCCAATAATTAAAGCCTCTGTACCAAATACAGTAACATCAAGCTCACGCATTGCCAAAGCAAGTGTACCCTCAGCAGTGGGAACACAATTTTTCACAGCGAGCTCCTCACGCCGGTAGTAGTCACAGGTGTCAAATCCCAGCGAATTAAAATACTCTATCATGGCGGTGTTCATTCTTCCGCCCGTAATTATGGCTCCCTTGTCAAGGCTGCCGATGAAATCAGAGCAAATCAAACGCCTTCCCGCTGATGGAATAGTAAGTCCGCTAGAACAGGGCATGGGCAGCACCAACACATTTACCGCACAGGGCAAATCATCAAGCGACTGTAAATTTTGTACGCCATCTATGCTTCCATCAGTACAAAAGGTGTAAACCTCACCTGCATCAGAAAGCCTTCTTGCCGCATAAAGCTGTCTCCTGTCAGATCCTGTACACAAAAAAATCGGACGAATCTCTGCTTCACTGCTCATTACCCATTACCTCCCCAAAACTATCTATCAATTGCTAACATTAAAAACTAGCTCCTCGGTTAAATTCCAATTGGAATTATTATATAATATGTTAATCCATCCTTAAACGTTACAAAAGCAAAAAAGCTGTCACAGCATGAATTCTGCAACAGCCTTTTATATTTGTCAATTAAACGCCTTATTAAATCACTTGGTGTTAGCCAGATTCCAACGGAAGGTTGAAATGCGCTTTGCACGTGTGTTGTCTATATTCCAGTTGCCAAACGAAGCACTGGGATCAAAATAACGATAATCGCTCTTGGCCTTTGACTTGTTAAAGCTTACACCTGATGGAGCATTTCTTTGAATAACAGCTCCTATTCTGTGATGCTCACGCTCGTACTCAAGAATCTCCTTAGCCGTGGTCGGACGAGAGTCGCAAATGTTATAAATACCCTCATACCTTCCTGAAGGAACATCAATTATACCGCTGATAAAGTCAACGTAGTTATACAAGCAGCAGAACGAGTAGCCATATTCACCATCCTTGAATATGTAGCCTACATCCTCCTTTTTATCGTATACGTGCTCTCGCATATTCTCTGTAAATTCAGAGGTGTAAATCGGAGCAACTCTTGCGATAACCGGTATAGTATCAGACTTCTTTAAAGCCTTAGCCAATGCCTTTTCGGAGGCAAGCTTCATGTCAACATAGTTAGAGCTTCCCTTTTCAGGAGTAGTCTCTCTTATTGGCTCTCTGCCCTTTTGAAGTCCGTACACAAGAGTAGTGCTTGTCAGTACAATGCTTTTAACACCTGCCTTGTCAGCTGCTGCGTACAGATACTTGTCACAAAGCTTGCTCTGCTTAATTTCAGCATCCGTAACGAGCGGATCTAGGTCGTTGTCTACTGTACACGCTAAGTGAACTATGTTGTCAATTTGATTACTGTTAATTATGTCAGTGACGGTTGTCGCATCACTAACCTCACACTGAACAAACGTGTAGTTTTGTTCAGTTTCAACAAAATCATTCTTACGAGTATCAATAGCAAAAATCCTGTGCTTTTTTCTCAGAAGCAGCTCTGTGAGCGCTAAGCCTATCATACCGCTTGCGCCTGTTATTAAAACGTTTGCCATACCCTTTCACTCCTTCCACAAAATTATTTAAGCCGCCCACAAAAACACGTTTTCATCTTTCCTAATTATGGCAGCCGATGCGGATTGGCAACGCGAAACAAAAATGTTTCATCCAAATAAGTTTCAAAAAATATATCTATATATATTATACCACACTTTTTTGAATTTGCAAATAGTTTTTTATATTTTTCAATAAAAGTTTGAATTTCTTCATAAATTCACTTGCGTATTTTTGTGAAATGTGATAAAATTATAGGTATAGATTGCTCAATCAAAAAGAAAAATATGAACAATCTATTAAATCTGGGATCCGACCCTTTCGAGGAGATATTAAATTGAGCTATTCAAATTTACTTTTTTCGGCAGTCATTTTGCCTTTATCAATACTTTTTCTTTTTTTCGACCGCTCTACAGAATACAAAAATCTAGTACTTTGTATAACCTCGCTGCTTTTTTGGGCTTGGGGTAAATCGTTCGGAGTACTGATACTGTTTTTATCAATCATTATAGATTTCTTTTTAGCACTGGCAGCAGAAGGCAGTGGAGCAAAAACGCCAAAGGCTACGGTGTTTATGGTAATAGATTTTTTGTGGAATGCCTTTCTCTTTTTGCTTTTTACAAAAAATTCGAGCTTTTCGTCCGACGGATTGCTGCATCTAAGAAATGCGCTCATACCTGTTGGCGTTGCATTTTACACGCTCAAAAACCTCTCATACGTATATGACGTCTACAGCGGGCGAATCAAAGCCGAGCGTAACATCTTTTGTCTGTTCACCTATTCAGTTAGCTACCCCTTTTTGCTGGCAGGTCCTGTTCTGCGATATGGCGACATTGAACCGCAAATAAGAAAGCGTGAGGTTACGTCACAAAAGCTGAGTAATGGCATCACTCGCTTTGCAATAGGCTTTGCAAAAACCATTCTGGTGCTGCCCGTGCTCGAAAGGCTTTATGAAGCAGGACTTGATA
The DNA here is from genome assembly GCA_021199375.1 of Ruminococcus sp. GTDB lineage: Bacteria > Bacillota > Clostridia > Oscillospirales > Ruminococcaceae > YE71. The sequence goes on along the minus strand of JAJQIB010000034.1, from coordinate 7,231 downwards.
AGGGCGAGCCCACACTTGCAGGCGCCTGGCTCGGAATGATTGCCTTTTTTGGGGCAGGCTTCTTCGCCTTCACAGGGCTAAGTGATATGGGTACAGGAATTGCACAAATGAACGGCTTTGATGTAGGTGTAAACTACCAAAGCATAACCGCAAAGGGTATGCTCAGCGGACTTGTTAAGAGCTACAATACAAGCATGGTAAGCTTTTTTGAGGATATACGCAGCGATTTTGCCGCACCGGCAGTAGCTACAGTCTTGCTTTCTGTATTAGGAGGGTGCTTTTATGCACAGCATAGATTTGTGCTGGTGTTTGCACTCATCATAGGCATCCTACTTGCAGCAGAACACATTGCAAGCAAAGATAAGATCGAGCATCTGCCATATTTGATTAAGCTTGCTGTCGTATTTATCTTAAGTATGCTGCTGTTTTCATCCTTTGCGTTTGAAAGCTTCAGCGATTGGGCGAGCTGGTTCAAGAGCCTATTTGGAGTAGGAAATCTGTACACTCTAAGCACTTCGGTTAAATACACAATAATTAACAACTGCTGGCTGCTGCTCATTGCCCTAATTGGCGTAAACCCGCTTGGCAGAACAATACTAGCAAAGCTTGATACGCTAGGAGAAAGCTCAACAAAAGCCTACACCCGTGTAAGAACACTAAAAACAGTATGCACCGCACTTTTACTGGCGGCGTGCTACATTGTGCTTGCTGCACAAACGGTAGCATAAGATAGAAAGGAAATACACATGGCAAAAAAGGATAAAAAGCCAATAAAAAAGGACGAAGAGCAAATCTTCTTAGAATCCGTGCAAAATGAGCCTGACCCTAAGGATCCCGCTGAGGAGACAGACAAGGTCTTTGAAAATGTTTCGATTAAGGACTCATGTGCTCATGCAAATGTAGTAAATCTTATTGTTTGTACTATAGTTGTAATTTTTTTTGGAACAGTATTTGTTACGCTTACCAATCATCAGGACTTTACCGACAGCAATCAATTTTCAATAAAAAATCTCTTTTCAGGAAATTACCTTGCCCGAATCGAAAGCAAATTTAACGAATCTCTACCGTTGCAGGACTATTTTCACAATGCATCAAATGCAATTAAGTATTGCTTTGGAATAGGAAATGATACAGATTTTGTAGAAATTACCTCGAACAATAATATTGAAGATCCTTATGATGTTGATATCGAAAACGATTATGTTGCCATCGATGACACTCAGCAAGAAGCTGCTGACATTGACGATGGGGAAGAGGATTCTGATGAAGTTGTAAATGAAATAGAGAACTCCGAGGATGATGACAAGAACAAGGAAATCAAAGGCATTACCTTAACGAGCCAGGCGAATGACTCGCAGGAAGCAGAGGAAGAGGAAGAAGAGGAAAGCGAAACCACAGTGAACACAGCATCTCCGGGTGCCACAACAACCACCACGGTGCCTCCTAAAACCACGACAACTACAAATGCTAAAACCACCACTCAAGCTGCCACAACAACTACAACTACAACAGCCGCAGATGATAAAACGACAACAACAAAGGCTGATACAACAACCACTCGAAAAACAACAACGACTACTACGACCACAACGACTACCACTACAACTGAAACTACCACAACTACTACAACATCCAGCGCTACAACGACTACAAGCGAAACCGAAACCACCACACAAACAGATGAGCCAGTCGAATAGCAAAATGATGAATCCGTACAAATATTCTCTAGACAACAAGCGTTATCAAACCTATAACTATTATCTTCAAAATCGATTTGGATGCAAGGTCTACCGAGTTGCAATGGATATAGGTGCAGGATGTCCGAACAGGTGTGGAGAAAAGGGAGATGGCGGCTGTATCTTCTGTTCAGCAGGAGCGATTACTGCAGGAAAATTCAGCGGAATAGATGAAGAAAGGCTTGATGCATGCTTTAATGCAGGCAAGACTTCTATAGGAGCAAAATGCAAGAATGGACCCTTCATAGCCTACTTTCAATCGGGCTCGAACACCTACGGAAATACAGATGCTTTTGAGAAGGCATTTGAGCATGTACTTAGCTTTAACAACGTTATAGGACTTTGTATAGCTACAAGAGCCGACTGTGTAGACGAACAAGCTCTGGATATGCTTACAAGGCTAAACGAAAAAACCTATCTTACCGTAGAGCTTGGACTTCAAACTGTGCATGATGAAACAGCGCAGCTTTGCAATCGAGGTCACGGATACAAAGAGTTTGCCGAATGTGTAAGCAAGCTAAGCTCACGAGGAATAAATGTAGGGGCTCACATCATCAATGGTCTTCCCCACGAAACACACGAGATGATGGTGGAAACTGCAAGGACAATTGCGCCGCTTGGTCTACACTGCCTAAAAATCCACATGCTTTTCGTCGAACGAGGAACCAAGCTTGCAAAGATGTACGAACGTGGCGGATTTAAGCTGCTTTCAAGGGATGAGTATGTTAATACAGTCTGTGACCAGCTTGAACTTTTACCGGAAAATCTAATCATAGCACGCATCACCGGTGACGGACAGCGTGACAGGCTAATCGCTCCCGAATGGAGCTTGAAAAAGCTTTGTGTGCTAAATGAGATAGATAAGGAGCTTGTGCGCAGAGGAAGCTGGCAGGGGAAGGGATGCTGTGGGTGAATAGAGGCTTGAGTTTTTAATTCAAGTGCTTTTTCATAAGCGAAAATTGCATTTTTGAATTATTTTACAAAATTATCAAATGGTGTTGACAAGCTGGTGAAAATGGTTTATAATAGATATAGAGCAGTAATAAAAGCTCGAAATTTTTTATGGGGTGAATATTATGAAAAAAAGGCCATTAACAAAATCCTTAACAACCATTTTCCTAGGTTTTACTGCAATGCTAGGATGCTTTACAGTGCTGAATGCAAATGCAGAAAGCTACAGCTCAATGTCGAATGAAAGTATCATTGTTTCGACTGAACAATCTAGCTATCCATTATCAGTAACCTTTGGTAGTACCTCGACCAATGTAACAAAGCTTAGCTCAAGCGTTATCTCTACCGATTGGCAGGACGATGGATACTGTAAACAGATACCAAGCTCGACTAACGGTGGTGTGTATTTTCTTAACGGAAAAACACTTAAGCTCTACACACTTAGCAGCAAATCGGTAAAAACCGTCAACACCTTTGATGCTATTAACGATTTTGCTTTTTACGCTACGACAAACTACCTTTATGTGATAAGTGACCAGACAAGCAGCAAGATTGAAATTACAAAGTACAACCTAAATACCCAAAAGGTCTCAAGCACTATAAGCATTTCAAAAAGCGGAATAACCTTTAGTCGTATAGGCGTTGACAATTCAGGAAGAATTTATCTATACGGGCTTAAAGACAGCGATGATACTGATTACATCTATCTCTACTCTTCGTCAGGCACCAAGCTTTCAAGTGCCAGCATCAGCGGAGCAGTTTACGAGTTTGTAGGCTTTGACTCAACAAATGGTAATTTTTACTATGACGGATATACTAATTGGGTGTACTGGGGGTACGACCATGATATGTCTTCAGTAAGATGTGGCAACGTAACAAGCAATAAGCTTACCGTTAGCAGCAATTACCTTGAGCTCATCTATCAAAAGTATTGGTATTACCACCAAACTGGAGCAGAGCTTTTAAATAACAAATATCTCGTAATATCGAACATGGTAGAAGGCACTACAGATATCATTAATTCAAATAAGTTTGATATAACCGGAACCACATATGACCAAGCGCTATCGGTTTATGTTAGTAGTATTAATGATGGAAGTATCTCCGATGCCGATGGAGAATACAAGGTGGGCACTAGAACTATAATTCACCCAAGCTATAAAACAGCGATAATGTATGTGACTGGAAACACCTTATGTGAATTTAACATAAGCAGCAATAAATTAATAAATGAATACGCCACCGCTCACCCGGTATTTTCGTTAATAACCTATAATGGCAACGAGATTATTGCTCTTGAGCGTGAAGGTGACAACTTCTATCTAGAAAGAATAGACTGGACATATCCCTCAAAAGTTACCTTATCCGCATCATCAAAAAATGTTAAGGTAGGGAAAAACCTTCAGCTTACAGCAACAGTTGATTCGGATCTTGATTCAAATCTGACTTGGTCGAGCAGCAACAAAAAGGTGGCAAGCGTAAATCAATCAGGCAAGGTAACGGGCGTTAGCACAGGCACAGCAAAGATTACAGCAAAAACTTCAGATGGCGTAAAGGGAACCTTCACTGTTACTGTAAAATCAAATTCCTCAATAAAGTCCGCAACCAAAAAAATAACGACGACCGGCACAAAGAGTACTAATGTATCAAATAACAACTACACAACCTATGGCAACACGGTAAACTCCTACCTAGCGCAAGAGTCAGATGGAACACTTACAAGAGTCGAGTATATCTCAGGCAAGGTTATTGTTGAAAACTATTCGAGCAATGGCAAAAAGCGTAATTACAAAAAGACCATCAGCAATCCTCTTAGTATTTTTGGAGGCTTCTATAGCGGTTCGAACTACAATTACTTAGTATTTGGTCAAAATAACACCTCCGAAAGTGATAGCAAAGAGGTTATTCGTGTAGTAAAGTACACTAAATCATGGTCAAAGGTAAAGTCGGTATCCATAAAGGGTGCTAACACCTATATTCCATTTGATGCAGGCTCTCTTAGAATGACTGAAACAAATGGGGTGCTTTATATACACACCTGTCACGAAATGTATGCAAGCGGTGGCGTACATCACCAAGCAAATATGACATTTGTAATAAAAGAGAGCAATATGACCGTTTCTGATTCATATTATGATGTAATGAACATTGCTCAGGCAGGCTATGTAAGTCACTCGTTTAATCAGTTTGTTCAAACAGATGGAGACTATGTATACAGAGTGGATCATGGAGATGCTTACCCTAGAAGCGTTACTATAATAAAATCTGCTGTAGGCGGTGATATTACATCGGTTAGTTATAAAGAAGCATTTACTTACACCCAAGAATTTAATTCGTCAAACTATACAGGAGCATCAGTAGGTGGATTTGAGCTTTCAGACAATAGCTGCATAATTGTTGGCAACGATCAAGGCAAAAACACCAAGTATGTAAGAAACATATTTGTAAGCATAACAGACAAGCTTTTAAACAGTAGCGAAACTATATATCTTACAAAATACACTAACAGCTCTTCGCTAACTGCAGCTACTCCCCAGATGGTTAAAATCTCAGATAACCAATTCCTGGTGATGTGGGAGGAGTACAATACCTCAACCGATAAATATGTAGACACCAAGATGGTGGTAATTGATGACGAGGGACACAAGCTTACAAGCATAGTAAGAACTATAATTCGTCTTTCTGATTGTCAGCCCATAATGTGCTCTGATTCGAACGTAAGATGGTACAAAACCTCCAATTCATCGCCTATAATCTATGCAATAAATCCCTACAAGCTTTCAAGCTATGAATTTAAGCTTTCTAAAGTATCAAACTTAACGTCGAATTCTGCTACAAAAAGCATTACCTTAAAATGGGATAAGGTGACGAGTGCACAAGGATACAGAATTTACGAATACAATTCTTCTACCAAAAAGTGGACCAAGGTTGCTACTGTAAAGAGTGGATCAACTACATCCTACAAGGTTACGGGTCTTTCGACTGCCAAGAAATACAAGTTTAGAATTCGAGCCTACCGCAAGTTTGGCAGCACAATTAAATGGGGCTCATACAGCTCGACCTTAACAACTTCGACCAAGCCAACTCAAGTCAAGATAAGCTCCGCTTCAAAGAGCAAAACTGCCGTTAGATTAAACTGGAACAAAGTCACAAGAGCAACAGGCTACCAAATTCAACGCTATGATGCTTCTGCCAAGAAATGGGTAGCGGTGAAGACTATAAAGAATGGCTCGACCCTAACATATAGGGATACTGGTCTAAAGAGTAACAAAGTATACAAATATCGAGTGCGAGCCTATAAGACACTAAACGGCAACAAATACTACGGAAAATGGTCTGTGACAAAGACGGTCACCACAAAATCATAAGTCTTTAAGCATTACAGCGAGTATCGCATTTGATACTTGTTCAACCCGTCAAAAAAGTCAGCCCAAAAGGCTGGCTTTTTGCATTTAGATGTGATATAATAGAGTAAGAGGTGAAGGACATGCTAAGAAAAGACAAGAAAGAAAGAAATCAGGTTGAAATAGTAAGCATAGAAGATCTTGGACTCTGTTGTACTGTTTAAGATTTTGCTGATACAAAGCATATATGAAACACCATCATATATTGCTCTATTTTGTGTTTTTAGAGCTTGTTTAGCTTGAAATGACAAAACAACCCCAGATCCTGAATGGTTTCTGGGGGTGTTCTACAGGCTGACCAGCCCCGTTTGTGCGAGTCTGCTTTGTGTAATATGACTAAAATAATTGTGTAAATCTTGTGAAAAATAGCCATTGTATTTCATGGTGGAGGTATGGTATAATAATATTGCAGATTAATTTTATTACAATAATGGAGGAATTAATATGAAAAAACAGATTATTTCAGGACTGTTAGCGGCTTGTATGGCTGTAAGCTGTTTGGCGGTTCCGACAAACAACTTGATGAGTGGCGTGATTAGTAGTGATGTAGTGGCAAGTGCAGATGATGATGGTGAGTATACCAGCGGTGATTATAAGTACACGGTGTCTAATAATAAGGCAACTATTACAAAATATATAGGGAGAGAAACAAAGCTTACTATTCCTAGTGAACTGGGGAAATACACAGTTACTGGAATAGGGTATGGCGCGTTTGATTGTTACTCATCATTAGTAAAAGTAACAATTCCTGATACGATTACTAACATTGGATTTGCTGCGTTTAGAGACTGTGAAAATCTAAAAAGTATAACAATTCCTGATTCGGTTACAACAATTGGAAAGGAAGCTTTTGTTTGTTGCAACAATTTGAAGAGTGTAAAAATTCCTGCTTCGGTTACGAATATCGGTGCTTGCCCTTTTGGATCATGTAGGGATTTACAAAAAATAACTGTAGATTCAAACAATAAATATTATTCTTCCTTGAACGGAGTTTTGTACAATAAAGCACAAACAAAATTGATATGCTGCCCTGGCGCTAAAACAAGTTTAACGCTCCCTGATACGGTCACAACTATTGAAGAAGCTGCTATTACCGTTCTTAGGGAAGTAAACTTACGACATCTACCCTAACTGCTTGTC
>JAJQIB010000021.1 GCA_021199375.1 Ruminococcus sp. | reverse complement strand
GACCTCCTTTTCGTTAGTTTCTTGGTCTAACTTTTGGGGGTCGGGACAAAGGGACGGGCTTTTGATTTACAAATATTAGTCGTTAATGCTAAACATAATCTGATTCATAGTGCTTTCGAGAAGCTCCTGTCTGCCGCTTGATAGCGAGTCGGTAACCTCACCCTTTTCGAGTGCATACTTTTCGAGATCCTCCATTGTAGCCTTGCCGCTTATAATGTCAGCGCCGATGCCGGTAGTCCATGAAGAATATCTGTCCTCAACAAACTTGTCGATTCTTCCGTCTTCAATCATCTTAGCAGCAATTCTAAGACCTAGAGCAAATGTATCCATACCAGCGATATAGCTGTAGAAGATATCCTCAAGCGTGTAAGAGCCACGTCTTGCCTTTGAGTCGAAGTTTAGTCCGCCGTTGGTAAAGCCGCCAGCCTTGAGTACTTCATACATGCAAAGCGCCGCATCATAAACGTTAGTCGGGAATTGGTCGGTATCCCAGCCTAAAAGGGTATCGCCCTGGTTTGCGTCAATCGAACCAAATACGCCGTTGTCTCTAGCAACTCTTAGCTCGTGCTGGAAGGTGTGCTGTGCAAGTGTTGCGTGGTTAGCCTCAATGTTCATCTTGAAGTCCTTATCAAGACCGTACTTTCTTAAGAAGCCCAAAACCGTAGCGGTGTCGAAATCGTACTGATGCTTTGTAGGCTCCTTAGGCTTAGGCTCGATGTAGAAGTCGCCGGTGTAGCCGATGGAACGTGCATAGTCAACGGTCATTCTCATAAGGCGAGCCATATTGTCCTGCTCAAGTGCCATGTTGGTGTTAAGAAGCGTTTCATAGCCTTCACGTCCGCCCCAGAAAACATAGCCCTGTCCGCCAAGCTCAACTGTGGTTTCTACAGCCTTCTTTATCTGAGCTGCAGCGTAAGCGAAAACGTCAGCACTCGGTGAAGTTCCTGCACCGTGCATATATCTCGGATGGTCAAAGCATTTAGCAGTGCCCCAGAGAAGCTTCTTGCCTGTTTCAGCCTGTTTTTTCTTGCAGTAAGCTACAACCTTGTCAAGCTCTGCATTAGTTGTTGCGAGATCTCCATATTCAGGCGAGAGGTCACGGTCGTGATAGCAATAGTAATCGATCGAGAGCTTGTCCATAATCTCAAATGCTGCGTCTACCTTAGCGATAGCTCTTTCAGCAGCATCATCCTTGCCCCAGGTCTTATCTGTTGTTCCAACGCCGAACATGTCGGTTCCATCGCCGCCCATAGTATGCCACCAGGAAAGAGCAAACTTAAGCTGCTCCTTCATAGGCTTACCGGCAACAATCTCATCGGGATTGTAGTACTTAAATGCAAGCGGATTTGTTGATTTTGGACCCTCGTAGGGGATCTTAGGAATATTAGCAAAATATTCAGCCATAGTTTAAAACCTCCAATAAAATTTTGTCATCAGTTAGATAAGCGCTTCTTTAGTGGGAAACGTTTACAATATATATTGTACATTAAAAATCCTAATTTGTCAATGCTTTAAGAGGATTTTTCTATGATTTTTTTGAAATCTAATGATAAAAAGAAATAAAAAAGCTTTTTTCCTTTTCTTTTCAGATTTATCATTGCTAATTATCATTTTTTCAACACATTGATGGGTATAATTATATTTAGAAACGAAGAAGAAACGAACCTAACCGGTCAGGACGTGAGAAAGGAAACGGTAAAATGTCGGCGAAGTAATAGCCGCTAATCAAAAAAGATTGTACAGCAGCATCTGACTGCTATGGGAGGAATATTTATGAGCGAGTACAATGATTTTAATAATAAGGAAAACGGTGCACAACGCACCGATCAAAATGGTGTCAACGGTACTACAAATAATAACACCAATGCTAACATGAATAATGACGGACAGTATGCAAACTATTCGCAGCAGCCTCAAAATAATGGCTATCAAAGCTACGGATATAGCAATTACGGATATGGTCAGCAGGGACCTAACGAATATTCTTATGAGCCGCCTAAGAAGAAAAAGAAGAGCAAAAAGGCGCTCAATGCAGTGCTTGCTATTCTTTGCGTGGCAGCAATCGGAGTAAGCTCGGTGGTAGGATATTCACTGCTTACAGGTGATGGTAGCGTATTAACGGATGACTCATCAAGCAGCTCAACAGTTAAACAGAGCTCAGAGGACACGGCTACATCATCCACATCTACAAGAGACACATCTAATCTGCCGACTATTGAGCAGCTATCTACACCAGATGATGCACTTAGCATCTCAGAAATTGTAACAAAGGTATCACCTTCAGTTGTAGGAATTTCCTGCATCACCGATGACAGCGAGGTTTCTGGCACGGGAATAATTTTGAGCGAGGATGGATATATTGTTACAAACGCTCATGTCGTTGAGGATGCTTCTGCTATTTCGGTAGTAATAACTGATAGTACATCTGAATCCGCCGAGGAAGAGACGGACGATTCGTCAAGCAAGACGGTAGCTGAGAAGATTCTTGAAGATCAGGATGGCGATAGCAGTGAAAGCACTGATGATGGCAACATAACCGCAGAGCTTGTAGGAATAGATACGCAAACAGACCTTGCAGTGCTTAAAATTGACAAAACGGGACTTACTCCCGCAGAGTTTGGCACATCAAGTGAGGTTGTTGTAGGTGAGGTTGCAATCGTTATAGGAAATCCACTTGGATTTGACCTTGCAAATACCGTTACATCGGGAATAATTTCTGCTACAGATCGTACACTTACCATTGAAGACAGAACAATGACTCTTATTCAGACTGATGCTTCTATCAACTCCGGTAACTCAGGTGGTCCGTTGATTAATGCTTACGGACAGGTAATAGGCATTACCTCCGCAAAGGTTTCGACTACTTATGGTGAGGGCTTAGGCTTTGCAATCCCGATTGATGATGCAGTTACCATTATAGATGACCTCATTGAGTATGGATATGTTACAGGCAGACCATCACTTGGAATTAGCGGCGAGAACATAAGCTCCTTCTATGCAGATTACTACGGTGTTCCCCAGGGATTCATCGTTCGTAGCGTAGATGACGGCAGTGCAGCTGAAGATGCAGGCATTGAGGTTAACGATATAATAGTAGGCATTCAAGGCGAGTTAATCGAGTCAATTGAGGAGTTTAACGAGATCAAGAGCGAGTACAGTGCGGGCGATACCATAACGGTATCTGTTTACCGCAATGATAATATAGTAGATATAGAGGTAACACTGGGCGAAGCGGTAAGCACTGAAAGCAGTGATGACGATAGCTCATCAGAAACGGATGATTACAGCGATGAATATGATCAGTTCCGTGAGTTCTATAATTACTATTACGGTCAAGAGTATTAATTCTTGACATCATAATAAGCTTTCTTCTTATAATTTTTTTCATATTCTTTTACTTCATGCAAAATACCGCACGGACGTGATGTTCGGGCGGTATTTTGTTTGTGAAAATAGTTGACATTCATGAGGAAAAGTGTTATACTTTAATAGACAAAAGTACTAAAATGAATGGAGCTTTACGATGAAAATTGCAATTGTAGGTTTGGGACTGATTGGTGGATCGCTGGCAAAGGCGATTAAAAAAAATACCGATAGCACTGTTTATGGAATAGATATCTCAGAGCAGGTTATAAAGGACGCACTTGAACAGGAGGCGATTGATGAGGCTGTGGCAGGAGAGCATCTTTGCTTTTGCGATCTTGTTATAGTAGCTCTTCATCCTAAAAAGACGGTAGAGTACATTCTTGATAACAAGGATAGCTTTAAGCCCGGCGGTATTGTAATAGACTGCTGTGGTGTAAAGGAAAGTATAGTTAATGCTGTCGAACAGCCTTTATATGAGCGTGGAGTTCACTATCTCGGATGTCATCCAATGGCAGGAAGAGAGTTTTCTGGCTTTGCGTATTCGGTCGACAATCTTTTTGAAAAAGCAAGCTTTATTGTCACTCCAACCGACAAGACAGATCCTACTACACTTGACACGGTTTCACGATTTGCACTTGAAGTGGGATTTGACAGATGCGTTACATCGACACCTAAGGAGCATGATGAGATAATAGCCTTCACCTCGCAGCTGGCTCATGTGGTATCCAGTGCTTATATAAAAAGTCCGACACTTGAAAAGCAAGCGGGCTTTTCAGCAGGCAGCTTTAAGGATTTAACAAGAGTAGCAAAGCTAAATCCCGATATGTGGACGCAGTTGTTTTTGATGAACAGTGATGCACTTGTTGAACAGATTGATAACATCATCCTTAGACTTCAAGAGTATCATGATTGTATAGCACAGAAGGATGAAAAAAAGCTTTACGACCTTCTTGAGGAGGGCTCACGGCTTAAGGAAAAAAGTAATGTGATGTAGCTTTTATAGACATGTAAAAACCACTCCCTTTTTTTGTTCGGGAGTGGTTTTGTTATGCTGATTTAATTTTATGACTTGGTAGTAACCTTCTTGGTTTTACTCCATGCGCCGTAGTACTTATTGCCGTTAATAGTCTTATAAGCTCTGACTCTGTACTTATAGGCAGTGCCCTTCTTAAGACCTGTTTGTTTGTAGGTGAGAGTTGAGCCGCTTGTTATGGTCTTGACAGTTTCCCACTTCTTGGTGCTAGTGTTGTATCTCTGAATCTGATAGCCCGATGCACCGGTTGCCTTCTTCCAGTTTAGTCTGATGGCTGTTTTGCTCTTGCTTGATGATTTAAGTGTTACCTTCTTTGGAACGATATTAAATCTTAAAACTATAGTACCAGCGTAGTCGCCCTTGCCCTTGATCGTTACAGTGCCCTCGCCTGTGCTCTTGTTAGTTCCGTAAGATACAGTGTAGTCGGTGCCCTTCTTTAGTCCCGAGCATGTAACTGTAGGCTTAATCTGCTTACCAGTATAAACCTTCTTTGATGCAATAGAAAAACTATATGAACGAAGTGAATTCTTAGTTCCGCTTATTGTAGCAGAGCAGCCAGAGGGAACATAGGTCTTCTTTTGGTCAGAGCCGTTATTTTTAAATACTATGCCAGTAGAGTTATCCCCAAGTGAAAGATCATTTTTGCCGTTGTTATTGAAGCTGTTGTCGGTAATTGTAGCCTTTGATTTATTTGCAACATAAATTGCATTTTCAGTACTCTTGTAGATATAGTTTCTTTTGGCTGTAAGAGTTGAACCTTCTTTTAGAGTAACACCGTTAGATCCCGAATTGCCTATGGTGGTGTCGAGAAGCTTTACGGTTGCATCATTTAAACCAACACCTGCATTTGCCGCACCCGTGAGCGTGCATCTTTGAACGGTTATAACTGAGTCTTCACAGGCGTAAACGCAGTTAGCTGAGGAATTCTTTACAGTATTATTGTAGAATTTAACTGTGCTTTCAGAAAATCTTCCTACATTAAGCGTGGGATCTGATGTTGCAAAACTATCATAGCTATACATTTTGCCTGAAAGAGAAGACTTTGCTGAAATGGTGTTATTCTTAACTGTTCCGGTTGATGATTCGCAGTAAATAAGTCCCGCAGTGTTTGTTGCAGTGTTGTTTGACATTACAAAGTCCTTGAAGCTTGCGGTGTTTACGCAATAGTAATAGCAATCTTTAAAGGTGTTGTTCTTGATTGTGACACCTGTAGCGTTCATGTAGCTGTACACGTGATGAGTTCCCACACCGGTTGTAACCTTGCTGAATGTGCATCCTGATACCGTTACGTTTTTGCAAGGAGTGCCAGATTCTCCGGTAGAAGAGTTTTTCTCTACATAGTCGATGTGAAGAGCCTCAGCGGATCTGTAGTTTAGATCTGCACTTACTTGATTTTTATAAGATGATGCAGTTCCTGTATAGTGGATAAAGTTTTTAAATACACAGTTTGTTACTTTGAGGTTAGCAACACCTGCAAATAGAACAAAGTGTGTTCCGCATACATTTTTAAAGGTTGCATTTTTAACGGTGACGTTTTTTGCATTGTTGATTTGTATGAGACCTTTTGTTTTTGTGGTGTCAGAGACATTTCCATCCCAGATACCACCAACGATAGTTATGTTCTTTATACCGGTGTATCCTGTGCCACTTGTTCCGTTGATGATAAGGTAGTCTGAGTCGTTCTTTCTTATCATTTGCGCACTTGATGAAAGCTTAAGATAAGTGTTTGAGTAAATTCTAAGGTGTGAGCTTATGTAGTATTTGCCTTTAGGTACAGTGATTTTAACTGTTTTGGTTGAATTCTTTGCCATGTCAAGCGCTTCCTGAAATGCCGCCGTATCATCCTTGCTGTCTGAGCCGTTAGCACCGAAGTCCTTTACTGAGTAGGTGACAGTAGCAGCTGATGCTGTTATTTCTGACACCTCAGAAATTAAGCTGTCCTTTGAAAGATCTGCTGTAGCAATTGCCGACAGCGTGAGTGCCGAAACCAAGCAAAGGCTTGTGATCCTTCTTAAAATTGTTTTCATTGAAATACCATCTCCATTATATTTTTATTACAATCAAGACAAGAGTGTAATTACATTCATTGACTTGAAATTGCATCTTTTTTAAGATACAATGCTCTCAACCGGAGCATTGTCTGCTTCATGCTTATCTCTGCGCTTTTTCTTGATGGCTTTGACTATTGAGATTATTAGCAAAACCAATGAAAAAAGTGTGAGTATTAGAATCGGATAGTAGTAGAGCATGTAGTCACGGTCCATGTTTTGTAGCTCTTCTTCAACATATACCTCTTCCATGCGCTGCTGAATATCAAGAATTATTTTATGACCTGCGTATAGATATGCAAGAGATCCTGATAGAGAAAAGATTGCTTGAACCTTGTATTTTTTGCAAAAGCAAAGCACAATGCCAATAACCATCAGGCAATCGCCTATTCCCATTATGAGCGCTGTTTTCTTGGGGATAAATTCTGCTGCGCCTCCGACGGCGCCGACAATGGTGACTCCTCCGTAGAAAAATCCTGAATACAAAAATGCTGCAAGCATAAGTATTGTAAATAATATCATGAGCACATTTGCGTAGCCGCGTCTTGCACGGCGGCGCATTTTTTTTGCCCCTTTGCTTTCGCGGTGCTTAGCCGCCTCTATCTCCTCAAGCTCTTCCAGATCTGCGAGCTTTTTCATCTCCACCTGTTTTTCCTTTTGTTTTTTCAGCCTGCTTTTTTTTGACATATTATACCTCGTTTGTGCGTTATAATTGGGTTGAAAGGAAAACAAAACGGTATTCGTTTTTATTATCACCTTTTTCTTACCAAATCATTATATCACATTTTTTTGAAAAAAGCAATACCTTTTAAAGGATTATTATTACAAAAATAAAAGATTACAAGAAATATTTAGCATTGCATCCAATGAAAATAATACTTGCATCAGTTGAGTGAATGAGAGCAGCTTATCAGTCCAAAATAAAATCGAAGCAGATAGATATCTTTATAAGGGAAGGAATGGAAATGCAAATGAAGAGAAAGGTTGTATTATGTCGTTTGTCAAAGTCGTTTGCTGCTATTACGGCTGCAGCCTGTACGGCGATAATGAGCTGTGTTGGATACTATGGACAGGCTCTTCCAGACAGAGTGACCACTGCTTATGATAGTAAGCTTACCTTTAATACGCTGCTGCAAATAACTGCTGATGAGCTTTCGACGGGAAAGACAGCTTATTCGGCATCGTCCAGTGGCGGAATGGTTACGACAAGGGATATAAGTCTTAAGCTTTTTGGCAGTGTGCCGATAAAGGACGTTAAGGAGGAAACGGTGGACAGACCTGTAGTTGCAGTAGGAGGATACGCATTCGGAATTAAGCTTGTGACGGATGGCGTTATGATTATAGACATGAAAAATCTTTCGGGATGCTGTCCTGCGAAGGATGCGGGTCTTAAGATTGGCGATGTCATTGAGGAAATAAACGGTGAGCAGGTTACTTCAAACAGCCAGGTGAGCGAGATAATTAAAAACTCAGGCGGTGAGGAGTGCAGCATTATATATCGGCGTGATGGTGTTGAGCGTGAATGTACACTAACGCCTATTCTTAGTCAAGGCAGCTATTGTGCGGGGATGTGGGTGCGTGACAGCTCTGCTGGAATTGGAATTGTTACATTCAGCGATCCTCAGACGGGTGTGTTTGCAGGACTGGGTCATGCAATTTGTGATGTTGACACAGGAGAGGCGTTGCCACTTTCTAATGGCAGTGTTTCTGAAGTGAGGATAAATGGCATAGCAAAAAGCGAAAAGGGACAGCCGGGACAGATTATGGGTGAATTTGTTGGCAGCAATGAGGGAGAGCTTGTGACTAACTGTGATGGCGGAGTATATGGTATCTTAGACGAGTATGCAGATTTTAGCGGTGAGCTTTATACGCTTGGCTTCGCCAGCGAGGTTCATGAGGGAGACGCTTATATTTTGGCGCAGATTGACAACGGAGAGCCTCAACGCTTTGACATAAGCATAGAGAGTATATTGTCGTCAGATAGTGAGCATGACCTTATTATAAAGGTTACGGACGAGGAGCTGATTGAAAAAACAGGAGGCATTGTTCAGGGCATGAGCGGTTCACCGATTATACAGGATGGCAGACTTGTCGGAGCAGTAACGCATGTATTTGTTGATGACCCTACAGGCGGATATGGAATTTTTGCTGAGAGTATGTATGAGTACTCGACGGATATAATCTCTGTTTCACGAGAGGAAAAAATCGCAGGATAGAGAGTTTAATATTTTTGCATATTCGACACGCTTCGCCGAGAAATTTAGCGATTCATGTCGAAAAAATATGGAATTCGAGCTAATTTAGAGGAGAATAAAGAACCGAGTCGCAATATTTCGAAAAACATTTTATTTTATAACAATTTATTAATATTTACAGAACCGAACCGAGTTCCGTCGAAAATATATTGGCGTTTTTTCTGAAAAACTATTGCTTTTCAAAGCAATTTGTGGTATGATATAATTACAGTCAGAAAAGAAAAATCCTTTAAAAAAAAACGCGCGTAAACTTAAGGATAACCAAAAAACAAACTACGGAGGACTTAATGATGAATGACAAGATTAAAATTTTAATAGGAGATGACACGGCACAATTTGGAGTAGCATGTGCGGCACAGCTTAGGACAAGCGGATTTTACGTTTTAACAAGACCGAAAAACGGCAGTACAATTCTGGATGCTATAAGCTCAGAGCAGCCTGATGTGGTTATCATAGAGGCAGTTATGCCCTCACTTGATGCTATTGGCGTGATGAAAAAGATAGGAACCGGTCAGGGAAAGCCTTATTTCATCATTACTGCTCCCTATGTAAACGACTTTTTAGAACAGCAGGTTATGGCTGCGGGAGCCTCCTATTATATGCTGCGTCCCTTTGACATAAATGATTTAGGTGAGCGTGTTAAGGCACTTTTTGATATAGATACGCATGTAAGCGAGCATTTGGGTAATGCATCAACTATGAGCGCTAGTCTTGAAATAATTGTCACCGATATCATCCATCAAATTGGAGTTCCTGCACACATAAAGGGATATCACTATCTTCGTGAAGCGATTATATTATCTGTTGGAGATAGCGAGATGCTTGAGAGTGTCACAAAGCTATTATACCCTGCAGTGGCAAAAAAATTCTCAACAACTGCATCAAGAGTTGAGAGAGCTATTCGTCATGCTATAGAAATCGCCTGGGATCGTGGTGATATAGATGTGCTAAACTCATTTTTTGGCTACACCATAAGCACCGGAAAGGGCAAGCCTACAAACAGCGAGTTTATAGCGCTAATTACCGATAAAATTTGTCTTAAGTACAAAGCGGCTCTACCAACCTAATATAAAAGCATTTGCAAAAATAGATGCACATCCGTAAAAGGGTGTGCATTTTTTATCAAAAATTTCGGATTTTTTTTAGAAATGATGTAGACATTTGAAAAAACATATGGTATAATAAACTTGTATTTTAACGAACATTTCTAAGGAGAGTATGTAAATGATAACGGTAAATAATCTAACCATGTCCTTTGGCGGGCAGCTTCTTTTTAAGGATGCAGAGCTTAAGTTTACGGATGGAAACTGCTACGGTATAATCGGAGCAAATGGCGCAGGAAAATCTACTTTTTTGCGAATTTTATGCGGAGAGCTTGAGCCTACAAAGGGCGAGGTGGTTATCCCTAAGGAAACACGTATGAGCGTGCTGTCGCAGGATCACTTTGCGTTTGATCAGTATACGGTGCTTGACACAGTAATCATGGGAAACAAGCGTTTGTATGAAATTATGTGTGAAAAGGACGCACTTTATGCAAAAGAGGATTTTAGTGATGAGGACGGCGAGAGAGCAGCGGTTCTTGAAGGCGAATTTGCCGAGCTTAATGGCTGGGAGGCTGAGTCAGAGGCATCAAAGCTGATACAAGGCTTGGGGCTTTCTGAGGATTTGCTTTATGCACAGATGTCTTCACTTTCAGGTAATGAAAAGGTTAAGGTGCTGCTTGCGCAGGCGCTTTTTGGCAGTCCGCAAATTATTCTGCTTGATGAGCCTACGAATCATCTTGATATATACGCAATACGCTGGCTGGAGGATTTTCTTTCTGAATATTATGGTACAGTGCTTGTAGTATCGCATGACAGACACTTTCTGAATAACGTATGCACCCATATAGTTGACTTTGACTATGGCAAGGTTAAGATGTATGTCGGAAACTATGAGTTTTGGTATGAGTCATCACAGCTCATGCAAAGGCTTATAAAGCAGCAAAATAAAAAGACCGAGGATAAAATCAAGGAGCTTCAGGAGTTTATTTCACGCTTTTCGGCAAACAAATCAAAGTCTAAACAGGCTACAAGCCGACGCAAGCTTTTAGATAAGCTTTCTGTTGAGGAAATGCCCGCATCAAGCAGAAAATATCCCTTCATAGGCTTTTCTCCGGATCGTGAGCTTGGCAAGGAAATTTTAAGGCTTGACGGTATAACAAAATCTGCCGAGGATGGCTCGTCTCTGCTAAAAAATGTTACCTTCACGCTTTCACGAACGGATAAGGTCGCAATTATCGGTGAATCGGAGCAGGCTATTACTATGCTCTTTAAGATTTTAGCTGAAGAGGTTGAGCCGGATAGTGGAAGCATGAAGTGGGGAATTTCAACATCACGCTCGTATTTTCCAAAGGACAATTCAAGCTTTTTTAACGACTGCGATCTTTCGATTGTCGATTGGATGAGACAGTACACAACCGGAGAGGACACTGACACGTTTTTGCGTGGATTTTTGGGAAAGATGCTCTTTTCGGGTGATGACATATACAAAAAGGTGAATGTGCTTTCGGGTGGCGAAAAGGTTCGTTGTATGTTTTCACGTATGATGCTTTTTGGATCAAATGTGCTGCTGCTGGATCAGCCGACTAATCACCTTGACCTAGAGTCGATTACTGCGGTGAACAATGCGCTTTGCGATTTTAAGGGAGTGGTAATCTTTACAACTCACGACCACGAGATCTTGCAGACCGCTGCAAATCGCATTATTGAAATAACTTCCGATGGCTGTATTGACAGAATGGGTACCTATGAGGAATACCTTGACTGGAAGAAGAGCAGGGAAGAAGCATAAGGAGAAGATATTATGTTTAGAATTGCAAGTGTTTTTAGCAGCAATATGGTGCTGCAAAGAGAAAAGAACGTTGAGGTTTGGGGAGAGGCTGATGACGGAGCCTTGATCAGCGTTACAATTTCGGATGTAAAGACTCAAACTATAGCAAAGAATGGCAAGTGGAAAGCGGTGCTTCCTCCGATGCTGGCAGGTGGACCATTTGAAATGGATGTTTTCTGCATACTAAATAAGGAAGGCAAGGAAATCAAGGAGTCCCTTAGATTTTATAACGTGATGATAGGCGAGGTTTGGCTTTGCGGTGGACAGTCAAATATGGAGCTTGAGCTTCAAAATTGCAAGGGAGGCAAGGAGGTTCTGGAGAGCCTTAAGCCCGACTGCGGAGTAAGATTCTATTATACAAGCAAATGTCACATGGTTGATGATGAGCTTTACAGAGCCGAAAAGAATTCGGGCTGGAGCGAAGCGGGCAAGGAGTCAAGTGCTGCATGGAGCGCGGTTGGATTCTTTTTTGCGAGAAAGCTGT
Organism: Ruminococcus sp.; assembly: GCA_021199375.1. Classification (GTDB taxonomy): domain Bacteria; phylum Bacillota; class Clostridia; order Oscillospirales; family Ruminococcaceae; genus YE71. The sequence continues at coordinate 2,201 of JAJQIB010000021.1, read as the reverse complement.
CAAAAGATCTGGGAGTAACTGTAGGACTGATCGGATGCAACTGGGGCGGAACAAGTGCCTCGGCTTGGATGGACAGAAAGACCATTGAGGATAGTCGTGAAACGGCATCCTACATAGAGGAATACGATGCTGCAGTAAGAAGCAAGCCGATTGAGCTGCAAATTAAAGAGTATGATGAGTACGCTGAGTATCAGCAGGCTTGGTGGGAGCGCTCACAGGAGATTTTTGCAAAGGAGCCTAACTGCTCTTGGGACAGGATACAGGAGCTTTGCGGAGAGAGCAAGTATCCGGGACCAATGAATTGCAAAAACGAATATCGCCCTGCGGGACTTTATGAAACAATGCTCATGAGGGTATGTCCTTATACGTTAAGAGGATTTCTCTATTATCAAGGCGAAAGCGATGACCATAAGCCTAATAGCTACTATAAGCTATTTACTAATCTCATTGGACTTTGGAGAGAAAAATGGGGAGATGATGAGCTGCCATTTATCATGGTACAGCTGCCAATGTTTAAGTATGAGCAGGATCCCGATTTCAAGCATTGGTGCCTAATCCGTGAGGCTCAGATGAAGGCATTTAAGACGGTGAAGAACACGGGTATTGCCGTAATCAGTGATTGTGGCGAGTTTAACAACATTCACCCGGTGGACAAGGTTCCGGTAGGAGAAAGACTTTGTCTACAGGCAGAAAGCTTAGTCTATGGTAAGAAGATTGAGGCATTTGGTCCTATTTATAAATCGTATGAATACAAGGACGGCGGAATGGAGCTTAGCTTTGATCATGCGGATAAGGGCTTTAAGGTTAAGGGCGATAAGATTGTAGGCTTTGAAATTGCCGGTGAGGACAAGCTTTTCAAGCGTGCTGCTGCCGAAATTCGTGGCAATAAAATATTTATAAGCGCTCCTCAGGTAAAGGAGCCTAGATATGCACGCTATGACTGGTTTAACTGGATTGATGTTAGTATATTCGGCAAAAACGGAATACCACTTGCTCCGTTTAGAACACATTCTAATGATCAGGACTGATATTAAAAAGCAAGACGACGGAAGATTAAAAAATCCGTCGTCTTTATTATTGCCTTGTGTTCATAAAAGCTCGATTGCCTCGACTACTACGCAGGTTACATTATCCTTTCCGCCGTTTTTTAATGCCGAATGTATTAGCTTAAGCGATGGATTGTCATTCTCGCTTGATAAAATACTAGCTATCTCTTCCTTTGTGCACATATCATAAAGTCCATCGCTGCACATAATAAGCTTTGTACCTGCCTTTAGCGGTATTGGCATACATGGCTGAGCATCAAGACCTATATCTGCGGTGTCTGCTCCAAGAAAGCAGGTAAGCTTGTGACTGTCGGGACTTATTTGTGCAAATTCTTCGGTGTAAACTCCTGCCTTAACCTTTCGTACCGCAAGTGTTTGATCCTCAGTGAGCTGAAATAGCTCGCCGTCTTCAAAAAGATAGATGCGACTGTCTCCGAGGTAGAAGGGATAGGCAGTGTTGTTTTTGATGTAAAGAGCCGTGAAGGTTGAGCCGCCGCGCTCAGAGTCACGATCTGCAAGCATATCTCGTATAGCTGCATTAGCAGTGCGTGTGAATTCGTTCATATAAAAGGGCAAATCCGAGATGCTTGTCTGCTTGAGCTGCTCTGAGAATTTTTCAAGCTCTAGTGCTGCAAGTGCTGAAGCGGTTTCACCGTGAGCTTCTCCGCCCATTCCGTCAAACACCCCATAGATATGCGGCTCTTGGGTAAGCTCTATATAGCTTTCATGCTCTGTTTTGCCGTATCTGTGCTTGTATTTTCCGTCGATATAAAAATTATCCTGGTTAGTTTTTCTTACCCTTCCCTTGTCGGTAGCAAAGCTTACTTTTAAAAAGAGCGATGGCGCTTTAATTGCCGCTTTTGCTGCTGCAATGGATGCGGGCAGATCTGTAGGAGGTGTGATTTTTACATCCTCATTAGCGTCTTTTTTATTCTTTAAGAAAAACCGAGAGAAAATATCAAAGCTCATAATCTTTCACTCACCTTCATTCGTAAAGGATAGTATCTTGCTTTCAATTATACCATGTTAAAGCACCTATGTCAAGACACGTTGCCGATTTAGCACGGAAATCAATTTTAGTAAACGATATGTAATAATTTATCGAAGTCTACCAAGCAATCCAGCATGATGTTGGAGATTGCCTTTTTAGATTCG
>JAJQIB010000011.1 GCA_021199375.1 Ruminococcus sp. | reverse complement strand
ATCAAGTGCTTCGCTTAAATTTCTGATAATAAATCAATTTATATCAAGATTTTCGTGCATTTTTGTTAAATTTCAACAAAGGATTTGTGAGATTATGTAATCTGTTTTTTGTCAGATGACAGATTTTGGTTGAAAAGAAGAAAGACCAATGTCAATATCAAATCGGACAGAACACAAAGAATTAACAAAAAATTCAAAAAGCGAAGATGAAGAAGAGTAATCAAAAATTTTTCATCGTCATTGCCAGAACAACATGCTTTCGGAACATATTTTACATCCAGTTGTCACTTGACTTCAAGCTCAGTTGGGGTGTTATAGATTCCTAAATGTTTTGATTTCTTTTTGCTTTTTTCTATACCTTTGGTCTCACATCTATTGTAACATTACAATTGTCACGGGTAATTTTATGAAATACGTCCATTTGTCAATGATATGTTACACTAACCCGAAAAAATAAGATGTTAAAGCGAGTTTGGAATGTAATCATCAGAGCATTTGTCTGTTCTGGTGTTTCTTATTTTTTGCAAAAAAAATTGATACAGCACAACAGCTGTATCAATCAAAAACTGGGGTAGAAGGATTCGAACCTACGGAATGTCGGAGTCAGAGTCCGATGCCTTACCACTTGGCGATACCCCAATATTTAAATAGCTAAACGAGTTAGCCGATTGGTTGGGATAGCTGGATTCGAACCAGCGGAATGACGGAGTCAAAGTCCGCTGCCTTACCTCTTGGCTATATCCCAGTATCTCAAGAGCATGAACCATGCAAACTTCTCGGTGCTCGTTTCAGCTTAATTATTATACCACAGAATCAATCTCTTGGCAAGTACTTTTCTGTTCATTTTACAAAATGTTAATAAAATTCACAGAAATGTCGTATGGGAATAAGAAATGGTAGAAAAAAAATATTAAATTACATAATGTTGTTGAAATCTTAACAAATAAGTGGTTAAATATAAATTGAATATGCGAAAACTTTTCGCAAACAGAAAGGGTGTAATTTTATGGATAATGAAAAAACTGTAGAAATGGCAAAAAAACAGGCGGGCTTTATTAAAAAATTCGCAAGTGAGTTTAAAGAGTTTGCTCTTAAGGGTAATGTAATGGATCTTGCAGTCGGTGTTATTATCGGTGCTGCCTTCCAGGATATTGTTACTTCATTCACAGAGAATTTCATCAACCCTATTATTGGATGTATTGGTGGTGCAGAGGTTGAGGGAAAGATACATCTTTTAGGAAGTCAGTACATAAACTATGGTGCTTTTTTGACAGCTGTAATTAATTTTGTTATCATGGCGCTTGTTATCTTTTGTCTTATGAAGGGTATAAATGCACTGACAAATATAGGCAAGCACGAGGAGCCTGCCGCTCCTACGATAAAGGTTTGTCCCTTCTGTAAGAGTGAAATTTCACTTGAAGCAACTCGTTGTCCTCATTGTACATCAGTACTTACTGAAGAAGCTGAGGCTGCTTCAACACCGGCTGAGCCTGTTCAAGAGGTTTAATTTTGATTGCATAAAAGCTAATATCCGTATAAGAGCAAAGACTTATACGGATATTTTTATTTCACAATGTTTTTTCTTTATTATCCTTTTTTGTTCGATTTTTTCTTTTGCTGAATAAATCCAGCACTTTATCCTTGAATATAAATCCTAATAGTGCTACAAAGATAATTACCGCTATGAAAACCATAGTCCATCTATAATTTCCTGATGTAACATTGCTTCCAAGAGCTGTAGAAAGTAATATCGAAGGTAATCTAAAGGGTATCACGTATAGAAAAAAGCTCTTCATCTTAATTTTCGTTAGAGGTACGATATATGTGAGTACATCCTTGGGTATACCGGGTATTATATATAAAACAATTAGAATTATTATAAGCTTTCTGTCATCCTCAAGGAAGCTAAATCTTTTTAAATGCTTTTCACTTACTACAGATTCAACAATAGGCGAGCCAAGCTTTTTTACTATTCCCCATACAAGCAAGCTTCCAAATACTATTCCTATGAATGATACTATCGCGCCCCAAAACCAGCCATAAAGCATACCTCCAACGACCTGAATAGCTGGTATTACAGCTACAAGCACCTGAAGTGTTTGTATAGCAAGAAAAATGAGCAAACCGCTTATTCCACTGTATTGACTTATACTCTCTTGCACACTTGCCAGCCAATTGTCCTCACCTACTCCCTTGAAAATCGGATAAAGCAGATAGGTAATTCCAGCCATTGCTATTATGAATACAATACAGCTTATAATTCTTGTGTGATATACTCTTTTGCTTTTTTTCTCAAGCTGTTCAGAAGACAGCTCGTTTTGTTTTGTTTTTTCTACTTTCATTTTGTTGTCGCATCTCCTTTTAGTTGGAATCAGCGTTTTTGAAGTATCTTCTTTCTAAACCATTTTATATAAACATCTATAAGCTGACCTAACAGTCTATCATAGAAGAAAAAGAAAACATTAGCCATAATCAGTAATACAGGTGCTGCCCATTTTCCAAAGGACTCCATACCCTCAAGAAGGTCTACTGATGTAAACACATATTGGAAGATCATTGCATAAATCAAAATTGCTGCGTTAAAAACAAGCAATTTAAATCCGGTGCGTATGTATCGATTTTCAATTTTCCCCAAAGCTACATAGAGCATAGGATAGTATCCCATAAATAAAACAAACAAGAGTGCTGCCTCGTAATTTGGCGTCATAAGTGGACAAAGTACAGCACAAGCAGCATAGGTTATCCATGCCCATTTAGAGCCTGCTTCGACAATAATAACTACCATCAAAAAGCCTGCATATGCCGGAATTGCATAATCGAGCATTGGAAACATCGTTGCGCAAAACATTAGCAGCATAACAAGTGCGGAGATGACTCCTCCAAGTGCCACACAAAAGGCTGTGCTATGATTGCTTTTATTTGAATTGGACTTTTTTAGCAGCATGGCACTAAATCGCCACCCATAGCTTCACAGCAGCAATCGGCTATACATAGACTTGAAAGGCAGTCACCTGTGCTCATTGAGGTGTTGCCTCCCATAGAATTTCCTCTCATATAGCCTCCACGCTGCTGGTTGAGCTGATTAAGAGCAGTTCTATATTCCTGATTACCGGGATCCATCTGTACAGCTCGTGCTATATCATTATATGCCTCATTGAGCCAGCCACGCTGATAGCTTATTGTACCTCTTAGAAAATACCATTCAGCATTTCTGGAATTAAGCGGCACTGAATCAAGCATCGAACGAGCAGCTTGAAGATTTCCCTGATGAATAAGATTTCTGATTTCAGCATAATTCACCTGTGAGTAATTACTTGATGATGAGCTATAGCTGCTGTAACCTCCTGAGCTCGAATAATATGATGTGCCGTTTTTACGCTCGTCCATTATCTGATCGTAAGCGGCATTTATTTCGGTCATCTTTTCGTTAGCAAGCTCTGCCATAGCTTCATCCTGATATCTATCGGGATGATATTTCTTCACAAGCTTTTTGTATGCTTCTTTAATTTCTTTGTCTGAGGCGCTTTGTGAGACGCCCAGCACCTTATAAGGATCTGTCATTTCTTTCCCTTTCACATATTTTATCAGTATATGATTTTTTTATTTTATCTTGATCTTCATCAAGAAGCTTCTTCTTTATTTCAAAAAAAGTATTTTTAAGACCCAAGTAAATTATATTATCAGTAATCGGCTGCATCTGATTAAAGCTAATCTCAGTGTAAATGTCTGCAAGACGACCAAGAGTCAGATTAAGACTTTGTTCGGCTAAAGTGGATGCTTTAATTAAACAATACTTCGGAAGCTTGTCACATTTACCAATTTGAGACAACATTTTTTTTGTAAGCAGAGGATTATAGTTCTTGTTTTTATAATCATCCTCAATATCATCCAGCGCATCGCAGATATACACATATCGTCCAAGCAGATAGCCAAACTGACCGAGCAAATCTCGCTTATCGGGATCGCACCCACCAATCTCTCGGAAAATGGCTTTCATCATTGTAGCAGTAGGCTCTGCCGCACGATCTAGAGATCTGTATTTTGCCCTTTCAATTTTACGCTGCTCATTCATTGCATTTTGAATTGAAGCAGTTAGGCTTTTATGCTTCGCGGCAGCTTGCTTATAGGACTTTCTCATTACAGGCAGCAAAAATGCGGCACGGAGCTTGCTTTTGAACCCATGATCTCTCAAATCATCGCAAAGCTTATGATAAGTAAGTATTACCTCAGCATCTGCAGAATATTCAAATTCATTGCTTGATAAATCTTCACAGCTGATGCAAAGAGTTTTTCTTATAGGATGTACGGGACATCGCTTCTTTTGAGAAATAGGTTTTGTATCATTTAATCCAAGCTGTAGAATAGTTAAAAAAACAAAATCATAGCTTAGCGGCAAAGCAGCTGAAAAGCCATATTGCTCTGTTAGCTTTTTACAAAGTCCACAATAAACTCCCTTATAAAAATCAAGCTCGCATACTCTCATGTATGGTCGGTAAGCTTTAACATAGCCAAACATTTTTTCGCTTCCTTTTTGACATATTACACCATTATACGATAGCTTTGTGAACATATCATGTTGACAATAAAAAAACGGTCTGAAATAAAATCATATAAACTTCAAGAGCTAAATCTCTTCAATTGTAATTATACCATAACTCTTTTTTAATGTCAATGTTTTTTGTGAAATATTATTTCAATTGTAGGTATATACTGCATAGGGATCTTAAAAAATTCTTTTTCACATTTAATTGTAAAAGGTCATAATATGTAGAGTAAGGCAGAAAATAACCTAAATTTGGAGGTAATGCAATGGAAGCGTTTGAATCAAAGTTTTTGTCAAAAGCATTAGGTTGTCAGACACCTGACTCAAAGCAGTGTCCCATGCCTTGTGGAAGATTTCCTAAGGAAACCCCAATTGCAATGGCATATGTACCCTATCAGTCTTGGGAGACTCCCTATGACGAAGCTACAGCGCTTAGTCGTGCTACAATTTTCCCGGCATTAGACAAACCATTTATCGGTGAGGAGGCGGTGAAGAAATGCTAAGTGAAAAGCAAAAGCTTCTTCGCCGTCTTCAAGCGGCAAGATTTGCTGTAATTGAGATAAATCTTTATCTTGATAGTCATCCTACCTGTCAGGAGGGATTACGCTATTTTCGAGAGAAAAGAGCTGAGCTTGAAAGCTTGACAAAGGAATATGAAGAGAAATACGGTCCGATCTGTGCTTCTGACAGTGATGCTACAGATCGTTGGGACTGGGTAGCAGGTCCATTCCCGTGGGAAAGAGGTGAAAGCTAACTATGTGGAAATATCAGAAAACATTAGAATATCCCGTAAACATCAAAAATCCAGACCCTGCCCTAGCAAAGATTATAATTTCACAGCTAGGCGGACCGGACGGAGAGGTTGGTGCTGCAACGAGATATTTAAGCCAAAGATTTGCTTCTCCTTGCAGAGAGGTACAGGGTCTTTTAACCGATATTGGCACAGAAGAGCTTGCTCATTCGGAGATTATCTCAGCGATTTTATATCAGCTTACTCGTAATCTCACTCCTAAGGAGATTAAAGAGTCAGGATTTGACACCTATTTTGTAGATCACACAACAGGAATTTATCCGATGGCTGCAAGTGGAACAGCTTGGACTGCTAACTTTATTCAATCAACAGGAGATCCTATTGCGGATATGAATGAAGACTTAGCTGCTGAGCAAAAGGCACGGCTAACCTATGACAACATTTTAAGACTCACAGATGATCCCGATGTTAGAGATCCTATCAAATTTTTAAGAGAGCGTGAGATTGTTCACTATCAGCGCTTTGGAGAAGGCTTAAGAATGATTACCGATCAGCTAGACGCTAAAAATTTCTACGCTTTTAACCCAAGCATTGATAAGCCTAAGGCATAAATCAATAAGAGGAGAGCAGTTTTTGTTCTCCTCTTACTTTTACTAAAAGGATACTTTATTATGCTTATATATTCTTTATACAAGGTATGTTTTAAAAAAGCAAAAAGAGAAGCCTAAGACTAAAAGCCCGACTTCTCCGATCGCTGACCTAAGGCTATTTAACTAAAGGTCAAATTTTTCTTCTTTTAAAAAGATGATAGGATTACTGCTGATTTCCGTTCTTATAGGCATCTATCATCTTTTTTACCATTTGTCCGCCCACTGAGCCTACTTCTCTTGCAGTAAGGTCGCCATTGTAGCCTTGCTTAAGGTTTACGCCAACCTCGTTAGCAGCTTCCATCTTGAACTTTTCAAGAGTCTGTCTTCCTTCAGGAGATGTTACACCCTTCATTTTTCGTTCTTCCTTTCTTTGCATCAAGCTTGAGCTTGACCTTTGTTTTTTTCGGGCTTGCAAGCTTATTATCTGTCACTAGGGATTTTTTATGAGCGGTAATTTTACGCAGAAAACTTTCGCAAAAAATGATTTGTTTTATCCGATTTTTTATTTTAAAGTGTAAAGAAGGTGCAGATGGTGCAGATTATTTTACCTACACCATCTGTACCTTTAATAATTAGCTTTTGTAAAACTGACAATTTAGCAGATTTAAAGATTAATATTATTAATGCTAAAGCTTTAAATTCCGATGTAAAATCTAATTACTCTAAAATTTCATTTACTATCTGCACAGGAGCATTGTTGCCATCTACGGAAAAATCGCTATTCTCAATGTATAACGGCTTACGCTGATTGTATCGCTCTAAAAGCTGCTCTTTGGTTGAGCTGTATGCAATCGGACGACTTTCATCACCCTTGATACGTTCATAGCATACCTCAAATGGAGTATCAATATATACAGATGTGCCGACACTTTTGGCAATATCGCCATTTTCCTTTTTTAATAGTGTACCGCCTCCTGTTGCAACAACACCGGTTGATGCCGGTAAGCTTGAAAGAGCTTCACTTTCCCTTTGTCGAAAATAAGCCTCGCCTTTTTTGTCAAATATTTCAGAAATTTTCATTCCTTCAAGCTTTTCTATGTATTCATCTAAATCTATAAACTCTTTTCCGAGCTTTTTTGCAAGCAGCTTGCCAACGGTTGATTTTCCACAGCCCATAAAGCCGCAAAGATAGATAGGTTTATTCTTTTTAATCATATGTCCCTCTTTCATATTGGAAAATCTACAGCGACCTGCTTTTGCATCATAGCAATAATGTCCGCAACCTCACCGTCGGTATAGCTGTCGCCATCCCAAATCTCATGAGCCTTAACCGCTTGCCAAACAAGCATAGCCATGCCGCCAGATGCATTTTTACCCATTTCCTTTGCTTTTTTAAGAAGCTGCGTTTCACCAGGATTATAAATGACATCGAATACGGCATCACTAGCTGCAATAACTGCATCTTGTACAGGACAAGCGTCAACCTTAGGATACATTCCTACGGGGCAAGCATTCATAAGCAGGTCATAGGTTGTATCGATTGGAATCTGTGTGTTTAGTACTATCCTTACATCGGCATCGGCTTTAAACTGAAGAATTTCCTTAACCGCCTGCTTTGCAAGCTCCATGTCAGATTCTAAAACAGCTATGGTAAGCTTTGCTCCTGCAAGAGCTGCTTCTATAGCCATCATTCTTCCAACTCCGCCACAGCCTATAAGCAGCACATTGCCGCTTAGATTTACCTTCATAGCTCTAATCGTTTCTAAAAATCCAACGCTGTCGGTGTTATAGCCTACTCGCTCACCATTTTTGTTATCAACACAGTTGACGGAATTATATCGCTTTGCCGATTCATCAAGCCTATCAATATGCTGGATAATTCCCATCTTATGAGGAATTGTAATATTGTATCCTGCAAGTGTGTTTAAATACTTTGATTTTTCTGCAAGCTCGTTAGGTGTTACCTCAATAATCTCATAAGAAAATTCTCTGTTTTTAAGCTCAAACAGTTCCTTATGAATAGGCGGTGACATTGTGTGCTTTAGTGACTCACCTAAAATTGCATATTTTCTTTCCATTTATATCAAATCCTTTCATTTAAATCAACCCTTAGCATCAAACCATGATTTACCGCAATGAACATCTACCGTAAGAGGCACTGCCATTTTCACTGCAGATTCCATTTCGTCCTTTAGTAGCATTGCAGCCTTTTCTGCTTGATCAGCCGGAGCCTCTAAAATTAACTCATCATGCACCTGTAGAATAAGCTTCACATCCGGCATTTGCTCCTTAAGCTTGCGATAAACTCTCACCATGGCAAGCTTTATTATATCTGCAGCTGCTCCCTGAATAGGTGCATTCATCGCTGCTCGCTTGCCGAACGCCTGCTGAATTTTATTACGAGCCTTAAGCTCAGGTATATATCGTCTGCGTCCAAAAATTGTAGTTACATATCCCTTCTCTTTAGCCTCCTCAACAGTTTGATTCATAAACTCAGACACCTTGGGATAGTTATTAAGATAGCTCTCGATATATTTTTTTGCTTCCGGTACCGAAACACCTATATCCTTAGATAATGAAAACGCACCTATTCCATAAATTATTCCAAAGTTAACAGCTTTCGCAGCTGAGCGCATTTCAGGAGATACAAAATCCTCAGGAAGTCCGAAAACCTGAGCAGCAGTTGATGTGTGAATATCCCTACCGCTTAAAAAGGCTTCCTGCATATTTTTATCTCCACAAACGCTGGCAAGCACACGAAGCTCAATCTGTGAATAATCGGCATCCACCAAAAGATACCCCTCACGTGCTGTAAAAAATTTTCGCATCTGCCTGCCTAGCTCTTTGCGAACAGGAATGTTCTGCATATTTGGATCAGTTGAGCTTATTCTTCCTGTTCGTGTTTTAGTCTGCTTAAAAATACAGTGCACTCTGCCATCATCATGAATTTGCTTTAATAGTCCGTCAACATAGGTCGAGCATAGCTTTGAAAGAGTTCTGTATTCTAAAATCAAAGGAACAATAGGATGTGCATCCATTAGATCCTCAAGCACATCAGCATTGGTGGAGTAACCGCTCTTTGTCTTCTTTTTGCATGGAAGTCCTAATTCTTCAAATAAAACGACTCCTAACTGCTTCGGACTTGAGATATTAAATTCATGACCTGCATATTCATAGATTTGTTCTGTAATTTCACTAAGCTCGATATTTCGCTCCTCGCCAAACTCTCGTATGCCATCTGCATTGGTCTCTACACCGTAAAACTCCATAGCTGCAAGCACCTCACAAAGAGGAAGCTCAATATCATTATAAAGCTCCATCATTTTACATTTTTCAAGCTCTGATGTGAGCTTTTCAGATAGTTCCTTAAGACTTGCCACATCGGCGTATTCGCCCATATCACTTCGATAAGCAGCTTGATATTTTGCGCTTAAATTTTCTACAGTGTATTCGCTGGCTTCTGAGTATAGCAGATATCCTGCAAGATCACAGGCAAAGGTGAGATTTGTTACCGTTTTACCGTGTTCAAACGCATATTTATGAGAGAGCTTTCCTTCAAAACACTTCTTTTCACTTTTGGCTTGAAGATATTCTAAAATCAGCTCTTCATTTTCAGTAGTATAAATTTTGTTATCATATAAAGCCGATAGCTTATTACCATCAAATGTAAAAAATGATAATTTGCTCGGAATATCTGCCTTGGTCATTTGTACAACATCAATTGGCTGCAGCTGCTCACATTCTTTAGAAATCGATGAAGAAGTTTGAGCTGCTGTAATTTCAAGGCGTGACATTAGCTTAAACATTTCAAGGCGTGTAAGTAAAGCTGAGAGATCATCTGTTTTTTGTTCTTTAGGCGCATACTGCGACTTGTTGCGGTCAATTGGCGCATCCTTAACTATTGTTGCTAAAAATTTGCTGTCAATCGCATCATCATAACCGGATTCGAGCTTTTTTCTTACGGAAGGAGTAAGCGTCATACTGTCCAAATTTTTGTACAGATTCTCGACACTTCCTTGCTCCTTTATAAGAGCTGTTGCTGTTTTCTCGCCAATCCCTTTAACACCTGAGATATTATCCGAGCTATCACCCATAAGAGCTTTAAGCTCAATGAGCTGAATTGGCTCAAGTCCGTAATCCTCGCGAAATTTATCAGGAGTGTAAACTATGGTTTCCTTTGTCTTGACGAGACGCACAGTGCAGCTGTCACTTATAAGCTGTAGGCTATCACGGTCACCAGTTAAAATCACGCACTCATCTTCACCGCTAAATATATTTGAAATCGTTCCTAAAATATCATCAGCTTCATATCCCTTACACTCAACAACTGTAACTCCTAAATCTGTAAGGATTTCTTTGATTAGCGGCATTTGTGTAGCTAGCTCCTCAGGCATTCCCTTGCGATTTGCCTTATAGGTCAAATTAGCTTTGTGGCGAAATGTTGGTTCCTTTAGGTCAAAAGCTACAGCAACACAGTCGGGCTTTACTATGTCAAGCTCTTTTAGATATATATTCATAAATCCTGTTAGTGCATTTGTATACTCACCTTGCGAGTTTGAAAGTGCTTTAATTCCATAAAAGGCTCGATTCATAATGCTGTTTCCGTCAATCGCCAAAATTTTCATACATTTCACCTCTGGTGTAAATTTTAATTACAAAGCTTATCTAAGGAAAGCGTTGCTATTGCATTTAGTGACTCATCTGCACGTTTTCCATTAAGATAATCAAAATACCCCTGACAGGCTATCATCGCCGCATTATCTCCACAATACTTTAGTTCAGGCAAATAAAGCTCAAAGCCACATTCAGCACAAGCTCTTTCAAGCTCGGCGCGTACTCCGCTGTTAGCCGAAACTCCTCCTGCTGCTGCGATTTTTTTGTATCCTAAAGCCTTAGCTGCTTTTATAGTACGTTCAGTTAATGTTTTAGCAACTATTGCTTGAAAGGAAGCAGCCATATCATTTGAAGAAATAGCTTCACCCTTTTGCTCAGCATTATGTACGGTATTTATCACTGAGGTTTTAAGCCCTGAAAAGCTAAAATCATACTCGCTGTCGGTGATCTGAGGCTTAGGAAGCTTAAAAGCATCCGGATTTCCTGTCTTTGCTGTATTATCTATATGCTTACCGCCAGGATATTCATAGCCTAATGTTCTCGCAACCTTATCAAAGCATTCTCCTGCAGCGTCATCACGTGTTCTTCCAACAACGTGATAGTGCGTATAATCAAGCACCTCTATTATATGTGTGTGTCCTCCTGATATCACCAGGCACAGATATGGTGGTTCAAGATCGGGATGTGTGATGTAATTAGCACATATGTGTCCGGCAATATGATGTACTGGGATAAGCGGTTTATTAGCGCTCATTGCCAGTCCCTTAGCAAAGCTTATTCCCACAAGAAGGGCACCTATAAGCCCAGGAGCATAGGTTACTGCTATTGCATCAATAGCATCAAGAGTGCAATTTGCCTCAAGCAGCGATTCTTTTACAACCCATGAGATATTTTCGGCATGCCGACGTGAAGCAATTTCAGGTACTACACCGCCGTAAAGTCTATGCTCGTCAATTTGACTTGCAACTACGTTTGAAAGAATAGTTCTTCCATCTATACAGACACTTGCTGCTGTTTCGTCGCATGAGCTTTCTATTCCTAATATTTTCATTTTATCATTCCTTAACTGTACAAAAATATGTACTCATATATCTTGTAGATAGATGCTCTTTAATTCGTCGCTAGGGGAGCCGTTAGAATTATACGTGTAAAAAGTATTTTCAATCTGTAAAAATGGTGAACCGCCTTTTTTTCCTTCAAGCAGCACAAGCCACGGCTTGCTGTCCGTATTTTTGGACACAAGTTTCATTCGCTTTGGCTCAATTCCATTTGCTCTCATATCACACATCATATCGCAAAGTCGCTCCGGACGGTTACAAACACATAGCCTACCACCGTATTTCAAAGCTTTAGCAGCAGCCCTACAAACATCCTCAAATCGACATAGAACCTCATGTCGTGCATTTACAGCAGATAATTGTGCATTTTTTATTCCTGCACCTTCACGCTTGTAAGGCGGATTACAGGTTATAACGTCAAGCTCATGTTCGACCTGCCATTCCTTTAAGTCACAGCATACGGCATTATAATTATCAAGTGAGCTGTCTGCAATTGTAAGCTTTTGGAGCTCTACTCCCTCACTGTCAATTTCTACCGTTTCAATAGATTTTGGTCTATAACGCTCATACATCACAGCTGCGACAATTCCACATCCTGAACAAAGATCGCAAACCGTATCCTTATGTCTTGGAGCAGCAAAATCAGCAAGCAAAAAAGCATCAGTACCAAATCTATGATTAGATGATATATGAAGTAAAGTGCTTCCAAGCTTTTCTACAGAGTGTCCCTCAATTTGAGCCATCTTTGCTCTCCTTTTTCATGAATTTTGTCATTATATATGCGTCCTCACGAGGATTTTCATAGAAATTTCTACGTCGACCGACTTGAGAAAAATTATATCCTTCATAAAGCTTAATCGCACCTGTATTAGACACTCTCACCTCTACAGAAAGAGAGCTACAGCTTTTGCACTCGCCAAGTGCTGCTTTAATGAGCAGGCTTGCAATACCTTGTCGCCTGTAGGGTTCAAGCACAGCTATGTTGTTGATTATCGCTATAGGTGGAGTAAGCCACATATTTACAAAGCCTACCGCCTTGCCATCAACGACCGCTAAAAAGGTGCGTGAAAAATCAAGCGTAAGCTCTTCACGAAACTGCTCAGCTGTCCAAGGTCGGTCAAAGAAGCATTCAGATTCAATCTTTGCCACATCCATAAAATTTTGTTCGGTCATAGGCAAAATTTCACATTTATTCATCAGTGTCATCCTCAAGGTAAGCAGAATACAAATCACCTTTTGAAAAGGATGAAACCTTTGCTATCTCACGACAAGCGTCCGCTGCACGCATTCCATTTTGAACGAGTGATTTTACCTTCTCAAGTGCGATTTCTATCGTATCCGTATTATCCAAATCCTTATCTTTTGCGCCTTCAACCACAAGTACAAACTCGCCTTTAGGCTTATTTTCCGTATAAAGCTCTACAGCTTGAGAAAGGCAGATGCGTATGGTCTCCTCGTGAAGCTTCGTAAGCTCACGGCACACCGAAATCCTTCTGTCTCCTAAAAACCTCAGCAGGTCTTGCAATGTATTTAGAAGCTTATGTGGAGCCTCATAAAAAATCAAGGTTTCATGTCTGTCCTTTACATTTGCTAGAGTTGCTTGACGTACTCGCTTGTTTACGGACAAAAAACCCACGAATATAAAGTTGCTTGTCTCAAGTCCGCTTATTGCGATTGCCGACATTGCTGCTGTTGCTGCGGGAACCACCTTTACATCTATCCCCCTTTGTGCACACAGCTTTACAAGCAGCTCTCCGGGATCCGATATACAGGGCATTCCTGCATCGGTAACTATTGCTGCATTCTCTCCGGCTATAAGTCGATCTGTAATTCTATCACCAACCTCATGCGCATTATGCTCATGATAGCTAACAAGTGGTTTCTTAATATCAAAATGTGCCAAAAGCTTTGCGGTTACTCTTGTGTCCTCGGCGCATATAAAGTCAACACCGTTAAGTGTTTGTACTCCACGAAAGGTCATATCATCAAGGTTACCGATTGGTGTGCCTACTACATAAAGCGTTCCCATATTAAGAATTCTCCTTGTCTAAAATGCGTCTGACCATGTCCTCTAATTGCGAATAGCTGACCAGCTCAGAGCATTCTCTTCTGAGCGATGCAGCTCCCTTTATCCCTTTTACATACCAAATGACATTGTGACGCATTTCCTTCATTCCCTGACGCTCACCGATATCTGCAATAACCATCCTAGCGTGTTTTAGCATAATTTCCATTCGTTCATCTAGTGTTTTTGGTGGTAAAATCTCGCCGGTATTAAAATAATGTTCTATCTCTTCAAATATCCACGGCTTGCCATAGCTTGCCCGTCCTATCATAACAAGATCGCAGCCCGTTTCGCTGTACATCCTTTCACAGCTTTGAGCACTATCAACATCTCCATTGCCGATAACAGGCACACTAACTGCATTTTTAACCCTTGCTATCATTTCCCAATTAGCCTTGCCTGAATACATTTGCTTGCGAGTACGTCCGTGTACTGTTATTGCATTTGCGCCCGCCTGCTCCATGCGTTTTGCAAAATCAACAGCATTTATGCTATCCTCATCCCATCCGATACGCATTTTTACCGTCACAGGCACACGCGAATTTTTCACTGCTGCACGTACTATTTTCTCGGCTCTTGTTGGATCCTTCATTAGTGCCGAACCGCTGCCACTGCCTACAATCTTAGGCACAGGGCATCCCATATTTATATCTATTATATCGGGGTTATATTCATTTAGCAAATAAGCTGCTTTTCCGATAAATACGGGATCCTCGCCAAAAAGCTGTATAGCGCATGGGCGCTCTGCATCAGAAATTCGACACATTTTAGCACTTTTCTTATCATTATAACAAAGCCCTTTAGAGGAAATCATTTCGCTTACCACATAAGCTGCTCCAAATTCTCGGCAAATCTGCCTATAGGATCTATCAGCGACTGAAGCCATTGGCGCAAGTGCGGCGGTACGTTTTATAGCTATGTTCCCAATTCTAAGCTCATTCATTAAACACTTTCCTTTATATTATAAAAATCATCCTTATAATTATATCACATTTTGCCTTACATTGCAAGTGGTATTTAATAAAATTCACGGGAATCAATTTTAGTAAACGATATGTAATAATTTATCGAAGTCGACCAAGCAATCCAGCATGATGTTGGAGATTGCCTTTTTAGATTCG
>JAJQIB010000005.1 GCA_021199375.1 Ruminococcus sp. | reverse complement strand
GCAATTCATCCCCCACTTTAGAAGTGGGGGTCTTCTTGCTGGAGAAGGATAAAAATAAGTTGAGCCGCTACAAATACAAATCCCGATAAATAGGGCTTATCGATTTGGGAGAATACCTCGCTTATGAGGATGTTTGCAACTGCATAAAGTGTAAAATTAAACGCAGCTGCATTTATTATCATCCACGCTTTCGATTTAAACTTGTTGCTGTAAAAGATAAGCTGTGCATCCCAAATAAGCATGGTGAGTAGGCTTGCAATAGACCAGTTATCAATCGTTATGACAAGGTTGGGCAAAGTGCATAGTATGAAAAATGCGGCAGTAATTTTTGCAAACGGGTCAAATGCTCTATCGTATAAATTTGTTGGCTTTTGTTTAAAATTTAAGTAGTCGAGCAATAATATTCCGCCCGAAATGATATTCATAGCAAGTCCCCAAGCATCTGCGCTGTCAAATATCTGAAGGCATATGAGCGTAACCGTTACAATAATACCATATAGTGAAATATGCACAAATATCTGTTTGCGATAAAGATGTGTACCTACTACTGAAAACAAAACAATGATGGCAAATGCTGTGCCAAGCAACAGCCAGACTCCGTCACCATCAAGCGAGTACCATTCGCCCATAAGCTCAAAATAACCCATGGTGACAAATGCTATTGAGGTAAATGCGGCACCAAGCAGGTAAAATGCCATACCTGTACTTTCAAGATTAAGCCTTTTTCCTGCAACAAAGCTTACTGCAAGAAAGAAAATGCCAGCCAAAGTCAATATGCCCACACGTGCAAGATCGGTTAGCTGCGTCCACATGGCGGTAGAAAATACAATTCCGGAAAGCACAATAAGTGCTGTACCAAGAATCAAAAGCAGAAGCGAGTTAGTCTCTCGGCGTGACCTCTGGGGCTTAGGCTGCAAATAGGGCTGCTGATATGGCTGATAGTTGTTAATGGGCTGTGGCGATGGTTTTACAGTATATACAGGACGAACCATCTGTGGATTTTGCAGAGGAGCTTGCTGTGGCGGAAGCTGCTGAGGCGGTACATAAAATGATCTTTTGGCATTTTGTGAAAACAGCTCATTATACTCCTGCCGAGTAATTCTACCCTCTTGCAAAAGCTGAAGCAAAAACCTATTATAGCGCTTATTTTTTCCATTAAGCCAAACTGCTAAAATAATTAGGGCAATTGGTGACACAAGCCATATTATACAGATTATTATAATCAGTTCCATGCTATATCATCTCTTTTCTTCATAAACTACTTTGTTAAATCAATTATAACATATATTCCATCAATTTGCAATAGGTTAAAATGATTTTTTTCTAAGAAAAGCAGCCTGCACCGTTTGGCACAAGCTGCTTTTCTTGATGTAACTATTTGTATGGAGATTTTGAAGCAATCTAAATTAAATGTTTCGCCGTAAATACTAGGCTTGTGGCACTTTGTATAGATTTTTACCGTGCCAAAACAAAAAAGAGCTCACGAGTTTTGCTAGTCGCAGCTGTAATCCTTATCCTTAAGCAAAATGCGGTTTGCTTAAGAAAAGCTCGTAGCAAAATGTGAACTCCTTTGTTCTTATTTATCAAGGCATCGCCTTGTTTTGTCCTAATAACAGTATACTTCTTTGTGAAATGTTTGTCAATGACAAAACTGTGAACAATATAAATTCGTTTGTTTGCACAAATATATCTGTATAACCTACAATTATCTTTGTGAAATTTCGTAGCAGAAAATGTATTATTTAAAGCTTCTTAGCTCTCTTTGAGATTATTTCAGCCATTTCTCCCACATTTTTCATGCCTGAGACTTCACCCATTTTAAATCTGACTCCAAATTCATCCTCAACTGCTCCGATCAGATTGATATGCTCTATCGAATCCCAATCCTCAATATCATCCGATGTCGTGGCTGCATTAACTACTATGTCCTCATCGTCAAAAACATCACGAAATACTGCGTTTAATCTTTCATAAATAGCTTCCATTTTACTCACCCTTCGTTTATTTTAATATGCGTATTTTTATTTGTATATTCGCTTATATCAAGCGTCCAAACATTTTCCTTATCAGTCGGAGAGAATCCCAGTGTGTCAGGATAAAACCTGCACACCATACCATTTTTTGCCGAGGGAATATATTCACCCTCAAGTATTTCAATTTCTCTAGCCCTTGCTGCTTTCACAAGCTCATCAAGCATAGCAAGCTCCATATCACGCTTTAACACACGACAGCTCATAAGCCATAAAGCTATTTTAAGCCTACCGCCCACAATCTGCCCGATCACTACTGACACTACGCCATTGTCACCAAATTTGTCCTCAAGCTTGCCATAAAGAGTTATATACTCGCTCGATTTCGCAAACTGCTCAATTTGCGTTTGCGTATACCTACGTGTTGTTAGATTAAATTGATTGCTCTTGTTGGTAAGCTGAGTTATTCGCTGATAATATATCGGCACAAAGGGCTCAATCTTAGCAATCATCTCAAGGCTATCAAGATACTCTCCGTAATCAGCAGCTACTGCAGCAAGCTCAGCTCGTTTTGCGTTTTTGCGATACATCTCGCTTCTCTTGAGGTCATCATCGCTTATCGCTACAGGCTCAAAATATCCTGCATCACTAACCTCGTTCACATAGAATTCCGGTAAGGTGAGCTTTACCACAGCTGCCTGCGGCACCGATTGCGTTACGCGTTCACGCTCAGCAGGATTATCATCCACGAAAACCAACGCCTCTGTAGTAAGATCTAGCGCAGATACTGTTTGAATAAGATTTACATCCTTTGGCTCCCAATTGCTCTTTATTACCGCAAAATCATCGGGACAAAGCACACCCTCAGGATGATTCAATCCCGCAAGTGCGTTCTCCTCCTCATTTTTTGAACAAACGCTAAGTGCGACGCCAAGCTTTTTTAGATCCTTAACATACATCTGAAACTCGTAAAAGGCTTGAGCCTCTGCTGTTTCTTGTCCAATAGAAAGTCCGTCAACGCCATCATCACCTACAACTCCGCCCCATAGTGTGTTGTCAAGATCCAGAGCCAACAGCTTGCGATTCTTGCCGTAAATTGACTTAATAATAAGCGAAAGCTTGTACGAAAGTGTCGGCACCGCCTCTCTTGCGCACATAACCTTATACATATACCAATAGCTGCGATCATGCCAGCGTGCAAGTCCAAGCTCTGCCGCTGTACGATTTAAATCAAGCAAATAAAAAGTATCATGCTCTATGGCATACTCTGCAAAAAACAGGTTCATACGATTTACAAGGTATCCTGCACCACGGTAGTCCCACGAATCCATGCTGCCCAAAAGAGCATAAAAGGGCGGCTCAAAATTATTTTGTATTATCGGGCATCCAAAACGCTCCAGGCTACTCCAAAGCGTCTTAAATCTCTCGCATTGATGCTTATAAATCTCGTCCGACTGCTCTTGCGTAAGCGATGGATCAGATCTAAACTGTAAATTAACAAACGATGTGCAGATGTAGACAATATCAGGACTAAAGGCTTCAAGCTCATCATTGCCAAAAACTCCGTCCTCCCAAAACTGAGCATACTCCGACTGATAGAACAGCGGTTCAATCCCAAGGTTTAGCAAGAAAAGCTCCGCCATGCTAACAATATCGTCAGTTGTAGAGCCTCCAAGCACCGCAATTTTTATTTTAGTGCGTGCCATTTCATCTGCTAACAGCTGCTTTTTTAGCGAACGTCTCTTTTTTAGTATCAGCCTTGAGTCAAAAGGAAAGTCTAGCTCCTTCACCCATTGTCACTTCCTATTCTGTAGTATCATCCTGCTCCTCATCCGTTTCATCAGGAATAATTTCCTCCGGCTCGCTTACCGTTTCGGTAGGCTTTGCCTGAATGCGGATATTGCCAATAGTGTTGATGTGTGACTCGGTATGTGCTGCTGATATTGATACCGCAAACAGCAAATCCGTGCATCCAACCTCTTGACAGAATGAAATTGCATTTATATCAAAATATCTAAAGTCAACAACATAGATTTTTTCAAACCCATGCGTAAAGTATGGGATAAGCGCATTTCCGAAGCTATCCTTAATTACTACAAGTACACGTGAGTTTTGAACATCAGTGTCAACTTCGCATATAATATCATCCGTACCTAAAATTGCCGAATAGCAGTTTACACCACTCGCATAGTCAAAGAAAAGCGATCCGCCGGTTTGTGGATTGGTGAAATCCGTGTCATAATAGGTGACATCATAGTCATTATCCGGTTTATAGTATATAAAAGTATCCGGATTTTGATTTAGCTCCTCATCGTAATCACTGTAGGCATACATAGTGCCTACAAAATCCTCAATTTGACACTCCTCATAGGTGTCAAGGTCTGGAAAATCAAATTGCGCATCCTCTGAGAAAACCTGAGCCGCATAGTACGCACCAAGAGGAGTCCAGTGATGATCTGTGCGTGAATAGATGTACTCCTCCTTATGCTCATCAAGCGCATCATAAACATCAATATTCATAATCCCCACAAGATTACTGCCGATATTCTTTATGCAATCATGCTGTGAGGCAAACTGATCTGCAAGATTTGACGGCATATAGTAAGCTGAGGATAGTGGCATATTCATAGTATAGATGTTTATAGCATCTCCAAGATCTTCTCGATATTTATTTATCGTCTCAGCATACTTTTGACCCATA
Organism: Ruminococcus sp.; assembly: GCA_021199375.1. Lineage (GTDB taxonomy): Bacteria > Bacillota > Clostridia > Oscillospirales > Ruminococcaceae > YE71. The sequence goes on along the minus strand of JAJQIB010000005.1, from coordinate 65,701 downwards.
GCAAATGTGCCGTAAAATGCACTCATTGCACGTACATTTTCTCCTGTACCGGTGACAATAACGCTTCCCATCCATTCGCCGTCATCAAGCTCATCAGGAACCTCAGCCAGCTCCTCCGACTCGGTCGTTGTATTCGTATCCTTTGTAGTCGTCGTAGTTATTTCATCAAAGTTTGTATTTAGCGTAACCGCTGTAGTAGTTTGAGCGCTTTCATCAAATGTTTCCTTCTTTGCTGCAGAAACATCTCCCTTGATGGTTACATCATTAAGACTCACTCCAAAAAGCTTTGAAAAGCTGCTCGAAAATGACTTGAAGCCTTCACGATTAGGTATGGTGTCGGTATACCATGTGCCAAGATCTTCAAAATAGCTGCCATCTAAAAGACTTTCGACCGAAAGAGTAGGCATCTCTGCTAGGTTTCTGTTCTCCGACTCGATAAATCCACTTTCACGTTCACAGGCAAGTAAATAAAATCCTACTACAAAGAAGGCAGCAAAGCAAACTATAACATTTACCAATGCAAACTGCTTGCGCACTATAGCGCTTTTCTTCTCCGCAGCTTCTCTTGCTGCGATTTGCTCAGCTTCAAGTCTTTTGGCTTCCTTAGCCTCTCTTTCAGCTCGTTCCTTAGCTGCACGCTCCTCAGCTATACGTGCATCCTCACGCTCCTGAGCCTCAAGTGCTGCTCTAGCCTGTGCCGCTAGCTGCTCATCCCGATTAATACGCTCCCTCTCACGTCTTTTGGCATCCTGCTGAGCAATTTCAGCAAGACGCTTAGCCTCAAGCTCACGTTCCTTTTCACGTTCTATGCGCTGTGCCTCAAGCTTTTCGGGAGGAATAGTAATTTTTATCTCCTTGCGCTGCTCAGTCTTTATATTCATCGAAACTCGTCCGCCATCACTAAAGCTTGGACTATCCCAGATGTTATTTATACTCTCGATAAGGCGTTCCTCACGTTCCTTTTCCTCACGAGCAATTTTCTCTGCCCTTTCACGTGCTTGTCTTTCCCTCTCTGCACGTTCATTATCAGCCTTTTCACGAGCAAGACGCTCCTGCTCAGCCTGACGCATAAGCTCCTCACGCTCAGCTCTTTCCTTTTCAAGCCGCTGATGCTCAATGCGCTTTCTCTCACGCTCCTCACGTGCCTTTTTTCTTTGACGCTCAGCGCGCTCAATCTCTAGCTGCTGCGCTGTCTTTTTTACAATAGGTGAGGGCATAGGCATAGCTACTGATGCCGACATCGCCGCAGCTGCCTTAGGCTCAGGCTCTGATTTCGGCATATCCTCAGACCTCTCAGCTGTTGCATCCTGTCCTTTGCCGTTAAGCTCAGCAAGCATCCTCTCAAACTCGTCATCTGAGCGGTGATTGCGAATATTCATGCTTACTTCCTTGACTGAATCAATAAAGTCCTCGTCATTTCTGACATTGTCACTCACAGTCTGCCGCCCTCCTTAAAATCTAAAGTACAAAAATGGATTGTTTGTCGTATTAAGCAGTAAAATCGCCGACACTGCAAGCAGCACTACGTTACATAAAACTCCCACAGTCGAAATTACTGCTGTGCCAGATGTGCTGCGTGATGCTCTTGATTTAATTGCTTTGATAATCGGCAGGCTTAACAAAATCGCCGCCGCAAACAGGAACACATACTGCATGAAAATCGTATTGGTGACTGCATTAGTTAGTCCTGAACCAAGCCCGACAAGTGCTTTGAAAAATTTACCAAGTGATGAAAGGCTTTCAAAGTAGAATATACCAAATCCAACCACAATCACAATCTTAGTATATATATGTGCCAAAGCTCTTGGCATTCTCTTCATACGCTTTTTGCCGATTGCCGATTCTATAGCGATAAATACTCCGTAGTAAAGTCCCCAAAGGATAAAGTTCCAGCTTGCACCATGCCAAAGTCCTGTACAGAACCAAACAAGGAAAAGCCCTCCATATTTTCTTCTCTTGCCGAATATGGGCACATAGAGCAGATAGTCACGGAAAAATGAGCCGAGAGAGATATGCCATCTCTGCCAAAACTCTGATATACTTTTGCAAGCAAACGGATAATTAAAGTTTTCGTCAAAATGGAAGCCGAATATTCTGCCCAGTCCTATAGCAATATCGGAGTATCCTGAAAAGTCAAAATAATACCAAAGAGCTACCAAAATTGCGCCATACCATGCGCCGAGTGTTGTAAGGCTGTCAGCTGCTGCATAGCCATCAGAGGATTGACCCAGGACGGCAGTAACTGCACTATTAAGATTATTAGCAATGATAACCTTTTTTGCCACACCGATTATAAGACGTGAAAAGCCTGCCGAAAGATCCTCTAATGTGGTCTTACGTTCGTCAATTTCCTCAGCTATTGCCGAATAGCGTACAATTGGACCTGCTACAAGCTGTGGGAACATCGATATGTACAGCATATATTTGCGAAAGCTTCTCTGTGCCCCAGTTTTATCCCACCATACATCAAGAGTATATGAAATATTCTGAAAGGTAAAAAATGATATTCCTATAGGCATGTGCATATCAGGAACAGGAATATCTATAAAAGGTATAAGATTTAGATTTTCAGCGATAAATCCGCTGTATTTAAATGCTACAAGCACCCCAATATTGACGATAAGAGAAAGAGTTAGACAAGCCTTTCCTGTTTCAGTATCACGATACCTTTGAAGCAGCCGCCCCGCCGCATAGTTTATAAGTGAGCTTGCTAATAAAAGCAACAAATAAAGCTGCTCTCCCCATGCGTAAAACACCAGAGAAAACAGTATAAGCACGTTATTCTTCATCTGCACCCTTGGCATTATAAAATAAAATGCAAGACACAGCGGCAAAAATAAGAATAAAAATAATTCGTCCGCAAAAACCATCTTTTATACTTCCTTCGACAAAAACTCTCTTTTTTAGTATATCACCTATTTTGATGTTTGTCAATAGCTAAGTGTACAAAAAAACGCACCGTTATTTGGTATGTAAAATGTAAAATCTGACCGCAGCTTGTTCTTTAACTGTTTATTCTCAAAACGTTATTAAAAAGTACACAAATTTGTGATAGACTTGATAAAACCCTGTGTCAGGTTTTTGAAAAAGCAAAAGAATATCTATTAATAACAGAAAGGATGAGTAATTATGACTAAAAGAAAAAGAATGATTAAGCTTTGCACACTTTTTATTGCAGCTTCTATGTGCTGCCTTAATCTAACCACCTGTGCTAAGGACTCGTCACTTGATGCGTCGTCATCAAAGACCTCAAGTGACGCTCAAACCGAGAGTGAAGAAAATGACAATGACGCACTTAACCTAAATGCTGACACAAAGGAGGCTACTGAGTACACTAAGCAAGCCAATGAGGCTGTATACGGTGAGATTGATTTTGAGGACACTGACGAATATGATAATGCCACAAAGGGACTTATTGCCGCTCCTGAAACGCTTGAAATAACAGACGAAAACGGCAAGGTGGTATGGAGTCAAAGTGCCTATACCTTTCTTGAGGATGACGCTTCGGACACGGCAAATCCAAGCCTTTGGAGAAATGCTCAGCTTAATAACATCTACGGACTTTTTGAAGTGACCGATGGAATATATCAGGTTCGCGGCTATGATATGTCAAATATAACCTTTATAGAAAGCGACAACGGCTGGATTGTGTTTGACCCGCTTATGAGCATTGAATGCAGTCAGGCTGCTAAGGAGCTTGTCGATGAATATCTTGGCGAGCGTGACATTATGGGAATAGTAATAAGTCATTCGCATATTGACCACTACGGCGGAATTAAAGGAATAGTTACAGAGGAATATGTTGAAGAAAATGACATTCCAATCATAGTACCTGAAGGATTTGAGGAGCATGCCGTGAGTGAAAATGTGTATGCCGGAACAGCTATGTCAAGACGTGCCTCTTATCAGTATGGAACTTATTTGGATCAAAGTGAAACAGGCAAGCTATCAATCGGTATAGGAATGGGACAATCCACCGGCACTACATCATATATGTCTCCAACAATGGAAATTACCGAAACAGGACAAACTGTAACGGTAGATGGCGTGACAATGGAATTCCAGCTTACTCCCGGAACCGAGGCACCTGCCGAAATGAACACATGGTTTCCTGATAAAAATGCTCTTTGGATTGCAGAAAACTGCACTGGAACTATGCACAATCTATACACCCTGAGAGGAGCAGAGGTTCGTGACGGACTTGAATGGGCAAAATACCTCTTAGAAACGCTAGATCTTTACGGAGAAGATGTTGAAACTGTTTTTCAGTCGCACAACTGGCCGCATTGGGGAAACGAAACAATTAACACCTACATTGAAGATACTGCTGCAGCATACAAGTTTATAAACGATCAGACGCTAATGTACATAAACCAGGGCTACACCGAAACGGAAATTGCCAACATGATTGAGCTGCCTGAGGATTTACAAAAGGTATGGTACATTCGTCAGTACTATGGCACCGTTTCACATAATGCAAAGGCAGTTTATCAAAAGTACATGGGATGGTATGATGCAAATCCTGTAAATTTAGCCGAGCTTACTCCAACCGAATCTGCCGAAAAGTATGTTGAGTACATGGGCGACACCGATGAGATTTTAAAAAAGGCTATGGAGGACTACGAAAATGGCGAATATCAGTGGGTAGCACAGATTACGAATATTTTGGTTTATGCCGACCCTGACAATATGGATGCAAGATACCTTTGCGCCGATGCACTTGAGCAGCTAGGCTATCAGGCTGAATCAGGAACATGGCGAAACGCTTACCTTGCCGGTGCCAAGGAGCTGCGTGAGGGCACGATAATCGATGACAGCACACGAGCTTCACAAACCACCGACATAGCACAAAGCATGGATACCGAGCTTCTGCTTGACTATCTTGCTATAAATATCGACTCTAATGCCGCTGAAAATCTAAGCTTTACTGCTAATCTGATTATCACAGACACCGAGGAGGAATTTCTTTTGACTGTGAAGTGCGGTATTCTGCTTTATACTGAAGGCAAGACATCAGATGATGCAGATGTCACATGGACTACAACAAAGGCAGGACTTAGCGCTTTAGCATACTCAAGAATCGAATCCTTAGATGATGTGTTTGTACAAGATGGCGACACCGAGCTTTTGCCAAGCCTTATGACCTATATTCAAACCTACGACAGATATTTTAACATCATTGAACCGTAGGGCATCAAGCTAATAGACATAATTAGACCCCCATTTTTTTACGATGGGGGTCATTTTCTTTAAACTCTAAGCCATGCACACGCTACATCAAGTGCATCGTATAGGCTTTCCTTTTCCGCCTTTTTGGCAATCTGCGGTGAGATTGTCGGGTTTGTTGCCATCTTGCGCATTCTTATTCTGCTTGCAACATCCAGGTCACCAAGCTTATCTGTATCCAGGATCTCAAGCATTACCACGTAATCCTCATACATATTGCCAAAATAGATGGTGTTTCCGCTTCTCACAAGCGGTATTCCTTTGTATGTGAAAAAGCTCTTCTTTTCTGCCATCTCTATGCCTCATTTCTCCGCCGAAGTTTTTCGTTTTCTAAAATGCACGGCGGCGCATTTCAGACTAATTGTATCCCCTTTTTAGTGCGATTAATGTCAAATTCACGCCATACAATCCGAAATATTTTTGACATCATCAATAATCATCTACAACCTCTTCGCCATTTCTTACTGCTTCGACATTCTTAATGAGTCGATCTATCCATGTCGTTTGGATTCGATATGAGGTTCTTCCGTTGAGCTTAACTATCGTTCTGCGCTCAGTGTCCTTATAGAACTCGATAACATCACTATAATCATCTCCACACTTGATTTCAAGTGTCAGGAATGCCTCTCCGTCAGGATCTTCAAAGCATATTTCGCTTGTCGGACAGGTGAGTATATACTGATAAAGACTCTTAAACTCATCAACGTCAACTTCCTCACCATCAAGCGTAACTGCCGTCACTTCAAGATCATCCTCGTCGTCCTCGCTGTCATCATCGCTATCTTCATCACTGTCATCGTCATCGCTTTCGCTCTCTACAGTCAGCTCGAATGAAGCATCCTCATCACCTGTGAGATTTACTTCCGTTACATCAACGATCATGTTCCAGGTCATAAGTGTTGAGATAATATCTCCGGGTTCAAGATCTACCCATGGCAGGTAGGATACATCAACAAGCCAGATGCAGTCCTTTCCTTCAACGCCTGTGAATACGCAATAGTATCCCGATGCGGTAGATTGAAGCTCACCCTCATCATTTTCCTCATAGTATGCGTCTCCTATGGTTAGCTTGTAATCATAGTCGTCACCGACAAATGTAACTGTTACCTGAGGATCGTCAAGCCCATACTCTGCTAAATCCTCCTCTTCGGGGAAGGTGACTACTGCTTCGGTCGCAGTAAGTCCATATAGCGAATAGATTATGTCTGATGACGTAGTACCGTTTAGGTAGCTGAAAATCGGCTCGGTCATAACCTGTGCTGAGGGCATGCTTGAGCTTGACTTCTCGTACTCACCATCATCCTCCTCAAAGACCATATCGTAGTCTAGATCCTTACGTGATACAGTAAGTACTCCGAATTCTATATCGTCATCATCACTTGCAGAAGCAAGCAGCGTTGTGTCAAGCAGCGATTCCTTGGAATCTATAAACACGCTTAGTGTGCTTTCAAGCACCATGTAAACATCTGTAGAATCTGATTCGCAGAAGTAGCGGTAGCGATTTTGCGTTGCAACATCACCAACATAGAAGGTGCGTACCGTATCGTCTCTGAAGGTCACCTCAAAAATAGTTTCGGGCTCCTCAAGTCCATACTTTGCGAGGTTACTCGCCTCCTCCTCAACAAGCTTGTAGGCGGTAAGCTGCGCTGTGTCCTCGCTTATATCCGAAATTGCATTCGTGCTAACGGTAAGACCGACAAGCTCTTCTATATATGCCGATTCAAGTCCGCTTTCCGACTCACCAATAAAGGTGTAGCCGCCCGATGCATTTGTTACCACTATCTGCGCTATGTCGTCCGAGTCTACATCAATAAGCTGTACACTTTCATCCTCTTCAGATTCTGTTTCAGATGATTCTGCCTCCGATTCGTCCTCACTGCTCTTGTCTGCTCCGGTGAACTTTAAAATTCCAAGCGTACCACCTAAGCAAGCTACAACAACTCCGCAGACGATAATTCCTTTAATTTTATCGTTCATCTGTAAAAAACACCCTTATCTGTTTCTTCTTCTAATCCAGATTATTAGTCCAATTGCAAGTGTAACCACCGGTATAACACCGATAAATACAATCTGCAGTACCTTTATCTGCTGTGCCGTAATGTCAAATATATTTCCCGAAATAACCTTGGGCTCGATGGTGATGCCTGTCGAGGTTTTGCCGGTCATTCCGTTGATTACATTTAAGAAGTACTCGCGGTTTTGATACTGATTATACTTTAGGTATGTTGATGAAAGCATCTCTGCCGAGCCTACGACCAAAATATTCGAGTAATCTGCACCGCCGTCATCTGTAAATGTAGCCTTTGATGAGAGTGCAACATACGTTTGCTGACCGTTTTCCATAGCCTCACCTGTTTCAGTATCAGCAACATAAGCATCTGTTGTTGACTGAATAAGTGCCTCGGTCGTGAACATTCCCTTTTCCTCTTCCGTAAGTGTTATCGGACGAGAAGCGTAGCTCAAAAGCTGAGCTCCGGAATCAGCCAAGCCATCTGAGAAGGTATCAGACATTGTATCGGTTACAGTGTAGAATGCCGATGTGTAGTAATGCTCTGAATCATTCTCGCAGATGACTCCTTCGCCTACCTCAATATAGTACTCCTCTAGGAACTCATCAAGGTTCGGAGTCTCCTGCTGCGCATATGAGGAAATGTAGATAAGATTCTTGCCCATAGCGCCGTCATTGTTTAAAAATTCATCAATCTTAGTAATCTCAGCGTCCATGTAGTCGCTCTGAGGTGCGCCGATTACGCAAAGATCTGCATCCTCAGGAATTTCCTCTGAGGTTATATCAAGCTCACTTACCGTGTATCCATTTGCAAGCAGCAGCTTTTCAAGATATGATGTATCCGCTACCTCGTTTCTTCCTGTAAGAATGTAAACTACAACAGGGTCGGGATCTGTTACTGCCATAAGAGCTGAAATAAATGCCTCATCAGCAGTTGATGCCTGAACTATACCATACGATACTGAATAAGCAAATGCAGTAACATCATCGCCACAATATGAAAGCATATAATCCTCTGCGGTCGTGCCGTAATACTCTGACATCTGCTCCTCAAAGTCATCGTCAAACTCAATTAAGTCCATAAGAGCTACCGAACGCACACGCTTTAGCGTATCACCATCGTCATCCGTCATGACATTTCCGTCCTCATCAAGTGAATCGGTTTCTACAATAATGCTGTAGTCGGTAACATCCTCATCAGTATACTCACTTACAATATCAGGGTTAGAGTCTACGTCAATATACTCGATGCTAATTCTCGAATTGTACTGAGCATAGCGCTTTAAAACCTCATTAGCCTGCTGAGTGTAGTCATTTAGCGATGTAAATGCATCTTCAGTTGCAAATATACGTACTGTTACATCAACATCAATGCTCTCAACATACTCCTTCGACTCATCAGAAATCGAATACTTGTTTGAGCTTGTAAGGTCAAAGGTGATGGGGTATTTATCAAAGATAATAGTTGCGATAATATTCACAAGCACTACAACAGCAGCAAATACAATGGTGTAGATTGTAGCCATCACACTATGCTTAAGCTTTTTGTGCGTGCGCTTTTTCTTCTTTTTCTTTTTGCCCTTTTCATCAGGCTCGTCCTCGTCATTCTCGTCCTCAAATGAATCAGCCTTCTCCTCATCCTCCTGCTTAGGCTGATCACTCTCATCTGCGAGAACATCAGCAAGCAAATCAGCAGAGGACTTAGATGTTGTATACTCCTGCTCTTCAGATTCATCGACACCGTCTTCGGTTGATTTCTCGGTGTCCTTTACTTCCTCCTCAAGCGTTTCCTTTTCCTTAGGATCGTTATTCTTTTTGTTATTCTTGCTCATTACCTTTACGCCTCCTTTTCATTAAGACCAACGGCGTCTTTCAAGCACACGTACGGTGAAGAACAAAAACATCACCACTGCGCTTATAAAGAACAACACGTTTGAGAGATCGAAAAGTCCTGTGGTAAATCCATAATAACGCTCATAGAAGGATACCTCATCAAGAATGTTTTCAAGCCATTCCCACGGTAAAAGAGCAGCAATAGATGAAAGCATATTTAGTGCTAAAATCACAATGAATCCAATAACCGCAGCTACCACCTGATTTTCGGTAAGCGAGCTGCAAAAGATTCCTACTGCTATAAATGCCGCACCGTAAAGCTCAAGTCCTACTATATTTCCAACTATTACAAGCCAATCAACCGATGCAAAGCCTGCTATTATAATAGCATAAACAAGCGTTACTGCAACGGCACAGGTATAAACCAAAAATGCAGCCAAGAATTTACCTGTGACAATCGAGCCTAGGCTTACCGGTGCAGTCAACAGACACTGGTCGGTCTTAGTCTTCTTATCCTCAGACATAGTCCTCATCGTAAGGATAGGAATTAAAACTACAAGTATGATCATCAGCGATGAAAACATGCTGTCCATGCTTGTAGATCCTGCCGAAAGTGATGAGTTTGCAAAGAAAAATGCCGAAAAAGCATAAAACGCTGCAAGAAATATGTATCCTATAGGCGAGGTGAAATAAGACAGCACCTCGCGGCGAAAAATTGCTCCCATTTCTTATGCCTCCTCTTGTTCTAATGCTGAAGAATCCGTTGCCGAGTCTCCCATTGTAAGCTGTAGGAATATATCCTCAAGTGAAAGCTCTGCATTCTTAAGCTCAAGTATCGGGCATTCGAGCTTCGCCATCTCGTAAAACAGCTCACGCCTTATGTCCATACCCTCCTGTGATTCTATACGGCATTCAATTACACCGTCACGCTCGTTTATAAGCTTGCAAACCTCAACGCCCTCAATATCAAGCACAGTCCTTGCTACCATTTCATAATCGCCTTCAATTTTAGCAGTAAGCATATGTGCTCCGGTAAGCTTGTCCGAAAGATTTGTCTCGGTGTCGTCCGCTACTATCTTACCCTCATTGATAACAATAATTTTATCGCAAACCGCCTGAACCTCAGAGAGGATGTGCGTCGAGAGAATAACTGTATGGTTTTTACCCAAACGCTTAATAAGTGATCTTATCTCAATAATCTGATTCGGGTCAAGTCCAACGGTGGGCTCGTCTAAAATAAGCACCGGAGGATTTCCAACAAGCGCCTGCGCAACACCAACACGCTGTCTGTAACCCTTTGAAAGATTTCGGATTATGCGGTTGTACACATGATCGATTTTTACAAGTCCGCAGATGTCCTTTAAATGTGACACACGGGGAAGCTTGCACTTTTTTAGGTCATAGACAAAGTTTAGATATTCCTTAACTGTCATATCCATGTAAAGCGGAGGCAGCTCAGGCAAATAGCCTATGTTCTTTTTTGCCTTAATTGGATCCTCCAGAATGTCTACTCCGTCGATAAGTGCTTTGCCGCTTGTCGATGAAATGTAACCGGTGAGCATATTCATCGTTGTCGATTTTCCCGCTCCGTTAGGTCCGAGAAATCCGAGTATTTCGCCGTCATTTGCGACGAAGGAGATGTCGTCCACGGCTTTTTTGTCGCCGTAATGCTTAGACAGATTTTGCACCTCAATCATTTATTTATTCACGCCTTTCTGTGGTACATAAGTGCATTTTTTGATTTTCTTAATCGTTTTCGCACATCAATATCCGTTTGTAATTATACTCTGTTCATGTGAAAGCAAGGTGATGGTTTTTAAAAAATATACACATTTTAGCCGCTTGGATTATTTGCTTTGCCTAGCCTTCTATTTTCGAAAGCTATAAAAATAACAGCAACAAAAGGATAAATAAAATGTGCGCCATCAATTTAAAAAGAATGATTGACCCCGTTTGTAGCTAAAATAGCAAACGAGCAAGAAGTTTATTGCTGTACCTGCGTGAGCTTTTCAATACCCTTACGAATTCTTTCTAACGAATCCTCCTTGCCCAAAAGATAGCAAATTTCAATTGCTCCTCCGGGAGTAAATGCCTTGCCCGAAACCGCTACTCTTAGCGGATAAAGTACAATCGCATTCTTGCAGCCCTTATCCTCAATGAGCTTAAAGAGTGCATCGTGAATGGCATCGGTATTCCAGTCCTCAAGTCCCTCAAGTACAGGCAGCACCGAATTTAACGTGTCAAGTGCAACCTCGCTGTTTGTCTTAGACTTTTTATGCGTATAAAGAGCCACATCATAGTCGGGAAGTGTATCAATAAAGTCGAGCATTTCGGGAATATCAGTAAAAAGCTCGGTTCTTGCCTGAAGAAGTGACGCTAAATACTTTAGGTCAACGTCCTCACGCTTTACAGCCTCTTTTATCTTAGGCTCAGCATGCTCAAAAAATTCATCGAGCGAAAGCTTCTTGATGTACTTTGCATTTATCGCCTTAAGCTTAGCAGGATCAAAGATTGCTGGGGATTTTGAAATTCCCGACACGTCAAATTCCTGTATCAGCTCGTCAAGCGTAAAGATTTCCTCCTCGCCCTTAGGAGCCCAGCCTAAAAGTGCAATGTAGTTTATAACTGCTTCCTTCAGATAGCCCTTTTGCATTAAATCCTGATAGCTTGCATCTCCGTCACGCTTTGAAAGCTTGTGCTGTTTGTCCTTCATTATATGCTCAACATGAATATAAGTAGGCTCCTCCCAGCCGAACGCCTTGTATAAAAGCGCATACTTAGGTGCAGAGGACAAATATTCATTTCCTCTTACAACATGTGTAATTCCCATAAGATGGTCGTCAACCACGTTCGCAAAATTGTATGTCGGCATACCGTCAGTCTTTATTAGAATCTGATCGTCAAGCACCTCGCAGGGCGTTACAATATCGCCGTACAGCTCATCGTGAAAGGTTACCTCACCCTCAGTTGGCACCTTCTGTCGAATGACATATGGCACGCCCTCAGCAAGCTTGCGGTCTATTTCCTCCTGAGGCAAATCACGACAGTGACGATCGTACATCGGCATCATTCCGCTTGCTTCTTGAATTGCTCTTACCTCTTCAAGACGCTCCTTGTCGCAAAAGCAATAGTATGCCTCGCCTTTTTTCACAAGCTCAAGTGCATAATCCTTAAACATTCCCATTCTTTCAGACTGAATGTAAGGACCTACCGGACCTCCGATATCCGGACCCTCATCCCAATTTAAACCAACATCTCTTAGTGTGTCATAGATAACGTCTACCGCACCCTCAACATAGCGTTCCTGGTCGGTATCCTCAATTCTTAAAATGAAATCTCCGCCATTTTTCTTGGCGATAAGATACGCAAAAAGCGCTGTTCTTAAATTTCCGATATGCATATACCCTGTAGGAGAGGGAGCAAATCTGGTTCTTACCTTATTCATTTATTTTCAGTCCTTTCAAATAACTTCTATGTATATATTGCAAAGCTTACACCATGCAATCAGCTTTTCTGCATTAAAGTAGTCTAGGCTCATTTTCATAACTCTGCCGTCATCAAAGCAGAGCTTCATTTTACTATTTCCTTGCTTTATTTCAAGACGTCTAATCTGTGAGCAGTAATAGCTAGCTCCGTGATATTTTACAACATCAGAGCTTACTTTAAGCTTAGGGAAAGCAAACGTCACCAGCCCGCATATAAATAGCATTGTGCCAATAGCAGCAAAAATAATAGAGCCCAAAAAGTAGGCATCACTTTGCCAAATATCAAAAAGCGCCACAAGCATAATTATTACTGATGTAAGAAAAAAGGTGAGGGGATAGGCTATTGTCATCTTCACCACAAAGCTTGTTTGCGTAAGGCTTACAATCGGATTTTCCTTGCCCTCTAAAATGCTGTCAATTTGCCTTTTCTTAGCCACAGCTTCAGACTTATACATCGAATTTGCACCCTTTGATGCAACAAGCGACAGCAAATGCGTAAGCAAGCTTTCAATCATTTTTCATTTACTCCCCGAAATATTTTTTGGTAAACTCAGTGTTTCTTGCAATTTCTGCCTTTAGCTCATCAAACGAATCGAACGTTTTTTCAGGTCTTACAAATTCGTACAGCTCAATAGTTATCTCCTTGCCGTACAAATCTCCCTCATAGTCTACAATAAAGGTTTCAGCAAGCGGAGCAATTTTTTCGCCTACCGTAGGCTTGACTCCGATGTTTGTCACTCCTATATACCATCTGCCATTTACAAGCACCTTAGCACAGTAAACTCCAAATCTCGGCAGAACAAGTCCGCTCGGTATAGTTTGATTTATTGTAGGAAAATCCCACGTGCGTCCACGCTCAAAGCCATGCTCAACCCTTAGTGTGTATCCATAGCGATAGCCTAATAGCCTGTTTGCAGCCGAAATCTCGCCATCTGCAATTAGCCCTCTTATCCTAGTTGAGGATACAGACTGCCCATCAAGCTCAAGCGAGGGGACTACCGTAACCTGAATTCCACAGCTAGCGCAAAGTGACTTTAGCTCCTCACACCCCGCCTTGCCGCCTTTTCCAAAGCTAAAGCTTTTTCCACATATTGCGGCCTTTGCATGAAGCCTCTTATACAAAATCTCGTCCACAAACTCACTTGCTGTCAGATCCTTAAGCTCGTCAAATTCAGCACAATAAACGTACTCAATTCCTAGATCTTCAATTTTTTTAAGCTTAGTCTCTTCACTCAAAAGCTGATCCGCTCGTCCCTTTGAGGTTACCGTACTGCTTTTAAAGGTAAACACCGCAGGAGTCACCTTTAAGCCCTCAGCCAATCTAACGGCTTCTCTTATCACACTTTGATGTCCAAGATGTACTCCATCAAAAATACCCAGTGCGACAGAGGTTTCATCCTCCGCGCACTCACCTTGTCTTAAATTTCGCAATTTTATCGTTCCTTAATAAAAGTTCTTTATACTTCTTAACTCATCGCTTGTCGCATCTGCTTTAGCAAGTCCCAAAAGCTCGCCGGAATCAGAGCAAATGCGATAGGTTTTATCAGCCTTAACGCCAACCTGCTCAAGCCTTAGCTTAACTCCGTTTTTATAAAGCCTTTCTTTGTAATTGTCAAGGACAAGTCTTTCATAACAGCTAAAAACATTTTCAAGCGGTAAAATTATATCACCAAGCCTGCTCTCATCCCTAGCCGCCTGTATCTCATCAATACTAAGGCACTCGCCAAGAGAAAATCCCGCTGCATAGGTTCTTACAAGAGAGGTCATAACCGCTCCACAGCCCAACGCCTTGCCCATATCGTGTATCACAGTGCGTATATATGTTCCGCTGCTCACCTTGATCGATATTTTCCCCTCGCCGTTTGTCTCATCGTACTCGGTTATCTCTATACTCTCGATATGCCTTTTTTTGGCTGTACGCTCTACAGTCCTGCCGTCACGAGCCAGCTCATAAAGCCTCTTGCCATTTACCTTTACCGCCGAATACATAGGTGGAATCTGCATAATGTCCCCTATGAAGGCTTTCTTTGCCTCTTCAAGCTGTGTTAGTGTGACAAAGCAGCTTGCCTGCTCAATCACCTCGCCGCTTATATCCTGAGTATCGGTTACAATCCCAAGCTTAAAACCCGCAAGATAGCACTTATCGGTATCAGGCAGCATATCGCAAGCCTTTGTCGCTTTTCCGACAAAAATAGGCAGCACGCCTGTAGCCATCGGATCTAATGTTCCTGCGTGCCCTAGACGTTTGATTTTTAATATACCACGAAGCTTAGCCACTACGTCAAATGATGTCCAGCCCTCAGGCTTATTAACGGGAATAATCCCTAAATAATTGCTTAGGCTCTCGCTCATTGGTCGTTCTCCAAAATAGCGCTCACCTCTGTAAGCACCTTAGACTTTACCTCTTCAAGCGTGCCCTCGATTTCACAGCCTGCCGCACGAATATGTCCGCCGCCGCCAAACCGTTTACAGAAGGCAGACGCATCAAGCGCCTCAGTGGTTCTAACCGACAGCTTAAATACATTCTCATGACGCTGTTTTATCGTAATTCCAATTACTACTCCTTCTACCGACAGCGGAATAGATGCAAGTCCGTCAAACTCCGCAGGCTCAACTCCGCTTTCGCTCATGAGCTTCTTTGTTAAGCATATAACCGAGCATCTGTCGTTAAAGTAGTACTCCATCGACGCTATCATCATCTGCTCAACCATAAGCCGCTGCTTACTCTTTGTGTCAAACATCTTGCGATTGATATGCGAAAAATTGATATCATACTGCATAAGCTCTGCCGCAGCTATGTGGGCTCTTGGTATAGTGTTTTCAAACTTAAAGCATCCGGTATCAGTAGCAATGCCTGTATACAAGCATTTTGCCACAAGATTTGTAATCCTAATGCCCTTTTCTTTGAAAAATTCGTACAAAACCAATGCCGCCGCACTTGCATCGGGATCTACTACCGTATTCTTTGCATAGCCGGTATTTGAAACATGATGATCTATACAAAGATCCACATTGCCAAAATACTTCGTGAGCCTTGATCCCAAAAGCTTTTCATCGGCAACATCAACTGCAACTATCGTCTGAGCTTCAAACTCTTCATAGTAGTAGTCCTCATACAAAAAATTATATCTTACAGGAAAATTCTCATTATTGATAACATTTGCATTTTTGCCCATATCTCTGAGCACCGAGCAAAGCGCAAAACCACATCCGAGCGTATCTCCGTCGGGCGATTTGTGCGTTAAAATCAAATAGTTATCATGCGTCTTAAAATAATCGTACAGACCGTCAAAGTCCATTTCGATCAGCTCCCCTCTCAAAAAGCCTTATTATTGATGCCCATCATCCTCTTGCTTGCTTTCCTTTTCGTCAAGCTCCTGCTTAATTCCCTTGAGCTTTTCGTAAATTCGAGCCGAGCTCTCGCCTGAGGTATCAGCTATGAATTTAATGTCAGGGCACTTTCTTAGTCCCAGCACATTTGAAATCTCACGCTTAAATATCCCTGTGGCACTTGTAAGACCCTTGACTGCATTTTCAGTGTTCTCTCCGCTTCTTAAGTCTGATACATACACCTTACAGCTTGAGCCGTCGTGCGACACCTCAACTCTTGTCACAGTTAGCGTTTCACCGCCACCTACTCTTGGGTCCTTAAGCTCACGCATTTTGCCATAGACAATTCTTCTTATGTCCTGAGCCATGCGCTGATATTTATACCCTGCCATTAATCTCTGTACTCCTCCATGATATACGCCTCAAAAACATCGCCCTCTTTAAAGTCGCCAAACTTCTCTAGCGTAATTCCACACTCAAAGCCCTCTGCGACCTCCTTAACATCGTCCTTAAAGCGCTTTAGACTGCTCATCTTATCGTCCGCTATGATTATTCCGTCACGAACAATTCTAATAAGGTCGCTTCTGCCAAGCCTTCCGCTTTGTACATACGCACCCGCTACCGAGCCAACGCCTGAAATCTTGTATACCTGTCTAACCTCAACACGAGCAGTATCAACCTCACGATATTTAGGTGCAAGCATACCCTTCATAGCCGTTTCAATTTCCTCTATTGCGTCATATATAATTCTGTACAGACGAATGTCAACTCCGTCACGCTCCGCCTGCTCCTTAGCTACAGGATCCGGACGAACGTTAAAGCCTACTATTATAGCGTTTGATGCATTTGCAAGCATAACATCCGACTCGCTTACCGCACCAACTGCGCTGTGTATAACCTTTACTCTTACCTCGTCATTTGTCAGCTTTTCGAGCGACTGCTTAACCGCTTCAGCTGAGCCCTGAACGTCAGCCTTGACGATAATTGGAAGCTCCTTCATTTCGCCTTCAGAAATCTGGCTGAATAGGTTATCAAGCGTTACCTTAGTGTAGTGACTAAATACCTCCTCCTTAGCCTGCTGCTTTCTCTGCTCAACAAGCTCTCTTGCAAGCTTTTCGTCCTCTACGGCGTTAAACTGATCTCCTGCTCCGGGAACCTCTGCAAGTCCTGTAATCTCAACCGGCGTTGAAGGACCTGCCTTATCAATCGAGCGTCCCTTGTCATTAGTCATGGTTCTTACTCTGCCGACTGCCGTACCTGCAATTATTACATCGCCCTTCTTAAGAGTTCCCTCCTGTACCAAAAGCGTAGCAACAGGACCCTTGCCCTTGTCAAGGCGAGCCTCTATTACCGCACCCTTCGCAAGCTTGTCGGGATTTGCCTTAAGCTCAGCTACATCCGCTACTAAAAGTATGCTCTCTAGCAGATTGTCAATTCCCTCACCGGTCTTAGCCGATACGGGAACACATATAACATCTCCGCCCCAATCCTCGCAAACTAGGTCGTATTCTGTAAGCTGCTGCTTAATTCTGTCAGGATTTGCTCCTTCCTTATCCATCTTGTTTATGGCAACTATTACCTGAACGCCCGCAGCCTTTGCATGGTTAATCGACTCTATTGTCTGAGGCATAATTCCATCATCTGCCGCAACTACAAGCACTGCAATATCTGTAATATCTGCACCTCTTGCACGCATAGCAGTAAACGCCTCATGTCCTGGGGTGTCAAGGAATGTTATTTTACTATTATTATAGTACACCTGATATGCACCGATGTGCTGAGTAATTCCGCCAGCCTCACCGTCTGCTATATGTGCATTTCTGATTCTGTCAAGTATTGAGGTCTTACCGTGGTCAACGTGTCCCATTACAACTACAACAGGGCAGCGCTCCTTAAGGCTTTCGGGCGCATCCTCCTCATCTGTAATAAGACGCTCCTCTATAGTTACAATGACCTCTTTTTCAACCTTTGCTCCAAGCTCCTCAGCTACAAGTGCAGCGGTATCAAAATCTATGGTTTCGTTTAGTGTCGCCATGACGCCAAGCCCCATAAGCTTCTTTACAACCTCAGTAGCCGTAACCTTTAGCCTGCTCGCAAGCTCAGATACCACGATTTCATCGGGGATCATAACCTTAAGCTGCTGCTTTCTTGCACGCTCAAGCTCTAGGCGCTTTAGCTTCTCAGCCTCGGTTTCACGCTTGTGTGAAAACTGCTGCTTCTTATGCTGCTGCGACTTCTGGGTAATCTTCTGCTTTTTGGTATAGTTATCACGCTTTTTGCCGCCGCCCTGCTTCGAGATTGCCATATTATCGTACTTCTCATTGTACTTATCAAGCTCAACATAGCTTCCACGTGTATCAACGGTGCGATAGCTGCTTTTCTTATCTCCCTCATTTGATACAGTGTAGCCCTTGTCATTTCCCTCGCTCTTTCCGACAAGCGCACGTCTTTCGCCCTTAGGCTTTGCCTTCGCCTTTTGCTTTTCCTTTTTAGGCTTAGCTCCTAGCTTTGGTGCCTCCTCAGCCTTTGGCTTTTCCTCAACCTTGGGCTTTACATCAGCCTTAGGCTTCTCCGACTTAGGATTGGGCTTTTGCTCCTCCTTCGCCTTTTTGTCAGCATTTTCCTTAGGCTTTTTGTCTGCCTTTGGCTTTTTAGGCTCAGGCTTCACATTGTTTGCAAAAAACTCATCAAAATTCGGTGCTGCCGCCTTTTGAGTGTAGTATTCAAGCACATAATTTACCTCATCACTCGTAAGCATTGCTCCGGTCTTTTTAGCCTCACCGCCATCAAGCCTTGTTAAAAGCTCAATCACGTCATTTGACGCTACGCCAATATCCTTTGCAAGCTCCGAAAGCTTATATTTTACCGTCTTCATAGGCAGCCTCCTTATATCTCACTGTAAAATTCACTTATGTCCGTCGAAATTTCCTCGGCGCCCTTCCTCATCGACTTTGCAAAGCCTGAATCGCACACCGCCAAAATTCCCGTTCTCTTACCCATAGCATCCGCCACCTGCTGCATGGTCATGTCGAGCATAAACACCCTAGCTTCGTTTTTAGCACAGCAAAATCGCACCTCTTTGAGTGACTTTTCAGATAAATCCTTCGTCACAAATGCTTCCTTTGCCTCACCCGAATCGAGTGCGCCCTTTACCATATCCATGCCGCTTTTAAGCCTTCCCGCCTTTCGACAGATGCTTATTAGTCCACTCTTATTATTCTGCGCTCCCATTTTTTAGTTCACGCTCCATTTCATCATAAACCTGCTCGCTTATCGTACAGCTAAATGCCTTTTCAAACCTATGAGCCTTACGAGCCTTGTTAAAACATTCGACATCCTTACAGATGTATGCTCCGCGTCCCGATTTCTTTCCCGTAAGGTCAATCGAAATCTCGCCCTCTTTAGGCTTTACAACACGAATCATCTCACGCTTAGGCTTCATCTGCGAGCAGCCAAGACACATCCGTGTCGGAATTTTCTTCTGCCGCTGCTGCTTCATTACACATCGCTCTCCTGGGCAATCGGCTCATCGTCCGCTATAAGATCGCTTTCATCCTCATCAAGGCTCTGTAAAAGCTCCTGCTCCTGAAGGTCAGATATAATGTCAATCTTATATCCGGTAAGTCCCGCCGCGAGGCGAGCATTCTGTCCCTTGTTTCCTATTGCAAGCGAAAGCTGATTTGCGGGAACCACAACTCTGCAGGCTGGATTCTCACTCATCTCATTTATTGTAACCTTCATTACCTGCGCCGGAGCAAGCGCTCTGGCTATAAACTCCTCTGGATCATCACTGTAGGGAATGATGTCTATCTTCTCGCCATTTAGCTCACGTACTACTGCTGTAATTCTCGACTTTTTCGGTCCTATGCAGGCTCCGATAGCATCTACATTCTTGTCATTGCTCTTAACCGCCATCTTTGAGCGTGAGCCCGCAACTCTCGATATAGCCTTAACCTCAACCGTGCCGTCTGCGATTTCAGGAACCTCGTTTTCAAACAAGCGCTTAACTAAATCCTTGTGCGTACGTGAAATCTTAAGCGAAGGCTTCTTTTCGGGATTTGCAATTCCTACAACATAAATCTTTATCAGATCTCCGGGTCTTAGCACCTCTCCGGGAATCTGCTCTTGACGAACCAAATACAGCTCGCTCTTGCCATAGCTTAGCACTGCATTTCCCGTTCTGCCCTCGATTTTCTCGACCTTTGCGGTAAGGCATTCATAAAGATTATCCTTAAACTGTGCAATAAGGCGCTCTCTTTCGTGATTCTTCATCTCATGTCTTATCTGCTGCTTTGCATTTTGAACTGCAACTCTTCCGAAGGTTTCAGCAGGCACCTGTATAAGGCACATACCGCCTACATGACAATCGGGATCTATAGTTCTTGCCTCGTCTATGTTTATTTCATTATTGTCGTCAAGCGGCTCGTCATCCACCACAAGCTTGAGTATTCCCATCTCAAACACCTGCGTTTCGGGATTTATTTCCACTCTGATGTTGTCACATCCGGGATGGTCGCGCTTAATTGCCTTTGAGATTCCCTGCTCGATAATTTCTACCAATGCCTGCATCTCAATTCTGTTTTCCTGAGCCATAAGCTCTAACGCATCGAAAATTTCGCTGTTCATTTTTATCCTGCCCTTTCGTTTATATTTACATTAAATAAGCGTCATCATTTAATCTCACCGAGCTGCACTCTTTGTAGGTTAGTGTCATACTTTCGGTTGCATTCCCCTCATCGTCGCACTGCGTTACAAGGGTAAAGCCTTTATCATTCGGCTCGTCAAGCAAGCCCACAAAGCTCTTTTCGCCATTTATAGCACTGTAGAGGGTAACTCGTACCTCGTCACCTGCGCACACCTCAAAATGCTCACGCTTTGTTAGCTTTCGTCCAAGTCCCGGACTTCCTGCCTCAAAGACATAGTTTTGTGTGATGAAATCCTCTGCATCAAGCAGCTCGTTGTACTCTCTTGAAAACTGCTCGCATATGTCCATATCCACACCCTCATCTCGGTCGATGAAGATTCTCAGATACCACATTGCGCCCTCCTTTTCAAAGCGCACGTCCCACAAAAACAGTCCAAGCCTTTCGCAAAGCGGCTCTGCAAGCTCTGTTGCCCTTTCAACCGTGTTCATTCCTTCACTCCCTTCAATCGTTACCATATTACCATGTTAAACAAATCAAAAGACCGATTTTTCAATCGGTCCTTTCTCAAGTATTGATATTATTATACCACCTTTTGCGGCAAATTTCAAGAGGCAAAAGGAAATTTTCTCGTCAGTTTGTGAATATTCTGTTAACTTACTGAAAATTTATTCCGCAGCAGCGCTTTCACTCTTCGCTTCGCTCTTTGTAGCCTCCATCTCGTCATAAACCTCCTGCTTAAACTCGGTGGAGAGCTCAAACTTATCGTTATCCTCGTTCCAGGTGCCCTCAGGAATCATGCTTACGGCGGGCTCCTCCTGGTTGTTTATCATCGACTTTAGATACACCTTTAGCTCTGAAAAATCATTCTCGGTGAGGTTTGTCGCTCCGCCTGCAACTAGCTTGTTATAGAACACATCGAGGCAGCTTGTGGTAAGATCTACCTGATCGAAGGCGTTGTTTATGAGGTTTGTAAGCGCCAGTCCCAAAAACTCGACATTGCTCTGTCTGCCCTCTGAGAAAACCGACGTCTGACAAATTAGCCTGATCTGTCTGCCTGTAAGAGTCACCGACTCGTTTGCTCGCAGCGATATATCGTTCTCGTCCTCATCTGCAAGCTTATACAGCTCCTCATCGGGGGTGTAGACAAAGCCGCCGATTATGTCGGCTATATCCTCAAACGCCTGGTTTGATACCGTCATGTAGTAATCGGTCGAAATTACAAGCGTTTCATCTACAGCAGTTTGAAGCTGTCTTATGCCGCCCTCCTCGTACACCTCACGGAAGGTCGTTCCATCGCCTGTAAGGGTAAGCGCTGAAAGCGGGATAACTATAATCTTGCCCTGCTCGGGGCACACTCTAATCACCGATAAATCGCTTAGCACGCCTGAGTTATTCACTCTTGCGTAAAGCGTATTGTAGGAGTCTATATAGGTGTCGGAATAGTCTACCGTTTCCTCCTCGGTGTTTGTTAGTCTATCGATTATCTGATATGCTATAACTCCAAAAACGCCCAGAAATATAAGCAGTGTGATAAAGTACACCAGTGCCACAGGTGCTTGCGAGCGTTTCTTCTTTTTCTTTTTATTAGCAGAAGCTGCCATTTTTCATACCTTGCCTTTCTTCATCCAAAAATAGTTTCGTCAAGTATTATAACCCTGCGATTCGCTCTTTTTGCCATATTCACGGTTTGCATTGTGCCGCTGTGCTGCTTATCGGTTCGCAGGTAGGCTATAACTGTGCCAGAGTAGTTTACCATAAATTGGTTTCTAACCTTGTAGCAGCCCTTTGTCTGAGTGTTAAAAAAGCACACCACGCAATCTGAGCTAGCTATTGTCGCTTGATACAAGGCTCTGTCGCGCGGACTATGCATCTGTTCGAGCTGACCTAGATAGGGAATAGCGCAGATGGTTCTGCACCGCCCCTTAACACACGGCTCATTTATCAAAATATCGGCAGCCATAAGGTCAAAGCCTGGCGCCATGCCTGTAATAAACGTGTCAATTCCCTCAGCAATAAGGCTTGTGACATGCTCAAGCACCCTAGTGCGCAGCAGCAGATAGCTAGCACCGTTAGGCAAATCCTTAGGGCGATGTCCAGTAAAGCAGCAGGTTTTTTCGGGAATAATATCAATTTTATCGCTGTCAATCAAGCTTTTTCCATCAGCATTCAAAAATCCCAAAAAGCCTACCCCCTAACTCAAATCCTATAGCTACAGATTTTATTATACCACACTTTTTTTTCTTTTTCAATACCCTTTGGCGTGTTTTTTTCATCATGCAGTCATTATAAACAACTATATTTTAAATTTATGGAGGGATTTTTCTATGAAGAAGTCACAGAAAGGTTTTACTCTGGTTGAGCTAGTTGTAGTTATTGCCATCATCGGCGTTTTGGCAGCTATTCTAGTTCCTTCAATGCTTAACTATGTTAAGAAGTCCAGACTAAAATCTGCAAACTCAAACGCAAAGACCGCTTACAATGCTATCGCTGAGTATGTTGCTGATGAGGTAACACAGGGAAGCGTACAGGCATCAGTGATTTCTGGTATGGCAGGTAGTTCTTATGATGCGAAGTCATCAGGTTCTGGTGTTCAGGATGTCGTTTATGATGCATTAGCTGACAATGGTGATGAGGCTGGACTGGTTTACATTGGTGCTGCAAAAATCAATGGTTCTAGTTCTTTCTTTGTTCAGTGGGCAAAGACAGCTGATGATACTCTATTTGGTCAGTATCCTGAACAGTATGATTGGGATAATTTTGATGATTCTACAACATTTGGTTCTGACGTTGCTCCTGGATCATCATTTACTGCAACTACTCCGTCTGAGTAAAAAACAAAGACCTCGCAAATTTGCGAGGTCTTTTTGTTAGTCAATGTTTCAATTAACAGCAGATATCACTGTGGCTGGTAATAAGTGCCCCAAACTGCATCCTTGCCGTTCTCGTTCCACTGATCATAATCAACAGCGTCCGGATACTGACCAATTACAGCACCTGTGCCACCATCAGTCTTACACCACTGTACAACCCATGTATCAGTCTTGCCATTGTTTAGTGTAGCAGGATAAATTACATATACATATCCAGCCTCATCACCATTATCGGACAATGCGTTGTAAACAACATACTGAACGGTACCTGTTGAGCCAGATGTTGCAGCATCAAAGCTACCTGCAGCATTAGACAGAATCGAAGCTTCAACTGAACCCTTGGTTTCTTCGTCAGCGATAAATTCTGCTACAGCGTTGTAAGCAGTCTTTGCGTTTGAGTTTGCAGATTTTAGTCTGGACTTAGCAACATAGCCAAGCATTGAAGGAACTAGAATAGCTGCCAAAACGCCGATGATGGCAATAACTACAACTAGCTCAACCAGAGTAAAACCTTTCTGTGACTTCTTCATAGAAAAATCCCTCCATAAATTTAAAATATAGTTGTTTATAAAGACTTGAGATATATTCTCAAGTTGCTTCCTAAAATATTTGTCAAAATCAGGTGGATTGTATCGTCTAACCCTTTCCTTTTGACAATTTCATTATAGCGCATTCTATGCAGTTTGTCAATAACTTTTCACAAAAAAAAATATTTTTGTATAAATGCACTAAAACGGCCCCTGATTTTTGCACAATCTAAACAAAATATGAACACATTCGCAGCAGCAAGCCCTGGTAAATCATTTTTCATAATATGCTCAGCTCATGTAAGTCATTGTGTATATTATATACCAAATTGAATAAAAAGTCAATACCTTTTTTATAATTTTGTAGCTTTCTACAAATTATCCGTTCATATTTGCCCCTTCGATATAAAATACGCTGAAATTGTTAAGGAAGCATTTGTAAATTCGCTGAAAATCTCTGACAATTTCTACTCTACATTCTTAAGAGCATCGCTCTTCGGTATTTTGCTTATCCTTCTCATCAAATAAGCAGCGACAACGATGTAGCAAATCAAGCCAGCAATTACCAGTCTCATATAGCAATCTGTACCAACAATAAACGGCAGGTACCCCGTTATCGAGGTGTAGATGTAGCTTGTCATCATAATCCTTAGCACCCTATTTATTAAAGGTATAGAAATTAACAGCGACAGCACAACCATAACCGATGAAGCAGCTACATATAATCCGCCGATCTCACCATTTGAATAGCCTAAAATTTTGCTCATTGATATGCTCATCACATTTTTCTCTATAATCTGCTTGATAAGTATAAACATCAAAACGATAAACAAGACTATTCCAAAATACTTGAATATATTCATAGCACTTCCCATCGAAACAATCATCTGATCCGATAGCTTGGTTAGATCTGTAACAGTTATAACCTTAGCTATATCCTCATCAGCAATATCATCAAGCTCCTCATCGCTAAAGTACCCATTGAAGCACCCTTCCTCTTCATCAAACCTCTCACAGAAGTCCTCCTGTGTTATAAATATCGCCATCGAGCTCACATAGTCGTATACGCCGCCTATTTTAAATGTATACTGCTTGTTCTCGTCATACTCGTCCTTGAGCGTAATCTCATCGCCCTCCTCAAGCGTATATTTTTCCGCAATCGAGCTTGAAATCACCGCTTCACCCTCAACAAGGCTTGCAGTTATATATTTGCTCTCCTCCTCAGGTGCAATAACCGAAACGCTGTCCTCTTTATATCTTTCATCCGTCGTGTTGAGCGATGTAACACAGTATTTTTCAGCCTGTTCGCTTTCTGCTTCAGCCTCACGTTTTAAAACATACTGATAATCGCAAATCCTGTCCTCTATAATCATTTCCTTGTACTCGTCAAACATTGGACTAAAGAAATCTCCAAACACCATAAGCGTTCCGCCAATAAACACTCCAAAGAATAAAATCAGATAGTTTGATAGGCTTTGAAGTATTATTCTCAGTCTAAATCTCTGTATAAACGGTATTTTAGTATTTAGCCTTAAAGCCTTTTTGTTTCTGTGTCTGGTTAGGTCATGGCGTAAAAATCTAAGCGGAGATAGCCTTAGCTTTCTTATTAGTATAAGGAAATTTACGGCAAACATTATTATCAGCGGAATTACAGTCGTCAAAACAAAAGCATCAAGATTGAAAAGAGTCTTATAGCTCGCCAAACTGTAGCTGTTGTAGTAAAATGCTACAAAAACATCCTCCAAAACCGTGTAGCCTAAAATGTTTCCTATAACCGCCGCAACCAGGCTCACCATTATGGGAAGCGCCATGTAGTGTACTATAATCTCACGCTTTGTGTAGCCGAGCGCTCTTAGCGTTCCAATAACACCCGATTCTGAGTTTATGGTGCTGCTTGCAGTCACAGCAAAAACAAATGCCAGTATAATAGTTACAATATAGTCGAGTATTAGCGTGAATGCTTTGTCAGAGCCCATATCCTCGCCCGCGTACATTATCGCTTGATTTAGGTATCTCGGAAGATAGTCGCTTAGCTCAACCAGCTCATCAGCCGTTTTCCCCTCTGTCAAAAGCGATATATCGTAATCCTTGATAACCTCCTCCAGCACCTCGATAAAGTCGTTTGATAGCTCATTAGCCCTTTGTGAATCCTCCCAGTCCACTGCTTGAGGGTATGTCCAGGCGTAGTTGTAGGATAAATTTACCGTATCAAAGGCTTCAAAGCCCTCCACGCTCATAGCACCTACACAAAAGCTTAGCGCATCAAACATAGCATCTGAGTTGCTTTCAAACAACGCACCATAATCAGGGAATGCCACAAGTCCAGTCACCTTAAGCTCTGTGTCCTTTAATATAATGGTATCTCCTATCTTGATCTCATTGTTTTGTGCAAACATTCTGTCGATAGCAATCTCGTCAGCCTCTGTTGGCATTTCACCGCTCATCAGGTCAATAAGATTCACATCACGCTCAGTGCTGTATACTCTAACAGTTTTGTTGCTGCCCTCTAAATCCTCATCAAAATAGTACAGCTCATGAAGCGCCACATCTCCCTTCTGCTCAATCTCCTCAATAAGCTCCTCATCAGGCAGCACATTAAAGGTAAGATGTCCGTCCTCTACATTTTGCTTAACCATTCCTTCTTCAAAGGTCGCATGGCAGCTGTTGTCAGAAATCAAAAATCCCGAAATAACGCTCACTACCAGCACCATGAAAATAAAAATGACGATATACTTTCCCGCATCATCACACAGGCTTCTTAAAATTCTTCTGTTAAGTGGATTCATGTCAGCCTACCATTCCAAATCCGCAGCAGGGATTTTGTCCGTTATTTTCTTGTCGCTTTTAACCATTCCATCACGCAGCTTTATCACTCTGTCCGCCATGTTCTTTATAGCTTCGTTATGTGTCACCATCACAACTGTGGTTTTATATTGTCTATTGACTGACTCAATAAGCGCTAAAATTTCCTTTGATGTCTTGTAGTCAAGCGCACCTGTCGGCTCGTCACAAAGAAGTATATCGGGATTTTTAACAATAGCACGTCCAATAGAGGCACGCTGCTGCTGACCTCCCGAAAGCTGATTCGGAAGCTTGTGACGCTGCTCGTAAATTCCAAGTGTCTTTAAAATCTCGTCAACATCAAGCGGATTTTCACTTAGATATGCTCCCGTTTCAACGTTCTCCTTTATGTTAAGATTCGGAATCAAATTGTACTGCTGAAAAACATACCCCAAATGTCTTCTGCGATAGCGTGTTAGAGCCTTTTCGTTCATCTCCTTAGTTCGTTGCCCATCGATGGTGATTTCGCCGTCATTTGCGCTGTCAATACCGCCCAGTATATTCAAAAGCGTAGATTTACCGCTTCCTGAAGGTCCTAGTAGCACACAAAACTCACCCTTGTCAAGAGAAAAATCAATGCCACGAAGCACATCGATTCTGCTCTCGCCCTCTCCGTAATGCTTTTTAAGCCCACTAATTTCAATAAACATATTAATTCTCCTTCATGTGTTTTAGTTAGCCTATGCTAACTATATAAATTATATCATACCCTGACCCTTTTTTCAATAGGAGAAAATAGACAAATTAGCGCTCTTTATTAACCGATTAAATGTGACAAATGCACAAATACCTGGAATATCTATTCGTCTTGCAAAACCTCGAAAAATCTGTTATAATAGATGCAAGGCTTCGCTCCGCTTTAAATAGTATAACCATCTCGAAGGGAGGAATAGGCATTGGGAGAATATAGAGAGGTCGTGGCGCACTTTAGCAAAATGCGAGACTATTTGCGTGAATTTTTCATCTACGGATTTCGAACAGGCAGCGACATAGGCGTTAAAAGTGGACGCACGTCAAGTGACGAAAAGCACCGTATCGAAAGCTTTCTCGATGGATATGTCGGAGCTAAGGTCGGCAGCGATAAGCGCAAGCGTGTTTTTATAAGCGTAGACAGCGCACAGGTGTACGAAAATCCCTTTTATAACGCTTTCTATAACTGTGGCTTTAATAACCGTGATATCAAGCTTCACTTTTTTATACTTGATATCCTAAGCGCTAAAGAGCATTTAAGCGTGCCACAGATTTCAGAGAGGCTATGCAGCTATCTTGACGATGACGACTACATTGATTCTCAAACGGTTAAAATCAAGCTTGATGAATATGTGCGTGAGGGACTGCTTGAGCGCGACACATCAAAGACTCCATATCTTTATTACCTCTCCTCGCCCTCCGCTCGTGAACTATTCGATGAAATCGACGGACTTGCCGATTCTGTCAAGCTTTTCTCAAGCCTTGCTCCCTTCGGCGAGCTTGGCGACAGCATGCTCAAGGACGCAGATCAAAAAAACGACATCTTTCGCTTTAAGCACAGCTATTTAGTCTATGCACTTGAGGACGAAATACTCTTCTCGCTCACAGAATGTATAAACGAGGACTGCTCAGCTGTCCTTAGCTATACCGACAGAAATGGCAAGGAAAGCCTCATCGACTGCGTACCGCTTAAAATCTACACCTCCTCCCAGACCGGACGCAGATACCTCATTGCCTACTACCCCTCTCTTGATAAGCTAAGTGCCTATCGCCTAGATCGCATCAAAAGCGTAACAATAGCTGATCCATGTAAAAGCTGTAACGCTTACCGTGAGCGCCTAGCGCACGAGGGCAAAAGCGTTTTCGGAGTGACCTTCGCAAGCAGCGGTCAAAAGCCTATACACTTTGCCATGACCCTCTACATCGACGAGCAAAAAGAGCCATACGTAGTCACCCGCCTAGAGCGTGAAAAGCGCTGCGGAACCGTAACCCCTGAGGGAAACGGCATCTATAAATACGAAGCCCAGGTCTACGACCCTAAAGAGCTAATGCAATGGGTAAAGAGCTTTATCGGAAGAATCGTAAAAATCGAATGCGACAATCCTCAGCTGATTCAAGACTTCGAGAATGACATTACACAAATGTTTAAAATGTACGGTGATAAAAATGAAGAAATCAAAAAAGAACACCTCCCCTAGCTTTTTCAGTGAGATTTACGGCGCCTATTTTCGCACAGTAAGAAAAATTCTAGGCAGCGACACCCTTACACGCAAGCAGATAAATAAAATCACCGAGGAAAACGCCTTTCGTGATTCTATACTATATATCCCCTCATCCATCATCCCAAACAGCGAGGGCAAATCCGAATGGGGACTTCTCAAATCAGGTGCAGATGGCGAATATAAAAGCCTTGTCAAAAGCACTCCCACACCCATGACAGTCCTCCAAAAGCGCTGGCTTAAATCTAAGCTTTCAGACAGCCGCATTAAGCTCTTTTTAGATGACGAGGGCTTTGATAAGCTCACCCACCTGCTTGAGGATGTCGAGCCGCTCTATAGCGATGACACCTTTTTTTGTTTTGATAAATTTTCGGATGGAGATTGCTACGAAAGTGAGAGCTACCGCAGCAGCTTTCGTCTGCTTCTTTCCGCCATCAAGGCTAAAAGCCTGGTTCATATCGACTACACCTCCGCTAAGGGCAATGTCATTAGCGCCGAATATCTGCCGCTAAGATTTGAATATTCCGACAAAAACGACAGGCTCAGGCTTATTTGCTCAAGAGCATACATTAGCGACAATAAGGCGTATAGCTTCGATTCCTGCATACGCATGAACCTGAGCAGAATCAAGAGTGTTAGTCTAAGCAGCTTCTCCTGCACATCCGAGCCTGATATCTCGTTAAGCGACAAACGCTCGTACGTTTATCTTGAGGTGACACACGACAGAAACGGCATCGAGCGCTTTATGGTAGAATTCGCTCCGTTCGAAAAGCGCACCGTCTATAATGCTGAAACTGATAGCTGCAGCGTTATGCTTATATATCCGACTGATGATGAATCCGAAATTTTAATTCGCCTGCTAAGCTTCGGAGGCGTCATAAGAGTTTTAAACCCTAAGGATGTAAATCCAAGCGACTTTTTAACCGAGGAGCTTGATATTAGCAGCATGACGACAAGCCGCATAGCTGACGATATTGCCAAGCGTGTTAAGGCTCAGCAGATGCTTTTAAGCAAGCGCTTTTAAAAAAATACCGCTGCCTATTAAAGCAGCGGCATTTAAGACCACCGTGCAAGATTCGAACTTGCATTTAGTCATCACGTGTATACGTGTGAGGTTCTGCCAATTGAACTAACAGTGGTTATATGATCGAATACCAGCCATGTGGATTACCTTAAGATAATAAGATTAGCTCTTATAACCATTACTCATGGATTTTGTCTAGCTTTTAACATTTAGCTTTAGCATTTTATCCTTATATGCGATCGCCGTCATCTCGAATCGGCAATCTATATTAAGCTTTAAGCGTTTACGTTTAAGATTTGACCTTTAAGGCTTTAGCTTTTAGCTCCCATAAGTATTGTTCAAAAACACTTTTTGTGAGCGGTACCTGATTATTTTCTTCCAATAAGAAAATCATTGTATTAGAGCAAATCTGTTAACGTAAGATTTAAACGAATCTTAATTATAGGTTTTCGGTATCCGATCTTTTAATTTTAATGCCTGAGAGCCCTATAAAATCACATTGCTCTCAAGCCCCATCAGCAATCAATAGCAAACATCAATTGTAGTCAAAGCGTTCGACACGCTAAGAGCAGAATCAATCTTTGAGTTAAAACCATCAACCTCTTCTGAAAGCTCCTTGATTTTGTTCTTCGCATTGATTGCATCAATTACATCAATTGTATTAGCGTTGATATAATCCTCCTTCGCCTTGCGAATGGTTTCTGCGTTGACATCCTTTTCCTTGCCACCAAATAGTCTAATAACATATTCATCCGCTCGATCATTAAGATCATCATTTTCAGAAGCTGCATATGATGAGGTTCTATTGAGCTGCTTTTGAAGAGTTGATGCTAAATTGCTTATGTATTCTACTCCAACATTCTTGTAGTCAATTGCCTCTGCCACACTCATGGTCTTGTCAGCAATAGTTATCTTCGTTTCAGCGTTACTTCTGATAACCGCCTGCTTAATTGCATTTCTGCGCTTGATAAGCCCCGATATGCTCGTGTAATCAGCCTTGATGTTATCCTTTACCTCCTTGAT
Organism: Ruminococcus sp.; assembly: GCA_021199375.1. Classification (GTDB taxonomy): domain Bacteria; phylum Bacillota; class Clostridia; order Oscillospirales; family Ruminococcaceae; genus YE71. The sequence continues at coordinate 34,699 of JAJQIB010000005.1, read as the reverse complement.
GGTCTTGCCATCAATCTTCTCGTTTGAGTGCTTGTTAGGCAGTACAAACTGAGCAGAATTTAGCTTGTCCTCAATTCTCTTATCGAGCAGCTTTAGCTCACAAAGTGCTTCGTGAATTGTCATTTTTTCTGTTGTCATGATAGTTACCTCCATTTATTATTAGCTTTTGCGTACGAATCCTACATCAGAATAAAGTCTCGCTGCCTAATTATCTCTTGCAGCTTGACTGTAAATCTATCATAGCACAAAAAAGGAGGCTTGTCATCTAAAAAAATCTGCGAAAGTAAAACCCCGAAACGCAAAAACACGTTTCGGGGTAAAAATATGGTGCGGGTGACAGGACTTGAACCTGCACGGTGTTGCCAATAGAACCTAAATCTATCGCGTCTGCCAATTCCGCCACACCCGCATGATACTATTATAGTATAGCACTGTTTCGTCCCTTTGTCAATAGGGAAATTTTTAATTTTTTGTGATTTACTAAAAAATAAAATTAAAACAGCGCAGGATATTGACAAATAACAATAAATTGTGGTATAATATGACTGTACAAGGAGGGGTATACCATGTTGGAATTTGGACGCAGCCTTGAGGAATATATTAGGCGCTCAGGAATGAGCGTTAAATCTGCATCAGAATATTTAGGTATGAATCGCACAACACTACAGCATATTATTTCCGGTGACAGAAAGCTAAAAAACGTTGATGAGGCTCGTGAAATCGGACAAAAGCTTATGCTTACATCTGATGAGATGGAGGAATTTATAAGCAAATATAAGATTAGCGTAATGGGCGAGGCAACCTATCGTAGGCGCAATAAGGTCGCTCAATTTTTAGAACAGATTAGCGAAACTGCTAATTTTCACACAGCAAAAAAGGTTAAGCTTGTAGAACCGGATATAGACAGCGATTTGCTGACAGTAAATAACAAAATTGAGCTTTTAGAGTATATAGAGCAGGCGCTTTGCGCGGCTGTAGATAAAGAGTCTGAAATTACCATAATCGCCCAGCCGTCAGAAAGCCTTAATATGATTTTGTTTTCGTGCCTGGGAAATGAGAATCAAAAAGCCATAGACCACATATTTTGTGTTGATAACAACTATCGCGCAGACGCGGCAAACGAGAATAATCTTGAAATTTTAAGGCTTACATATCAGATTGCTATAAATATTGACAGCTATGCCCCTCTTTATTATTACGATAATATTTCGGCACACATCAATTCAAATAGCCTGTTGCCCTACTGCATTATTACTGATAAATACGCAATAACCTGTGATAACGAGTATGAGTCGGGCATCATCCATTCAAATCCTGATACGGTATCATTTTACAAGAAGTGTTCTGAGCGCATCAAGGGCAGATGCCAGCGCCTATTCACCCGACCAAAAAGCTTCGCCGAGCTGCCATCACTAAACGCCGGCAAGGGTGGATGCCGCTTTGAGTATGGCTATCAGCCCTGCATCTCAGCAGTAACACCGCCCGACCTCTTCATGAAGCACGTCAAGATCCCCGAAAACGAAAGAGCGATTTACCTTAAATATGCTGTAGACGAAGCTAAGAGATTTCTCGTGTGCAAGCCTTGTGATATTTTCTACGAGGCAGGTCTTAAGGACTTTATAGACAACGGCTTTGTAGCGAGCTACCCAGAGAGCTTTTACAGCGTGCCAACCGAAGAGGTGCGACAGCAAGTGCTCCGGAGCATGATTGATATGGTAGAAAAAGGCACCGTGGACTTTAGGGTGTTAGTGAACGATATGCCGATGAGAAGCATTCATTTCGAGGTGAATGCATCGGATGAGTATGTGGTGCTTTTTCTGCTGCTTGGGGAGAGGATTATACACCTAAACATCACCGAGCCGGGACTTATTAAGTGCTTTACCGACTACTTTGAGTACATCTGTAAAAACGGGACGGTGCTTGACAAGGAGGGTACGCTTGAGGTTTTGAGGAAGTATTTGCGGTAGTGGCTTGTGATATTAGAACAATTGTTCCACGTGGAACAATCACTGGCGTATGACAATCGTGAATTAACTATGTATAAAGTGTAAAAAAATATCTATTTATGGTGAGATGCTTGACAGGAGTCGGAATATATGATATAATATTTGAGCAACGTTGATAAGGTTGCTTGAATATGCGGCAGTGCTGGAATAGGCAGACAGGCACGTTTGAGGGGCGTGTGTCAACGACGTACGGGTTCAAGTCCCGTTTGCCGCACCAAAGAAAGCTAAGATGGATACGAGAAAATCGTGTCCATCTTTTTTTGTGCTAAGGGTAGCTTTAGAGTAGTTATGTTTTTATTAAATATGCATATGATTCGCATTTACACTTGATTTTCTGCATATTTTGTGGTATAATAATATGCAGAAAGGACGAGATGATATGAGAAAATTTGATTACTCCTTTTTGGATAACGGCTTGTTGCCGTCAAATCTGCTTAATCTTACATCTAATATTTATTCGTTAAAAACAATGGCGGGTGTGCGCAAGGAGGATTACGCAAAGATTTTCAGTGAGCTGGAGGCGGTTGCAAAAATACAGTCGGTAAAAAGCTCTAATGAGATTGAGGGCATTGTTACAAGTGATGAGCGCATTGTGGCTATTGTCAATCAAGACAGCTCTCCGCTTAATCACAACGAGGCTGAAATCGCAGGGTACAGAGATGCACTTAACGAGATTCATTTAGGCTATGAGCATATTGATTTTAATCAGAGTGACATATTACGCTTACATGAAATAATGATGTCATTTACAGATTATGAGTATGGCGGAAGGTACAAGACGGATGATAATTTAATCATAGAAATTGACGCGGACGGAAACAGAGGTATACGATTTCGTCCAACATCGGCTGCTGAGACTCCGAGGGCTATGGAGCAGCTAGAGCTTGCTTTTATGGATGCGCGAGGCAATTCGAGCATAAACCAGCTGCTTTTAATTCCATGTGTCATTTTGGATTTTTTGTGTATACATCCATTTCGTGACGGTAATGGCAGAATGTCACGCCTATTATCGCTGTTGCTTTTATACAAGCTAGGTTTTGATGTGGGTAAATATATATCCTTTGAGGAGCAGATTAATAAATATAAGGGATACTATTATGATTCGCTTAAGCAGTCCTCTGTGGGATGGAGCAGGAATGAGAGCAGCTATTTCCCTTTTATGGAAAGCTTTTTATCAACGCTGTATATGTGCTACAAGGAGCTGGACAAGCGCTTTGCGGTTGTAAATGGCAGAAAAATAACCAAAAAGGCACGTATAGAAGCGACGGTTCTTAATAGCCTAACGCCTATATCAAAATCTGAAATATGCGATATCCTCCCCGATGTCAGTCCTACAACTGTTGAAGCTGTGTTAGGAGCTATGGTTAAAAGCGACGCTATAATACGAGTTGGCAAGGGAAGGGCGACGAGATATATTAGAAAAAAATAGAAAAGCATCACCATCAGGTCAAAAATAGCCCGGTGGTGATTATTTTTTACAAAATGTTTAGAAAAAATTTAGAAGCGCTTTGAGGTGATTTTCTGGACCTCAACTGGACCTCGATTTTTTACAGGATGTGGCAATTTGACAGCGAGTGAGGAAGAATGTTTGACAAATTTATTGAAGAGTGATATAATTCAAGCATGATGACCCCCACCTCTTAGGTGGAGGTTCATCCTGTCTTTCAGTGGGGGGGTAAAACTAATTTCTCACCTGTCGGTTCGGTCGGTGCTTCTGCTTCGCAGAGGTGTCCACTGGACACCCGCACCCCACTGAAATCCAGCGGAGCCTGACGGCTCCTAATGCTTGCTTGTTGCCGTGCTTTAGCAAAGGCGGCTGTCAGCTCATGAGATTGGTACGAACAAGTTCGTACAACAAGCATATCTCGCTTCGCTCCGCTTTAAGATATTTGAAATTTGTGCTAAAAAGTGATATTTGATGAGCGTGGTTATCAATGGCTTTTGGCGCGATTTAATATTAAACGAAAGGATGCTAATAGAATGTCAAGCATATCTGCTAGGAAGAACAAGAAGGGTAAGATAATATCATATAGGCTAAGGTATTATCGTGGTGAGGGTGTCAATCCGTATACGAAAACGGTGTATATTCCCGAAGGACTGAGCAAGCGCGAAAGGGAAAGGGAGCTTAAGCGCTTGGCGGTTGAATTTGACAGGGAATGCGAGATGCGTGAAACGAATTATGACCGCTCAAAAACCTTTGCAAATTACGGGGAGTATTACATTAGGCTCAAGGGAATGAAGGGACTTAAGAAGACGACGATAATAAACTATGACTTTTGGCTGCAGCATATAAACAAGGAAATAGGAAATCTAAAGCTAACGGAGATAACACCTAAGATACTCACGGATTTTTATGCTAAGCTTTTTGATGAAGGGATTGCGGCGAGTACGATAAAGACATTTCATGTGTTTATAAACGGAATACTTGAGCAGGCTGTTACCGATGAGGAGATAGAGAAAAATCCGGCGCGCAGAGCGGTGGTGCCGAAAAGGCAGAGGACGGCGGCAAAAACGCTTGAAAAGGACGAGCTTCAGGCGGTTATACGCGCGCTTGAGGACGAGGAAATAATGTTTAAAACGCTCACGATGATGCTAATCTACACAGGCGCAAGGCGTGGGGAGATTATGGGCTTAAAATGGACGGATATAGACTTCGATAGGCGAATAGCGACTATTGAGAGGAATGTGACGAGAGCGGGCGGACAAACGATAGCTACGACACCGAAAACGCAAAGCTCGGAAAGGCTTTTGGCGCTTCCGCAATACCTAATTGACCTATTAAGGGAGTACAAGAAGGCACAGGACAAGCTAATAGAGGCTAAGGGAGATGAATACCACGATGAGGGGTGGATATTTATAAACGAAAGCAATAACCTTGGCGGAATGATGAATCCCGACAGATACAACAGGTGGCTGACAAGCTTTTGCAAGAGGAACGGTTTTGAGCATATAAATCCGCACGAATTCAGGCACACGGCGGCTAGTCTGCTGATAAATGACGGTGTGGACATTGTGACGGTATCGAAGCGATTAGGACACGCCTCAACCTCGACAACGATAAATATATACTCGCACGCGCTAAAAACTGCGGACGAGGTAGCTTGTGATGCGTTTGTAAGCATTGTAGGAGTGCCCACCGACATGAACAAGGAGGAGGAATAAACCGAACATCCAGATTTATACAAATTCAAAAACTGGACCTAATCTTGACCTCAAGAATTTGGCAAGGGTGAGAAAAGCGTGGAGTTTTGCGCAAAAGTGACATTCTCAGAAATCTCAAGTCTTTATAAACACACTATATTTAAATTTATGGAGGGATTTTTCTATGAAGAAGTCACAGAAAGGTTTTACTCTGGTTGAGCTAGTTGTAGTTATTGCCATCATCGGCGTTTTGGCAGCTATTCTAGTTCCTTCAATGCTTAACTATGTTAAGAAGTCCAGACTAAAGACCGCAAACTCAAACGCAAAGACCGCTTACAACGCTGTAGCAGAGATCATGGCTGACGCTGAAACCAATGGTTTCGCTAAGAGTGCTGTTCTTACTACTGCTACTACCGCAAGCGACTACGCAATCAAGAAGAACACTGTTTATAAGGCTGCTAACGCTGCTTCTATCAGTGATAAGGGTGCTAAGAAGGTTGCTCAGGTTCTCGCTGAGAACGGTGACGAGGCTGGATGCTTCAAGGTAACGGCTGAGACCATTAATGGTCAGGATTCCTATGTAGTATTCTGGGCTAAGACCGAAAGTGATGAGATGGTTGGTGAGTATCCTGATGCTATCGAGTGGGATACATGGAATGCTGTATCATCTTCAACAATTTGCCTAAGCACAGCTGCTTACAAGTATTCAACCTATTCGTGATTATCCAATCGATAATTTTTGGGAAACTAAAGCTCCGTGACGCACACGGAGCTTTTTCTTTTACGGAGGTTCTATGAGAAGAAATGCTGTGATTGTCGGGGCTTTGCTAATACTGCTTGCCGTCATAGCGAGATTGCTGATAGATCTCGCCGCTAACAGAGGATTTGACAGCGAGAATGATTCGATATTCGTCATAAAAAAGAACACCACCTCGCCTGAGGTTGAGGTGTTTGCCGACGAGGGTGAGGAGTGTGCGGATATATCTCCCGCAATATGGCTTGTCAGCGATGACGAGGGCAATTCGATATACATGACGGGGAGTATGCACGCACTTAAGGAGGAGGACTACCCGCTTCCCGACATCTTTAAGGAGGCGTTTGAGCAGGCGGACGTTATTGCTGTCGAGATAAACAACGTTGATTCGGCAGGGATAATCTCAGATGTAGAGGTGCATGGTTCCTACACCTGTGAGGAAGGCGACACGCTCGCTAACCACTTATCGGAGGAGACATACAGTGCGCTCTGTGATTACGCTGATGAAAACGGCTTGGATATGAATCACCTTGACGACCTGATGCCCTGGGCGGCGTACGAGTCGCTTGAGGAGAGCTCTGAAACCGTCGGCGAATACAGCGCAACAATCGGGCTCGACCGTGTGCTTCAGCTGTCGACAAACATTGAGGGCAAGGAGATTTACTCGATTGAAACGCTTGAGGAGAAGGTGAACGTCTACTGCGATATGCCGGATAATGTGCTAGATCTGCTGATATACGAGACCTGCACCGCAGATGAGGAGCAAACGCTAAAGCACATTGACGAGCAGCATGAGGCGTGGAGAACGGGAGATCTCGAAGCGTTTGAGGAGTACACCTACAGCTACAGCGAGGACTACACCGAGGAGCAGCTTGAAGCACGAGAGGAATACTATGAGCTTTTTGTAATAGAGCGCAACAGACGAATGGTAGAGCGAGCCGAGAGGATGATTGACGAGGGTCAAAAGACGCTGTTTATTGTCGGACTATCGCACTTTGTAGGCGATGAGGGGATTATCGCACTGCTTGAAGCGGATGGATATACTGTCGAGAGGGTGGAGTATTAAAAACAATAGGAGTACAGCAAGCAAACTGCTGTACTCCTATTTTGTGCTATTTCCACGCCAGCTTTTCGGGCGTTATTACGTAGTAGGTTCTATCCTCATAAAGAAAGGTGCCTGCCACATACTCGCTAAAGCTTTCATCATTTAGCGCAGGCGGAGGGCTTATGCTTGATACCTTTGCAGAACCGTTTATCTCGTCCACCCAGGCGGCAAGCTTATCGTAGCTTTTTTTAAGCTCGCTGTCCTCAAGGCGTGCGAGTATAAAGCAGCTGTGAGATCCCTTTTGAAGGCTTCCGAGTCCGAAGCGTTTGGCAGTATCTACCACGGGAACGACCTCGCCGTCAAGCACCACCGTGCCGCTCATATAGTCGGGAAATGACGGAGCGGGGGTTATATCAGCGCTCGATGCAGCATCGATTCGTATGATGCTGTCAAAGTCGCAGGCAAAGTCAACTCCTGCCGTCTTAAAAAGCATGTAGCTCCTTAGCTCTACATCAGCCATCTAATCACCCCACTCCTTAAGCTTTAATTTAATCTCGCTTGCAATATCTTGAAGTGCGCACTGCTTACATACCGCACCCATGTCATACGCCGCCTTAGGCATACCGTATACAAGCGAGCTTTTTTCGTCCTGTCCAATTGTGTAGGCGCCTGCCCTTCTTAGCTCAAGCAATCCCCTTGCGCCATCTGTTCCCATTCCCGTCAGAAGCACCGCTATGGTGCGTTTGGGATTAAGGCTCACCGCCGAATGAAAGAGCACATCTACCGAAGGGCAATGCCCTGAAACACGCTCACTTCCTCCGAGATTGACGCAAAATCCATCCTCGCCACGTGAGAGCATCATGTGCTTTGCGCCCTGTGCAAGTACAGCTGTACCCACATTAAGCGGCATTAGATCTACTGCCTCGGCTACTCTAATCGGCACGCTGCGATTTGTTGTGACAGCGTACATCTTAGTGTAGCCCTCAGGCATATGAAGCGTAACCGCAGTAGAGGGCATATCAGGTGTAAAGCTGCTTAGTATTATTGGTAAAGCCTGAGTACTTCCCGCACTTCCGCCGATAAGAATAAGCCTGTCGTCCGAACGCTTTTGGGCAGGTGTCTCCCTCAGCGGATACACCATGCCCTCACAAACCACCTGTCGCAGATTTGCCGCATTTTTTATCGAGGCTATAAGCTGCTGCTTAAACAGATCATAGGCGGTGTTGCTTTTGGGCTTTACTATGTAATCTGCCGCTCCTGCACAAAGCGAGGCTGAGGCTCGTGAACGGTTGTCGGCACAGACAATCACCGGTACAGGATATTGCGGAATGAGCTGCTGTAAAAACTTGACCGTGTCCATGCCGCCTAAGCGTGATGCTAAAATCACGAGGTCAGGAGAATGCTTTTGAACCATCGCCGCCGCCTGGTAGACATCACTCGCCCTGCCACATGGAGCAAACCCATCGCAGCTTTGCAAAATCTTCTCGACAAGCGCACAAAAGACTCCTGAGCTTTCGGCTATAAGTATCTTCTTTGTCATCTCGTCCTCCTCAAAGCTTGCGATAAACCGCAGCACGCTCACGCACATACGGGCAATCATTAGGTACCGCTTCAGCATGACCTATATACAGATATCCGCCCTTTTCTGTAGCGTCATAAAAGCGTTTTATCAGCTGCGACTTTGTTTGATTATCAAAATATATCATAACATTACGACAGATTATAAGATGAAATTTACGCTTAAAGGTGATGGGCTCCATTAGATTGTGATACCTAAACACCACCTGCGAACGCAAGCGCTCGCCCACCTTATAAACTCCGTTTTGCTCGGTAAAATACTTGTCAACCCAGCGCTTTGGCATATCCTGCATGGCGGTCTTTGAGTAAACTCCACGCCTTGCCGCAACAAGAGCATTTCGCGAAATATCGGTAGCCAAAATGCGCCTATCCCAATCGTCACCAGAAAGACCGGACGAGCCAAAAAACTCCTCCATACAAGCCGCAAAGGTATAAGCCTCATTTCCAAATGAGCATCCGGCACTCCATACGCAAAGCTCACCGTCAGAAATCGTTCTCTTCATCTCAGGCAGAAACACATTTGTAAAATGCTCAAAATGCTCACGCTCACGATAGAAGTAGGTGTAATTTGTCGTAAGACGGTTTATAATATTTGCCGCCTCACCGCTTGAGTCATAAACGGTCTTTAAATACTCAGAAAAAGACTCAAATCCTCGGTCTATTACGTAGTTATAAAGCCTGCTCTCAACCATAGCCTTGCGTCCTTCAAGGTTTAGCCCATAGTTGCTCTTTATAAACTCGGCAAGCTGTGAAAACTCTTTTTCACTCATGCTTCCCAGGCTTCTGCCGAAAAACTCGCTGAAGTTGTATCCGCCTTCATAGCTGTCCATAGTTCACCACTATCCCTTTATGTCAAGAATCTGCTCAGCATCAAGCAGAGTTATTCTCTTTCCCTTTTCGTCTGTAATTATTCCGCTGTAAATTCCCTTTTCGGGCATGGGCATAAAATCCTCGCCCTCGGTATAGGTTATGCTTGTTATAACCTCACGAACCCTTATCGCCGCCGTGTCATCGCCGTTTGATATCACCAAAAGGCAGCTGCGCTCGCTGTAATCCTCATCGCCTAAGTTCAGGCGCTTACAAAGATCTATCACGGGAATAACCTCGCCCATAAGATTTATCACTCCGCAAATGCAGTCAGGAAGAGTAGGTACAAATGTGAAGCCTGAACGAGCGTTTATCTCACGAATGCAAGCCATATCGAACGCATAAATATCATCCTTTACATAAAAGGTTACCGCACTTCCGCTGTTATTCAAAAGCCTACACTCCCTTCATGATTTCGCCGGCATCAAGCACAAGCACTATACTTCCGTCACCTAACACGCTTGTTCCTGAAAAGCCTGCGTTCTTTAGTCCAAAGCTTGAAAGATACGGTGAAAATGGCTTGACCACAATCTGCATATCCTCGGTGACATCCTCAGCAAAAAAGGCTGCCTCACTTGTTGCTGATTTACAGATTAGCATTATTCCCTCATCAAACGAAATATCCTTTTTTGGACTAAGTCCAAAATGCTCAGAAAGCCTGATTATACGATAAAGCTTACCTTCAAACATAACCGAACGCTTGCCGTCTGGCGAAATTACAATATCGCTGCTGCTTGCCTTAAATACCTCGACAATCGAGCTTGCCGCAATAGCGTACTCCTGCTCACAAATCTTCACTCCAAGACATTCGCTTATAGAAAGTGACATAGGAACACGTATCGTAAAGGTAGAGCCCTCTCCGAGCCTTGAATCTACCTCAAGCCTTCCGCCTACTCGCTCAAGGTTTTTGCGAACGACATCCATTCCGACTCCTCTGCCGCTATACTCGGTAACCACCTTATTTGTGGAAAATCCCGCTGCCATAATAAACTCATAGCATTCCTTATCGGTATACTCAGCCGCAGGCTTTGTTAAAAGTCCTCTCTGCTGAGCCTTTTCAAGCAATGCCTTAGGGTCCATGCCTGCTCCGTTGTCGGTTACGGTTATAATAACATCGTTAGACTCATAGTAGGCAGCAAGCGTTACTGTAGGCGCTTCGGTTTTTCCTGCCGCTGCACGCTCGTCAGGCGACTCAATACCGTGATCCACAGCATTGCGCACCAGATGCATAAGCGGATCTCCCAGCATATCAGACACCGATTTATCAACCTCGGTATCATCACCGACAAATTTAAGCGTCACTCCCTTGCCGAGAGTTTTGTTCATATCACGCACCACTCGGTTCATCTTAGAAAAGGCTCCGCTAATTGGCACCATTCGCACCGACATAACCATATCCTGAAGCTCATCGGTTAGCTTTTTTAGCTCACGTGCTGACTTTTCAAATTCGCCAAGATTCTTTCTGTATGGTGCTAAATCCTCACTATGAAGAGTTTCCGTTTCAGCAATAACAATCTCCTGAGCAAGGCGCATCAGCCTATCAAGCTTTTCGAGTCGAACTGAAATAATCGCTCCCTTGTCGTCATTCTTTTTGGGTGCAGATGGTGCAGATATTGAAGAGGGTGCAGGTGATGCTTTAGGCTGTGGCTCGACAGGCTTTGTGTTAGTCTTTTGCTCAGGCTTGTCCTTTTTTGGAAAAAGCTGTGTTACCTCCTTGACATCAATTCCTGCCTTTAGGCGTTTTAATACATCGTCGGCATTCTCACCTTTTAGCTTGATCAAAAAGCCATGAGCGCCAATCTGATCTCCGGCATCATCAGCGTCTAAATCCTCAGGTACAGTCTTTATTACATTTGTAATCTTATTAAGCAGTGTCATTGCACGCAGCTCAGGCATTGCGCATTTGTCGCTGTATGTAACACAAAACGCCAAGGTATCAGAAGTGTCGCTATCATCAAAAATATCGACAGCATTAGGCGAAGCGGAGCCTCCCTCATTTTTCTGTGGCTCGCCCTTCATGACAGATGCAAAGCTTTCTACCTGTGCAATAAGCTCGGAGTAATCACCCAGCGGTATAGCCTCGTCTGTTAAATTTTCTGTTTCCGCCTTAAGGCTATCTGAGCCCTGATAGAGCAGCTCATAGAGTGCCGGCTTGTCATAGGAAACATCGGGATTATCACGTATTATCGAGAATAAATCCTCAAGCGAGTGGGCAAGTGTAGACATATTTGTAAGTCCCATCATAGCTGCAGAGCCCTTAACGGTGTGCATTACACGAAAAATCTCACCTACGTCCTCACCTCCAAGCTCGTCCTGCTCGGTACGCATGAGTATATCATCAAGCTTTTCGAGCAGATCGCTTGTTTCAAATACGAACATATCAAGCATGCTTTGCATACTTGGATCAAATTTTGGCATTTATTTCACCTCATTATCTTTAAGCTCTAATCAAACATAAGATATCCTTCACGCAGACACACCTCTCGTACCTGCTCATACGGCATATACTTAATTTTATGCCAGTGGCTTTTTTCTCCTACAATATAAATCCATAGGTTACAGGTATGTGAAACCATTTGCAGGGGATTTCTTGTGATTCTGATTTTGCTGATGTTGGCTTTTGGAAGAAAAATCTTGTGAAACTGAAACCATCGGCAATAGTTTATAACACATCCGTCCGCGCTAAATCCTACAGATGTATTAAAGGCTGCGGCAGTTTTTACAATAACAAACCATATGAGCGGTATGGCGGCTATTACAATCAGCGCATTAAGATCGCTAAAGCGATTGCCAAAGAAATACTTGCTCAATTCAATTATCGCCGGCGGAAGTGCGCATAAAATTATCGGTATTGTCACAAATCGGTGAACATCTGAGCTTCCTGTTTTGACCTCCGGCTTAGGCTTTGGAAGGTCGGGAACCAGCAGCTTTAGTGAGGCGTTCATCTGCTTGTAGGTTGTAATTGGTATAAGTGCATCAATCTCACGGCTAGACTTTCCGTAGCCTGTACAATCAAGGCGCACCGAGCAGATTTTAAATATCTTCATGAGCAGCGTCTGATTTAGGTCATAGTAGTTTACCTTGCTTTGATTTATGATATGACGTCGCTTGATCAGCACTCCGCTTCTTACGTAAAATTGACTGTCGTTTCGGGTTACGGTAAACGACCAGTGACGAGCAAGGTTTGAAACAAATGAAAGCAAGCGTCCTAAAAGAATCATTCCTGCTATTATTAGTATTATAGTGGGTATGGTTTTAAAAAGATTTAAAAAACGACTGTCTATACGGTTAAGCTCTCCATTTACTCGATCTAAAATCTCGCGCTCGGTTTCTATACCTACTATACGATACGCCTCAAACATAAAGGTGCCAAATACAAGCATTCCTGAAAGTGTCGAGGAAAATAGCAGTGAAAACACCAAAAGATGTGATTTTCTTGGTGAAAATGTAACCTTGGGCTTGTCGACCTCGCTTGTGCTGATAAAGTCGTAGAGCAAATTTGCGTTTTTTGTAGAAAGCACAAGCTTTAAATCCTGAGATGAAAGCGTCCTGGCGTTGGTTTCTATATAGATGGTATGAGCCGAAAGAGGGCGACTATACCAGCTTTGGCAAAAGGAAACTGATGTGATTTGAGAAAAGAAAACCTTTGTACGCACCATGCCTAAAAATCCCGTGTGCGCAACAATTCCATCGGGCTCTATGTCAAATCTTATGGTTACCCAGCGAACTATAGCAAATGCAAAGATAAAGCTGATGGCTAAAATATCAATCCAATTTGCCATAAACCACGCCTGAAAATCAAAGCGTGATGCGATTAAATATCTTGACAGAGGAATAAGCAGCAGCCAAAGGTTTCGGGATGTATAGGATATTAGCTTAATTGGATGCTGCCTATGTCTAAAGAAACGGGAAACGGCATTTCTCGCTTTATTCATGCGGCTCATGCGCTTCCTCCTCTCTTTGCTTAACCAGGTCATTTATAAGAGATGTAAGCTCAAGTGCATCTCCTTTACGCAAAAAAGGAATGATAAGACGTGCGCCAAGCGCATTTACTACCACAAAATTAAGTCCCGTGATTGTTCCAAGAGGTGTGATAATCGAGCTCACCGACTTGACCGCCGTTATTGGCATATAGTCATTTCGATAGGTGACAAAACCACCTGCCGCCGCAATCTCGGTTTTGGTGAGAACCACCTTTGCATTTACAAAATAGTGAGGCACGATGAACACAGCCGTGACAATGATAGCTGCCCATACAATCATAGAAATCATTTTGAGCACATCAATCGAAAGCATGGAAACATAATTGTAAAGCAAAAAATCCACAGCCACACCCACCAGCGCCAGCAGCAAATAAAAAACCATCATTGCCCGCTTTGCGGGGAGAAAACGATGCAAGGCGTGTTCACCTACCTTCCTCTGCGTAAATATGTATCGTTAAAGCTGTGTTTGAGCGTGTCTTGTTACATGACATCCCACATTTACAGCAATGGGAAGTCCTGCTATATGGGTAGGAGCCTGCTCAATATTTACAGCAAGGCAGGTCTGTGTTCCGCCAAAGCCCTGAGGTCCTATTCCGAGAGCGTTTATTCTTGTAAGCATCTGCTCCTCTAAATCAGCATATAAAGACTTGGGATTGCGCTTGCTCACCTCACGGCAAAGCGCACGCTTTGCAAGTAAGGCGCAGCTTTCAAAGTCGCCGCCTATTCCGACACCTATAACTATAGGGGGACATGGATTTGAGCCTGCCTTAGCAATCACATCAACTACAAAATCAACAATCTCATCCCTTGTAACAGATGGTGTCATCATTTTAAGGCGTGACATATTCTCGCTTCCAAAGCCCTTAGGCGCACAGGTGATGCTTACACCATCACCGGGCACTATTCTTGTATGGATAACGGCAGGAGTGTTATCGTTTGTGTTGACACGCTCAAGCGGATCTGAAACTATAGACTTGCGTAAAAGTCCATCGGTATAGCCTGCAGCTACTCCTGCATTTATTGCTTCGTATAGGTCGCCGCCGACAAAATGTACATCCTGACCAATATCAATAAAAACCACCGCCATGCCCGTATCCTGGCAAATCGGCAGACTCTGAGCCTTAGCTGCATCTAAATTATCTAAAATATCATCAAAAACCGACCTGCCGACTGTGCTTTCCTCCTGTGCTCTTCCACATTTAATCAGTTCGCACATATCGTCAGGCAGGTACAGATTTGCTTTAATGCAAAGCTCGCGCACCGCCGCGGTTACCCTACCTACATCTATTTCTCTCATAATTTTTTCGTCCTTTTCAAACTAATTGTATTTTACGGTCTTAAAATATTTATGCAAGCCTCCGCCAATCATTACAAGCTTAGGCTCGCTTGCTATCTCAAAGGGATTGCTATCAAACATCACAGCATCCGCACGCTTTCCAATTTCTATTGAGCCTGTAATATCATCTATACAGCCAATTTCGGCAGCGTTTATTGTCACTGCCTCAAGCGCCTGCTCGAAGGTCATTCCATGCTTTATAGCTACACCCACGCTAATCGGAAGATATTCAATCGGTGTCTCGCTGTGGTCGGTACAGATTGCAGTTTTAACTCCATGCTGAGCTAAAAGTCCAGCATTTTTTGGCGTAATATTTGAAAGCTCAGGCTTACAGGCATCGCAAATTATCGGACCTACTATTGCCTCCGCACTCGCCTCGGCAAGCTCTCCGGCAATTAAATGTCCATCTGTACAATGAATAAGTGCACACCTAAGCCCAAATTCCTTAGATATACGAAGTGCTGTAAAGATGTCATCTGCCCTATGACAGTGAAAGAATGCCTTAAGACCTCCGTCAAAAAGTCCAGCCAGGCTTTCACATTTTAGGTCAAGCTCAGGCATATCGCTTTCGCTCTCAGCAGCTGATTTGTCATCAATGTACCTCTTTGCCTTCGCAAGCGCTTCGCGGATAAGTGCCGCCGTTGCCATTCTTGTACACGGAGTTTCATCTCGGTTTAAATAGGTCATCTTAGGATTTTCACCAAGCGCAAGCTTAATTCCCACTCGCTTTAATACCATGCTGTCTATACATCTTCCGGCGGTAGATACAGCAATAATATCTCCTGCTATTGGGTTCATCGATCCAGGCGAAACAAGAACTGATGTTATACCCGCTTCTCTCGCCTTTTCAAAGCTTAGATCAAAGGGATTTATTGCATCAATCACCCTTAGCTGTGCGCTGTTAGGCTGTGATTCCTCGTTAAAATCCTCGCTCTCGACTCCTACTCCGTTTGTGGTAAGTCCAAGATGAGTATGAGCATCTATAAATCCCGGAAAAAGCGAAGCTCCCTCTCCATCAATATCAACATCATCAATCTCGCTTGGCTTGCCATTACAAACCCTAGTGAATCTGCCGTCAATGACCTCGGCCCATCCGTTATCTATTACATCTCGGCTTTTATTCATCGTGTATATCTTCACGTTATATATTTTCATCTTTTCTTCCTCTTTGTCCTTTTCCTCGCCATTTGTCAGCTGCTCTTTCCCGTGCTTCCAAATCCGCCCGAACCACGTTCAGTATCCGTTAGGCTTTCCACCTCAACAATTTCAGGTGCTGCAACGGGCATAACAACAAGCTGTGCAATTCGCTCACCATCTGTGATAGTGTAATCTAAATCGCTTGAGTTATGCAGCGGAACAAAAATCTCGCCTCGATAGTCAGCATCGACTACTCCTACGCAATTTGCAGGAGCAAGTCCGTGCTTGGTCGCTAGGGATGAGCGCGCGAATATTAATAGAGCATAGCCCTGCTCATCAAGCTCGACTGCTACACCTGTAGGCACCTTTTCGGTTTGTCCTGCGTGTACAGTCAACGGTTTATCAAGAGATGCGAACAGATCTGCACCCGCACTTTGTTGTGTCATACGCTTAGGAGCAGACGAATTTGCTCTTAGCCTTTTAATTTTTAGTTTCATCTATACTTCCTCTTAATCCTCTGTAATAGAGTCCTCGTGTAATATTTTTCTCATCAAGCCTTTTTCCATTCTCAAAGCTTCGCACAGCCTCTTGAACCCTATCGGCGTTCTCATTATAAAAGCTCATTTCAAAAAAGTCCACCGACTCAAAATCGGATTGCTTATCGCTTATGCTTAGCGTATCAGAGTTTAATATTTCGACATATCCATGCGATTTACTACATTTTACATCAAAATCTCTTGACGTTCGATCACTTAGTGTTCCTGTACAGCTCTTACAGCCAAGCTGAGCCTTTATTGGGCAATTACAGCAAAGCATAAGCGGCAGCCTGCCATATGCCATTACACCTATGGGAAGTGAGGCACTTAAACTGCGTATTTGTGCAGCCTTAAGCTCAACAGACACAACTGCATCTGATACACCTAATTTACGTAGCTCATCAAGCGCTAGACTGTTGGTTATGTTAAGTCCAAAGCCTGTATGTGCGGTCAAATTAAGCTCGCTGCACATTTGAACGTGTGCTAAATTTGTACACAAAACATGGCTAATTCCAAGCTCAACAATATCGTTAAGAAGCGATATATCTCCTGATTCACCATAGGTAAATCTTGGCATTTCAACACCGATTTTATCGCTGGAAAAAAGCTCTAGAGCCTGCCTAATCTCGCCTATATCAAGCGGCAAAAATGCAAGCTCAAAATCGCCCTCGTTAAGCTTAGTCAGCTGCTCAGCATTTGTTAGACTAAGCCTTATTTTTTTCTTACCCGTTCGCCTATGAATATCCGAGGGCTTAATAATATCCTTTTGGCTAAAATCATAATGTGAAGTAAAACGACGTAATCTCTTTTGCTCAAGCTGAGTGACTATGCTGCGTCTTGCCTCATTTAGCTCAGCAGCACTTACAGATAGATTCGGATCTATATCACATTCAAGACTATCCATCTTATAGTAGGTATCGCCGAGCTTTGAAAGCTGCCGCTCTAAAAGCTCTCTGCCTACAGAACGATTTATAGCAGGCTCAGCATTCCTACCAACATACTCAGCGGTAAGTCCAAGCTCGTCTTTAGCCCTAATAACAAGTGGCTTGCATTTTTTTATTGTCACGCTATAGCTTATTATGCCACGCTTATATTCACGTCTAAAGCGTTCGTGTATCTGTGGGATAGCAGATGCACTTTTTTTAGCATCCTCTTCGGTTCGCCTGCCGAACATATCTCTATTCCTTGTGCCCTGATAATATCCATCGGTAAACCCACCACGTGAAAACACATCTGACAAAAGCCTCTCATCGTGAAAATCTCCATCAAGTGCATTCTTCGCACAGCTTGTAGCAAGTGCAGCGTATTCAGGGCGCTTCATTCTGCCCTCGATTTTAAAGCTGTTGACTCCGTAGGATTCAAGCTCGGTCAGATGATGCAAAAGGCTCATGTCCTTAAGTGAAAGTGCATAATACTCTGAAGAATCCACAGAAAACGGAAGTCTGCAGGGTTGAGCGCAGGCGCCTCGATTAGCGCTTCGCCCACCTATAAATGCGCTCATAAAGCACTGTCCTGAAACACTCATACAGTGTGCTCCGTGAACAAAAGCTTCAGTTTGCATTTCTCCGCCTGCGAGCTTTCGAATGCCTTCTCGGTCAAGCTCACGCGAAAGCACCACACGCCTAAAGCCTAATCTTTTTGCAATAGCAAGACCATAGGATGTGTGGAGGGTCATCTGAGTAGAGGCATGCAGGGGCAGTGTCGGGCACAACTCACGCACCATTCTGACCACTGCCAAATCCTGCGAAATGACACCGTCAACGCCCTCCTCACAGAGAAGCTGTAGAGTGTGAGTAAGCATAACAAGCTCGTTGTCAAGCACCACGGTGTTTACTGCCACATATACCAAAACGCCACGCTTGTGACAATACTCTACAGCAGCTTTAAGCTCATTTTCATCAAAGTTTTGAGCAGCTGCTCTTGCTCCGAATTTTTTTAATGCCAGATAGACGGCATCTGCTCCGCCCTTTACTGCTGCTTCTAGCTGTTCAAACGAGCCTGCGGGAGAAAGAATTTCTGCAATCAACGCTTACCGCCCGACTTTGATGTATTATCCGTCCTTGTAAAGCTCTGAGTGCCCGCTGTACGTGCTGTAGAATCTCCATAGCTTGAGCGAGCGGAATCCTCTGCGGCAAGCTGCGCACGAAGCTTAACCTCTGCTTCTAGCTGACGTACACGCTCTTTAAGTGCGTTATTCTCCTTTTGAAGCTGCTCCATCTGTGCTCTTGAATCAGAAGCATCCTCAGCGTATGCGCTTATCTGAGTGCGAATATTGCGCTCGGTCTGACTTTTCTTGACAAGCTCATCTACGCATTCAAGTGAAATCACCGCCGCCGCATCCTGAATCGAAATTGAGGGCTTTTGTGCGCGCAGCTGCTGCATACGTGTATTAAGCGTATCGCAAAGCCTTTGAGTGTACTCCTCAGTCTCATCGGTAAGCATAGGGTAATTCCTTCCATAAATAAAAACGTTCACCTGGTTTTTCATAAACTAGCCTCCTTATTTGGGTTATACTCTCTTATATTATACAATATTTTTTGCAAAATGTAAAGAGATTTTTCATCGAAATTACAGCACTGAAGCTTGAAATAATGCTATATTTACAAGCTATAAATTACTGACAAAAGCAAATTTTTATTTCTTGTTAATTCGTTGTAAAAAATCAATAAATAAAGCTAACTTTTATTGACTTTTTTATGTAAAAGTGATATATTGTAAGTTGAAGATATAGCTTGTGAGGTGTCGTGCGCAGCATCATAGGCTTTGAGATATGCGCAAATGGAGGTACCTTTTTTATGAAAAAATACATAGCAGAATTTTTAGGAACAATGACACTGGTCTTGTTCGGATGCGGCACAGCAGTTGTCTGTGGAGGCTTTTCAGGCGGACTCGGCTTCGGCTTCCTAGGCGTTGTGGCTATTGCACTGGCATTTGGCTTATCAATTGTAGCAGCTGCATACGCCATCGGCGATATTTCAGGATGTCATGTAAATCCCGCAGTGTCACTTGCAGTGCTTATCAACGGCAAAATGTCGGTTAAGGACTTCGTGGGCTACGTTATTGCTCAGATACTCGGAGCCTTTGCCGGAAGTGCGATTTTACAGCTTATCGTTTCGTGCTCTGAAACCCTTGACGGAGCCGGTGCTAACGGATACGGCGACCTATCAGGTGTTGGTCTTAACATGGGCGGTGCATTTGTTGTAGAGGTTGTTCTTACCTTTGTGTTTATCATGACGATTCTCGGAGTTACACGCACCGAAAAAACCTCGCACATGGCTGGAATCGTTATTGGCTTGACTCTAACCTTCGTTCACATCATTGGCATTCCGCTTACAGGTACATCGGTCAATCCCGCAAGAAGCCTTTCGGCAGCTGTTTTTGAGGGCGGCGATGCACTTGGTCAGGTATGGCTATTTATTGTAGCTCCTCTTGTAGGTGCAGCAATTGCAGGCGTAGTTCATAAAGTCCTTTATGCTCAAAATGAGGATGAGCAGGAATAACTACATATTAAAGCTAAAAAAATCAAGGAGTACAGTGATAGGTTGCTGTACTCCTTTTTTTGCGTTTATAGCTGCTCAAGTGTGAATATGTAGGTGACAGGCTTTGAATCGCTTTGTACCATAACCTGCTTTTCAAGCAGCTTGGTTTTCGGGTTCTTTACCCAGTCCTTTTGAGTACGCATCTGCATACCCTTGCCCTCAATCCACGCACGAACGTGCGCATTTGAATCACGCTTTGCAAAGCCCGGATTTTGTGCCTCAAAGCTTCCGTCAGCACTAAGATTAGTGAGCGGCTCACTTTCGCCATACTCAGTTACACTTAGCTTTTGTTTAACTGTCAATCTAAATTTCATGATGTCCTCCTATTCGCCGTCATCTATTCCGATAAGCTCCACAGCTGTCTGTGTGCTATCTATTGTTGCTACATCCTTTAGCTTGCGGTTAATCGCACGAGTACGCGTTCCGACAAGCTTATCAAGCTCCTCGTCAGCCTGACGCAAGCGATCTCTTGTCTTGTTGAGTACGACCTCAAATTGTGAGAATTCCTTCTTTGCCGCTTCAAGTATCTTCCAAACCTCGCCGCTCTTTTTCTGTATTGCCAGCGTTCTAAAGCCCATTTGAAGGCTGTTTAGCATTGCAGCCATTGTAGATGGTCCCGCAATATTAACCTTGTATAGGTTTTGTAGAGTCTCTACTAATCCCATATTTACCACCTCAGCGTACAGACCCTCAAATGGGAGGAACATTACAGCAAAATCGGTGGTGTAGGGCGGAACTATGTACTTGTCATGTATACTCTTTGCAAAGCTCTTGATTTCCTTTTCAAGCAAGCTGCGGCACTTTTTAATTTGCTCGGCATCGCCGCTTTCATATGCATCATTAAGATTTGCATAGCAGTCGCCGGGAAATTTCGAGTCGATCGGAAGATATATGCTCTCGCCATCCTCCGCACCGGGAAGCCTTACCGCAAAATCAACACGCTCCTTAGCGCCAGGTGCAACCGGAGCCTGCTCTACGTACTGCTCAGGAGCTAAAATCTCGTTTAAGATCGAACCCAGGGCAATCTCGCCCATGATACCACGTGTCTTGACGTTTGAAAGCACATTCTTAAGGTCGGTGACTCCACTTGCGACATTTTTCATCTCGCCCAAGCCCTCATAAACCTCAGTCAATCGCTTATTTACCGCCTCGAATGAGCGTGAGATCTTGTCATCAAGCGTCTTTTGAAGCTTCTCGTTTACAGTGCCGTTTATTTTATCCAGGCTCTCACTGTTTTCCTTGCGAATCCTCTCCATGCTTGCCTGGTTCTCAGCTCTTATCTTTTCAAGCGTCTGTAGTGTTTCAAGTCTTATCTTGTCAAGCTCGCCCTCAAGTGCCTTGATTCGAGCCTCCAGCGTTTGACGCTGTCGAGTCTGCTCATCCCTTAAGCTGTCGCCAAGTCGTGATACACTTGATGTCACCGAACCGTTGATTTCTGTGCGAAGTCTGCTCTGCTCATCAAGCGTTCTCTTGCTCTGCTCGTCCAGCTTCGCCGAAAGCTGCTGAAGCTGCACACTATAATCAGTATCGCTGCTTGACTTATCAATAGTATTTAGCTTTAAAAGCACCAGAACACACAAAGCAATTGCGACAAGCGTAAGTATAAGAATTATTATCTCCATTATTTCCTCTCTTATTCGTTAGGAGCTATTTCAAGAAAGCTGTCCATAAGCGTATAGCCCTGCTCAACAAAAACTCCCGTACTCTTTGCCGTGCTTTCACAGAAAAGATCTACTCCGTTATGCTCTGCACTCTTTTGATAGATCATAAACGGTATGGGATCGCTTGTGTGAGTTGCAAGTGAAAGCGGAGTCGGATGATCCGGGCATACAAGCAGCTTATAATCATCATACTGCTCAAGTGCTGCAACTACAGGTGTGAGAATCTTCTCATCAATAAGCTCAATCGAGCGCTTCTTATTTTGCACCTCACGTCTGTGACCGCACTCATCGGGCGCCTCTACATGTATGTACACAAAATCCTGACCGTTTGCAAGCTCATTTATACATGCCTGAGCCTTTCCCTCAAAGTTTGTATCGATGTAACCCGTTGCGCCCTCAACGTTAACCACATTCATTCCGCTGAATTTTCCGATTCCCTTAAGCAGGTCAACCGCTGAAATTATCGAACCGTTTAGTCCGTACTTTTCCTTAAATGACTTTAGTGGACGGCGTGTGCCCTCGCCCCAGAACCAAACTGAGTTTGCAGGACGCTTGCCGCTGGCAATTCTCTTTTCATTTATCGGATGATTCTTAAGCAGGTCATAGCTTCTAACCATCATATCTAACAGCTTTGCTGCGTTCGAATTTGTCGGAAGATAATCCTTAATCGGCTTTCCTGTGATGTCGTGCGGAGGGGTAAGCGTTCCTACATCAAGAGTGCCATTATTCCAGATAAGACAATGACGATAGCTTACACCCGAATAAAGCTGAAACTCATCCGAATTAAAGTTTGCTGCCAAAAAGTCAATGAGAATTCGCGCCTCTTCGGTCGAGATATCATCTGCGCAATAGTCAAGAATAGTTTTGTCAACATAGTTCTCTTCATTAGATAAGGTTACCAAATTGCATCTAAACGACACATCGGTAGGCTTCATATCTATTCCGATAGAGCCTGCCTCAAGAGGAGATCTTCCGGAGTAATAAATTTTAGGATCATATCCCAAAATGGATAAATTTGCAACATCAGATCCGGGCTTTAATCCATCTGCCACGCTCTTTACAAGTCCTACAGTTGATTTTTTTGCAAGCCTATCCATAGTAGGCTTGTACGCTGCCTCCATCGGAGTCTTGTTTCCAAGCTCCTCAACGGGATAATCAGCCATTCCGTCACACAGCATTACTACATATTTAGTCATAATAACATCCTCCTCTAAGGTCACTAGACCTAACTTTTCAGCCTATTCTGCCGAAATTATATAATAATACACCGGCTGTCCGCCGCGCATCATATTTATGTCCAACTCCGAATATTTTTTAGACACCTGTGCATACAATGCCTCCGCTGCCTCATCGGTAACATCAGCTCCGTAAAGAATCGTCAAGAAGCTAGTGTCGCTGCTTACCAATCGCTTTGTAAGCCTGTACGCTGCCTTTGAGAGCTCATGCTCAACAAGCGCAAGCTTGCCGTCTATCATGCAAAGCAGCTCTCCTTGCTTTATCTGATGTCCATCAAAATCGCTGTCACGAGCAGCAAACGTCACCTGTCCCGTTGTCACACGCTCAAGTGCATTTGTCATCTCAAGCCTATTTGTCGCAAGGTCAGCGCTCTCATCAAAGGCAAGCATTGCACTTATGCCCTGAGGGATTGTCCTGGTTTGAAGCACACAAACACGCCTATCAGCAAGGCGCATAGCCTGCTCTGCCGCCATAATTATATTTTTGTTGTTCGGTAAAACGAACACCGTTTCAGCAGGGCAGCTCATAATAGCCTCAAGGATATCCTCGGTTGAAGGATTCATCGTTTGACCGCCTCTAACTACGCAGTCAGCTCCTGCATCCTTAAACATAGCCTCAATTCCGCTTCCTGCAGCAACAGCTACAAACCCATACTGCTTTTCAATCGGTGCAGGAACAAAATCCTTTTTTGCCTCACGCTTTTTGTTTTCGTGCTGAAGGCGCATATTCTCAACCTTCGGCAGATTTATTTCACCGTATTCAAGTCCCTTTTGTATTGCAAGTCCGGGGTCATTTGTATGAACATGAACCTTGATTATCTCATCATCAGACACCACAACTACGCAATCACCAATTGTTTCAAGATACGCCCTTAGCGCATCCGTTGACTGAACCTCACCCTGCTTTGTTATTATCATCTCAGTACAGTAGGTAAAGTGTATCTGCTCGTCATACATTCCCACGGTATCAGAAAAGGATTCAAGTGTAACTGCCTTATCGTCAATACTAACAGGCTCGGCAATCTCGCCGCCTTTAAAGATGCGTCCCATCTCCTCGAATACAATAAGCAAGCCCTTTCCGCCGGCATCTACAACTCCTGCCCTTTTGAGTGCATCAAGCATCGAAGGAGTCTTTTCAAGCGTTAAGGCTGCTTGTCTGCATACACTATCCCAAACTATACATGGATCATTTGAGGATAAGGCCGCCTCCTTGGCTGCCTCACAAGCCTCACGTGCAACGGTTAAAATTGTACCCTCTGTGGGCTTCATCACCGACCTATAGGCTCCCTCAACTCCTGCCTCTAGGCTGCTTACTATAAGCTGTGAGCTAAGAGCCTTTTGCCCCTCAAGTGTCTTTGAAAATCCACGAAAGAGTATGGATAAAATTACGCCTGAATTTCCTCTTGCTCCTCTAAGCATACCCGATGCAGCCTCACTCGCTGCCTGTGAAGCCGTCACAGAATCAGGTAATGTCTTTAGTGCAAGCGCAGCATTTGAAATTGTCATAGACATATTAGTTCCGGTATCACCATCCGGCACAGGAAAAACATTTAGCTCATCAACGCTCTTTTTCTTGGATGCAAGCACATTTGCCGCACTTATTACAGCATCGCGAAGCACAGCCCCAGTTATTTCGTTATTCACTTAGCAGCTTCCTCACTTTATTTCATCAGTATAAATTTCTATTTTTCGCACAGGCACACCGGTCTTTTCACCAAAAGCATAGCAAAGCTTGCTCGAAATAGCCTCAGCTACTGTGGAAAGCTTAACATCCCATGCAACAGCAATGCTTAATGTAATATCGACCTCTTGTCCCACCGGCTTAACCGACACAGCTAACAGATCCGAGACTCCGATGCAGCCTTCAACAGTCACAGCAGCAAGCCTATTTAGATATTTTTCGCTTATGTCAATTGTACCGATGTGGTTTTTTAGCCTTATCATAATAAGTATTCCCCTTTGTGCAAAAATGTACACATTTTATTATATCTCATTTTTTCGCATTTGTAAACACCTTCGCACAAGTTTTAAAACTTATTAAAAAAAATACTGATTTTACAGGATGCCGAGCCCGTTAAGTAGGGTTCTCACACCGAGGAGAATAAGCACAATTCCTCCCGCTATTTCTGCCTTTGCCTTATAACGTGTGCCGAAAATGCTGCCGATTTTTACTCCTGCAGCTGAAATAACAAATGTAACTATGCCAATTACCGTAACAGAAGCAACAACATTCACCTTCAAAAATGCCAGCATCACGCCAACTGCTAAAGCATCTATGCTTGTAGCAATTGCCAGAGGAAGCATGCTCTTTGCCGACATAGATGCTCCTGCATCCTCCTCCTTGCCCTTAAGTGCCTCTATAACCATATTGCCACCTATTATAGCAAGCAGAAAAAACGCTATCCAATGCGAATACCTATTAACCATATCCGCAAAATTAACACCCAAAAGATATCCCACAAGCGGCATGAGCGCCTGAAATCCGCCAAACCACGCTCCTGCAATCAGCATATGCTTAGGACAGACCCTTCCTACTGAAAGACCCTTACAAATCGACACCGCAAACGCATCCATCGAAAGGCTAACTGCCAAAATCAAAAGCTCAATTACTCCCATAATTTCTTCCTCCTAATCACATTAACGAAAAGAGACCCGCAGACCCTTCATGCTGATAAGGACAGCATAAGAAAGATCCGTGAGTCTCATCAATTACAGTTAACTGCAAGGCATTACCGGATGCTAAATGCATCATTATGTCGATAATACCGCCGCCCATTTCAGGCGACCGACTACTCCCTCATAGAGATTGTATTTTAGTTTATCATAATTTATGAAGCTTGTCAAGAGCTTTTTGAGAAAAAATTTACTCATCCGTGTGATTATTATCGTCTTTTTTCTTTTCCCATTTCTCTACAGCTATTAACCCGCCAATAGCCAATGCCACAAGAACCAGCCAGCCGACTATTCCCAAGTCCAGTTTAGCTATACCGTAGCTTACTGCTATAGTAATAATAATTGAGATAACCAGTCCTAGGTCTGAGCCACCACTTTTTTGCGAGCTGTTTTTTGGAGTGTTATCATAACCAGAAAGCTTACTGCCATAATAGCCGCCAGAACTCTTTTGCAAGCTGTTTTTTGGAGCGTTGTCATAATTATGTTCGCCAGTCGTCATCTTGTATCGTACATAAGAATCTACCATGTCATGTGTATTAGGCTTTTTACCATCCATATAGCCATCACTCCCTTATATGTATATTATACTTCAAATCGCAAAATTTGTCAAGAGTGTTTTTTACTTCTCATCATCCTCCTGCTCAAAGGGTAAAAAGATTGTAATCCTGGTGCCTACTCCCAGCTTGCTCTTTACACTTAGCTTGCCGCCATGTACTGCCACCATATGCTTGACAATGGAAAGTCCAAGACCTGTTCCGCCCGTTGCCTTAGATCTACTCTTGTCCACTCGATAAAAGCGTTCAAACACACGCTCCTGATCTGCTTCGCTAATGCCTATGCCTGTATCCTCAACTATTATATTTGCTCCATTAGGCGCAGGCTCTATTGATGTTGTAACACTTCCTCCTGCACGGTTGTATTTGATTGAATTGTCCATAAGATTCAAAATCATCTCGACAATATAGCTCTTATTGCCTTTAACCGATATATCGCTTCCGCATATTTCAATACCTACATCATGAGCATCAGCCTTAACCTGCAAAATCTCGCCGCAGTCACGTGCCGCTTCAAGCAGATCAACCTGCTCCATGATAGGCTTGCTTTCACCATCCTCAATTTCAGACAGCCTTATTATATCATTTATAAGTGATAGCAATCTCGCCGCCTCACGATAAATTGTTCCGCCATATCGCTTGACATCATCACCGTCAGAAATTATCCCCTTCTCCATCATTTCGCCAAAGCCCTTTATTGTGGTAAGCGGAGTTTTAAGCTCGTGTGACACATTCGCCGAAAAATCACGCCTAATCTCCTCACTTTTTAGGCTTTCGGTTACGTCCACAAGTATAATGACAATTCCATATTTTCCGGCATACTCAGTCTGATTGACAAAGGTTCTCCAGCACTGCTCTCCTACATGAATAAGTCCTCTCGCCGAGCTTATTCCGTCAAGCTCGTCAATAAGCCTCCAAAGCTGCTCGTCAGTCGTAAAATCATAAAGCTTTAGCTTAGATGAAGGATTATAATCGGGATTAAAAAGCTGTAACGCTGTGCGATTTACTGAAAGAACCGTTTTGTCACCGTCAAGCAAAATCATGCCCTCTGTCATATTCTCCGTAATAAGAGAGAATTTCTCCTTCTCCTTTTTTAATCTTCGAACTATTCTGTGCGAATCGTCAAGCAGCTTGTCGGCAGTTTCAATCACCGGTTCAAGCTCCTCATACACCTCATCTATGCCTTCATCATCCCACTCAATCTCGTCATTGTCATCATCGTCACTGTCCTCGCCCGAAAGGTCAAACCGCCTTACAAGCTCATGTATCGGCTTCATCATGCTCTTAGACATCTTCATTGAAATCGCTGTCGTAACAATAATAAGAATACCCATAGCGACAACTAAAGCTGCTGCTACTGAAGCAATTATCGAAATCATACTGTTTCGTGTACGTGCAAGTCTAAGCACTCCATCGCCGTAGCGTACTGCATAATAGCAATAGGTTTTCTCAAGTGTTTGAGATAATCTCTGAGCCTGACCACTTCCACTTTCAAAAGCCTGCTTTACCTCCTCACGCTCAAGGTGATTTTCCATGTCAGCGGGATCCTCCTCACTGTCATAGCTCACTGTGCCATCACTCTCAATGTATGTAACACGAACGGTATAATCAAGGTTCTCTTTTAAGCTCTCGCCGATTTCACTCGCATCAAGTCCCGACTGCTTAGCTATGACCGCAGCCGTTTTTAGCTCAGAAAAAGCGTAATTTCTACAAACGCTCCAGCTGATTCCTACTGCAATAACCGAAAAAATTATAAGAGCTATGCTGACAAGCAGCGTCATACTCTTAAAAAGTCTTTTTTGCATTTAGCTTCACCCACCTTTAATCCTTATCAAAAAAGCTGCCGCATACCGCAGCAGCTCAGAATCCTTTGTGTTTCCTATACTAATATCAGCACTTATAGCCAACGCCGCGCACCGTCTTGATAAAGTCTGTACATCCGACAGCCTCAAGCTTTTGCCTAATCGTCTTTATGTGCATATCCACAGTACGTGTTTCACCAGCAAATTCGTAGCCCCAAACACGCTCCATCAGCTTGTCACGGCTCACCGCAATCGACACATGGCGCATCAGATACATAAGAAGCTCAAACTCCATATAGGTAAGCTCGACCTCCTCGCCATTTGCCGTAACAACACGCTTTGAGGGATCCAGCGACACCTCACGCACCGTCAAAATCTCCGACTCATCCTCGTGAGGAGCAGCACGCCTAAGCACCGCCTTGATTCGAGAAAGCGTTTCCATTACGCCGAAGGGCTTTGTAATGTAGTCGTCCGCACCGAGCTCAAGTCCCGAAACCTTGTCGATTTCGCTCGACTTAGCTGTGAGCATAATTACGGGAATATCCTTATACTTTGCATTAGCCTTGAGCTTTCCGAGTATTGTCAGTCCATCCTCATCAGGAAGCATTATATCGAGCAGAATAAGTGATGGCTGCATACCCTCAAGCGCCTCGTAAAACGGCTTTGCCGTATCAAATGCCTTGACACTGTAGCCGCCCGACTTCAGCGCACAGCTAATAAGCTCTCTAATGCCCTCATCGTCCTCTATACAATAAATCAACGGCAAAACTATCACTCCTTAAACCGTCTCTATTTTATAAACTTCCTTTTTAGGTAACCTATACATATCCTGGAATTTAGCGACCTCGCTGTCAAACTCCTCACCACTTGTCTTTATGGTGCGCAAATATTCATGCGTTTCAAAATTATCATCATTAACCTGTACCATACATACTGCGACATTCGAGCAGTGATCTGACACCCTCTCTAGGGATGTCAGCATATCAGTGAAGATAAATCCCAGCTCAATAGTGCATTTTCCAGCCTGAAGACGCTTTACATGGCGATTTTTCACCTTTGTTCTGAGCTGATCTACCACCTCTTCGAGCGGCTCAACCTCATATGCGGCATATAAATCCTGATCACAGACGGCTATTACAGAAAATTCCACCGTCTGCTTAACAGCATCGCACATTACCTTAAGCTCGTCCTTGGCCTTTGCCGAAAAATCTATATCCTTTTCGTGCATTTCCTTAGCGCCCTCTGCAATATTTCTTGCGTGATCTGACATTCTCTCAAAATCGCTAATGTTATGAAGCAGCGTGCTTATTGTCTGAGAATCCTTGTGATTCATCTCCATAGCAGAAAGCTTTACCAAATAGGTTCCAAGACCATCCTCATACTGGTCAACAAGACGCTCAAGTGCAATTACCTCATTTACCTTCTCGTCGCTGTAGTCAAAGACGAGATCTATCGCTTCGTTCACCGCACTTTGCGCCGTATGAGCCATTGTAGCCATTACGCTTTTTGCTCTGTCGACTGCAAGTGAAGGAGTACGCAGAAATCTTTCCTCAAGCTGCTTTAGATCATCAGTGCTGCCACGCTTCTTGTCGGCTGTGTCATCCTTGATAACCACATATGCCAGCTTTTCGAGCTGCTTAGCAAAGGGCAGAAGCACAATCGTTACACCTACATTAAACAGCGTATGCACTATTGCAATAGATGTTTCGTTTATCTCACTATCCATAAAAGCAAAGTTGAAAATGGCATTCAGGATATAGAACACACTCAGAAACAGCACCGTTCCTATAACGTTAAACGACAAATGCACAACTGCCACACGCTTTGCACTCTTGCTTGTGCCAATCGAGCTTATTATCGATGTTACACAGGATCCAATGTTTTGTCCTAAAATTATCGGTATTGCCATACCAAAGCTTAGCTTTCCGGTTGATGAAAGCACCTGAAGTATACCGATTGATACCGATGACGACTGTAGCACCGCAGTGATAATCGCACCTGCTATTACTCCAAGCAGCGGATTGTTAAACAGCGTAAGCAGATTTGTAAAGCTCTCAGAATCCTTTAAAGGCTCCGCCGCTGTCTGCATCATATCCATACCAAACATCAAAACGGCAAAAGCTACCATTATCGAGCCCACCGACTTTTTGCGGTCCGACTTTGACGACATGATAAGTATCACACCGATAATAGCCAAAATCGGGGAGAAGGATGTCGGCTCTAACAGCTTAATGAAGATGTTGTCGCCACTTATTCCTGATAGTGAGAGTATCCATGCGGTAATCGTAGTACCTACATTTGCTCCCATTATAATTCCGATTGCCTGCCTTAGCTGCATGATGCCAGCATTTACAAAGCCTATGAGCATTACAGTAGTAGCTGCTGACGACTGAATAAGCGCCGTTACACCGGCACCCAACAGCACCGACTTGAACTGATTTGAGGTTATCTTATCAAAAAAGCCTTCAAGCTTGCCGCCTGCCATCTTCTCAAGACTTGAACCCATCATGTTCATGCCATACAGCACAAGTGCAAGTCCGCCTATCATCGTAAGTATCGAAAAAATGTCCATACTTTTCCTCCACAACAGAGTTTTTACAATTTCAGTTATAATCCTTTACACAGAATTTATTATATCTTACTTTTGTAAAATCCCCACGCACGTAATGTAAAATCCGCGTAAATTTTTACGCGAACCTACATTTGTATATGGAAAAGCTATGAAAGGGGGCTATTGATTATCCGAACTGTCCTCCGATATATTCCTGAGTCTTTTCATTTTGCGGATTGTTAAAGATTCTATCGGTCGTTGACTCCTCCTCAATTTTACCATGTAGGAAGAATGCCGTTCTGTCCGCTATTCTCATTGCCTGCTGCATATTATGAGTAACAATTACTATTGTGTATTTACGCTTAAGCTCTACACAAAGCTCCTCAACCTTTTGAGTTGAAATCGGATCCAGCGCACTCGTTGGCTCATCCATAAGTATTACCTCAGGCTTTACCGCCAAGGCTCTCGCTATACACAAGCGCTGCTGCTGACCTCCGCTCATTCCGAGTGCTGATTTTTTAAGCCTATCCTTGCACTCATCCCAGATTGCCGCCTGCTTTAAACAGGTCTCTACTATCTCATCAAGCTCACTGCGCTTCTTTATTCCATGAGTCCGAGGTCCATAGGCAATATTGTCGTAAATCGACATCGGAAAAAGGTTTGACTTTTGAAAAACCATACCGACACGCTTTCTAAGCGATGTTACCTCGATATCACGGTACATATCCTGACCGTCTAACAGAAACTGTCCCTCTATTTTACAGTTCTCAATCAAGTCGTTCATTCGATTTAAGCACTTAAGAAGTGTACTCTTGCCGCATCCCGATGGTCCTATGAACGACATTACCTGCCGTTCGGGGATGTTTAGATTTATATCCGTAAGTGCCTGAAAGGTGCCATAGTGTAAATTTACATCTGATATTTCAATTTTATACTTATTGCTCATATTACTGTTCTCCCGAAGACTTCTTAATTCTATTTCCCACAAAGGATGCAAGTGAGTTTAACAGTATTACCGTAACAAGCAGAACCACTGCTGATGCCGATGCCTCGTTCATGTGCAGTCCCTCATTTGAGAGATTGTACATCTGTACTGCAAGAGTCGAACCCGAATCGCTCAGCCCCGCAAATTTCGTTATTGTACCTGCTGTAAAGATAAGTGCCGCCGTCTCACCAACAATACGTCCTATTGCAAGAATTATTCCCGACAAAATTCCCGATATTGCTGAGGGCAAAACCACAACAAACACCGTTCTTAGCTTACCCGCTCCGAGTCCGAAGCTGCCCTCTCTAAAGCTGTCGCTTACCGACTTCAAAGCCTCCTCAGACGAGGTGATTATTATCGGAAGAATCATTATCGCCAGCGTAAACGCACCTGACAAAATCGATAAACGCCAAGCAAGTGTCGTTACAAAAAACATACTGCCGAAGATTCCATATATGATAGACGGTATACCCGAAAGTGTCTGAGTTGCAAGACCTACAACCTTTACTACCTTGCTGCCTTTTTTTGCATACTCAACTAGATATATTGCTGAGAATATTCCAAGAGGCCCTGCCACCAAAAGTGCAATACCAACCATCTTAAGCGTATTTACAATCGATGGCAAAACAGATACCTCATCCACCGTGCTTGTGGTCTTAAAAAGACCGGTTGAAAGATAGGGAACACCACGTACAAGTATATATCCTACCAGTATAAGAAAAACCGCTACCGTTAGCGCCGCCGCTGCCCATACTAATATTTTTAATACAAGTGAAAGAGGATGCGCCTTATAGGTTTTTAGCTGCTGCTCCATTGTGTTTAATGCCTCCTTAGTGACTCTTGCGTGTGATTACGCTAAGCAGTACGTTTAATAGAAGTATGAACACGAAGAGTACCACTCCTGTGCCGAGCAGTGCATCGTAGTGAAGTCCCGAAGCATAGCCCATTTCAAGCACTATGTTCGCCGTAAGCGTTCTTACGCCGTCTGTAAGACTGTCGGGAAGTCTCGCCTGATTTCCCGCAATCATAACAACCGCCATAGTTTCGCCAACAGCTCGTCCTACCGCAAGCACAATCGCCGCACATATGCCGGACTTTGCCGCAGGAAAAACCACCCTCATGACAGATCTCTCATGTGTAGCGCCAAGTGCCAGCGAGCCCTCGTAATACTCCTTAGGCACTGCATTAAGCGAGCTTTCACTCATGCCGATTACGGTCGGAAGTATCATTATTCCCAGAATAAAGGATGCCGTTATAATGCTGTTGCCGTTTCCTCCAAAAAGGCTTCTGACAATTGGAACCACAACAACAAGTCCGAAAAATCCATAGACAATTGATGGTATGCCGGCAAGCAGATTAACCGCAGGAAGAACAATTTTATAAAGCTTTTTAGGACAGAATTTCGACAGAAAAACCGCTGTCAAAAGTCCTGTAGGCACGCCTATTATTATCGCTCCGGCAGTTACATAAATCGAGCCTACAATCATCGGAAAAATTCCATAGCTTGCAACTGTGTTCGTCGGAAACCAATCGGTTCCTGTCAGAAATTCAAACACTCCAATTTTCGCAATAGCCGGACAGCCCTTAGCAAACATATAGAAGCATATAACTGCTACACATAGTATTGAAATACACGCACTCAGCAGGAAAACTCCCTGCATAAAGTACTCTCTGAACGTCCGCACCGAAAAATGCGGCTTCCTTGACCGATCTGCCGCAAGCGGCAGCGGGGTGCTTAGCGTTTCCGCAGCATTTTTCACCTAAAATCACTCTCCTGTTACATCTGACCACTCGGTGACATCTCCGACATATATACTCTTTAGCATATAGGTTGCAATGTCATCAATTTCGTTTTCCGTATTTACAATCGCTGCAATAGCGTCTTGTGCAATAGTAGTTTGGGTAAGTCCCGTTTCCTCGTCCTTAAGATCTCTTGAAATCATACCAATATCACAGGTGCCCTCCTGGGTGTACTTAACTCCCGTGGTCGAGTCTGAAACCTGTACCTCAACGGTAATGCTTTCATTTACCTTCTGATATTCCTCTGCAAGCTTTTGCATAACAGGTCCTACCGATGACGATCCCGCAACTACAACCTTGCCGCTTGCACTGCTTGCTTCATAAGCAGCCGCAGACTCATCAACCGCAACATACTTCTCGTCCTCGATAATCTGCTGACCCTCCTTGCTCATAATATAGCTTATAAAGTCCTCAGCCGCCTCGCTTACCGAATCGCCGGTGATGATGTTAAATGGACGAACTATAGGATAGCTTCCATCCTTAATGGTGTCAGCATTTACCTCAACCCCGTCAATTTTAAGAGCCTTTACGGTATCATTAAGTGAGCCATAGGATACATATCCGATAGAATCCTCATCTCCTGCTACCTGTGTAAGCATAACATCGGTGGATTTACAGATCATAGCATCAACAGTAGTATTGTCAACCGAGTTTCCGTCTGAATCCTTTTCTTCAATTCCGACAATTTCCACAAATGCGCTTCTCGTACCCGAGCCATCCTCACGCGAAATCACATTGATTGTACCGCTGTCACTACCGCAGGATGTTGCACCTACCGCCGTAAAAATTGCCATTACCGCCGCAATGCCTCTTACTGTTTTTTTCATACAAACTCTTTCCTTTCTTACTTAACGGCACCCCTTGTGCCGCCTAATTTACTTGTCGCATTACTCATTATTATTCATTCGACACTTAATATAATACTCCGATAATGTAAAATCCCCAATCAGGCTCATGTAAATCCACGGTAATATTTTTCTTTACAATCGACTCGATTTGTAAAGAAAATGTAAAATCATCGCTTGACTTCTTGACAATATGGTGATTGTATGATAAAATTATATGGTTGAACGACATTGTTCAGCTTTTGCGTTGCTAGCTCAGCTGGATAGAGTGACTGGCTACGAACCAGTAGGTCGGGGGTTCGAGTCCCTCGCAGCGCAGTAAAAAAGGGCTTCACGCTTTCGTGAAGCCCTTTTATTTTTGCCACTTGACAAATCCGAGAAAGTGGAGTATAATAATAATAGAAACAGGGAAACCTGTTATGCAGGGAGCACGAGCTCCCTATCAGTACCGACGTAAACTTAATAGTCGTGGCGGTCTGTAAGGTGATGAGGCTAGAGGGTGGACTAACATCACTGTCTAGTCGAACCTGAGTATGGTTGGCACAGTTCAGCCGAGAGTTGGTGTAGACCTTATGGGTCGAAAGAAAACTGTGTATATGAAATATGAGCCTTGGCGAAATGACGTGACCCCCAAAACCTAGACCTATATGATAGCGTAGCAGCAACAGCTG
>JAJQIB010000017.1 GCA_021199375.1 Ruminococcus sp. | reverse complement strand
ATAAGGTTACAGGTCTTTCAAGCGGAACAAAGTACACATTTAAGGTTCGTGCTTACAGAAAAGACACTGCCGGCAAGGTTGTTTATGGTAAGTGTGGGGTGAAGGAGAAGACGACTCTTGAATTTAAAGCACCGACGATAAAGAGCGTTACCCAGAGCGGAAACACCTTCACAATAAAGTGGAGCAAGGTTGCCTGCGATGGATACATAGTGTACTCACTTGCCGGATGGGCAAGCGGCGGTTTTTCCAAACTTACAACCATAACAAATTCAAACACAACGTCGTTTACGTTTGATCCCAACGATAGTGAATACTTCACACCCTGGGGCTGTGGCTTCTCGGATGGACTTATATTCAAGGTAAGGGCGTATATACTAGACAGTTCGGGAAATAAAGTCTTTTCAAAGGGCGCTGTATCGGACACTTATTATTCGCTTGCTTATTTAAGAAATACCTACTCTGATGGTATTAAAATACTAAAAAAGGCAACTAAAAGCAGTGCCAATAAGAGCAAAGTTTCGGATGC
Organism: Ruminococcus sp.; assembly: GCA_021199375.1. Taxonomy (GTDB): domain Bacteria; phylum Bacillota; class Clostridia; order Oscillospirales; family Ruminococcaceae; genus YE71. The sequence goes on along the minus strand of JAJQIB010000017.1, from coordinate 3,299 downwards.
TGACAAGAAGATACTAAAAGAGTTTGCCGATACTTATTTCCAAGATGGATGGTCTGATATGGACAAAATTGTATATACATATATTTGGCTTATGCATTCACTCACATATGCAGAAACTACAGAACAATGGAATAAGGTAGTAGGTTTGAGTTATGTAGATGCTGCGTTTAACAAAAAGCTTGGACAGTGTATACAATACAATGGAGCCCTAACTGCCATGATAAATTATTTAGGTTATGATGCATCTGTGGTAGGTGGACTTTCCGGATGGGGTTATCAGCATTTTTGGTGTGAAATGACTATCGATGGAGTAGTATACGTCCTTGATGCACATTTAGATATCTTGTGTGAGCCTTACGAAACTTCAGGTTACAAAAAATACTAATATATAAACGCACATTCAGCCTTGAGCAAAAACTCAAGGCTTTTTGTTTTAAAAACAATTCTCCTGTATGGGAGTTAATATATAGACAACATTAAAACGTGCGTTAAGCACAGAAAGGACGTGTTTTTTTGAGTTTAACTTCAAAAATCAAAAACAAGCTCGGTAAAAAGTCTGTTAGAAGAGTTGTTTCAGGTTTGTTAGCAGCTGCAATGGCTATGACTTTCATCACAAAATATACTCAATCATTTTGTGAATTTCCCACAAAAACCGTCATTTTTCTCTACAATCTTTATGAACCTTTCCATTGACAATTTGCCGAAAAATATGATAAAATATAGTATGGAGTGGTTATTGCATTCCATATTTTCATGTTTGGAGGCATAAAAATGACCTTGAGTGAGCAAAGGCATCTTCACCGTGCGGCTTGCGTTGTCGGAGGGTTTGCGGCAATGTATACGGTGCTTGTTCGGGTGAATTTAGGCTCGTCACAAACGCTAAATCTTCTCGAAGTGCTTAAAAATATCCTTGGCAGAAGCTTTTTTGAGGCAGCCCTGCATCTTTTGGGTGCGCTGATTTATGGTGGAGCGGTTTTTGGCGTGGTTGTGATGACAAAACGCACACATTTTGATATGAAGCTTGTAAGCATGGCGATTAATATCGTAGGATTTGTGGTGCTGGCAATACTTCCAAAGGATATTCCCGCAGTTGTAGGGCTTTATCCTACATTTATAATGATGTCGGTTCAGTGGGTGGTTTTTGGCAGCTTAGGCGGATATTCAAGCAGTCCTATCTTTTCAACCAACAATTTTCGACAGGCTGTAGGCGCACTTGCTGAGTATGCCTGTGACCGCAATCCCGAACAGCTTGAAAAGGCTAAGCATTTTGGCTATTCACTTCTGTTTTTTCACATTGGTGCGGCAGTTTCATATTTTTTGGTTACAGCCTTTGATATAAAAGCAGCACTTTTCGGAATTATTCCGTGTATGGTCGTTTGTGTGATGGAGATTATACCAAAGCACGAGCTTCTTCGGAGAGCTGCAGAGCGTAGTTAAGTCAGTGGCTTGTTATAACACCTTGTAAAGAATTTATGCTTAACAAAAAAGCGATGGATTTTGTCCACCGCTTTTTATTATTGCCTTCTAATTTTACTGCAAATCGCCTTTATTAAACTCGCTTAATTCTAGCCCTTCATTTCGTTCAAGTGCCCAGCGTATGTTCCACTCGCTTGTGAAAAGCAGCAGCGGATTATCCTTTAGGTCGGAAACGAGCTTTGTATCTGAGCTTAGCTTTAAATCCTTTGGCTCGCATGGAGATGAGTCTATCCAGCGAATGAATGAGTAGCCTAAGCCTTCCTTAATCATCTCGACGCCGTATTCGTTTTTCATACGGTACTCAAACACATCAAATTGCAGCACACCGACAACACCTACGATAATTTCCTCCATACCCAGTAATGGTTCACGGAAAATCTGGATTGCGCCTTCCTGTGCAATTTGCGTAATACCCTTGACAAACTGCTTGCGCTTCATTGTATCCTTTGTGCGGTAGCGCATGAAATGTTCTGGAGCAAAGGTAGGTATTCCTTCAAATTCAAACTTGCGATTTGTCGAGCATACGGTGTCGCCTATCGAGAAAATACCTGGATCGAAAACGCCGATGATATCACCAGCATATGCTTCGTCAATGATTTCACGCTCTTGAGCCATGATTTGTTGCGGCTGCGAAAGTCTAAGCTTTTTGTTGCCTTGAACGTGAAGGACATCCATGTCCTTATCAAATTTGCCTGAGCATACACGTAGGAATGTAATGCGGTCACGATGAGCCTTGTTCATATTCGCTTGAATCTTAAATACAAAGGCAGAAAAATCGGGTGAGAAGGGATCTATCACACCTTCGGTGGAGCTTCGTGGCATGGGCGGAGGCGTCATCTTTAAAAACTCCTCAAGGAAAGGCTCAACACCGAAGTTTGTAAGTGCTGAACCAAAGAATACAGGTGAGAGCTTTCCACTGTGAACAGCTTCAAGATCTAGCTCTTCACTTGCGCCATCAAGCAGCTCGATATCATCCTTTAGTGTTTCGTAGTTTGTTTCGCCTAGCACGTCTGCTAGGGTTGGGTCGTTAAGGTCGGCTTCTGTTGCGGATACCTTATGACTTCCGCCTGTTGGATCAAAATATAGAACGTGTCGCTTACGTCTGTCATACACTCCTTTAAAGTCCTTGCCTGAACCTATGGGCCAGTTTATCGGGCAGGTAGGCATACCAAGCTCTTGCTCGATTTCCTCAATAAGGTCAAACGGATTTCTTGCTTCACGGTCAAGCTTGTTTATAAATGTGAAAATCGGTATATGTCTCATCGCACAAACCTTAAACAGCTTGCGAGTTTGATTTTCTACACCCTTTGATGCATCAATAACCATTACTGCTGAATCTGCCGCCATAAGTGTACGGTAGGTGTCCTCAGAAAAGTCCTGATGTCCGGGAGTGTCAAGAATATTTATACAAGCGCCGTTATATTGAAACTGCATTACTGACGAGGTGACAGAAATTCCTCTTTGCTTTTCTATTTCCATCCAATCGCTTACTGCCGCCCTGGAATTCTTCTTACCCTTAACCGCACCAGCTTGAGCAATTGCGCCACCATAAAGCAAAAACTTTTCGGTAAGTGTCGTTTTTCCTGCATCGGGGTGTGATATAATTGCAAATGTGCGTCGTCTATTTATTTCTTCTACTAAATCAGCCAATTCAATTCCTCCTGATAACATAATACCTTTTAATTATATCATAGATTTAAGCGTTTTGTCAAGACCTATAAATGTGATATCACGGAAATCAATTTTAGTAAACGATATGTAATAATTCATCGAAGTCGACCAAGCAATCCAGCATGATGTTGGAGATTGCCTTTTTAGATTCG
>JAJQIB010000035.1 GCA_021199375.1 Ruminococcus sp. | reverse complement strand
ACATAGCTTGCAAGTTTTCCTGGTCTTGTCATAGAGCACTCTTTAAAATCAGTCAATGCCGACTCTGTGCCGTATTTCTTGATTGGCAAAATGCCAGTCATGTAAGCGGCAGCTATTGTTTCATCTGTTGCTGTTCCTCCTTTGAAAAGACCTCTTAGGAGTTGAACATACTCCTTTTGAAGTGCTTCGTCATTTTTTGCTTCTCTAAACAGCGCATCCCATTCGTCTATTATTATTATGAATTTGTTGCCCAACTTATGGCTTATTGATAATAGAGCATCTGGAAGAAACGTTTCGTTTTCATCTACACAATTAAAAAAAGATTTTTTAAGTTCATCTATAACCACTGTCTGAATATCAAATACTACATTTTCACCTTTATTCTTCGACCGAGTAATAAACCATGTTATATCAAGATAAATCACATCATACTTATTAATATGTTTCTCATAGGAGTCTTTTGTCGAAATCTCTAATCCCTCAAAAAGAGAATGCGAATCACAGCTCTTGTCATAATATGCACACAGCATCTTTGCAGCAAACGACTTTCCAAAACGGCGTGGACGACTAAAGCAGGTGAGCTTTCTTGGTGTGTTAATTGTGCCGTTTACATATTCAATTAATCCTGTCTTGTCTACATAAGTTCCATTTAGGATAGTTTGAAAGCCTTTGTTGCCGGGGTTTAAATAGATTCCCATGTGTTCTCCTCCTTCCCAATTTGCCGAACAGATTTTCTTTCTTTTCTATTAATTATTATACACTTTTTTATACACATTGTCAAGAACAAGACTTTTAATATTATATCACATATAGAAAGCGACTCGAACGAATATAATTTGTAAATGCTGTATTTTACCACTTTAACATGTCATATGCTCCCGTAAATGAGTATTTCTATTTAAGACAAAAAACTGCTTTGGTTTTTATAGCCAAGGCAGCTTTTGTATTGTTTCTTTACAACAGCGGTTCAAGTGTCTTTAGCACAACTCCCGTAAGTTTTCTGATTGCGGGACGTTTGCGGCACTCCTCTATTGTAAGCTCACGACACTCGTTTTCAAACATATTCTCAAAATCTCGCTTTACATCCATAACGGCAGGCATCTTGTAGAAAAAACAAGCATCCTCAAAGTGAAGTGAAAAGCTTCTGTGGTCTAGGTTAATTGTTCCGACTACGGCTTTTATATCGTCGCTCACAAACATTTTAGCATGATTGAAGCCGTTATATTCATACACCTTTACTCCAGCCTCTATAAGCGTTTCATAATAGCTTTCACCAACCACCTTGACATACCACTTGTCTGGGATTCCCGGAACTACTATTCTTACATCAACTCCACGCTTTGCAGCAAAGCATATTGCCGAAAGCATACCCTCACCAGGTACAAGATATGGAGATGAGATATAGCAGTAATCGGTTGCAGTATTTAGTATGTCAAGATATGTGAGCATTCCCACATCCTCATTGTCAAGCGGTGAATCTCCGTAAGGAAGAACATATCCATCCGATTTTATCTTTCCAATCGAGTGTTTACTCGGACGATAGTCATCATAGCTATCGCTGACCTTTTTTTGAGCACCCTTTGGTTTGATAGGATCTAAAATACCCCACATCTGTAGAAACATCATTGTAAGATTCCAAACAGCTTCGCCCTTAATCATCACCGAGGTATCCTTCCAGTAGCCAAAGCGCTCCTTTTCGTTGATATACTCATCAGCAAAGTTGTCTCCGCCGGTAAATCCTGTGTGACCATCAATAACTACAATTTTTCGGTGATCGCGGTTGTTTTGAATTGATGTGATAAAAGGTACAAATGGGTGGAAGATTCTAGTTTGTATTCCCATCTCACAAAGCTTTTTGTCATATCCGAACGGCAGTAAATTTTGTGAGCCTAAGCCATCATAAATAAATCTGACCTCGACTCCCTCAGACACCTTTTGCTTTAGTACATCGATAATTTCATCAAGCATAATACCCTGATCTACAATAAACATCTCAATGAAAATATAATGCTTGGCTTTTTTTAGCTCATCAATCATAGGTCCGAGCTTGTCCTCTCCACACCGATAGTAGGTGACCTCGGAATTTTGATGTATCGGATAGCCTGCATACTCATTCATATAACGTGAATACCGATACACATCTCCACTGTCACTCTTAAGCTCACGTGAAATTTCTCTGTCCTGCGCTAAAAACTCTTTAGTTTCTTCAACCTTTTTTGCATACGTCTTTTTGATAAAACGTGTTGCATACTGGTTTGACAAATAGAAATAAATCACCACGCCAAACAATGGAAACGCTATAAGCAGTATCATCCAGCTCATTTTAAACTCGTTTTTTGACTTCTTATTGATGATATACACAGCGGTAATTGTAGCAACAAGCTGAAATACCAGCTGTAGACTTGTTGAATAGCGTTCAAGCGATGCTACCATAAAAAATATCAAAACAAATTGTGCTATCAACAATAAAATTACAACCGTGCGCTGCGTAATTATGTACGCCATCGCTGTACGCAATAGCTTAATCAAGCTATGCCTTCCTTTGCTCTTTTCTTCTTTCATTTTCTTACATTTCCTCTTTTTCTTTTCCTTTAAATAAACATTCCCATCATTTTTGTTTCAATTAGCTCGTCATCTATCTCCTCACCATCAACAGAAATACTCTTAACCTTAACAGTAAGCCCGACACTAAAAACAATCTCGTATTCCTCATCATGCTTACTTTCGCCTGTGTAGGTGCAGGTAGCGTTAAACGGATTGACAGACCAGCTGCCATCATCAAAATAATCGCTTATCGCCTCACCGTAATTATCCTTCGACATCTCCATTTCACTGTCAAAGTCGTAATCTGATACCTTTACCCTAAACACCTGCACAAAGTAGATTGCAAGGTACACAATCAAAACCACAATTGCCACGGTTATAGCTCGTGCAGCTATTGCAAATTCACGTCTTGATTTAACCCTCTCTACAGTGCGATCTGCTGTCTGTCTTGCTTTGTATTTAATGGCTCCGAGCTTTTTCTTTTTTCTTTTAGGTGGTGCTGTAGGCTGAACAGAACGCATCTGCATATTCTTCCTGTTAGATTGTGATATAGAAGCCTGTCTAACAGAGCCTTTAGGCTTGCTCTGATTGCTCCTTCGTACAGACCCTTGTGACGAAGAACGCCGCACATTACGTCCCTGTACAGTGCTTTGTGTAGAAACAAGCTTACCGCAATTAGGACAAACCTTTGCACTCGGTTCAAGAGGTGCCCCGCACCTCGAACATTTTATAACCCTCATTTGTCTTTCCTTTCGTTTTTATGTCTACTTGTTCTATTTTTTTATTTTATAAATATCTAAGCACACCAACAACTCGTCCTAAAATGCACGCCTTATCAGTATATATGGGATCCATGCTATCATTTTCCGGCTGAAGCCTATATCCGCCATTCTCTTTATAAAATCTTTTTACTGTAGCAGATTCGCCCTCTACCATAACAACGGCTATTTCACCATTATCTACATAGTCGGTTTTTTCAGCGATTACTATGTCACCATCAAGAATAGCGGCATTTATCATTGAATCGCCCTTCACCCTAAGAGCAAAAAGCTCGCCGTCATATTTCTTAGCAGGGTTAAAATCTATGTAATCCTCAATATTCTCGATTGCAGTTATTGGTTGCCCTGCTGTGACTAATCCTACAAGAGGAATCTTAGTAGAATTATTTCCAACTAATCTAATCGCATGACCCTGTTTGTCCCGCTTCTCAATATACCCCTTATCAACAAGTGACGTTATAATATGGTGTGCTGTTGATGTAGATTTGAAACCACAATTAGCACAAATCTCTCTAACCGTAGGCGGATATCCTGCCAAAATCCTTTCACGTATAAACTCATATGCTACACGTTCTCTTTCGGTAATTTTTTCGTCTCTCATAGGTCACATCTCCCTTGCTAAATTTAAAGCGGAGCGAAGCGAGATATGCTTGCATAATCTCGTGAGCGACTGCTTGCAAGCAAGCATTAGGAGCCGTCAGGCTCCGCTGGATTTCAGTGGGGGATTAGTTTTACCCCCCCCCACTGAAAGACAAGATGGACCGCCACCTAAGAGGTGGGGGACATCATGCTTGGGTTATAAAAATATATAGTGCATTTTACATTGCCTTTAGCTTCTTAACCAGCATTTTCGCAGCCTTATAAACATCTCCGCATCCCATGGTGATTACCATGTCGCCTTCTCTTACATTTGCTACCACGTAGTCAGTTACCTGCTCGAAATTGTACTGCTTCTGCTCAGCGGTTTGCTTGTCAACCACCTCATGCGGCGTATCGAACCACACCGCACCCGGTATCCTTTTACCCAGCTGTTCAGTGTATACTCCATGATCGTTTTTCTCACGACTTCCCATTATATCCGTAAGAACTGTTATGTCTGCAAGCTCAAGTGAGGACACGAATTCGTCCATAAGCATTTCGGTTCTTGAATAGGTAAACGGCTGAAAAATCGCCCATACACGCTTAAAATCCAATGACTTTGCCGCCCTTAATGTTGAGGCAATCTCAGTAGGATGATGAGCATAGTCATCAATCACCGTAACGCCATTTACCTCACCAATTTTTTCAAAGCGTCTGATTGTTCCTCGAAACACCTGAAGTCCCATCGATATTCCATCATAGGAGACTCCCGCACTTCTAGCAGCAGCTGTTGCGGCTAGTGCATTTAGCACATTGTGCTTTCCGGGAACAAATATTGCCATATCGTCTACAGCTTCGCCCTTGTAGTAAAGTCTAAACACAGTGCGCAAGCCCTTAACCTCTATGATCTCAGCGCTATAATCATTGTCCCTTGAAAATCCAAAGGTGATTATCTCCTTATCAAGACCATCAACTGCCTTAAGTGTGTTCTTATCATCACCATTTATTATAACCTTACCACTTGTCATTTGTGCAAATTCACGAAATGACTTTATTACATTTTCAAGCGTGCCAAAGTAATCGAGATGATCTGCATCAACGTTTAGTATTACGCTAATATCGGGATGGAGTTTAAGAAAGTGATCTTTAAACTCACACGCTTCGCAAACCATTATATCACTCTTGCCAAACCTTCCCGAGCCGCCTATTGAAGGGAGCTTTCCACCTATTACGCAGGAAATGTCAACACCCTCCTCAAGAAAAATCTGCGTGAGCATAGATGATGCTGTGGTCTTTCCATGAGTGCCACATATGCAGATTGCTTCGTTAAAAAGTCCGGTAATAAGTCCAAGCATCTCGCTTCTTTCTACCACCTGCGCTCCGCTTGCCCTTGCGGCAACAAGCTCAGGATTATCGTCAAGCACAGCGGCTGTGTAGATTATAAGATCTGCACCCTTGACATTTTCAGCGCACTGTCCCAAGTGCACCTCAATACCCATTTTACGAACAGCATCTAGCGTTTCGGTTTCATTGTTATCTGAGCCCGTAATGTAAAAGCCCTGAGAATGAAGTATCTGTGCAAGCGGATACATTCCAGATCCGCCGATTCCGATAAAATGCAGATGCTTTTTCTTCTTTAGCTTATCTATAGTCAGCATTATAAATTACTCCTTTTAACATACAAATTTTGTAAAAGAACATATGTGTCATTCATTATTATTATAATACATTTGAGAAAAAAAATAAACCCCTTTTGAATATTTTTTCGCTTTTAGTCAAACTTTTTTTACGAAGGGTGTAATAATTCGCCTTTTATTGGCAATACTATTTAAATCAACGAGAAAGGACGATGTAAATGAACATTTCGGAAATCAAAATCAGAAGACTTATACCGGAGGGTAAGCTTAAAGGAATAGTGAGCATGACGGTTGATGATGTGCTTGCCGTGCACGATATCAAGATTGTACAGGGCGAGGAACGTCTTTTTGTAGCGATGCCAAGCAGGAGGGATGAAAGCGGTATGTTTCGTGATATTGTGCATCCAATAAACTCCGATACGCGAGGGCAAATTGAAGATATGATTTTATCAGCTTATCAAAATGAGGTTGACAGACAATCTGCCGAGGAAATTGCCGATAATCAATTGTAAATGCGACAAAAGAGGGAACGCTGTATACAAAGCAGCGCTCCCAACTTTTTTACTATTTAATTACGCCTTTTCAGATGCAATAAATCTCTTTAGGTCATTTGCATTCAAGCACTTTTCAAGTGCAACGTCCATAGTTATGGTTCTTGATACAACAAGCTTAGCAAGCTCCTGGTCGAGCGTCTGCATTCCGTACTGCTTACCGGTCTGCATTGCCGAGCTGATAAGGTGAACCTTGTCATCACGAATCATGGCTTTAATAGAGTCGGTAGCAGCCAAAATCTCACAGCATGCTACACGGCTTGTGCCATCCATTGTACGGCAAAGGGTTTGTGTACAAATACCTACAAGAACAGATGCTAACTGTGTACGAATCTGATGCTGCTGGTGTGCAGGGAATACGTCGATGATACGGTCGATTGTTGATGCTGCATCGGTGGTATGAAGTGTACTCATTACAAGGTGTCCTGTTTCAGCGGCGGTTACAGCAGCTTCGATTGTCTCGAAGTCACGCATTTCTCCTACGAGGATAACATCAGGGTCCTCACGAAGTGCTGCACGAAGCGACATTGAAAAGCTAGGTACGTCCTGTCCAATTTCACGCTGGTTTACCATACATCTCTTGTGAGCGTGCATATACTCGATAGGGTCCTCAACCGTGATGATGTGAGCTGACTTGTGCAGATTGATGTGATCGATCATCGCAGCAAGGGTTGTTGACTTACCTGAACCGGTAGGACCTGTTACCAAAACAAGTCCACGGGGACGCATAGAGAACTCTGCTAGTACAGGCGGCAGATTGAGGTCTGTAAGAGTAGGAATGTCATTTCTTAACAGACGAATTGCAATTGCCGTGTTTCCTCTCTGACGATATACGTTAACACGGTGACGGAAACCTCTTGTCGATACATATGTAAAGTCTGTGTCGTTGTGGTCACGAATCGACTGCATTTGTCTTTCGTTTGTCATGTTTCTGCATATCTGCTGAATGTCGATTTCAGTCATATCAGGGTATGATGAAAGCTTTCTTAAATTACCGCCCTGTCTTACGATAGGGGGGATGCCGACTGTAAAATGCAAGTCGGAGCATCCGAGTGCTCTGGATTCGTCCAAAATTTTGTTAATATCAATTGCCATTTTTAAAACCTCCACTACAATTTATTTTAAATAGCATATGTTACACGAATAAGCTCGTCCATAGAGGTCTTACCCTCTTGTACAAGCAATGAAACGTTGTCACGAAGAAGCTTACAGCCCTGTTCTTTTGCTAAATCCGCAATTTCATCCGCTTTTGCTGCACGTGTTATCAAACGAGCCATTTCTGGCGTTGAAAGCAGAATCTCGTGAATAGCTGTTCTTCCACGGTATCCTGTGCCATTGCAGGCAGGACAGCCTACTGGCTCGTATATTTCAATACTGTGGTCTATTCCCAAAAGCTCGTTATCTTCGGGAGTACTCATTATCTTTTTCTTACAATCAGGGCAAAGAACCTTAGTAAGACGCTGAGCTACAATACCGATAAGCGACGTCGCAACCATGTATGGCGCAACTCCCATATCTACTAGACGGGTAACGGTAGATGCCGCATCGTTTGTATGGAGCGTTGACAGAACCAAGTGTCCCGTGATAGCTGCTCTGATAGCGATTTCACTCGTTTCCTTATCACGCATTTCTCCGACCATTATAATGTCAGGGTCCTGACGTAGGATAGAACGCAGAGCCGCATCAAAGGTCATTCCTGCTTTTTCGTTTATCTGGCACTGATTGATGCCCTCGATGGATTTTTCGACAGGGTCCTCAACGGTGATAACATTTACATTAGGCTTTGCCATTTCGCCGAGTGCTGCATAAAGTGTTGTTGTTTTACCTGAACCAGTAGGTCCTGTTACAAGAAGAACTCCTTGAGGTACCTTTAGACAGGATACGAATCTTTCGTAGTTATACTGAGTCATACCAAGGTCGGTTACCTTACGAACGCCAACATCACCGGTAGCAAGAATACGAATAACTATCTTTTCACCGAAAACGGTAGGCAGATTAGATACACGGAGATCGAGGTGAGTGCCATCAACGTCCTGTGACATACGACCGTCCTGAGGTATTCTCTTTTCAGCTATGTTCATTCCCGACAGAATCTTAAAACGTGTAGTGAGTGCTACATGAAGTGAGGCAGAAAGCGTCATAAGCTCAACTAGGTCACCATTTACACGAATACGGATTCTCGTGTACTTTTCAAATGGCTCAATGTGAATATCCGTTGCTTCCTTACGAAATGAATTTTCGATAATAGCCGTTGCAAGCTTTACTATAGGAGCATTGTCGATACGGTCTGCGGATGCATCGGTGAGCAGATCTTCAAGGCTCTTTTCCTTTTCCTCTTCCTTCTGCTTAGTAGCCTCCTCAACGATCGAGTCGGTCTGTCCTGCGGAATACATCTTACCTATTCCGCGGGCAATAGCTCCCTTTGTCGCCATGTTAAAGGTAATCGAGCAGCCTGTAATAGCTCTCAAATCCTCCATAGCGTAGAAGTTAGATGGATCGTTTGTTGCAACTGTAAGACGTCTGCCTATCTTATTAAGTGCAATAACATTGTATTTTCTTGCAGTATCCTCAGGGATATTCTTAACTATATCGGGGATAAGCTCGAAATTGTCAACATCTACAAACGGAATATTTAATCGCTCAGCAAGCACCTCGCTAAACTGGTTTTCCGTTACAAGCTTCATCTCAATGATGATATCACCGAATTTCTTCTTTCCTTCGCTCTCCTTTTGCTTTTGAAGAACCTCTTGAAGCTGTTCCTCGGTGATCAAGCCTTTTTCAATCAGATGTTGCCCGATTGGTATGTTTTTCATAGACATTTTCTCCTGACTTCGCAGCGAAATTTGCTCAGAGCCCTTCTCTGACATCCGCTGCTGCGATTGGGCGGATGATTTTAAAAATATATTGTTAAAACTATTGAAATTGTTCGCTTTTTGTGATAGAATTATATCATCAAGTAATTAAAGGAGGTGTTATTCAATATGTCTGAAGCTATGCAATACGATATTTTTGTTGTCGTAATCTACATATTTGTTTTCCTGTTTGGTGCAGTTGTCGGAAGCTTTTTAAACGTCTGTATCTACCGCTTGCCGAAGGAGGAATCGCTTATTAAGAGCAATTCGCACTGCATGAGCTGTGGAACTCCGATTTTAAGGCGTGACCTTATACCAATACTCAGCTGGTGTTTGCTTAAGGGAAAATGCCGTGCGTGCGGTGAAAAAATCTCTCCGCGCTATACTGTTGTTGAGGCTTTAAACGCTGTCGGCTGGGTGCTTATCGGTATAAAAATGGATATCCTAAGCACAGGGCTCTACTGCATTCTTTGCTGCCTGGTCTACTCGGCGCTCATTGTCGTTTTCTTTATGGACTGGGACACTCAGCTGATATCAAACTATGTTGTAGCCGTTATTGCTATTCTTGCAATTCCTGAATATCTGCTGTGTGCATCAAAGAGCGGTTTGGATTTAAAATCTCACATTATCGGTCTTTTTATCATAAGCGTTCCGCTGCTTTTGATTTTTCTCATCTCAAAGGGCAAGGCGCTCGGCTTAGGAGATGTGCTTTTGATGGCTGCCGCTGGGCTTTACCTCGGTATGGCTCGTTCAATCGTAGCCTTCTTTGTAGGAATTGTTGTCGCAGCAATTGCGGGACTTATCCTTAAGCGTGTCAAGGGTGACTCGCAGTTTGCCTTTGGTCCGTGGCTTTCGGTCGGTATTCTGGTCGCCATGCTCTGGGGCTGGGACATCGCCGACTTGTACATGAACTTCACGGGACTCGGCGAGCTTATCTACGGTGAGGGCTATGTTAGTAACCTGCCGTTTAACTACTAATATTAAAAGTATTTATACTATATTCGCTCAAAAAATCCTCCGAACTAAGGCTCGGGGGATTTTTTCAGCACCGAGCCTTTAAGAGGCTCGGTGAGAAAAAGCTTTAGATTATTCTACCCAATCAGATGGCTGAGATGTATAAATCTGACCACCCATGATGTAAATATCACTTGGCAAATCTGCATTGCTAATTGTTAAAGTTTGTTTTTTCTCATTCCACGTATCATAAATATCTATTGTAACATCACCAGCTATTAAAGCTGAAGTACTACTATCATATTTGGTTCCATTAAGATAGAAATAACTATCGTAAGTTGCAGTGCCGTTGTTATCATAAGTTGCAACTGAAGATGACCAATGTACATTTACCGTTTTAAACACATAGTCAGTGTAAAGAACTGCGTTGAAAATATAGATATCATTATCAAGATCACTATAACTGTATGTCTTATAAACTTTTTGCTGACTCCAGTTAGATATTACACTAACGGTAAGAGTAGTCGTCTCGTATATTTCTGTTTTAACCTCTGTTACATCTGCACTATCATATTGTGTTCCGTTTACTGTAAAATATTTATCAACTTGTCCATAGGCGTATTCAGTAGCCGAAACCCAGTGAATTGTTACCTCTTTCATTTCGCCAGGATCATATCCATCTGGCTCGCTTGTGTAATAGTAGCCGTTGTAATACCAAAGCTCTGTCGGGAAGCCGCCATCTGTATAATCGTATTTAATAGCATTACCACCAACAGCATTATAATGCGTGTATGCAAGGCAACCACTTAGTGCACTTCCTGTACTACCGTTGCAGGTAAGATACATTTTATCAATTCCGCTGTAGTTTACTGTAATATCCTGCTTGCTATCTGTAACATCCTGCGTGTATGTTGCAATACTAACCTCAGTATTGGTATAACCATTTGTAGCAAAGCCATAGATATTAAAGTCACCATAGCTATCATCATCGTTTTTAGCGTGAATTGTCAATGTTCCAGCAGTGACGTCAGGATAATAAGCTAGTGCCGTTTGACCTGATGTTTGTAGCACATTATAACAATCATCCCAATCTTCATAGAAGACTCCCGCAAAGAACCATACCTTCGTCGTGCTTTCAACAAGTTTATCTGCTTCATATGTCTTAGGTACGATGTTACCACTTGTATCAAGTACATCTAAGACAACAGCCGTTTCACTACGTGTAAACTTGACTACGCATCCATCTGTATTGTTTGGATAACCAGGCCACTGATATGTGTAGTTGGTGTCATCCATAGTTGATATACCATCAATACTCAAGCCATCCTGCTTAAGTGTACCGCCTGCTTTAAAGCCTATAGACTCAATCGTGTCGTTATAATACATATAGACAATTAGTGTCTTATCGATTTCATCGCCGTAGGAGAACTTAGCGTCATTCACATTGTTATCATATACCCACACGTTTGTTCCTGTTGTCAAATCATCGTAGGTATAGGTTTTAATTACATTTCCGCTAGTGTCCTTTAGTGTAAACTCTCCGCCGTCATCAATATAAACCTTATACTGAGTTGTGTCGTTATTGCAGCCTATGGTCTGAGCGGAGGAGCTGTATGTTCCATCGCCCGAAACCTTTATGATCGAAACCGCACCGGTAAACTCATATGAGTAATCGCTTAAGGTCTTATCATTACCAAGCTGAATGTAAAGATTAAGAGTTTTCTTTGTAGCAGATGCCGTCGGTGTGACAATTGTAGTTGCGCCCGAGGTTGAGTCTGTAGGACAAATGCAGGTTGAGCATCCGCAGGTGCAGCCTGCCTTGTTTGTACAGCTTGAGCAGCAGTTGCAATCGTAGGTATCCGAACCGCTTGATGATGCCGTTGACTCAGGGTCCTTGTAGAAAATCCAAATGGTCGAGTAGGTGCTGTTGCTTCCGATAACGTCAAAGTCCTCGGTGTTGCCGCCTATGCTCTCTTGGATGTTTAGAAGCTGAAATGCTTCTTCATACTCGTACGCAAAATCAGGATTCGGGATAAACGTCGTTGTGTCGCTAACCATTGTTCTTGCAACTACACCTAAGGTGACGCTCTGATTACCCTCATCGGTGCAATAGTCTGCAATTGAAAACTGATAATCAAACTCATCTAAGAGTGATTCCGATACACAAGCAGATGTCTTTGACGGATTTGAAAGCACACCCTTTTCAGTGTATCCACGTGCTCCCTTTTTGCTGTTTGAACGAGTGTTGTTAGAAATCATGATGAAATTATCGTAGCTCTTTTTAAGCGTGCCGTCTGTGTCAGCCGCCAAAATAGTGTTGACATCAGTTTCATCATTACATACAATTGTTAGGTTTGACGAATATCTTAGCTCTGCATTAAGATATTCGGTGAGGATTATCGTTGCATCCTCCTCGCTCGACTTGCTCGTTACATTGTTGTAAATAGTTCTTGTCGGCTGAATGATCATTACAACAGCTGTTGTGATGATACCCATAAGCATCGTGACAACAATAAGTTCAACGAGAGTAAAGCCTCTGTTTAGCATTTTCTTCATATTGCCATCCTCCTTACGATGCTGATACGTTGGCGCCGCCGGTAGCATCAACTGTAATACTGCAAATACCATTTGAGCTTGTCAAGTAACCGCCAAGATCTACTGCTGACGAGTCAGAACCTAATATATAAGTGCCGTCTGATTTTTGGATTTTTATGGTTATTGTCGGATCACCAACATTCACGTTTTGCACAAGCTCGGCATTTTCATAACCGACCTCTAAGCCTGAAGGAGCGGTGTTTACAACATCACCTGTCAGTGAATCCTCAACAATCACCTCACCCGTTGTTGTGGTGTAGCCAGGAATGGTATGATAATAGGATAATCCGGCTGAATCATAATCATGATCGCCCTCATATATTTCGCCATTCTCCGCCGTGAGCGTTACCATAATATCCTCAGATGAAAGATTTGTTATCTCAATCTTATACTCATCGTCCTCGACAAATACAACTCGCTGTGTGCCAAGTGCTGTGCTTGATATAGTCTTAACCTGGAAGTTGAAATCATCGCTGTTGTAAGCGGATTTAAGTGCCGAGTACTCGGTTAATCCATCAACCTCCAGTAATTTAACGGTAGAGCCAACAGGTGTAAATGTAATGCTGTCGCTTGCGTATGTGCTGCTTACCGCCTTAACTCCCGCTGTGGTTGCGGTTTCAATCGCCGTTTGCTGAACATTAAGCTCGTTATCACGGCGAATATTACGTGAGTTGTACTTAACAGCTGCCGCAAGTGCCATTGTAATTCCGAGCGTCATAGCCGAGAACACCGCCATAGCAACGATAACTTCAACGAGGGTCATACCTTTGTTAAGCTTTTTCAATTTTAACATTTCTGTCCCTCCCGTCAATATTGATAATATTGAATTTTAACCTGTTCACCTGAGTTAGTGCTCTTCTGCTGATACTGTACGAAATCGAAGATAGATCCATCGTCCATAGGCAGGTCGTAAACAATTCCTCCAACAGAGCTGTTAGAGCACTGAGTTACCGATAGATATCCAGCCTTAATCTGTCCATAAACCATGTACTTGTTGTTAGCACTACCACTAACTGTTACATTAGAAAGCGGCGCATAAACTACACCCTGAATGTATCCATGACCTGAACCGTTGTTTACTGTGAACGAAACCGAATCGGGTACAAGATACATGATATAGTTCTTTGCATTTTTGAGCTGATCTTCATTGAAGGTCGATGCGCCTATATTAAGTGCAACATCACCGCTCAATCCGCCTGAACCATCGCTAGGAGCTGTAAGGCTAAAGTCTGAAACAGCAATGTCTATATTAGATCCGCCAAAGGATATAGATGCGTTTGCGATCTGAGTTGCAGTTGCGGTCTTGCACTGATATGTCGAACCATCAGGCAAGGTTATTGTAAGAACCTGCGTTGTATCAGGACTATAAACAGTTGAGTAGTAGCAGATGTCATATCCGTCATCGCTCTTCAATACTCCGCCAGAGCCATCCTCTGCGTAGAACATGAAGTAGCAATAATACTCATTTCCGTCCGTTATACCACTGCGGTCAATTCTAAACGCATTGCAATAACTGCTGCCCATGGGAAGTGCTATTACAATATCACTGTCTGTAAGTTTAACAATGTAATTATTCAAAGCTCCCAAATTAGATCCAACTAATCCATCACTGCTTGTTAGTCTAACACTGCTATTGATGTTGTAAACTTTATATCCATCAATAGTTCCAACTTCATCTACAACGTTCTTAGTTTCATTTGCAGAATTTACATATGTGCTATCTACGGTTCTTGACATAGCCTCAGCATACTTTACTGCGATATTTGCAGCAGCATCGTTATCATCGCTGTCACCGCCGACCTTTGTTCCATCAGATAAGGTTTTTGTAGGCAGTGAGTAGGAGAACATGTAGTTTGATGTAGATGTTCCGTACTTATCACTTGATGAAAGTCTGCTTCCGCTCGAAGAGGTCTTACCTGTTGCAGGGTCATAGCCCTCATCAGGCATCTTGTTTCTCTGAACGGTTGTGTCGATAACCTTGCTAAATCCGCCGCAGGTGAGAGTAGATGAAACAGATGTGTTTGACAAGCTGCCATCATCATTTATCGTTGTGCTGGTTGCTGCATTTGTTGTTACAGCACCATCAGCATAGCTGCAAGCTGTATAAATTGTGCCTGTGCAGTAAAGTGTTCCTGTTACAGTAAGCTTGCTGTTTCCGAGAAGATAGATGTTTCCATCAACAAACATATCGCCATTGACGGTAAATGCGTGAGAACCGCATCCTATTACAACATTTCCATCTGTTACAGTACCATCAGAAGCTCCGGTATCCTTCTTGTAGCTGTAGAAGTTGCCATACATCGTGAACGAGCCATCACAGCCTGTAGAAACTCCATTGCTTGAAGCAGTCATTATGGTTGAATAATCGGTGTCATTACCATCAATTGATTGAGGAATTGCGCCTATATACGCACCTCTGCAATAAACATCAATATCATTTGATGAATCACCAATTGTTAGGGCGCTGCCATTATAGGTGTTGATGAATTTTTTCATCGTGTAGATATATCCGTCGTAGTTTCCGAGGTTATTCTCATCGTAGGATTTAGTTGTATCGTTTCTGTTGTGACCGTTTACATCTGTCTTACCAACCTCAGTTGTAATCGAGCAGCTATCAAGCGAATACAAATAACCCTTGGTTGTGATAGTAGGAGCCTGCTGGAAGTAGGTTGTATCATGGTCAAATACAAGCGTTCTTGTCTTGTTGGTTTCATCACTAACCTTTGTGGTTGTGTATAGAGTCATGCTGATTTCCGAGTAGATGTGTGAACGGTAATAAGCATGAGGAAGTGTATACCACGTATCACTTGAGGTACCCTGCTCTACGAAAATATCACCATTTACCGAGCCCTCTTCAATATTAACTCCGTTAGCACTCTCGATAGCTGCAGATGTTACAGGGTTAGAAACCTTGTCAGTCTGGAAGTATGCGCTTGCAGTCTGCGTCTGAGTACCGTATGTGCACTGAACCTCAATCTTAAATCCTTCGTCATAGTCGTAAATTGACATTTCACAAGATCCAAGGTCTTCGCTAAGTGTCGACGTGTCAACGTTGATCTGATATCCTGTTTCAAAGCTGTTGCCGGTAGACAATTCCGAAAGAATTCGGTAAGGGTCATCGCCATTGTCAACGGTAGTATCAGAGGTGTAGTTCTGAGCATAATAGTTAGAAACAAACTCAGTAAGCACCGACTCGGCTGTTACCTTTGCCTGAGCCTTCTGGACATTGTTGCTTGAGCGCTTAGTAGTCTGATTTACTACTGCGAGTGCTATTGTAACAAGCGTCATGCAGACCATGGTCATGCAGGTTACTGCCAAAAGTACCGAGCCGCGGTTGTTCTTTTTCAAACCTTTCCTAGGTTTAATCATTGCCGTGACCACCTTTCATAAATATCTGTAAATTTTTTAACTTTTATATAGCACGCAATGGCAGGTAAGGATTAAATCCTTTTCCTACCATATTTGCGTCTTTTGCTAAATTACTCTTCGGTTTCTTCCTCAGCGTTTACTTCTTCAACCTCGGTATCCGAATCAACCTCCTGGGGATCTTCAAGCTCAGGAACCATCAGCAGATTAAGTGACATCGAGCCAGAGAATACCGTGTCATCCTCATTTTCAGCTACGTTCGAAATTGAAAGATCTGTAATAATAAGACTTCTGTGGGTGTTGGTCTGAAGATTTGAGATGAACTCCATCAGATCTGCCTTAGTTGCCTCATATGTAAACTCGAAGGTGTAGTTGCTAACCTCTGCGGATGTGTCGACTGTCTCGGTTGCAGTATCAGCAGTTGCATCTGTTGCATCAGCAACAATCTGGTCGAGTGCTGTTACATTTTCCTCAGCAGTATAAACATATCTTGTCAGGGTGAAGGAAGACATTGTCGATACCGAAAGATCCAGGTTCTGAATTTCCTGCTCGCTTGAATCTCCGTCAAGGTCAAGCAGTGACTGAATCTCGGTAGCTGCTGCGTGCTGAAGCATCTTGTCATAGAATACAGAAGCAAGCTCAGTTGCAGCATCATAAGCATCGTCTACCTCTTGAGGAAGGTTTTCGTCCTCTTTTATCTGTGCCTGAAGTGTGGAAAGCTCCATCTCCTTGGAGTCAAGCTCATCGCTGGCTGCTGAAACGCTTTGAACTGCCGGTCTGATGAACAGCATAACACCAACAACCCAGATGAGAATTACCAGTATTGTAATAAGGAGCATTTTATCTCTTTGATTTAGTTTCATTATTACTCAGCCTCCTCTGTAGATGTTTCAACCTCAACATCCTTGATGTAGAGGGTTACAGCAGAAATTACTACGGGATTTCCCTCTTCGCCGGTTCCTGTGTAACCGCTGTATGTAGCATCAGCAAAATAATCCTGCTCAATTATCGACTTGATGAAGTCGTTAGCACTCTGCTGCTCAGGAAGCTGAATGTTTGTGATGGTAACAGTGCCTGAAGCTCTATCATACGAGAAGCTTGTGTAGGTGATGTCCTCGCCTGTGTCAGCATCAACCAAATTCTCTTCAATCTTCTCGAAGATCTGCTGGCTAATCAAAGGCATAGCATCAAGATCATCCTTAGCTGTCTGTACATAGTCCTTGTACTCGTTTATCTTTATCAGATAGTTATGCAGCTTTTCGTTTTCTGCAATAATCTCATTGCACTTATCAATCTGAACATTCGTCTGTTCAATATCCTTTTGAATGCTGTTCTCACGCAAATTGATAATCAGCGTAACCGCAGCGATTAGTATTATCGAGATACCAACTGCTGCTGCTAGAGTTAGCAAAATACCGCTGTTGCTACCAGTTGCCTTACCTGTAGCGGTGTCAACCTCCAACAGATTGATACGCTCAGTAGCCTTGTTTCTCTTATAAAGAGCACCAATTGCGTTAGCGAATACTGTAAACTCAAAGTTTTCAAAACCTGTAATCTGTGCAGGAACTCCGAGTACAGATGCTCTTACATCAAGTGCGTCAAGTGCGTCAACCAGCTTGATGTAGTCATCAATCTTACCGTAAAGTACCACATTGTCAAGTCCGGGACCGCCTCTCGCCTTGTTAAACTGCTCCATACGGAAGATGTTCTCACTGATAGCCTCGGTGAGGTATTCCTCACTCTCATAGTCCTCCTGTGAGATAGGCTCATATCTTGCGAACGCCATCTGTCCGTTTTCAAACAATGTAAGTCCTAAGAAGTTATCATCTATCTGGCAAACCAAAAGCGGCATCTTTTCAAGATTGCTCTTGTCAGCAAGTACGATTCTCGAAATTGAGTTACAGCTGATGTTTACCGAACGCAGGTTGATCGACATGATTGCGAACAGCTTGCGGAATCCCTCAACTATAGAGGAAGGACAAGCAGTTGAAAGCACCTTAACCGATCCAGGATTATCCTCTCCCGCTTCACCTACTATAGTATATGAAATCGAGTAGTCATCGGTAATACCCATTTCCTGCTGCATCTGGTTTTGAACCATATTCAGGAATTCATTTCCCTTTGCCTTAGGAACTACTAGCTCCTTAAATACAATGCTGCTTGAGGAGAATGTAACAACAGCATCCTTATCCATCATTACCTCTGCCTTCAGGTTAGTAGTCAGCAGCTCTGCGAGTCCAGAAAGGTTTATTACCTCTCCGTTCATAATCATGTCCTCAGGAACCTCTACGGACAATGATTTTTCAATTCTGATTTTGTTTGAGGAGTTATCTCCCTTAACAATGTTTATTTGTCTATCTGATATATCAAATGACAGCATTTTAACCCTTCACCTCTTCTAAAGATTTTATGTACTTTTTGTTTTGACTCATTACGAATCCTCGAGTCCTCCGATACCACCATACAGCAGCGGGAAGATACCTGCCAGGCACACACCGATTACAAGACCCATGATAATAATCATGAGAGGCTCAAGCAGTGCAACAAGACGCTTAACAGCAGCATCCGCTTCTTCTTCATAATAGTCAGCAGTCTTGTCGAGGATCTCATCGAGCGCACCCGATTCCTCACCAACCAGAATCATCGAACAGAACATTCCTTCGAACAGCTCAGTCTTTGCAAGCGAGGTTGATACGGGAGAACCCTGCTTAACCTCATCTACTACCTGCAGAAACATTTTATCAACATAGCTGTTGCCGAGTACCGTTGAAGCTCTTTCGAGGCACTCTACCATAGGAATACCACTTGAGTAAAGAGATGAAAGGTTTCTCGAAAAACGTCCTTCGTACATTGTAACTACAAGCGGTCCTACAGTCGGCATTTTCATTATTGCCATATCATATTTAAGTCTTATACTTGGAACCTTTAATGCGTATCTGATTGCAAGCACAATAACTACTATCGCTATAACAAGCACATACCATCTTGCCTTTAAAAAGTCACTGAAATTAAACAGTGCCCTTGAAAGTGCCGGCATTTCGCTTTCATCCATTAGTCCTGCGAAGGTAGGCATGATAAAGGTAAACATTCCTATTACCATTACTATTGTCAGAACACCCAGGATAATCGGGTACATCATTGCACTTCTGATTGTGTTTTGTGTCTTGTTTGAATTAGCGTAGTAATCACTCAGTCGCTGAATGGTGACATCAAGATTACCGGAGGACTCACCAGCATCGCACATGCTTATCATGAAGTCCGGGAAGCTTCCTCCTCTTGCTATAAGAGCCTCAGTAAAGCTCGAGCCCTTATTTACATCCTCGTAAAGGGCAAGCCATTCTTCCTTTGGTCCCTTCTTTTCTGTTTCCTTGTACATGATGTCGAGCGCCTTAACTATTGTAAGACCTGATGTGAGCATTGCTGCAAGCTGACGACATCCGAAGGAAAGCTCCTTTGTCTTGAACTTGTAGGGCTTATGACCCTTAGAGCCGCCTAACGCTTCCTGTGAGCTTATCAGAAACAAGCCTTGCTCATAGATTTTTTCCTGCACCTGCTGCTGATCCTCTGCCTCAATGACACCCTTGACGGTCTTGCCGGTTGAGTCCTTAGCAACATAGCTGTAGTTTCTCATTGTTGTAGTTACACCTCCACCTAGTAATACGCATGACACCATTGCAAAATTCATACCAATGAACCATACAAAATCACGTGACACGTATTTTATATAATTATATCATTTTTTTCAGATTTATTCAAGCACTATTCAAAAAAAATTAATCATCTTATTTACCAAAATATCTGTCGCATTTTTATACAATTTCACCAAAACGACAAATTCGGACATAGTTAATCATCAGATTATTCCCTAAAATTTTACATTATTCCTCAATTAAGGCAACATCACCAAGCATATCATCATCGTCAGGCTCTTTAAATCTAAATGGATGCTTACGCTTGTAGAATACATATGTGGTCTGATACACCACAAAGCATATTCCTAATATTATCGCCATACCAAGCGCTGCAGCAGTCTTTATATCAGCTCCAAATGCCTCCATAAGCCACCGACAAGGAAAATACAGAGCATAATACGCCGTTTCTCCCGCCTGGGTGATGTCATAGGGATTGTAGAAGATTACAGGGATAAAATACACCGCCAATAGCAGCAATAGCACTATAAGCACAGGCACAGCATCCATATCCTCATACGCTGCGTGCTTTTTGGCATCATCGTGAAAAACAGGTACTATAAGAAGTAGAATAACCACAGCTGAAACGATAGAGCCCACCTTATCATCAAGCAGAAAATCCCGAACATTATCTAGCGAGTAGGGCATAAACGAAGCCACCACCCATAGTATTCCCTTTCCGACTACCAGCGACACCGCCACACTTCCGATTAGTATCAGCAGTCTAAAAAAATAGTACTTAACCGAATCTGTAAAATCCATTTTGAACCTCCATTAAATGTACCCTGACACTTTAAGCTTTTGCTATTCATTAGCTCGTTTTACTTTAGCTGATTTCCGTGCCCTTTTCAAGCAATCTGTGCACAAGCTCTCTTAATACTGCATTTTCCTTGAGCTCAAGCTTGGGATCCTCATCTATTATCCTGTTCGAAAGTCCCTGAGCCATCTCTAGTATGTCCATATCACGACTTAAATCCGCTATCTTAAATGGCGGAAGTCCGTGCTGTTGAGTGCCGAAGAAATCTCCGGGACCACGCAGTTTTAAATCCTCCTCCGCTATTTTAAATCCATCATTCGTGCGGCTCATGGTCTTTAGCCTTGCCACACATTCAGGAGATGTGTTTTCGGTTACAAGCACACAGAAGGACTCGTCCTCACCACGTCCTACACGTCCTCTAAGCTGATGAAGCTGTGAAAGACCAAACCTATCAGCATTTTCAACAAGCATGATGGTGGCGTTAGGCACATCCACTCCGACCTCAACCACAGTGGTTGCCACAAGAAGATCTATCCTACCATTCTTAAAATCCGACATTGCCTTAGCCTTTTCATCAGATGAAAGTCTTCCATGCAAAAGTCCTACTCTGTAATCGCTGAATATTCCCTCCTGAAGCTCATGTGCATACTTTTCTACACTTGCCAGCTCGTTCTCACTTTCATCTATTGCAGGACAGACGATATAGCCCTGATGATTAAGCTCAAGCTGCTTTTTAACAAAGCCCAAGGCACGTGTGCGCATTTTACCGCTTACAGCATAGGTTTTTATAGGCTTTCTGCCGCCCGGAAGCTCGTCTATTACCGATACCGACAGACTTCCATAGAGAATAAGTGCCAGCGTTCGAGGAATTGGCGTTGCGCTCATGACTATACAATGCGGATTCTTGCCCTTTGCTGCAAGTGCCGCTCTTTGGTCTACACCAAAGCGGTGCTGCTCGTCTGTGATAACCAAAGCAAGTCGTGAAAATTCAGTCTTTTGTGAGAAGAGTGCATGCGTTCCTACCACTATATCATACTCGCCATGCGCTATTTTTTTCTGCATTTCACTCTTTGCCTTTGGAGCAAGCGAACCTGTCAGAAGTCCTACCCTTACGCCTAGCGGTTCTAAGAGCGTGCGAAATGTTTCGTAATGCTGCACAGCCAAAATCTCGGTAGGTGCCATGACGCATGACTGATAGCCATTTTTGTAAGCAAACCAGGCGGCTCCTGCCGCCACCACCGTCTTACCCGAGCCGACATCTCCCTGAATAAGCCTGTTCATACGTGTTGTGCCGCACATTCCTGAGGTGCATTCATCTAAAGCACGTCTTTGGGCGGCTGTCAGCGTAAAGGGAAGCGAGTCTATAAGCTCATCGCAATCGACTCTATTCATTATATAACCCGAACGCATATTTTCATCATCACGCTGATAGGCAATGGCAAGAGAATAAACGAACAGCTCATCAAAGGTAAGTCTGCGCCTAGCCTCCTGCACTCCATACATGCTTTTAGGGAAATGCACATTTTCCCACGCGTACGCCTGTGAGCATAGTCTAACACTGTCGCGCACATACCTCGGCATAACATCCTCAACCTCTTGGGTGACAAGCTCAATTGCACTCTTGACCGCCTTACGGATAATATTTTGAGAAAGCCCCTCAGTTAGCGAATATACAGGTATAATCAGATCCGGAGTATTTGCGACAAAGATATTAGGTGATGACATCTCACGGCGAACCATATTTCCCGTAACCCTTCCATAAAGAGCGTAATACTCACCATCCTTAAGGCCTGCGTATAAATACTCCTGATTAAACAGTGTAACGGTAATATCCTCTGTGTCATCGGTAAAGATTATGTGATAGATAGTCATGCCCTTACGTATGCGTGCAGGCGGGAGCTTCTTAACCACTCTTGCCCTAATCGTTACAGGGTTGAGCTCACCCACCCGTGTATCTCTTATATCGGACACGCTGGTAAGATCTATATAATCACGAGGGCAATAAGAAAGTAGGTCATACACATTAGTGACTCCGACTCGTGCGAAGGCTTCAGCTCGCTTAGGGCCTACGCCCTTGACATACATAATATCACGTTCAAGCTTATCATTCACCGAAAGCGTCACTTCCTTCTGTTGTATTTACCATTTTTCTTCAAAGCCTATGCATCTGGAATTTCAATACTGAATTAACGCTTTGACTCAAAATCAGAGGTATCATGCATTTATTATACAACATTTTCTCGGATAAATCAAGCCCATAAGAAAAAATATAGACTTAAAATCTAACCATACGCACTCTTGACTATAAAGGAAAACCGCCCCTTATCGGAGCGGCTGCTTTGTGTGCATTAAATTATTCTTCGGTGCTAACACTTTCGATGTACGAAACGATGTCACCAACGGTCTTGATGCTCTCAACCTTGTCATCAGGAATCTCGATGTCAAATTCATCTTCAACCGAGCTGATGAGATCTACAACGTCAAGTGAATCTGCTCCTAGATCATCGATAATCGAAGCCTCTGTTGTTACAGCATCTTCTTCTGCGTCAAGCTGATCTACGATGATGTCACGAACCTTTTCAAATACCATGTTTGAAACAACCTCCTATCTCTTAATTTCACGTTTTTTGCGTGTTTTAAGCCTAGCCTCTGATAGGATGAGAAATCCTTAAAGAAGCAAAGCTGGGATGATTTGCTGTAGGCAAACCCTTAGGATAAGTCATTTTGAACTTGCCCAATTGCCCTAAACCTATTATACCGCCCATTTAGCATTTCGTCAAGTCCTTTTTGTAAATTTCTTTTTAGAGCGGCAAAAATATAGTCGGAAATATTCTCAGCCGTGAGCTCGGGATCGGTGTGGGCTCCACCCTCCGACTCCTCTATTATATAGTCGCAAACCTTAAGATCTACTAGATCGTGCGCCGTGATGTGCATTATATCAGCAGCCTCGTTCTCACGAGAAGCATCTTTCCAGAGAATAGATGCAAATCCTCTCGGCGAAATCACAGAGTATATTGCATTCTCAAGCATTGCAAGCTCATCGCCTACGCACATAGCAAGCGCTCCGCCTGAGCCGCCCTCTCCCATTATAATCGAGATTACAGGCGTCTTGACCTCCATAAACTCCATAATCGAGCGCGCTATTGCCTCGCCCTGTCCGCGCTTTTCAGCCTCAACACCACAGAATGCTCCTGATGTGTCAACAAGACAGATAATAGGACGATGAAACTTCTCAGCCTGATGTGCAAGCCTCAGCGCCTTGCGATAGCCTTCTGGGTGTGGCATTCCAAAGTTACAGGCTTGGTTCTCTTCTAAATTTCTGCCCTTGACCTGTGCAATAACCGTTACAGGTAGCCCACGAAAATAAGCTACGCCGCCCATTATAGCTCCGTCATCACCATACAGCCTGTCGCCGTGCATTTCAAAGAAGTCGTCAAAAATCAACGGAATATAGTCCCTGGCGGTGGGCCTGCCCTTTGTACGAATTATCTCAAGCCTTTTGCTGGCTGGTAAATTTGTTGTATCAGACATTATTCCACCCGCCTTTCTCGCATGGTTTGTGTAGCTTAAGAAGATGTGCAAGCGTGCGTCTCATCCTCTTGCGCTCTACTATCATATCAGCAAAGCCGTTTTCAAGCATAAACTCAGCCGACTGAAAATCATCAGGGAGCTTCTGCTTAATTGTGCCTTCAATTACTCGCCTTCCGGCAAAGCCTATAAGCACCTTGGGCTCAGCTATAATTATATCTCCGAGGGATGCAAAGGATGCCGTTACTCCGCCCGTTGTCGGGTCAGTCCATACCGTGATGTAAAGCAAGCCCGCAGCGCTGTGTCTTCCGACTGCTCCTGAGGTCTTAGCCATCTGCATAAGTGAAACTATTCCCTCCTGCATTCTTGCTCCGCCCGACGCCGTAAAGGCTATTACCGGCAAACGCTCCTGCGTAGCATACTCAAAGGCACGTGTGATTTTTTCACCTACCACGCTTCCCATTGACGCCATCATAAAGTTCGAATCCATCACGATGATTACAATATCCTCGCCTCTTATCTTGGCTCGTCCCGTTATTACCGCATCCCTAAGTCCGGTC
The DNA here is from genome assembly GCA_021199375.1 of Ruminococcus sp. Taxonomy (GTDB): domain Bacteria; phylum Bacillota; class Clostridia; order Oscillospirales; family Ruminococcaceae; genus YE71. Next base: position 47,966 of record JAJQIB010000035.1, on the reverse strand, counting down.
TTTTCCCTCAAAGCCTGCTGCTTTTTTTCGTAGTCCGGAAAATCTATCGGGTTGCATGAGATCATATCCTTGTCAAACTCCTCAAGGCTGCCCTTGTCAATCGTTATATCAAGCCTTTCTCTGGCGGTAAGCCTTGCGTGATATCCACACTTAGGACAAACCTTGCCGTTTGAGGTAAACTCATCCATTATGGTGTTGACAGAACAGCGTGGACATTTAAATACCAAGCCCTTGGGGATATTCGTCTTGTCGCTATTCGGAGCATCATCCGAGCTATCGCCGTTAAATCTCGTCTTTACTACCGAAAAAAGATCTTCAAGCATGAATGCTTACCTCCTTTTATACGATCTGCACACGGTTTAAAAATCCGTTGTCATAATCGCCTTTTTCAAAAGCCTTAGTACGTATAAGCTTTAGCTGAAAATCAACATTTGTGTGAACTCCGTCTACAATAAACTCTGAGAGTGCCCATTTCATCTTAGCTATTGCCTCATCACGATCCCTGCCGTGTACAATGAGCTTTGCTATCATTGAATCATAGTAGGGCGTGATTTCGTAGCCCTGATAAACCGCTGTGTCTACCCTTATTCCCGGTCCTCCTGGTATAAATAGCGAATCTATCACTCCAGGTGAAGGCATAAAATTCATCTCAGGGTTCTCAGCATTTATTCTGCACTCAATTGCATGACCGTGAAGTGTAATATCCTTTTGCTTGTACGAAAGCTTTTCACCGGCAGCAATTTTCAGCTGTTCTTTTACGATGTCAACTCCCGTAACCTCCTCGGTAATGGGATGCTCAACCTGTATACGTGTGTTCATCTCCATAAAGTAGAAGTGTAAATCCTTATCCACCAAAAACTCGATTGTACCTGCGTTCTTGTAGCCGCAAACCTTAGCTGCTGCACACGCAGCCTTGCCCATAGCAGCTCTGGTCTTCTCATCTATTATGGTTGAGGGAGCCTCCTCAAGAACCTTTTGGTTGCGCCTTTGCATCGAGCAGTCACGCTCGCCAAGCGATATTACATTGCCAAAGCTATCAGCTAAAATTTGTATCTCAATGTGCTTAGGATTTACCACAAGCTTTTCTATGTAGATCTCGTCATTGCCGAATGCTGTAAGAGCCTCCTGCTTTGCGGCGCTTATCTGCAGCTCGAGCTTATCAGCGCTCTCAACAACACGTATGCCTCTTCCACCGCCGCCTGCTGAAGCCTTTACCATAACGGGATATCCCATCTCGTCAGCTATTCTCTTAGCATCCTCCATGGTCTTTACCGCACCCTCAGAGCCGGGTATTACAGGTACTCCTGCAGCCTTCATTGCCTGCTTAGCTGCAGCCTTGTCGCCTAGCATCTCAATGCTCTTTGAGTCAGGTCCTATGAAGGTAATTCCACACTTTTCGCAGGTTCTAGCAAATGAAGCGTTTTCTGACAAAAATCCAAAGCCGGGATGAATAGCGTCTGCTCCCGTAATTTCACATGCACCTATAATCGCACGCACATTTAGATAGCTCTCTGCACTTGCTGCAGGTCCTATACAAACCGCCTCATCGGCAATCTCGGCATGAAGTGCGCCTCTGTCTGCCTCTGAATAAACCGCAACGGTATGCAGTCCAAGCTCACGACAGGCACGGATAATTCTTACCGCTATCTCACCGCGATTGGCTATTAAAACCTTTTTGAACATATCCTTATTCCCTTTCATCACTATGTCTCAGACGGTCTTAAGCTCTTTTTCAAGAGCTGCCACCTGTTCTTTAAGCTCTGCCAAAAACGCATCAACATCCTGAGCATTAAATCCGTCAAAAAGCGTTTTTTCGGGAGCAGCAGGCTCGCTAAAAGCCTTGACCTTGCCGCCCTGCTCCTTTGCGCCTTCTAGCTCCTCAATTCTTGCTCTGTACTTGCTTACACATTCAAGCGTGGATGTTTTATCGTATCCGCCAAACAGCGTTGCCTTAAAATTCATAAGACTCATAATTTACCCCTCACTCACTTAATAGCAAAGGAAATTTCCGCAGAAACCGCCTTTTTGCCGTCTACTGTCGCTGTGCCCTTGCCATATCCTACAGGCCCCTTTATCTTTGTGATTTCTACCTCTAGTCTGAGCACATCTCCGGGAACCACCTGACGACGGAATTTTGCGTTGTTTATTCCTCCGAAAAAGCCTATCTTTCCCTTATTTTCGGGCATCGACAAAAGTGCTACCGCTCCTGCCTGAGCCATCATTTCAATCATTAAAACTCCGGGCGTAACAGGGTATTCAGGAAAGTGTCCCTTAAACCAAAAATCATCCTCTTTTATATACTTTGTGGCAACTACACGCTGACCTATCTCCAGCTCGTTTACCTCGTCAATCAAAAGAAACGGATCTCTATGAGGAATAACCTCTTTGATCTGCTCCTTGTCCATTACAACTGCCATAGCTACATCCTCACTGTCTTATGATATAATCATTACTGTCTGTCCGTATTCAAGTGAATCTCCATCATTAACCAAAATCTTAGAAACCACTCCATCGCACTCAGCGCTTATCTCGTTCATAACCTTCATTGTTTCTAGTATGTAAAGTACATCGCCCTTGCTTACCTTGCTGCCTACCGTAACAAACGGAGCTGCATCAGGACGCGGCTTTGAATAATAGGTGCCAACAATTGGTGCCTTTACAGCAGTACCGCTAACCTCTTCACTAGACTTTGACATCTCAATAGGTGCGTTTATCGCCGGCGAAACGGGAGGATTCGTCTGCATCGAAGGCATTGCCTGCATAGGCATCGGCGCTCCGCCCATCATTGGAGGCGGTCCCTTTCTGTCATTCTTGAGGGTAACCTTAACCTCGCCCTCTTCAATAGAAATCTCGGTAAGCTCCTTGTCCTTCATGACATCAGCGAGCTTCTCTATATTTTCAAATGTAAAATCAAATCCCAAATTGCTCATAGCTAAATCTCCATCCTCCTAAATGTTAGTCAACAAGCTTCTTTATGCATATTGTCGCATTGTGTCCGCCAAATCCCAAAGAGTTTGAAAGAGCCGCATGAATCTCGGTTTCTCTTAAGCCCTCAGTACAATAATCTAAGTCACACTCAGGATCTGGTGTAGTGTAACCAATAGTCTGATGAATAAATCCGCCATCAATCTGCAGTGCAGTAGCTATTGCCTCAACCGCTCCTGCAGCTCCGAGCAGATGTCCCGTCATCGACTTTGTGGAGTTTATAGCAACCTTTTTCGCTGCCTCCTCACCAAGTGCTATTTTTATTGCCTTAGTTTCGTACATATCATTAAGATGTGTAGCGGTGCCGTGAGCATTGATGTAGTCGATATCCTCAGCCTTAAGACCTGCTTCGGTGTATGCCTGCTTCATGCCTGCCGCAGCTGCCTCACCTGTAGGCGAAGGGCTTGTCATGTGATAAGCATCACAGGTAGCTCCATATCCTGCAAGCTCTGCATAAATCTTAGCTCCTCTTGCCTTAGCGTGCTCATACTCCTCAAGTGCAAGTATTCCGCAGCCCTCGCCCAGAACAAAGCCTGAACGGTTCAAATCAAACGGAGTTGATGCCTTTGTGGGATCCTCTTCACGTGAGAGCACCTTCATTACGTTAAATCCAGACAGAGTAAAGTGCGAAATTGAGCTTTCAGATCCTCCGCAAAGTGCTACATCAAGATAGCCATCCTTGATCTTTCTAAATGCCTCTCCGATTGCGTGTGTGCCCGACGAACAAGCTGTAACGGTAGCAAAATTATCACCCTTAAAGCCCGTCTTCATCGAAACTGTACCTGCTGCCATATTTGCAATCATCATCGGTACATAAAATACGCTTATCTTGTCAGGCTTTGACATGAATTTCTCATGCTCTTTAAGTGTAAGATTAATTCCACCGATTCCAACACCGATTATAACTCCTGCACGATAAGGATCAATGTCCTTAAAGTCTGTTCCAGCGTTCTTAATTGCCTCATCAGCTGCACATACCGCAAACTGTGTGAATCTGTCCATTCTTCGGCATTCCTTTTTGTCAATTACGGGCAGCGGATCAAAATTCTTGACCGCTCCTACACACTTAACATCGAAGTCAGGAGCATCAAACTGATCTATTCTTGAAACGCCGAGCTTACCCGCCTTAAGGCTGTCGCAAAACTCAGGAACGCTGTTTCCGATTGGGTTTACAGTACCCATACCTGTTATTACAACTCTTCTCATATAATTCTTGTCCTTTCATCTAAGGCGCAATCACATCGAAAGTCCGCCCGATATCTCGATAACCTGTCCCGTTACATAGCTTGCATCCTTTGATGCCAAGAACGAAACCACTCCCGCAATTTCCTCTACGGTGCCATATCTTCTCATTGCTATCATTCTAAGTATGTTTTCCTTTTGTGCCTCAGTGAGCTTGTCGGTCATCGGTGTCTTTATAAATCCCGGAGCCACCGCATTACAGGTGATTCCCCTTGAGCCTAGCTCCTTAGCTACTGTCTTTGTCATTCCGATGATTGCTGCCTTTGATGCCGAGTAGTTAAACTGTCCTGGATTTCCCCAAAGACCTGCTACAGAAGAAAGATTGATAATTCTTCCGCTGCGCTGCTTCATCATGACTGAGCCTACAAACTTTGTCATATTAAATACGCTCTTTTGATTTACAGCAATAACGCTGTCAAAGCTTTCCTCACTCATGCGAGCCAAAAGTCCATCACGGGTGATTCCTGCGTTATTTACAAGAACATCTATTGTGCCAAGCTTAGCCTTTACGTCCTTTACCATCTGCTCACACTGATCGTAGCTTGATACGTCCGCTACAAAGCTTTCGCACATAACTCCCTGTGCCTTTATCTTATCAATAATATCATTATCCTCAAACATTGCCTCACTGATGTCGTTTAATGCAATGTCATAGCCATCCTCTGCAAGTCTGAGTGCAATCGCTGCTCCTATTCCTCTGGATGAGCCTGTAATAAGTGCTGTTGCCATGTTTTTTCCTCCATTATTTTTACATATCAGTCAAGCAGCTCGCTTGCCTGTGCCATAATTTCTTCTATTATATCCTTGCAGGGCTTAACCTCATTTACCATACCTGCAATTGAACCGCATAGGAAGGTGCCTTCCTCAAGATTTCCATCCTGTACAGCCTTTCGAAGTGAGCCCACCGTAAGCTTCTCAAACTCGTCAGGCGAAATAGTGCCATTCATCTCGTTGCTTGCAAGCTTCTTTGTAAGCTTAGTCTTTACATTTCTGCAAGGATGTCCCGTTGAGCGTCCTGTTACTATGCTATCAGTATCCTTTGCCTTTATTACAAGCTCCTTATATGTAGGATGAATTACGCACTCCTCACTAGCAAGAAAACGCGTGCCTATCTGCACTCCCTTCGCTCCGAGCATAAAAGATGCTGCAACTCCTCTTCCGTCAGCAATGCCTCCTGCAGCAATTACAGGGATAGAAAGTGCATCCACCACCTGAGGAACCAAACACATGGTGGTGTTCTCACCAATATGTCCGCCGCTCTCTGTTCCCTCTGCGATAACGGCATCAGCGCCTGAGCGCTCCATTCTCTTAGCAAGTGCTACCGATGGAACAACCGGGATAACCTTTACTCCAGCCTCTTTCCAGGCAGCTATATATTTTCCGGGATTTCCGGCACCGGTAGTAACCACCTGAACGCCCTCGTCAATTACCAGCTGAGCCAAATCCTCAGCGTTATCAGACATAAGCATGATATTCACGCCAAAAGGCTTGTCCGTAAGCTCCTTGCACTTTCTGATTTCGTTTCTTAAATAGTCGATAGGCGCTGAGCCTCCAGCAATAATTCCGAGACCTCCGGCGTTTGATACTGCGGATGCCAAGGTAGACTCGGCAATCCATGCCATTCCGCCTTGAATAAGCGGATACCTAGTGCCTAAAATGTCACAAATGGATGTGTTTAGCTTTGTCATAATAATACTCCTCTAAAAATACAATTTGTCTGTTTTTAATTACCCATTCCACTTAAATCTTATCAATACTCAAGTATACAAGCACCATAGGTGAGTCCGCCTCCGAAGCCTACGAAGCACACCTTGTCGCCACGCTTGATTCTTCCACTCTTTACACCATCATAAAAGGCGTTCGGAATTGATGCTGATGATGTGTTTCCGTAATCTGAAATGTTCAGAACCATCTTTTCCATTGGTACATGAAGATGCTTTGCTGCTGTTTCGATTATTCTGACATTTGCCTGATGCGGTACAATTGCATCAAGGTCAGAGGGCGTAATTTCAGCCCTTTCGCAAGCTTTTTCTACCGCAAGTGGCATAGCCTTAGTGGCAAACTTGTACACCTCCTTGCCGTCCTGAAGCAAATAATGCTTGTTCGGCTCAGGCATGTCCATATCAAATTCGCTTTCATTTTGCCTAAAGGGATTTATAGTAAGCAGCGCTCTTGATGCAAGGCAGCTCGCTCCGCTTCCGTCTGCGGCAATAAAGCTTGAAAAAAGCGTATCGTCCTCTTTAGAAAGCACTACAGCAGCTGCTGCGTCACCAAAAAGAATGCAGGTTGAGCGATCTTCATAATCAACAAACTTCGAAAGCTCTTCGGTTGCTACCACAAGTACATTTTTTATATCATCACACATAAGATAACGTCTTGCCATATCAACAGCATAAACAAAGCCTGAGCAAGCACAATTTATATCAATTGCTGGACAGCCAAAAACATCAAGCTCTCGCTGAATAAGACAAGCGGTTGAGGGTGTGAAGTAATCGGGCGTGCAGGTGGTCGCTAGGATAAGATCTACCTCTTTAGCTGAGATACCTGCATCCGCTATAGCATCCTTTGCTGCTAATGCTCCGAGATAGTAGGTCGGCTCACCATTTGAGATATGACGGGTCTTGATTCCCGTGCGCTGAGTAATCCATTCGTCGTTTGTATCGACAATCCTTGCGTAGTCGTCATTCGTTGCAATTAAATCGGGAACATATCTGCCGATACCCTTGACCTTGACTCCTGTAGTCTTTAACATTTGTGATAACCATTCCTTTCGATCCTAGTCGATGCATTCGACTGCGGATTTATTCTGAGCGAGCCTAAAAAATTTCACAAAATTCAACCTACATATTGAAAAGCTTTAAAATTTGTGCTATAATAAAATCAGCACCTTGACGTGATTTTTTACAAAATCTTCGGCAAAACGCATAGTAAGCCCATTCTTTTTTATTATATACCTTATATGTTTCTAAATATAAATGATTGTATGAGCATATTATGAACAGATGCAATTTTCTATCTATTTGTCAAAATGGCGAAAAAAACGCCTCGATTTTGTACGATAGTCACATAACTAACAATATTAGATAATTCTTTATGAAAGGACTTTTTTAACATGGGAAAAAATATCGCTTTATTTTCGGGACAGGGCTCACAGTATGTAGGAATGGCTAAGGAGTTCTATGACACCTTTGAAAGCTCAAGAAAAATCTTTGAGGCTGCCGACAAGGCTTTGGGATACAAGCTAGAGGATATCATCTTCTGCGAGGATCCCACCGAGCTTAACAAGACCGCCAATTCGCAGCCTGCAATCATGGCATGCTCACTATGTGCCTTTGAAGCTTTAAAGGAAAAGGGAGTGACCTTTGAAGGAGTTGCGGGACATTCACTCGGCGAATATGCGGCTATGGCAGCGAGTGGAATGCTCGAACTTGAAGAAGCCTTCTCGCTTATAAAAATAAGAGCCTGCGCTATGCAAAAGGCAGCCGAAAGCTCAAACGGAGGTATGTGTGCTGTAATAGGTCCGACACCTGCTGAAATAGAAGCTGCTTGTGAGCAGACAGATGGCTATGTTGTTCCTGTAAACTATAACTCACCTGTGCAAACTGTTATAGCAGGAGAATGTGAAGCTATAGATGCTGCCTGCGAGCTTATCACAAGCACCAGCACTGCTAAGCGTGTAAAGTGCGTAAAGCTTAATGTAGCAAGTGCTTTCCACAGCGAAATAATGCGTCCGGCAGCTGATGAGTTCTATCAAAAGAGTGAAGACTTTACCTTTGCTGCTCCTACAATCAAGTTTTTCTCAAACGTACTAGGCGATGAGCTTACCGACTTTTCTGACATGAGAACACTGCTCTCGAAGCATATCGTATCGCCTGTAAGATTTACCAATGAGCTTGCGGCAATAAGTGCCCAGGGCTTTGATACCTACATTGAATGCGGTCCAGGAAAAACGCTTACAGGGCTTGTGAAAAAGACGCTTAAGGATGCAAATGCTGCAAACTGCGAAAATCTTGCTACACTCGAAAAGGCAGCTGAGCTTTAAACGGAGGAACAAATGATGAAACGTACTGACTACATCTCATGGGATGAGTATTTTATGGGAATCGCGCTGCTTTCTGCACAGCGCAGCAAGGACTCAAACACTCAGGTCGGAGCCTGCATTGTATCAAAGGAAAACAAAATCCTATCGGTAGGCTACAACGGTATGCCGATAGGATGTAATGATGACGATATGCCGTGGGGGCGTGATGGTGCCAGACTAGACACTAAGTATCCGTTTGTCTGCCACGCAGAATTAAATGCTATACTAAACAGTCATGCACCTCTTGGCGGCAGCAAGCTTTATGTTACGCTTTTTCCCTGTAACGAATGTGCTAAGGCTGTTATACAAAGTGGTATTGCTGAGGTGATATACCTGTCAGATAAATATGCCGACAGCGATGACACCAAGGCAAGCAAGATGATGTTCGACATGGTGGGAATTTCCTACAAACGCTACATACCCACCGAGCGTGAGATTAATCTTTCACTTTAGCTTCCTCATTTTAAAAGAATACAATAAGAGCGGCTTGCAGACAAAATGCAAACCGCTCCTGTTTTTTAATGATAATTCTTTCCTGCCGCTTTTATTCTCGCCATTGCTCGTCTAAGCGCCGCTTGAGTGTGAGCGTACTGTCTGGTGGAAAGCTGCTGTCTTAAACGCTCTTCAGCTCTTTCCTTTGCCGCTTCAGCTCTTACTAGATCGATATCCTCAGGTCGTTCAACCGTGTCGGCAAACATCTTTACAAATGTCGGCATAATCTCTAAAAAGCCCTCAGAGACTATCGCTCTTTTCCATACTCCGTCAACACGAAACTGAACCTCACCCTGTGAAAGGCAGCAAATCATCGGCTCATGACCTGGTAAAACACCCATACTTCCATCTATTGATGGAAAAATGATCTCCTCGCAATCGCCGCTGTAAAAGTACTTATCCGCCGCAAGAATGTCAAGTTTAAAGCTATTCGCCATGGATTATTCCTCCTCAAGCTTCTTTGCCTTGGCTATAACATCATCAAGAGTACCTACATTTAAGAAAGCTGCTTCAGGATAGTCATCCATCTCACCGTCAAGTATCGCCTTGAAGCCTCTGAGCGTTTCCTTAATCGGAACATAGCATCCAGGAACGCCCGTGAAGGTCTCTGCTACATGGAAGGGCTGAGATAAAAATCTCTGAATCTTTCTTGCACGCATAACCGTCTTCTTGTCAGCGTCATCAAGCTCCTCCATACCTAAAATTGCAATTATATCCTGAAGCTCCTTGTACTTTTGGAGAACCTCCTGAACCTCTCTGGCAATTTTGTAATGCTCCTCGCCGACAACATCGGGCTCAAGTATTCTTGAGGTCGAATCAAGGGGATCTACCGCAGGATATATACCCTGTTCAACGATCTTTCTTGAAAGCACCGTTGTAGCATCAAGGTGCGTAAATGTAATTGCAGGTGCGGGGTCCGTAAGGTCATCCGCAGGAACATAAACTGCCTGAACAGAGGTAATAGAGCCATTCTTTGTTGAAGTAATTCTCTCTTGAAGCTCACCCATTTCATTTGCAAGCGTTGGCTGATAACCTACCGCTGATGGCATTCTTCCGAGCAATGCCGAAACCTCTGAGCCTGCCTGTACATATCTAAAAATATTATCTATAAAAAGCAGCACATTTTGATGCTCTACATCACGAAAATACTCCGCCATTGTAAGTCCCGTCTGTGCAACTCTCATTCTCGATCCGGGAGGCTCGTTCATCTGACCGAACACAAGCGCAGTCTTTTCTATAACTCCTGATTCTGTCATTTCGTGCCAAAGGTCATTGCCCTCACGTGAACGCTCACCTACTCCGGTAAAAATCGAGTAGCCTCCGAGCTCTGTAGCTACATTTCTTATAAGCTCCTGAATGAGCACCGTCTTACCAACGCCGGCTCCGCCGAAAAGTCCTATCTTACCGCCCTTAGCGTAGGGTGCAAGCAGGTCTATTACCTTTATTCCTGTTTCAAGCATCTCAACTACTGGACTCTGATCTTCAAACTTAGGCGGATCACGGTGAATTTCCCATCTCACCTCTTCGCCGGCATCGCCCTTTTCGTCAATCGTTTCGCCCAAGACATTAAACATTCTGCCAAGAGTACAATCTCCTACAGGTACCTTTATGCATGAGCCTGTAGCCGTAACCTCCATGCCCTTGCATAGTCCGTCACTTGCAGCAAGCATTATGCAACGGACAATATTACCGCCCATATGCTGTGCTACCTCCATGACTCTCGTCTTATTATCAAGCTCTACGGTAAGTGTGTCCTTAACCATCGGCAGCTTGCCCGTTTCAAATTCAACGTCGACAACCGCACCGAGAATCTGTACTATCTTACCCTTTTCCATCTATCAATCACCATCTTTTTAAGTATCACTTATTCTTCAGGCTGCGTGCGCCGCCTACAATTTCCGTAATCTCTTGTGTAATTGCCGCTTGTCTGGCTCGGTTGTAATCGAGTGAAAGCTGAGCTATCATATCATCTGCACTGCTTGTCGCTGACTCCATAGCCGTCATTCTCGCATTCTGCTCACTGCAAAATGCCTCACTAAGTATACCGAAAATCAAGCCCTTTGTGTAGTTAGGAACAAGATGATCCATAACCTTTTCGGGAGAGGGCTCGAATACTGCTGCGGAATGCCTGTGCTCAGGCGCCACCTTAATCCCCTCAAAATGCTCGCGCTCAAGTGGAAAGATTTTTATCATCTTAGGCGTCTCAGCGTTTCGCTCAAGCTGTGTAAATATCGCATATACCTCATCTAGCTGTCCTCGCAAAAACAAATCGGTAATTGTTTCTTGAATCCGCCTTGCTCTAAAAAGTGCCGGATCCTGCGCTGTGTATAAAAACTCAGCATCAACATTGAGTCCTCGGTTTTCAAAGTAGGTTCTTCCCACACTTCCTACTACATACAAGCAGGTGTTTTCATGCTTTGCAATCTCCTGCTCAGCAAGCTTTACTATGTTATGGTTATACGCTCCGCATAATCCCTTATCGCCTGTCACAACGATATATCCGTACATCTTCTTATCCTCAGGCTTATTTCTGCCGTTATCAAAGTACGGATGCTCAAAATCACCGGTATGCTTTAGGATGTGATGTATCGTATACTGAAGATTCTCGAAATAAGGAACCGTTGAGTCAAGCGATGCTCTCGCTTTTTTTAACTTTGACGAGGAAATAAGGTACATGGCGTTGGTTATCTTCTTTATATCATTTATGCTTTCGATACGCTCTTTTATTTCGCGCATATTAGCCATTATCCCACAGTCCCTTCTTTAAGCTGTATAGGTTGCCTTAAATTCCTTTGCCGCTGTGACGATTCTATCCTCGAGCTCGTCCGACAAAACCTTCTTGGTCTTGATTTCATCTACTATATCAGCACAGTTTGCATCAAAATACTCAAGAATATCTGTCCTGAAGCTTTTAACGCTCTCTATCGGAATATCCTGCATGATTTTATGGTTTGCCACGCACAGCAAAAGCACCTGCTCGTACATAGCAAACGGACGATATAGAGGCTGCTTTAAAAGCTCCATTAGTCTGTCACCAAAATCAAGCATATCCTTTGTGGTCTTGTCAAGGTCTGAACTAAACTGAGTAAAGACCTCCATCTCACGATACTGTGCCAAATCCATACGCAGTGTACCCGAAACCTTTTTTGTAGCCTTTGTCTGAGCAGCACCACCTACACGCGAAACTGACAATCCTACGTTTACAGCAGGACGAACACCTGCATTAAACAGCTGAGTCTCTAAGAAAATCTGACCATCTGTAATAGAAATTACGTTAGTCGGTATGTACGCTGAAACATCTCCTGCCTGCGTTTCGATAATAGGCAAAGCCGTGATTGAACCGCCGCCATGAGCGTCATCAAGCTTTGAGGAACGCTCAAGAAGTCTTGAATGGAGATAGAAAACATCTCCGGGGTATGCCTCACGTCCGGGAGAACGCTCAAGAAGCAGACTCATCGCACGGTATGCCGCCGCATGCTTTGACAAATCATCGTATACGATAAGCACATCCTTGCCCTGATGCATAAAATACTCCGCCATTGCTGTACCTGCATAGGGTGCTACCCACTGAAGCGGTGCTAGGTCTGACGCCATTGCTGAAACTACAATTGTGTAATCCATAGCTCCATGCTTTTTAAAGTCACTTACGACCTTTGCAACAGTAGATGCCTTCTGTCCGATTGCTACATATATACAGATAATGTCCTGTCCTTTTTGATTTATAATAGTATCAACTGCGATAGATGTCTTTCCAGTCTGTCTGTCTCCGATAATAAGCTCACGCTGTCCTCTGCCTATCGGAAACATTGAGTCTATTGCCAAAATACCCGTCTGTAACGGCTGAGAAACACTCTTGCGCTCACAAACTCCGGGAGCCTGTGCCTCAATTGGATAGAAATCGCTTTCCTTTATTTCGCCAAGTCCATCAATCGGTGCGCCAAGTGCATCTATTACACGTCCGATAAAGTCCTCGCCTACGGGAACACCCGCACGCTTTTTGGTTCTGATCGCTCTTGAGCCCTCACGCAAGCCATAGTCTGTTCCGAGCAAAACGCATCCGAGTGAATCAAAATTTACATTTTGAACTATACCCTTGACTCCGTTTTCAAACTGAATAAGCTCGCCAAACATAGCATTGCTTAGTCCATGAACCTTAACTATACCATCGTGAATTGAAACGACTGTACCCGATTCGCTAATCTCAACCTTTGCTTCAAAGTCGCTTATCTCACTTCTGAGCATTGAGATTATATCGCCCTTGCCGTCCTTCCTGCCGCTCAAGCTCTCGCTCTTCGACAGCTTTTCCTTAAGTGACTTCATAGCGCTCTTGACACTCTTGTCAAAAACCTTGTCACCTACATAAAGTATATATCCGCCGATAATTTCGGGATCTATTTTTACCTCGACCTTTACCGACTTTACATCAAATCTCTTGCTTACTGTGCTCTTTACGCTTTCAATAAGCTCATCATCAGGCTCCTCTGCACATGTAAGCTTTGCTAAAAGAGTCTTATTTTTTTCGAGCTTTAGCTCCTCATAGGCGGCAATTACCTCATCAATATGATCTAGTCCGCCCTCATTCTCTAGCGTCTTTATAAACTCGCATACGCTTTTCGGAAAGGCTCTGTCAATGACACGAAGCTTTTCTACTTTTTCAACTGCCGGACTTAGCAATGCAGTCTGCAAATCCTCGTTGCCTCTCCATATATCGAGCATAGTGTTTATATCAGTCTCAGGCGCAGATGTGTCAAGCAGTACCTGTGCGCATTCTCTTGCACTAAACCTCTCACTCATCGTAAGCACCTACCTCTGACAAAAGCTGTTGAGCGTACTCACGGTTGCTCTGCTCCTCTATATTCTTTTCAAGCACCTTCTGGGCTGCCATAACTGCAAGGTCTGCGATCTCAGATTTAGCATCCTCGATAGCCTTTTCACGCTCAAGCTTGATATCCTTTTGAGCATCTGAGCGTATCTTAGCGGCATCCTGCCTTGCCTCCTCAAGCATCTCATTGCACTCACGGTCAGCACGCTGCTTTGCATCATTTGTGATTTTCACCGCCTGTGCATGTGCATCGTTTAGCTTATCCTCATACTCTGCCTTAAGCTGTTCAGCCTCTTCTCCTGCCTTCTTGGCATTGTCAAGATCGTCCTGAATCATCTTAGCACGTCTGTCCATAATAGCTGTGACGCGCCCGAATAGAAACTTTTTTAACAGTAAAAACAGTATAATAAGGTTTATTACCGTCCACATTATATCCCATGGATCTATATTTAACATATTTCACCGATCCCTTCTAAAACAAAGACTTTGTTATGCTACAAATATAATTAGAATAGCTACCAAAAGTCCATAAATAGCTGTAGCCTCGGCAAGTGCACATCCTAAAAGAAGTGCCGACTGAATACTACCCTTTGCTTCGGGCTGTCTTGCAATAGCGTCACACGCATGACCTGTTGCCATACCGATACCGATTCCTGCACCTATACCTGTTAATACTGCGATTGCAGCTCCAATTGCTATTGACATAAAAAACATCTCCTCAAAAATTTAACTGTTAGTTTGTTATTAATCCTCCACCGCTTCTCTTATAAACAGCGAGGTTAAAAATACGAAAATATACGCCTGTAAGCATCCGTCAAAAATGTCGAAATACAAGCTAAATACCATAGGAATTACCGCCGGACAAACCATTTTAATAAGCTCCATGATTATAAAGGATGCTATTACGTTTCCAAAAAGTCGCATACACAACGACAACGGTCTTATTCCGATCTCTAATATGTTCATCGGAAGCATTATTGCCGTAGGTGATGCCAGCGATTTAAAGAATCCACCCACACGGCGCTGATGAATATTTGCATATTCAATCAAAACTATGCTCATAAGCGCTAGACCTATGGTGACGCTTAAATCCTTTGTTGGCGGCTTAAGTCCTATCAATCCGATAATATTAGAGCAGCCTATGTAGATAAGAACTGTTCCGAGATACGGAAAATATCTCATGCCTCGCTCGCCCATGCCGTTGTAGCAGAAATCTCTTATCCAGCCAACTGCGGTTTCAAGCAGCATCTGACCCTTCGACGGAACAATCTTTAGGTTTCTCGTAGCTATTATAGAAGCTATAACTAGCACCGCCATAATAATCCATGTTACCACTGTCGAATTGTAGACCGGTATTCCACCATCAATAAATGGCACCGGAATTGAGAAAACCACATCACACTTAAGCTGTTCGTTTATCTCTTCTGAAATCGACGAATCGGCAAGATATCCGATGGTGCTGAAGCTGTCTGCCAAGGAAATCATTTTTTCTGCTCACCTCCCAAAAAATAAACTTGCGTAAAAAAGCACACAAAAAAATCAATAATATCCTCTTATATCAAAGCCCTTGCCGAATTATTTCACCGATCAGGTCGAGAAACAAGGACTGTGATATAAAAATCACCATTGATCCTGCTATTTCTTATGCACTTTGTGGGAACTCACGCCCCTTTCACGTTCGTAAATCATTATAATACTTTTTTGATTATTTGTAAAATAGATATTTTGCATGGTAAATATTCGTTTTTTCTATGGATAAAATTTTATTGTCGATTTACACAAAGATTTTGTTATTAAGGCTCATATTTTTTAAAGAATGCACGAAAAATAGCGAAAATGTGCATTTTTGTTCAAAAAATAGTTTGACAATTTTTACTCTCTATGATAGAATAATATGTGAGTTAATCGACCTTTTTAAGAAAGGAACGCAAAATATGTCAGATGTAAATTTTGAACATTATAAAGTATTTTACTATGTTGCAAAATACCATAATATAACATCAGCCGCACATGCGCTTTATCTGTCACAGCCAAGTGTTAGCCGCTCAATCGCTAACCTTGAGGAGGAGCTTGGCTGTAAGCTTTTCACACGCTCAAAAAAGGGGGTTGAGCTTACAGCTGAGGGACAGCAGCTTTATAAGCATGTACGTATAGCCTGCAAGCATTTTTTCTCTGCAGTTGAAGAGCTTTCTCTTATGCAGCAGGAGGGCTCAGGAATTTTGCGGCTAGCAATAAGCGATGCAGCCTTTCAGCAGCGAATAATCTCACGCATAAGTGAATTTCATGCGAAGTATCCTGCTGTACATTTAAAAATAGATAATATGACAACACCCGAAACCATTGAGGCTGTCCATACAAATGTTGTAGATATGGCGGTGGTTACTACTCCCTTTGTATCACAGCATGAGCTAAACACCACCGAGCTTGGCGAGCTTCAGGATATTCTGGTGGCAGGATCTGCTTTCGAGCAGCTAAAGGGCAAGGAGCTTTCACTCTCTGAGCTTAACAACTATACCTTTATAACTCTTGAGGAGGGACGAACTACACGCAGATTTTTCGACAAGCTGTTTCGTCAGTACGGAATACTTTTAAATCCGGACATTGAGCTTGGCTCGATAAGTCAGGTGCTTCCTCTTGTTCGAAGCAATCTTGGCTTAGGCTTTGTACCAAGAAGGCTTGCCCAGGAGGATATAGATTCAGGACGAGTGTTTGAGGTTAAGCTCAAGGAACAAATTCCTTCACGAAGCATATGTCTTATCACTGATGTTGAATATGAAACAAACGATATTATGGCTGCATTTACCGAAGCACTTACCGATACGGATATTTTGCCGCCGCTTTAACAGGAGATAGAAAATGAATGAGGATAATACCATTAAAAAGGAAAGAGCAGCAAAAGCAGTCGAGATTTTAGAGGAAAAGTATCCTGATGCGCTCTGCTCTCTTACATACAGTAAACCACATGAGCTTATGATAGCAGCTAGGCTTTCAGCACAATGCACAGATGCAAGAGTAAACATAGTCACAAAGGAGCTATTTGATAAATATCACACAATCGAGGACTTTGCAAATGCCGATATAACTGATATTGAAAGAATTATTAAGCCGTGTGGATTGTATAAGACTAAGGCTAAGTCAATAGTCGAGATGTGCAGACAGATTGTAGACAGCTTCGGCGGCGAGCTTCCGAAAACTCTTGATGAGCTTACTACTCTTTCAGGAATCGGAAGAAAAACCGCAAATCTCATTATGGGAGACGTCTACAGCAAGCCTGCTATAGTAACCGATACACACTGTATCAGAATTTGTAAAAGGCTAGGACTTACAACTAGCGACAATCCGCTAAAAACAGAAAATGAGCTGCGTGAGATTTTAGATCCACAAAAATCAAACGGATTTTGCCACAGACTTGTGCTTTTCGGAAGAGAGATCTGTAAGGCAAGGGGACAAAAATGCGAAATATGCGAGTTAAGCGGTATTTGTCCTTCTAAGAGTAAACTTTAAAGAATGAGGAGCATATAATGACAGAAAAATCAAAACTTCTTGAGATAGGAAAAATAACCTCCGTATTCGGCCTAAAGGGCGAATTTAAGGTAATGCCGTGGTGCGATACCCCTGAGCTGCTCTGTGAGTTCGAAACACTTTATTGGAAAAGCGGCACACCAGTGACAGTTGAATCTGCCCGCGTTCAGAAAAACATGGTTATCATGAAGATTGAAGGAGCAAATACTCCGGAGGAAGCTCAAAAGCTTCGCAACAGAATACTTTACATGAACCGTGACGACGTTGAGCTTGAGGAAGGCAGCTACTTTATTGCAGATCTTATCGGGCTTGATGTGGTAGACACAGCTACAGGCGAACGGTACGGCAGGCTAACAGATGTCACTGAAACAGGTGCTAACGATGTGTATCATGTGACTACAGATGAAGGGAAGCTGCTGCTTGTTCCCGCCATTGAGCAGGTTATAGACGAGGTCGATATTGAAGGCGGAGTTATGAAAATCACACCGCTTGATGGGCTTTTTGACATATAAGGAGGTGCTTGCATGAGATTTGACATAGCAACGCTTTTTCCTGAATTTATGGAGTCTGCTCTTAACGAAAGCATAATTGGCAGAGCACGTAAGAAGGGCTTGTTTGAGGCTCACTGTCACAACATACGTGACTATACACTCGACAAGCACAGACGTGTAGATGACGCTCCATACAGCGAGCGCCAGGGTATGCTTATGCAGGCACAGCCTATTTACGACTGCTACAAATCTGTTTGTGAAGGAAGAAATCCGCACGTAATATATATGTCGCCGCAGGGCAGAACGCTTACGCAGGCAAAGGCATTAGAGCTAGCGCAAATGGACGAAATCTTTATTCTATGCGGACACTATGAGGGTGTGGATGCGAGAGTTATTGACAAAATTGTGGATGAGGAAATCTCAATTGGCGACTATGTAGTATCAGGAGGCGAGCTTCCTGCGCTGGTGCTTATCGACAGCGTTGTTCGCACACTTGACGGTGTGCTTTCTCAGCCCGATTGCTACGAGGATGAAAGTCATTTTGACGGGTTGCTTGAGTATCCACAGTACACTCGTCCAGAGGTGTGGGAGGGCGAAAGAGTGCCCGAGGTGCTGCTTTCAGGTAATCATGCTAATATATTGAAATGGCGGAAAGAGCAGTCGCTTATTACAACAGCAAAAAAACGCCCCGACATGCTTGAAAAGCTTACACTTTCAGATGATGATTTGTGCATTTTGCACAATGAACTTGGAGATTTTTTGAAAGAAAATGTGTAAAAAATATTTTTCAACTCGAAAATATTAAGTAAATTTGTACGGATTCACATAAATTCAAAATGAATTTGGCATTTATGCACAATCAAACTCCCAAAAATGAGATTAGATTTTGTCAAAACAACAGAATTTTTTTGAAAAAGACAGCTTTGTTTAATTTTCGTGTTGACTAATTGAAAAGTTCGGGGTATAATTATTATATGAAAGGGTTATTGTACAAGCTCTTGTATAATACCATCTTTTTACTAATTATTGTCAAATAAGGCAAAGTAAAACGAAAATCTATGGATTATGATTGGAGAGGTTTTTATGTACGTTAAAGATGTAGTTGTTCAAAATCAGGTAGGTCTACACGCACGTCCCGCAACATTTTTCATTCAGAAGGCTAACGAATTCAAGTCGTCAATCTGGATTGAGAAAGAGGACAGAAGGGTAAACGCTAAGAGCTTGCTGGGTATTCTTACACTCGGTATCGTTGGCGGAACATCCATCAGAATTATTGCTGACGGAGCTGACGAGCAGGCAGCTGTTGAAGGTCTGGTTGATTTGGTTGACAGCGGTTTCTCCGAGGACGCTAGATAAGTTAAATGTTGAAACTTTTTTGTGAAGGGCGCACTTTTGTGTGCCCTTTTATTTTTTGCTTTTGTGCCAAAAAGCCGCATTTCATGCCTAAAAATTCGATATATTGCTCTTTTGGACTGCTCTGATTGTAAAATATACGGTTTGTTGAATTTCACAAATGATAATATGGTATTTTGTGCAAATATACAAAAAACAAGAAATCTCCTTAAAATTGATTGACATTTAAAGGCTTAGATATTATAATAATAATATTAGGGGGAGATAAAATTTTATTTTACAAGGAGCGACAATGTATACACTGCTAAATCTAAAAAGCCTTGCGAAAAATTCCACATCAATGTTTATAATATTGGCGATTTTAATGTATGTTTCTTTTAATGTGATGTTTTTCGGAGTTGGGCTTTTTTATCAGTATAACAAAAACATTGAAGACTCTGAGATTGACACCTATGTGGTAAGCTTTACGATTTTGGATGATGTTACTAAGGGTGATTTACAGGACTATGTCGAATCACTTTCAGATGAAACGCTAAAAAACGTATCGTACATAACCTGCTTTAGTTCGACTCAGGTAAGCGGAATAGATGAAGAAGCTCCCCTTGCATTTTATATTCAGTACGAAAACGGTTCGCTTGAATACTCAAACGAAGTTTTTGACCCAATGATAGATGATTTAATACTTAAGGATGGGCGATTTTTTACACAAGAAGAGTTTTCAGATGGCGAGAAAAAGGCAATAGTAATGGGATCTGGAAATGAGTTCCAAACAGCACCTTCTCCTGAATATTCCGACACTGTTACAATATTTGGCGAACAGTACGATGTAATTGGTGTTATAAATCCTAACAATAGTGACTATTATTTTTACAGCGTATATGTCCCCTTAAACTCAATTCCAGATAACGCAGAGCTATTCGATGGAGTATATTTTTCACTGAATAAAAAAATAACCGAATCGGAGTATGACGCATTTACCAAAAGCATAACAAATTATTTTGGCGACAGCGTAACGGTGAACGAGACGCAGATGGATTTAAAATCAAATAATTCATATTATCTTACTGTTATTTTGATTTCAGTTTTAATTGGTCTTTTATCGGCACTGAATATCTCGATTTTATATAACTACATAATAATTAGCCGTCAAAGGCAAATGACCATTATGCGCCTTTGCGGAGGAATAAGCTCTAATCTGTGCATATCAACAGCTAATGAGATTCTGCTAATAATGATACCAATAAGCGTTCTTTCAGCTTTAACATATGATAAGCTTTTGCTGCCTATATTAAGCGAAAGATTTTCGGTTATAAATGATGCCTACAGCGTGCTAATTTATGCTGAAATAATAGTTATCTATTGTGCTGTCTCATATCTTCTTAACTTGATCCTGCTTCATAAAAGCTTAGGCAAGGAGATTGGAGGATATGAAAAATGAAAATGTATCTTAAAATAACAAAAAACAATATAAGAAAGCATCTGTTTATAAATCTGCTTATAATATTGCAGCTTGCAGCAGTTTTCGTCCTTGGAGTTATGACAATTTCTGCAATTGAAGAAAAGCTAAGATCATACCAAAAGCTAGAACCCTTACTTGACGGTGACGGAATTTACTGCGGCGGATATTTTCTTAATAATGAAGATGGTGATATTATCGAAAGCACAGATGAAATAAAAGAAAATCTTAAAAATATAGATTTTATTTCAACTGTAAATTTCACCAATCTTCAAACTACAGATAGCGGAAATATGTCAGTGCAAGTATTTGTCTATGATGATTATGCCGCAAATCTTTTTGTGCCTGAAACAAAAGATGGAGTGTGGATAACTGATTCTGATAATTCAGGTGACATTGCCAAGGCTGTTATAACCGCAAACAGCTTTGGATATGAGGTTGGAGATGTCGTAAGCTTTGAAGGCGAGTATTCCTCTATAAATGTAGAAATTGTAGGAATTATTGCCGATAACGAAGAATACCTTGCCAAAAATCGTAATTTTAGCGATAACGAGCAAAACTACAAATCAATGCTAAGTCGCCATTTTAATCTATTACGTGATGAGCTTGAAAACAATGGTTTAAGCGATGAGGGAATTAAAGAATATTTTGAGATGGACGGATACGAACCTAATGAAGTGGTATACAACATGCCGGTGTTGTTTTTCCTTGATAGTGAGTGGGAGAAAACAGGTGAACAGGATGTGATGTCTGATTCGCTTTTTATAAAATATAATGACAATATAACGGACGACGAAAAGCTTTTTAACAGAAAATATATAAGCGAAAATTTGCAGATTTTGGATTTTGAGATGCAGATTTCAAAGATAAATCAAAACAGCATTAAATATGTTTATGACGAGCTTTACACTATTTTCCCGATAATGATTGCCGCTTTGATACTGGTTCTTGTAGGCTCAGTAAGTGTAAATGCCATAAATTCTAAAACTAATCTTAAAAACTACTCGGTGCTTTATCTGTGTGGAGCAAAAAAGAGAAGCTTGATGACGATAAGCGTGATTTACAATACATTTATATGTTTTATTTCGCTGGTAATTTCTCTTATCGCTTTTGCTATAATTTACAGCATAGAAGCAGTTGTGATCAAGCCGAGCGTTTGGGGACTTTTAGTTTGTATTGCGATTTTTGCGCTCTATATCTTGGTTTCATGTGTAACACCATGTGCTTTAGTGAGAACAAAAACGTTAAGCGAAACGCTAAAGTCAGATAACGAATAATAGAAGAAAATGCCATGCGATACACAATAAAAAATATTAAGCAATTTGCACAAAGAAACACTATGATATTCATTTTATTTTTAATCTGTCAGCTTTCGGCGGCATTTGTAATACTTATGTCCTATGGTGCCTTCCAAAACTTCAAGCTTGTAAAAAATGAAAATCTGAGCATTAGCGATCTTACCGTTTCATTTGGAAATATAGTCGAGCAGCAAACGGACGATGATGGCAATGTGTATTTATACTGTGATGGGCAAACCGACAATGCGCAAATAAAAAAGCTCTTAGATAAAATAGATACATCTGTTTTAACAGATATTGAATACATCTATTATGTGGCTTACTTAACTTCGAGCGACTTGTTATCTAATGATGAATTTTTTGGTGAGATAGCTTTTAGATTGCAATATTCAAGCGAGAATGCTGCTTTTGTTCCTTACAGTGTATCTTACGATAATTCACCGCTCGCTTATGGAGAGATCTATTCTGTTGATGATTTTGCTAAAGGTAAGCATGTTGCTATTTTACCATGTATGTTTGATGAAAGCTATGTCGGAAAAACTGTCATGATAGATGGTGAAAGCTATGAGGTTTGTGGAATTGATTTTATGGATGATATGGTGTCAATTCCATATGAAGGCTCTCCTGATACGCTCGATGGCATAACGGAGATATGCTTTGGAGTAGAAAATCTTATGAGCGAGGACACCTATAATTCAATCAAGCAAACGTGTGAGGACGTGTTTGGAAATTATGCAGTTGTGCCCGAAATAGATACTGTGAGCGATAATCTGCCTTTTTACAACTCTATAATGCTCCTTGCTATTATGCTCTCAGTGCTTTCAGCGATAACGCTTATGCTACTATACAGATACATTTTAGATACAAGAAATGGAATGCTTGCAATATTCCGACTATGCGGATGCACTATAAAAAAGGCAAGGCATATTTTTATATCAGAAGTAATGCTTATGTCCCTTTGCTCATTTGGGATATCGGCATTTGTGTATTTTTCATTTGCAACTGACAAGCTAAAGAGCAGCTTTGTGTACATAGATGATGTATATAGCTTAAAAGCATGCGGCATCATACTGATTCTATTTCTCGGCGTAACATATGTGATTTCAAATCTTATGATGACCTCAAAGCTAAATCGCAGTCCGCTCGAACAGTTTAAAGAGAGGTGATGCGTTATGTTTAAGGCTGCTTTTAAGCTTATGAAAAGAAATATATGTGCAAATGCTTTCGTTTGCTTACAGCTTATCGTCACACTTGTGCTTGCGATTATTTGTGTTTCGTCTGTTTTGTCGAAAATTGAATATTATCTGCCACTAAGAAATCTACTTTCTTCTGATGGAGTTTGTGCATTTACAGGCTCAGCTTTGTTTGAATCCTTTGATTTTGAAGAAGTGGAAAATTCAAGCGATAACATAGACAACGTTTACGGCAGTGCAGCTTGTGAATTATACGCCTCTAATGACTCAAACAACACTTGTGTTTATGCGTACAATGACAATATGATTTCACTGTACACTCCATCAATGTCAAGTGGAAAATGGGATGACATTGCAAAGGGCAATGGAATTATATCTTCCTACACCGATAAATACCATGTCGGTGATACAATAACGCTTTACGATGATAAAGGAGCAAGGCTTAGCTTTCCCATTGTTGGTATTTTAGCCGAAAATGAAAAGGTAATTAACACCTCTGCGATTAGTAATGAAATTTATGATTTTAACGACTTATACGAGGAGACAAATGGAACTAAGCTTTACATCTCGACAAGCTGTGCGGATAAAAATGAAATATCATATAACCCAAGCGGAGTGATGTTTGTAAGCTACAAGGATGGACTTACTGATAACGAAAAAAGCGAGCTTCATCGCACGCTTTATACCTTTAGCGGTAACCTTATTGGACTAAATGATGAGCTTAATGTAAATAGCCTAAGCTATATTCGCTCTGATATATTACTGATACTTCCCGTTTGCATTTGCATACTTGTTCTTGCAATTATAAGCTCGGCAGCAGCGGCGGTTATTCAAACCAAAAGCTCTCTAAGGACATATTCAATTTTTTATGTATGCGGTTCAAAATGGTCGCAATGCTTGCAGATAAGTCTCATAAACAACACTGTAATTTGTGTGATTTCTTTGGCTATATCAATGCTAGCCGCAAAAATAATAAACGAGTCAAAATTATTCAATGTAATATGTGATCTGGACCTTTGGCAGATTGCGATTTGCATTGTGATTTTAATAATAAGCATCGTGTTTTCCATCTGCTTACCCATCGGGATTTTGGCAGGAAGCACGGCTGGAGATATTTTGAAGGAGGAGTCAAAATGATTAAACTAGACAACGTAGTAAAGGTCTACAATCCGAAGAAGGCAAACGAGTTTGAGGCTCTGCATGGAGTTTCATGCGAAATTGACGATGGCGAGCTTGTCGCAATTATAGGCAAATCGGGAGCGGGAAAGTCAACGCTTTTGCACATTTTAGCCTGCATCGATAGCTATCAGGGCGGTGAATATCACATTGATGATACGCTTGTTAAGGACCTTTCTGAAAAGCAGTATGCAAAAATCAGAAACGAAAAAATCGGTATGGTTATGCAGGATTTTGCACTGGTTGAGGATTTTACCGCACTTGAAAATGTTCTGATACCGCTAAACTTTTCAAAGCAGAAGGTGAAGAACAAAAAGGAGAAGGCACTTGAGGCACTTAAATCAGTCGGAATTGACGACCTTGCGAAAAAGCCCTGCAACAAGCTTTCGGGCGGGCAAAAGCAGCGTGTGGCAATTGCGAGAGCGATTGTGAACGAGCCAAGCATGATTTTAGCAGACGAGCCTACGGGAGCGCTTGACACAAAGACCTCAGCGGAGATTATGGATTTGTTTAAAACACTTAACAAACAGGGCTCAACCGTTATAATCGTTACCCACGACCCAAAGGTTGCTGAGCAGTGCGACAGAGTAATTGAGATTTCGGATGGGGAAATTGTTGCATAAGAGCTGTTAGCACGAATTGTTCAACTCCATCAGTAGGAACATTTCTATCTGACACAATCATACATAAATACAAAAATGCAGAGGCTTATAAAGGTTCATTAGTTTAATTCTTTAAATTCGATCATGTCACACTAGGCTTTTTATCAATTCTAATGTGACATTTTTCTTAACAGAAAACTTGCAAGGATGATTTTATGCATATTCAAAAAAAGCTTATATTATTAACATTAGCAGTGTTTTTGTCAAGCTGCGGTAAATCCGAAAAGAACGAGAAAAAAAGCGAGACAAATATAGAATTTGCGAGTAATATGACTATTAGTGATGACTATGCTTTTACAAGCTCAACACTAAATAACGATCTTTTGTATTGCTGGGATTTAAACAGTGAAAGCTTTGATGTATTTTGTTCAAAGCCAGACTGCAAACACGAAACCTACAGCGAAAATAATAATACATCTTGTAGCGCGGCATCGCCTGGAGGTAGCTTTTATGTCTATTCATTTTTGTATAACGAGAGTCTTTATTCTATATGCTACAGCAATGTAAATGAATTTACAGTTATCAAATCTAACACCGATGGCACAAATAAAAAGAATGTTCTTGAATGTGACATAACATTTTCAACAGTGGGATTCCCATCGTTTTGTGATGGCAAATTACTTTTCATCGGAGAAGTTTTTAACACTGACAATCTGGAAAGCAGTGATGTTGATGGCGAATATTCTTTATGCTTGCTGGATCTTGATGAACTTTCATATGAAAAAATTGCTGATGTGGGCAAAGAAAATGAATGCATAATAGGAAATAAAAGCTTGTATCTTTATAATGATAAAGCATATATATCCTATTCGGAAATGAATGATGATTCATACTCTGATACATTTGAGTCGTTCGATTTGTCTGACGGACAAAAAACTGAAATCTTGAAAATGGACAGCAATATAAATATAAGCGGTTATGACGAAAATACAATGTTATATTCGATATATGACGACTCAAATATTTCTTATATATACAAGCTTGATCTTGAAACCAATGATAAAGAAGAAATTTTAGAGTGTGATGGCACGGCTTATAGCATATATATGGATGATGACAGGCTGTTTTATCTTTGTAATACATCGAATTCAGATGGGACTGACAAAAGAGGAGCCACCATCTACAGCTTAAAAGACAAGAAAATAACCAAAGAGTGTGAATTCGCCGATGACCAATATGTTTACATTAATGGACGAAATTCATCGAAATACATAATACTTTACCAAAATAGTGAACAAGACAGCTTCGGTATTTTGAGTGATGAGGATTTTTGGAATTTAGATTTTGAGAATGCGCACTTTTGTTTTGAGCAACTAGATTATTAGAGGTAAAAAATGAAAAACAAATGTTTAGCTTTTTTAGTTTTGCTATCGCTATTAGGAACGTCATGTTCATCAGTTTCGGATTCTAATAGTCAAGAATCAACTATAGAAAGCATTGATAAAAAGGAAAGCTCGTCAAATAGTGAAACAGAGGTTAGCTATGAAGTTGACGAAAGCGGTTTTTGTTGTTTTGAGGTTGACGAGGTTGAGCCTAATACATATGATGGCAAAACCAAGCTTGTTTATTTGACAAATTATGACACATTTGCTGCTTCTATTGACCAACAAAGAGCTTGTGATGAAATTGCTATAGAAAATGCAGTGAATGATTATCTTGATGAAAAGGGCTATGATTTTTATGTAGATTTTATTTTAAATAGCGAAATGGATTATTTAACGCAAGAATTAAATCAAAATTTTGATGTCTATGAGCAAATGATAGAAAACGGTGAGCAGATTGATATAGTTAACACTGGATATTCAAATGTAAATTTCGGCGGATATGATGATACATTCAATTTGTTCGTTGAAAATGGTTATCTGGAGCCACTTAATGATTATTTTGAAAGCGAGCTTGGACAAGCCTTTTATAACGAGTTTGATGAATTATTTTGGGCACAAACAACAACATTTGACGGAAAAACATATGCTAAATCAAGCATTTACGAGCTAGCTGCTCCTTTAGTTTTAGCTTTTGATGAAAGCAGCTGTGAAAGCTATAATTTCGATATTAGCTCTATTGAAAGCATTGAAGCTTTAGAACCCTATCTTGATTCGTTTGCTTCTGATGGTTATAGCGGATTGTATCTTAGCCCAGATAATGATTTGTATTATGAAATTCTGAATTTTTATAAATATAATGGTGTTTTTATCAACGCCAAAACAAGTAAACCTGAAAATATTTTTGAAAACGAAGATGCAATAGAATATTTTAAGCTAATAAATGATTATGTCGAAAAAGGCTATGTTACTAATACAATGGATGAATATCTGCCTTTAATTTGTAGCGTTGACATTGCAATGCCGTTACATAACAGTATATCAACTATTATTTCTGAAGGATATTTACAGTTTGAAGACATAAATTGTGCTGTAGGAATTTCATCTAGCAGTGAAAATAAGAAAAGCGCCTTTGAGCTTTTAGCACTTTTAAACACTGACGAAGAGCTTGCTAATCTAATTTACAATGGTGTTGAAGGCAGAAATTATGTAGTTGTTGATGGCACTATATGCTTAAATTATAAGGCTTTGCCATTTTACGACGTTAACGAAACTATGACCAATCCAATTATTACAGATTCAAATTGCAATGATAATCCTCAAAAATCTGAAGATTTTAAGCTATGCAACGAAAATTCAAAAATTTCTGCATACTATAAATTTGAAGTATCAGATGATTTACAAGATAAGCTTGATACTATTGCTGAAATTAACAATGAATTCTATGGTTTATTTTATGGCGACTATGGTGACTATGGCGGATATGAGGATATGCTTAAAGCCGCAAACGAAAAGCTAAAAGATGCTGGAATTGACGAGGTAAATGAGGAATTAAGCTCACTGGTATAGAGCTTTGAGCACTAGTTTTTGAGATGAAATAGCCATTTATGTTTTTATAATTTTACTCACCTTCTAGAATTTCAATAGTAGAAAGAAGAGAAACCAATGAACAACAAATATATAGCCTTGCTATTATCACTGACAATCACATTAGCCTCTTGTGCTTCATCTAATACTAATGATAAGAAAGCCACTGAAGCTTCACAAGCATCAAGTGCTGTAACCGAAAATATCGATTCTGACGATGAAATAGCTTTGGCTTATTTAGACTATGATGAAAAATATCAGTATTATAAAGAAAGCTACCCCGATAAAACGATTTTAACATGGCTTTGCGATGATTATGTTACCTATGAGCAAGAGGTGAACAGCTATCTTGTCGAGAATGATTATGACTATGTAATTTGCTTTAAGGTCTTAAGCTATTCTGAAACGGTAAGCGATACACAAACATATATCTCGGCTGTAACTGAGCTAGCTGAAAACGAAGATAATACAGATATCATAGGTTCGTTTGGCTTGGTGTTAGATTCTGATGTGTACTCAAGCTTTTATTATTACCTAGCTGAAAATGATTTACTGGAACCGCTTGACGAATATCTTAAGCAAGAAGAATATACGCAGTTTTACGATTTGATGCCGCAAAAGTATTGGGACTCGTATAGATATAACGGATATATTTATGGTATTGACAACAGTTTTTCTTCACTTTACAGCAACAACAGCTTGATAATATCCGCTGACACGTTAGAAAAAAGCGGACTTGCAGCAGAGGACTTTAACAAAACGCTTTCAGAGCTTGGAGAAGTATATAAAGAGCTTAACGAAAAAATAGGCGGCAAAGCTTCTTATTCGGATTATTTTTGGACGAATAATATTTTTACAGCCAATTACATTACTAATGGTGTTGGAGTCGCAATAGATAATCAAAAGGCAGTAAATGTATTCGAGCAGGATGAAATATCAGAATATTATAATACGTTAAATGAATATGCGCAGGAAGGATTTCTTGAGATAAACGAGGAATCCGAAAATACAGCAGCAATTAAAAACAGTAGAAATGATTTAGATGTGGGAGAGGTGATATATAACACCAACAGAGGCACTGTAGAAATAGCAAACGAGGAAAACAATTACATATGCAATCCCAGCAGCGCTATAGGTGTAAATTCAAATTCCTCAAACAAAGAGCTTTCGGTAGATGCAATCTTAAATGTCATATTCAATGATGAGATTAACAACATAATCACATATGGCGTTGAGGGAACCCAATATGAAATTTGCGATGGAACAGTTGTAATGAACATAAATGAACAAACAGATGCCGAATATAGTGTAGACGTGAAGCTTAACAATCCATTGATCTCAATGCCGTGCTATTATAATGATGGTGAAATTATAAATTACGACTACCCATCTGCCTATGAAAATGCGCAATATCTGGACGGATTTGGCTTTCTATTTGACGCAAGTGAGATAAAGGATACATATTTGAGCGTTGTAAATAAAATCTCAGAGTTTAACCCAACAAGTGATGATATTGACAGCTATCTTGTTGAATTTAATCAAGAGCTTTACGACGCAGGTATGCAGGATGTTCTTGATGAGATTAACAGACAGTGTGAGGAGTGGAGTGAGAAAAGCTAACCATTTGAACATTAATTTTTCTGGTAAATGTTTTAGATTTAAATATATACAAATATTTAGAGCTTTTTTATGCAAAATGACGAATTTATAAGATTATAGCAATAAAATCTTGACAAAACGGAAATAGTCTGGTATGATATAAGTATGAGTTAAATATTCTCATAAAAATTCAATTTTAAGGAGGTCTTTTCAATGAAAGGATTTAAAAGAAGAATGGCAGCATTCGGTGCTGCGGTAATGATGGCGGTTAGTGGTATGGCGATGAGTGGTAGTGCGGAAAGCGTTGTTTATAGTAATGTTGGCGGGTATAAGACAACATGTTCTGCATATCAAGCTACAACTAATTCCATCAAAATATCAACTTCTGTTTCAAGTAGCGTTTCTGTTAGCGTTTCAGGTACGGCTAAATATAGTTACAACGGAAAAACCTATTCTACAGGCAATGGAAATGGAGGCACAAGAGCCACTACTGATACTATCACTAAAAAAGGTGGTGCATGGAAATCTCTTAGTACAACTCATGTGGTTGTTTCGTCTTCTGCCTATGTTTCTACAGCGGTATGGAGTGCTATAGGAGTTATTTAATCTATTTTATTAAAATACATAAAGCCTCTTAAAAATTTTTATATTTTTAGAGGCTTTATTGGAGAAGATATTATGAAAAATAAATTAGCTTTTACAGTTGCAATAACAATCTTATTTTCCGGCTGTTCAAACTCTGATTCTACATCAAGCAGCAACAGTAGTTCTGTTATTACAACCGATACCAGTTCAGAAACTACTTTAGAACAAGATCTGACCTACTTTACATCCTTCGATGAAAAGCTTGAAGAATATAAAAAAACA
The DNA here is from genome assembly GCA_021199375.1 of Ruminococcus sp. Lineage (GTDB taxonomy): Bacteria > Bacillota > Clostridia > Oscillospirales > Ruminococcaceae > YE71. The sequence continues at coordinate 17,818 of JAJQIB010000035.1, read as the reverse complement.
TACGAAGGCAGTACAGTTTTAGTATGGCTCACAGAATGGACCCCAACATACGAGCAAGCATATAATGATTATTTGTACGAAAACGGTTATGATTATGTTGTTTGTTTTAAAAATATCATTGATTATGAGGAGGATAATAAATCATACTATCAAATCACAAATGAAATGATAGACAATGGTGAGCAAATAGATATAATAGATAGTTTTGGTGTTATTTTTGGTCAAGAAGCAATTTCAAACAATTACTATTACTATTCTGAAAATGGATTATTTGAACCTCTTGATAGCTATCTATCAGATGAAAAATACTCCGAATATTATAACCTTATGCCTCAAGAATATTGGGATTCTTATAAATACAACGGCAGTATTTATGGAATAGACAACAGCTATTCATCGCTTTATAGCGACAATGGATTTGCTGTAAACAACGAAATATTTGAAGAAACCGACTATACAATTGAAAGCTTTTTAAAACCACTAAATGAATTACAAGAAGAGCTTAAAGACTGCTATGATGCTACCGGTATGTTTGTCAACATTAGCCGTTTCTTTTTTACTTCAGATTTTTATATTGCAAATTATATTGATGAGGGTATTGCAATTAAGAATTCAAAAGCTGTAAATGTTTTCGAACAGGAGAAAGCACTTGACTATTACAAGCTAATAAATGAAATGAGAATGGATGGATATGCAACCATCGATTCTTCATTTGAAGATATGACGGCAATTGAGTGCATATCTTCGCCATGCGCATACGGTGAAACAATTGAAAACGAAAAGGATGGTTTGACAAAGGTTTTTTATCAGCAAAACAATTATATAAAGAATCCAACTCGCGCTATAGGAATTTCGACTAAATCTAAAAACAAAAGCTTAAGCTTTGATTGTCTTATGGATATTACTTTTAATTCGAAAACAAACAATGTTATAACATATGGAATTGAAGGAGTAAATCATAATATAAACAGCGATGGTACTGTTGAAATGATTTCGACTGATGAAACCACATATCAACCAGACCTAATATATAACAACTGCTATGTTTCTGCTCCATGCACTACAACCAACAACGAAATATATGCTCACGACTACCCATCTGCCTATGAAAATGCGCAATATCTGGACGGATTTGGCTTTCTATTTGACGCAAGTGAGATAAAGGATACATATTTGAGCGTTGTAAATAAAATCTCAGAGTTTAACCCAACAAGTGATGATATTGACAGCTATCTTGTTGAATTTAATCAAGAGCTATATGACGCAGGTATGCAGGATGTTCTTGACGAGATTAACAGACAGTATGAGGAGTGGAGTGAGAATGAGAAGTAGGCTTATTAGTTCCGTTATTGCAATGTCGTGCTTGGCTTTAGTGATGAGTGGATGCGGAAAGAACGACGAAAGTGAAAATTGGCGACTGGTTTCTATCTATGACACAATAGAGGAAGAAAAGGGCGGTATGTTTGTTGTGGATTCAACCGATAGACTTGATTTCCTCGACTTTTCCTCGCTTGAATCTAGTGCAGTTTGCGATAAGCCTGAATGCTCACACTCATCCGAAAGCGATTGCAGTGCATATGGTAAAAGCAATCATCCTTTTATTTATAACGACAGCCTTTACTACCTTGTGAAAACAGACTTCTTTGAGGAAGAGAATAAATATTACATCAGCACACAGCTTTGGAAAAGCGATATAAACGGCGACAATGAAAAGCTGCTGTATGAATTTGAAAAATTTGATGTGGAAAATTACGACAAAATGATGCTTTGCTCAGATTTTATATATTTTGTTGCCTCATATCAGCCATATGACGAGGATATGAATGAGCTTGAGCCTTCTTATTATTTGCTTTCCTACAGTCTGGCGGATAACGAGGCAGAAAATACTACAAAGCTTGTAAGCGGATATTCGTGCGGAGCGTATATTTATGGGATGTGGAATGGAAAAATCGTTTTGAATACAAGCACATCTAAAGATAACAGACCTTACATGGAAAAGGTGATGGAATATGCCCAGGAACACGATATAAGTGAGGAGGATGCTTTTTCGCAGTTTGAAAATGAATATATTAATGAAAATTTGCTATTTGATCCCGAAAAGCAACAATTAGAAGAAAATGAGCTCCCACAGCCGCTTGCCGTAAGCGAAGACTTTTACTACTACCAAGATAACGAAGCGGTTGAATACATAAATAAAGATGATGAGAAATTAGATACAGGTGTTAGCGGCGAGAGCTTAAATGTCACCGCTTTAAATGGATATGCACTTATATCTGCCGATGAAACCAACTACCTCTTTAACGAGGCAGATGAAACGCTTTCTACACTTAATGACAGCTATAGCATTGTATATATCACTGAAGATAATGAAGCAATTTATGAAAGCGTCAACGATGTAATGGGAACAACTGAGTATAACAAGAAATCAATTGATGAGATGCTAAACACGTAAAAACAGGAGAAAGCTATGACTCTGACATTAAAAAGCATAACCAAGCAATATGGCAGCTTTACTGCCCTAAATGACTTTTCCTATGAGTTTACTCCGGGAGTTTACGGACTTTTAGGTCCAAATGGCGCGGGAAAATCTACACTTATGAATATAATCACCGATAATCTAAAGCCTACCTCAGGAAATGTAGAATTTGATGGCGAGAGCACCGAGAAAATGGGCGGAGAGTTTAGAAAAATACTGGGATTTATGCCACAGCAGCAGGGAATCTATCCAAGCTTCACACTTGAACGATTCTTATACTATATGGCAGCACTTAAGGGAATGAAAAAGTATGATGCAAAAAAGGATATAGAACGTTTACTAGAGGTTGTTAATTTAACCGACTGCAGGAGCAAAAGGCTTGGCGGCTTTTCGGGTGGCATGAAGCAGCGTGCGCTAATAGCACAGGCTATGCTTGGAAATCCCAAAATAATCATACTGGATGAGCCAACTGCGGGATTGGATCCAAAGGAGCGCATAAGAATAAGAAATTTAGTTTCTAAGATAGCTTTTGATAAAATTGTAATTATTGCAACACATGTCGTATCCGACATCGAATTCATTGCCAAGGAGGTTTTACTTTTAAAGCAGGGAGAAATAATAGACAGCGGCAAGCCCTTTGAGCTTTGTAAGAAAATAGACGGAATGGTTTTTGAAATAACCACAGACGAAAACGGACTTGCTGAAATTTCGAACGAAAAAAAGGTCGGAAACATATCTAAGGACGATAAAAGCATATATGTAAGAATTATTTCTGATAATCCGCCGGAAAGCTATAAATATAAGAGCTGCAAGCCTGATTTAGAGGATTTGTATCTCTACTATTTTGACTAGGTGGTGAAAAAATGCACATCTATCTAAATGAGCTGGTAAAGGTATTCTGTAAAAAATCAACAATTGCAATTTTTATCGTGCTAATTATATTAAATGCCGCTTTGCTTTTAATAAATGAAAATAGGCAAAACGAGTTTTATTCTGCACAGGCATACAGATCTGCTTTTGAGGATCTTAAGGATATGGATACGCAGGAGGCTTACGATAAGATTAAAGATCAATGCGACAAGCTGTATCTGTGTGAGCTTATGTCGTTTGGCGAGGATATTACCGATATGTTAGATTCATATCCGAATATAGACAGTGCCGAGCTTATGCAGGAATACGAAAGTGGTGACTATATTACCTATACCGATAACATATTTTCTGAGCAGGAGCTTTTAAATGACGTATTATCTGAAATACAGCCTGTTGCTGAATATGATGAGTATTTAGCTTCGATCGATGAAACTGCTAAAAGAATGACCAGCATCTCACTCTTTGCAGATCCCGACTCCTTTAGCTACAAAAACATAGAAAAAACTCCTGATGATTTTGCACATCTAAAAGGCTCGGTGCTTAAAATATCGCCTTCAAAGGGCATTAGTATGGCTACAGATTTTCTACCTACAGACCTGATTGCGCTATTTATGATAATGACCGTTGTTGTGACAATGGTAACAAGAGAAAAGGAGCTAAATCAGATTTTACTTTCAAGAACAACATATAAGGGAAGAAAATCTCTTGGAGCTGCTAAGCTTATAGTATGCTTTACTGCTGCTTTTATCGCTCTTACCCTGCTCTACTCTGTCAACCTTGCAGAAGGCTGCTTTACCTATGGCTTTGGAGATTTATCAAGACAAATTCAGTCGGTCTATGGCTTTAATGAAAGCAGCTTGAAAATAACCGTGCTTGAGTATTTTGTACTTTTTTTGACATCTAAGCTTTTAGTCTACATGATTTTTGCGGCACTCATTTACCTTTTATCTGTAGTATTTAGCTCATCTGTCAAGGTTTATTCAGCACTTTTTATAATAATCGCCGCTGAGTCTGTGCTCTACTACACAATTGAATCCTCAAGCTATTTAAGTCTACTCAAGCATATAAATATACTCGCCTATGCAAACACGATAGATATTTTCTCAAAATACCTAAACCTAAACATTTTTTCTTATCCTATAAACATTATACCTGTTTTTTTGGTGTCGGCTTTATTGTTAATCATCCTATTAAGTACACTATCAATTATAGTCTTTGACAAAAAAAGCGTGCTAAGGGCAAAATCAAGACATAATTATCTTACAAGACTAAATCCATTTAAAGGACGTTCAACCAGCCTTATTTTACATGAATGCTACAAAATTTTTATTGGCGGAAAGGCTGGTATTATTCTTTTAGCATTTCTGATTATCACTATTGTCACCTACAAGCCTATGAGCGAAACCTTTTCAAATGCAGATGAAATATACTACAAGCAGTACATGGTCAAATTAGAAGGCGAATACACCGAGCAAAAGCAAGAGGAAATTGATGCCGAGGAGGAGAGGTTTTCTGAAATTGAGAATAAAATGAACGAGGAGCTTTTAAGCTCAGATTCAGATGGTGTTTTTATCATGATGAAGTATCAGGATGAGCTTGCTCCACAGCTTGCCTTTGAAGAGGTTAAGGCTCATGCTGAGTATCTTAAGACCACAGAAAACGGCGAATTTGTCTACGACAGCGGCTATAAGCTGCTCACCGGTGACGAAAGTGCAGCTAACAAGGATCTAACCCTTGCACTTACTGCCGTTGCGATGCTCATCTGCTGCCTTACATATGTATATTCTGTCGAATATCAAACAGGCGCAAGCGTTCTTCTTAAGACCTCAAAAAGAGGAAGACAAACTACATTTTTTATCAAGCTTGTAATCGGATTGCTTATTACCGCTATCGTGTTTATAATCACATATGCTCCATACTTTTACAATGCTCTTTCAACCTATGGCACGGCACAAATAGATGCACCCTTGTGCTCTCTTGAAGCGTTTGCGGATGCGAATATAAGCATAAAAAGCTATTTAATACTTATTTCAGTCGGAAGATTTGTCGGACTTATATTGTGCATGCTAATTATCTATTTTCTCTCGTCAAGACTAAAAAGCTTCATATCAACACTTTTAGCATCAACCGCTATACTTATTTTACCGATTCTGCTATCGCTTTTAGGGCTTGACATATTTAATCTGGTTTTAGTGACTCCACTTTTAGTTGGAAATCTGTAAAGTACAAAAAAGAGAGCCTTGGCACTTAGTCACAAGGCTCTCTAAATTATTTGTAAGATTTACAGGCACATTTTATAAATATTCTCGACATCCTCCGGTGCTAGCTCCTTAGGACCAGTAATGGTTGCTCCGGCACAAGCGTGTTTTGCCATAGCCTTGAAGTTTGTGCTGTCAATATCAAGATCAGTAAGCGTAGATTTTAGACCTAACGTTTTGAAGCAGAAATCTGACAAAGCATCAATCGACTTTTGTGCGCCATCAATTGCCGCAAGACCATCCTCTACGTTAAACACCTTTTGACCAAAACGGTAAATAGCAGGGGCGGTTTGCTCGTCCAGAATGTAGCTTAGCCAACGTGGAGTAAGAATTGCAAGTCCATGTCCGTGAGTTATGTCATAATATGCCGAAAGCTCATGCTCCATTGCATGACAAGCACAGCCATGAACCGTGCCGCCATCAAGTATGGTATTAAGTGCCATTGAGGAAGCCCACATAAGATTTGCTCTTGCCTCATAGTTATCAGGCTCACTCATTGCAATCGGCGCCCACTTAACTACTGTGCGCATAACTGCCTCCTGCATATCAAGCAGTAGGTCAAATGTTGCATCGCCTGCAAGATAGTAGTTGTCAAGCACATGATTGAAAATATCAAACGCTCCGCAAGCGGTCTGATAAGCGGGAAGAGTGTAGCTGTATTCAGGATTTTCAAAAGCTGCACGTGGAATAAGTGCCGAGCCACCAAGTCCAATCTTTTCATTTGTATCCATGTTTGAAATTACCGCCCAAGCATCCATCTCAGAGCCTGTTGCCGCATTTGTGAGTATTGCGACTAGCGGAAGTGCCTTTGTTACCCAAACACCTCCTGATACAAGCGGCCAAACATCACCATCATCGGTGAGAGCAGCAGCCGCAATTCCCTTTGCACAATCGATTGTAGAGCCACCACCTGCTGCAAGAATTACATCAATTCCCTGCTCTTTACAGATAGCAGCACCCTTGTTGACTGTTGAATGTCTAGGATTAGGCTCGACGCCGGAAAGCTCGAACAATGTGATATCTGCGGCTTTAGTAAGCGAAGCAATCTCATCATAAAGACCGTTCTTCTTGATAGATCCACCGCCATAGACAAGCAAAACCTTTTTACCGAAGCTCAGTAGCTCATTCGGCAGATTCTTCATTTGATTGGTGCCAAAATACACCTTATCAGGATTGTGAAAAATAAAATCGTTCATTTGCGTATCCTCCTTTATTTTTTTGAGGGCAAGCCTCTAGTTATTTTTATTATAATACAATCAAATACAAAATGTCAAATACATATTAAATATCGTTTTACATACTTGAAAGGTATGAGAAAATGTGATATAATCTAATTGGAGGGGATCTGCATGGATATACGAGTGTTGCAATATTTTCTTGCAGTTGCAAGAGAAGAGAGTATAACAAAGGCAGCGGAAAGTCTACATATGACACAGCCGCCACTTTCACGGCAGCTTAAAGATCTAGAGGACGAGCTAGGTAAACAGCTTTTGATACGTGGCAACAAAAAGGTCACGCTTACTGAGGATGGTATGCTTTTAAGAAAGCGTGCCGAGGAAATTGTTAAGCTCGTCGAAAAAACCAAGGTCGAAATTGCATCTTCTGATTACGATGTCAGCGGAGATATTTATATATGTGGAGGCGAATCTGATGCCGTGTCGTTTTTAGCACAGGTTGCATATGATTTACAAAAGGAGCATCCTCAAATACACTACCACATCTATAGCGGAGGTGCCGAGCGTGTTACCGAAAAGCTTGAAACGGGGCTTGTGGATTTTGGACTTTTTGTAACATCACCTACAGATATTGAAAAGTACAATTACATACGTCTACCCATGAAGGATACATGGGGAGTGCTTATGCGAAAGGACAGTCCACTTGCACAAAAGGATGCTATCTATGCTGAGGATTTGTGGGATAAACCTCTTATAGTATCACACCAGCTTTCAAAAAACAACGCAATGTTCGAACAGCTGAAAAAAAGCGAATCAGAATTAAACATCGTTATGAAATACGAATTGATCTACAATGCCTCTCTTTTTGTCAAGGAACGATTCGGATATTTAATTGGATTTGACAAGCTTATAAACACAACAGGTGACAGCGATTTATGCTTTCGACCATTTTCACCTGCATGGGAAACGGAGCTTTTCTTAGTCTGGAAAAAATACAGCGTGCTTTCAAGAGCATCAGAAATCTACTTAAGACGAGTACAAAACGAAATAGAAAAATTAGAAAGCTTATAACCCAAGTATATCTCGCTTCGTGCCGCTTATAAAAACTCAATCACCTTATGTAAAAGCAGCAAAGAGCGACCCTTCGTCATTTAGAAAGAGGTCGCTCTTAATTATTTTATTTAGTAGTATCGGGCGTTAAACGTGCTACAGCTGTGAACCTTCCATCAATGAAATCAACATCAACTGTGCTGTCAGTATCAATATCACCTGCAATTATTCTTTTAGCAATCATCGTTTCGATATTGCGCTGAATAAATCTCTTGAGTGGACGTGCGCCAAAGCTTGGATCAAATCCTTGCTCTATAATGGCATTCATCGCCCCGTCAGTTACCTCAACATGAATACGCTTATCCTCAAGTCGATTATCAAGCTCCGCTATCATAAGCTTTACAATTGAGCTAATTTCAGTCTTCATAAGCGGCTTAAAGTAAACAATCTCATCAAGACGGTTTATAAACTCCGGCTTAAAGCTGCGATGCAACAGCTCATCCACCTCGTTTGCCGCTTCAGGAGAAATGCTGCCGTCCTCTCTTATTCCCTCAAGTAGACTTTGTGATCCCAGATTTGAGGTCATAATAATTATTGTGTTTTTAAAATCCACCGTTCTGCCCTGAGAATCGGTTATTCTTCCATCATCAAGCACCTGCAGCAGAATATTAAAAACATCGGGATGAGCCTTTTCGACCTCATCAAGCAGTATTACCGAATAGGGCTTGCGACACACTGCCTCAGTTAGCTGTCCGCCCTCCTCATATCCTACATATCCGGGAGGCGCTCCGATAAGACGGCTTACACTGAATTTCTCCATGTATTCCGACATATCTATTCTTACCATATTACGTTCGTCATCGAAAAGCGCCTGCGCCAATGCCTTTGCAAGCTCTGTCTTTCCTACTCCGGTAGGTCCTAGGAACATAAACGATCCTATTGGCTGTGAAGGATTCGAAATTCCCGCACGAGATCTCCAAATAGCCTCAGTAACCTTTTGTACAGCTTCGTCCTGACCAATTACACGCTTGTGAAGTGTGTCGTCTAGATGCAGCAGCTTTTCTCTTTCGCCCTCCATGAGCTTTGATACAGGTATACCTGTCCAGCGGGAGATTATACGTGCAATTTCCTCTTCTGATACATGATCACGTAAAAGCGTGGTCTTGCCGTTTTGCTCCTCTGCCTCCTGCTCCTTTTGCTCCAGCTGCTTTTTTAGCTCAGGCAGCCTGCCGTATCTTAGCTCTGCAAGCTTATTAAGGTCATACTCACGCTCTGCCTTTTCTATCTCTGCGTTACAAGCTTCAATATCCTCACGCAGCTTCTGTACACTTGAAATGCTATTCTTTTCGTTCTCCCATTTCGCCTTCATGCCGTTAAACTGCTCTCGCAGCTCTGAAAGCTCCTTTTGCACCTCAGCAAGCTGTTCCTCCGCCAAACGATCGGTTTCCTTTTTTAGTGCCGCCTCTTCTATCTCTAGCTGTAGTATCCTTCTTCTAACCTCATCAAGCTCGGTAGGCATTGAATCCATTTCAGTACGTATCATGGCACATGCTTCATCAACAAGGTCTATCGCTTTATCGGGAAGGAATCTGTCCGAGATATATCTATCAGAAAGAGTTGCGGCAGCTATAAGCGCCGCATCCTGTATCTTTACGCCATGAAAGACCTCGTAGCGTTCTTTAAGTCCACGTAAAATCGAGATTGTATCTTCAACAGTCGGCTCATCTACAAGTACGGTTTGAAATCTTCTCTCAAGTGCAGCATCCTTTTCTATATACTCTCTGTATTCATTAAGAGTAGTTGCGCCAATACAGTGCAGCTCTCCTCTTGCAAGCATAGGTTTAAGCAGATTGCCCGCATCCATCGCTCCATCTGTTTTTCCTGCTCCGACTATCGTGTGAAGCTCGTCTATAAAGAGTATGATTCTGCCCTCGCTCTTCTTTACCTCCTGAAGAACTGCTTTTAGTCGCTCCTCAAATTCGCCACGATATTTTGCGCCCGCAATAAGCGAGCCCATATCAAGCGAGAAAACCTGTCGATCCTTTAGATTTTCAGGAACGTCACCTTTAACTATACGCTGTGCAAGTCCCTCAACTACAGCAGTTTTACCTACTCCCGGTTCGCCAATTAGCACAGGATTATTTTTCGTCTTGCGCGAAAGTATGCGAATGACATTTCTTATCTCGTCATCTCTGCCGATTACGGGATCTAGTTTGCCCGCCTTTGCAAGCTCCACTAAATCTTGTCCATACTTTTTTAGCACATTGTAGGTGTCCTCCGGGCTTTGTGATGTTACCTGCTGATTACCTCTGAGCTTTTGTAAAGCGCCAAGCACCTTTTCCTTATCTATTCCAAAGCTTTTGAATATGCCCTTAAGCGCGCTGTTAGGCGATTCGATAAGTCCAAGAAGAATATGCTCGACAGACACATAGCTGTCCTTCATCCTGTCAGCTGAGCTTTCCGCCTCGCTGAATGCGCTATTAAGCTCGCTTGATACATATACTCCGTCCGTCGGTGTACTCGTTTGAACATGTGGAAGCTTTTCTATCTCCTGCTCAAGCGAGGCTTCAAGCATACCGCAATCTACACCTATGTTCTTTAAAAGCTCAGGAATAAATCCATCGCTCTGACGAGCAAGCGCTAAAAGCATATGCTGCTCATCTACTGCTTGATTTGAATACCTTGCCGCAATGCTCTGAGCATCTGCAAGTGCTTCTTGTGATTTTGTTGTTAGCTTATTTACGTTCATAAGAAATCCCCCTTTTGTTCTTTTATACTGGTTTTTCGTTTGCTTTTGTTGTCCTGCTAAATAACCGTTACGCCCTTTTGCAGATATCCCTTGTAAATCTGCTCACAAGCCTCATTTGCAGCCTGTCTGTCAGAAAGACTGTCAAAGTATTTTGCAAGCGCCTTGTCAAAAATCGAGATGTATTCGCTTATTGCACGTGCAATGCCCTCATCGCTAAGCTCGCCATTTCCGACCTCATAAAAGCATCGGGTATAGCTTTTTGGAGTGATTTCATTTGGAAAGCCCCCGCCTTCAAAAAAGCTGCCAAGATAGCGCTTTTCAAGCCTGCTCCATACCTCAAAGAAATTATCTGTAAGCCTTATAAGCTCGTCGCTTTGGGTTCTTAGCGTTACCTTAAGTCTTCCCACGCATCCCGAAAAGCTTCTGAAAAGCTCAACCGAATATTTAACCGTAGGCTTATACTTGAATCTGAGTGGAGTTTTTACTGCCATAACCGAGTCTGAACTTTGTGGAGTCGGAAGAAAGTGCGAATCAAGTGCCTGCTCTACAAGCGAAAAAATATCTCTCATTCTCATTTCTGGAGTTACAAGGCTTACTCGCTCAGCAAGAATCTGATTAATCAAATTTGAACGACTTGTACCCATTCGATATGCCATGTTATCGATCTCATGTACAACATCATCAGATAAAACAATACTATAAACGCTCTTGCCCACATCAGACACCTCCATTTTCGTTTTTGGATTCTAATAATATTATAGCACTAATCAATAATTTGTCAAGCAATTTATATATATTTCTTTTCAAATTTGTATGAATGAACAATTATTAATACTTTTAGTACTATCATTTTGTGAAAGCCGTCAATAAATACAAAAAAATTCAGAGCTTAAGGAGCAGCTCCTATACACTCTGAATATATTACTATCTGATTTCCCTGTGTCAACAACCTTGTAGCTGACTTAATATACGCAAAATTCACTTATCTTTGTGCTGCTGTATTGAATACAAGCACTGCATTCCAATAGATTGAATTCTCGTTCGTTACCCAGTCAAAAGGCTCATCGGTATAGCATTTCATGGGATATTTTGATAGAATCTCTCCCTCTGAGCTGTTTATCCCGCCAGGCATATATCCATCGGGGAAGCCTTCTCCTGACTCCCAAAAATTGCTGAAGGTCTGTAAAATACCATCATCACCATGACCTGTTACAAATGATTTTCTCAACGGATTTTCGCCCATGATAAAGTTAAGAGCATCGGCTGAGATTGTTTTCGAATCGGTCTCATCATCATCTATAACATAGTTTCCGATAATCATATCCTGTGCACTGCCAAGAATGGTATTAAAGCTTCCCCACCAAAATCCCCATTCGTTTATGGCGACACTCCACGGATTTGCTTCATATCTGCTGCGAACACCTTTACGCCATGTTTTATAGCATTTTGTAATTTCTTGTGATATTTGCTCATCACATCCATCTGACCTAAGATATGTATAATAACCGTAAATAGCCATATTCCCGACATTGTGACAATATTCCGCTCCGCTTAACCTGCTTAGATAATCGCTGTAATGCTCCTCAATGTATTCTCCGTACACATCGTTGCCTGTCGCATAATAAAGACAGCCTGCCGCCCAAAACGCAGCGCTGCTGTCATCCTCACCGCTGTAGGTTGTTTGGACGTAATAGCTCGGATTTTTTTCGATATACTCCCAACCCCTTTGCGCGGCTTTAAGCAAATTATCAGCATAGCTACTGTCAAATTCACAGTATATCGTTGAGGCGAATGCCAAAACTGCTGTACAATCGGCGGTTGAATTTGTTGTGCATTCCCACACCGTCCGATCATTTGCGCTGTCATTCTCGCTGCGTGATTTCACCTTCATGTGAAAGCCTCCGCTTTCCTCATCCTGCATTTTAAGCAAAAAATCAAGCTCGTATCTCACCTCATCAAGTATATCGGGTATTTCGTTGCCACTTTCTGGAATGTTGTTTTGACCGTCATAAAATTTATCTGAATAAAGCTTGTAAGCCCATAAAAGCGTATTGACGGCAGTGGCGCCAGGCGAAACATATTTTCCTACATCGCCAGCATCATACCAGCCACCGCTTACATCCTCCCCATCTATATCAAAATCCTCCGGAGTAACATCGCTACGGCTTAAGTCCTCGCCAAAATCCTGAGTAATTTCGGTGTTTGCACGCTGATAATAATAATATCTCATCGAATCTGCAAGCAAATCGTCATACACGTCATCAGCTATAACAAATTCCGTTGACAATTCTCCTATATCGTCAATATATAAGCAATAGCTGCCTGCCTCGGTAAATTGCGAAAAGTCAGCGCAAAGCATTGCCTCTCCTGAAAAAAGTTCATCATATTCCGTTACAAGCTCAAGCGAGCCTGTAAATACCGTCTGCTCTGTAATTGTATTCACAAGGCTAAACTGAGTTCCTACGTTACAATCAATAGCATCGCCAAAGCCTGTTACAAGGGCAATTTTTTGCGAATCCGGCTTATAGCCCTCTTGATTTACCTTTATTGCAGGGTAAATAATTTCGCTGTCATCACTAATTAGTCTAACATTGCTTATCCAAATATCACCATCAGCATTTCCCACAACAAATTCACGAACGTGCTGTAAGTCGCTTTCAATTTCGCTCATCGCAATTTCTATACTTGTCCATGTATCGCTTGGAGAAACCTCAACATTCACCGTTGTGTTCACGCTACTGCCATCTATAATTTCACCGAAACCCACTTCAAAGCACGAACCGCTGCCCATTACATCAAGGGATATATATCCGTTTTTGTAAACAGATAAATCCGTGGCATTCCAGCTTCTGAGTATAATAGAGGATAATTCACTGTTTAGCTTGAGCTTTAAGTTTTCATCAAGCTCCGAAATCTTCTCGGTTGATCCCGCATTAACCGTTGTAGGCGTTTCACCGCCTAAAATAACAATTTCCTGAAGTGTATGGTCATAAACAGGGAATTCAACAGCTACAGTCTCATTGCCTTCACTGTTATCAGACGACGAGCCTGCACCGCAGCCACTCAAAAGAATAACAAATGAAAGAATTACCGCAAAATGCTTTTTCATAGCTCTTTACCTCCTCAGAATCCTTAGCAAGAATATATCCGCACATCCATCAGCGACCTCAAGCCTTAATGTCTTTTGTCCTGTGCCTACTTTTATATTTGCTTTTGAATCAACCATCAGCTGCACACTGCCGTCAATCGAAATTTGTATTTTTGCTCCTTTTAAATCACCATCAAGCAAAGCCTCATAAGTGCCTTCCTTTGCACAGGAAACACTGTACTCAAGCCACTCGCCTTTTTGAAGATTTTTTATGCACAGCTTATCATCAGAATATCCGATACCTGCATTGTCATCACGGTAAATATTGGTTTGAGACGAGATGTTTTTGTGAAAAGCAACTCCCTCGCCACCTCTGTCATAATGTATTGCTTCAATTACGCACGGTATCGCCGCCGGAGGATATATGTACGGCAGCTGACCTGCTATATTCTCCTCACAAAACGGTTCAAAATCGCTAAAACGTTTATCCCTATCAAGCAAAATCTCAACTACATTTTCGCCGCCATTTAACAGCATTTTAACGTGCAGAATTCTATTAAATTCATCGAAATAAAATGCTCCTTCATCGGAGCCTTTTAAGCTCGTAAGTCTTCCGGTATAGATGGCTTCCTTGTCGTTTAGCATTACTTGAATGGGTGTTTGCTTCATATGGATATGAAATATAAGCTTTTCAACCGAAAAGTAATCGTTATTTGCCTTGATATTTATTTTTAATGAATCCTCCATTTCATTACATATGATTTTTGTAGCTGTATATTCTCCCTTTAAGTAGTTGTCAGTGATTCCGTCATCGGCATAAATACAGCCCTCAGATCTGCCATTTGGATAAATTAAAGCTTCTAGCCTTTTAAAATCAATTTGACGTGTGTTTGTTGCCTCCGGGCTCATGGGAATAACTGCTCCAGCTTTCACAAACACAGGAATACGGTTTTGCGGTGCATAAACCTCATACTCCTTTCCGCCCTCGTACAGATAATCATAGTCAAAATCATACCACCTGCCCCGCGGCAAATATACCTTGCGGAAATTCTTCTGTCCCTCAAGCACAGGAGCAATCAGCATATTTTCACCGAATAGATATTCATCATTTATTTCATATGCTCTATCATCACTAGGATAATGCCAAAACAATGGGCGCATAATCGGTGTGCCGTTTAAGTGATTTTCGTAATACAGCGAATAAATATACGGTATCAGCCTATAACGCAGCTTAATATAGTGCGCCATACCGTCAAAGGTTATTTCGTTGTAACGGTAAGGCACAGATTCTCCTCCTGCATGGTGTGTTCTTAAAATGGGAGAAAAGCAGCTGAATTGCAGCCAGCGTTCATAAAGCTCTGCGTGCTCTGTTCGGTCATTGTGGTAGAGATTATATGGACAGCTTTCGTTATTTGTAGGAGATAAAAATCCACCTGTATCGCAGGTCCACATGGATATACCGCAAAGCTGTGTATTCAGGGCTTCGGGAATATGTGCCCTAAGTGTGCCGTACTCGGAATAAATATCTCCTGTCCACAAGGCTGTTGGCTTACGTTGGATGCCTGCTGTGCCCGTTCTTGTCAGCACAAATGATCGCTTATTTGACGAAAATCGGTTCATAATACTATGATAGCATTCGGTTACAGCGTTGCTAAAAATGTTATGCACCTCTGCCCTGTCGCCGATATAATAAACGGTATTTTCAGCGTCACCCTCCGGTTCAGTCAAGTCAAGCCACCATGCCTCAATTCCATCCTTCATGACATTCTCTATCTGTGGATAAAGCCACCTTTGAGCTTCGGGATTGGTAAAATCCATAAGCTTTCCGCTGTAATGTCCGCAGGTCACGGTATTGCCTTCAGTGTCATGCGCCAGTACACCTGCCTTGACTGCACTTTCAAAGGTATCGCTGTCCTCCTTGAGCATTGGTCCTGAGTTTGACGCCATAAAATGAATGCCGTATTTTTCGCGATAATATTTGATTTTTTCGGCACTTTTACCCTCCCAGCGATCAGCCCATTTGTAATTGTTAAAATACTGCGCCCAATCAAAATCAAAAACAATGCTGTCAAGCGGAATATTATTCTTTACAAAGGTCTCAATTACATCATCTATTTCCTCCCAATTCCAAAATGAGCATTTGCTTTGCATATAACCCAACACCCATAATGGGGGAAGTGCTGCCCTGCCTGTAATTTCTGAATATTTGCCAACAATTTCAGGAATGCTTTCTCCTGAAATAAAATACAGCCTGCAAGCACCGCAAGGCGCACTAATTTTTAATATATCATCCTCCTTGCTGCATACATCAACTGTAAGATTGCTTGTGTTATCAAGATAAACCCCATATGGCTTATTAACACCTGAGCTTATTATAAAAGGAATGGGAAAATCAGCGGTTACATGATTTTGATTGATACGCTGTCCCGTAAGCATATCACGAACGGTTCCTCGTCTGTCAAGTCTGCCGAAGGCTATGTCGTTATCCTCGCCTAAGCCATAGATATGTTCACCCTTTTCAATTGTAAATTCAAGCTCAAAGCCATGATCGCTGTCGCTTTTATGGTATTTAAAGTGTGATAATTGCTCATCCTTCATATAAAAGCTTGCTGAACTATACAGCTTAGATATTCTCACAGATAGCCGAGAAGCACCGATAAAAAAAGAATCATCATATTCTTCAAATTGATTTTTTATTTCTTCAAGTGCAAGCAAAGCCTTTGAATCAGGATGCGATCCACCATTTTTTATTTCAACACAAATTAAGTTTTCAGCATATACAAACACATTTGCATCAAAAAAGCTCGTATGTATATTATACATAAAAACACCTCCGAAAAATGCTCTTTACTGTTATTGTAAAGCATTTTCGGAGGATTATCATCTGTTAATTTATCATATTTTTTCTGTATATTGATTTTCTGCTCTTTTCTTAAATTCACTTGGTGTACAGTCAAAAATTTTTCTAAAATTATAGTAAAAATTACTTGACGATTCAAAGCCGCACATGCCGCATATTTCCATCACGCTGTATTTATTCTCGTTTAAAAGCTTTGATGCATAGGTGACTCGCTTTGAATTTATAAACTCCGTAGGCGTAAGTCCCAGATATTTTTTCATCTCACGATTAAGGTGATTTTGCGACACACACGCAAGCTTTAGCATTTGTTCAAGCCCATCAATAAAATTTTCGGGTCTACTCATTTCACCTATCAGATCCTCAAGCCAATAGGGTATTTTTACAGGAGAAGACTCTGTCTGTAGCATCTCAAAAACCATGCGTGCAATTACCGTTTTAGCATATGCCCTCCTTTTTTTCGGCTCGGTTATTTCACCGATTTTTAATAGCTCGGCAGTGAGCTTTTGAGCCATTGCAGGAGAGTAGGCTATCTGTGGCGGAAATTCACAGCTTTCAACAGCATCGGGCAAAATCTCAATAAAGTCCATGATCTCCGACATCACCTGCTTATCTATTCCTATTGAAATAAGCTGCATATCATAGTGATTGATAAAGTCATACTCATGAGTATCATTAGGACGTATAAGCTCAGCGGTGCCTGACATACAGCACTCGCTCATACCGTTAATATTATGTATAGCACGTCCCTTTACCACAAAAAAGATCTCATAAAAATCATGAGTATGAATATGATAGGTTTCACTTACACTCATTTGATGCAAAAAGCTGATTTTACAATCTAAATCCTTAGACGGAAGTGATAGCATTTCTAAAGACCTACACATAATTATCCTCCTCCCTCAATTATTAAAGCTGAAATATATACAAATTCTGCCGCAATACTTTAGGTTTCTTGTTATGAACTCTATTAGAAAAATCTGTCTCTTAACTTCACCAATAAAAATTTTTTTGTGCCAAAAAACTGCTTCTTATGTCAAAACGCTTGACATTTTATTTATAAAGGTGTAGAATAAAGTAGAACAAAGGCGATGGTAGTCGACTTTGATACCAACAAGCTTAAAAATTGCTATTACCTACCCTTTAAATATTGAGTCAAGCAGCTTTTGCAAAATAGTGAAGGCTGCTTGACCTTTTTTATGTAATATGAGTACAACCCAAGCTTTGTTTTTTTATACGGTTTTATCCTTCTCCAGCAAGAAGACCCCCACTTCTAAAGTGGGGGATGAATTGCG
>JAJQIB010000002.1 GCA_021199375.1 Ruminococcus sp. | reverse complement strand
TAAAATCCTTCTTTGTGGCAACTAGGATTTTAGCAGTCGGGTAGAGCTTCATAAAGTCACTACCCATTTGCTCAGTAAGATGGTTAGGCACACAAATAAGCGATTTTGTGCAAATTCCTAAGCGCTTTTTCTCCATCGCAGAAGCAATCATTTCATACGTTTTTCCAGCACCAACAGCGTGTGCAAACAACGTATTACCGCCATAAAGTGAATGCGCTATCGCATCCTTTTGATGCGGTCTTAGCTGTATCGTTGCATTCATGTTCGGGAAGGTTAGGTTACTTCCGTCAAATTCTCTCGGACGAATGCAATTAAATAGCTGATTGTAAATCGGGACAAGCTCCTCTCTGCGTTCCTGCTTGTCAAAAATCCATTTAGAGAATTCTTCTTGCAGCTTCTGTGCTTTCTGCTGTGCAAGTCTCGTTTCCTGCGGATTCAAGACACGCTGTTTCTTTCCGTCAACTTCTACCGTATCAAAAACCTTCGGCGTTTTTTGATTGAGCAAGTCCTCCATAATGGAATATGCAGACTTTCTCTTTGTGCCGTACGTGCTGAATGCAGCGATGTTGTTCCTATCCTTCGTTTTGTTGGCAATGGCATACGTATCAGTGACTGCGGAGTACTCGACTGCAACAGGCTCGTCAATTTTACTCCTCCAGCGCCAAAATGGACGTTGCTCATTTTGCTTGACTTCCTCGTCATAATACTCTTCAGTAAGCGTTTTAGGTGTGTTTAGCGTTTCGTACATGAATTGATTGTAGAATTTTTGGTCAATCCACCTTGCACCAATCTGTACATCTATATCTGCCGCTTTCAACGGAGTAGGTATTACTTCTTCTAAAGCTTTCACATTTTCTGCAAAACTTTCGTCCTTGTTTTCAGCTACATATTTCGCATAATCTAACTTGTAATAAATATCTCCTGACAAGTACTCACTTGCCGTTTTGTATTCTTCCACACCAGCCATATATGATTTCGGGTCAAGAAAAATCTCACCCTTTAAATCAGAAACAAGCTGTCCCTTTGACATTTCCGTTAAGCTCTGCATATATTCCATATCAACCTTGCCTTTTTCCGACATGGAAAGTGTCAAGGCTTCAAGTGCTGTATCCACGTGTTCAACAGGCTTATGTGGTACAATCGTGCGTTCTGTAAAGATATTTGACTTCTTTACGAGTACTCCTTTATCAACTTCTGATTCAAGAGAAGTCGAGAGGTTATAATAGTTATCAATTCCAAGCACTCGCCTATTTTTAGAATCATGAAGCAAGCCAAACTTTTCGTAGAAGCCATCATACAGCGTATTCAGCTTTGTTTGTAAAGCCTTAATTTCATCGTCAGGCTTGTCCTGCTCCTGTGCTTGCATCAATTCTCTTAAGCAATCACGCATTCCTATGTAAGCGGAAGTGCGCTTGTAATCTGCTGAATTTGCATTTTTTAAGGTTTTTTCTGCATCTAAATAACCTTGTGCATTCTTAAAGCAGATATTACCGCTTTTATCTTTGAAAAAGGTATCTTTTTCAACGTTTTCAGCACCCATCTCTGCCACTTGTAAGGCACTTTTGGAGTACACCTCATTTGCTCTTACATCAGAAATTTGTGCAGAAAGCTTAGAAACTGCTTCTTGCAGTTCTATTTTCAAGTCAGCTCCTTCATGTGCTGTTACCATCGTACCTGTACGCTTGCCGTAAAGCTTGTTGCCATCAACAATGTTACCAAGCACCATATCAGGGTTGTCGGCAAAGTACTTGTTTAAGCTCAGACCGTTCTCTGTCTTGCCGAGATGAATCCAGTCAGGCAGTTCTTTAGGTGGTGCAGAATGTTTCTGTAAGAAAATAATATCGGAAGTCACTTCCGTATTGGCATTTGCCTTGAAAGCCGTGTTTGGTAATCGAATTGCACCAATTAAATCCGCTTTTTCGGCAAGCTGTTTGCGGAAACGGTCATCTTGCTTATCAAGCGTGCCAGTTGAGGTGACAAATGCAACAATACCGCCCTCTTTGACCTTATCGAGCGTTTGTGCAAAGAAGAAGTCGTGCAGTTTGCTTGTGCCATAGGTTTTGTCTGTGAAACCCAAATCGCCAAACGGCACATTGCCAACTGCCACATCAAAGCAGCCGTTTTGAAATTCCGTCTTTTCAAAGCCTTTGACTTGAATATCCGCTTCTGTATAAATCGCCTTTGCCAAACGTCCCGTCAGGCTGTCGAGTTCTACACCGTAAACACTGGAATTCTCACGCATTTCCTGCGGCATTCTGCCGATGAAATTGCCGACACCGCAAGACGGTTCTAAGACATTGCCGCCCTTAAAACCAAAGCTTTCAAGTGCGGAATAAATGCCGTCAATGACGGTCGGAGTGGTATAAAAAGCGTTGAGTGTAGAAGCTCTTGCGCTGTTGTATTCATCCTCTGTCAGCAAACTTTTTAGCTGTGCAAATTCATTCGCCCAGTCTGATTTATTCTCATCAAAGGCATTTGCCAAGCCGCCCCAGCCCACATACTGTGACATCGTTTGCTTTTCCTCTGCTGTTGCCGTGCGGTTTTCCGCTTCGAGCGTTTTCAGCGTTTCAATTGCCGCAATATTTGCCTTGAATTTGCTTTTTAAGCCGCCCTCACCGAGGGATTCATTTTCAATTTTGAAAGTAGCTTCTTGTTTTGGCGGCTGTGCTTTTTGCTGTTCATTTTTTGGAGTCAAGTCAATCGTGATAGAATTTAGCTTTATCGGCTCTGACGGTTCAGATTTCTTTGTCTGATTTTCGTCAAACAAGCTCATTTGCCCTTCATTTTCGTTTGTTTTCTTTTTGCTTGTTTTTTGACCTGTCGTTTCAGAAGTTGATTTGTCAACCTCTTTTTGGTTAAGTGCATGAGTACGCTTTTCCAAAAGCTCCGCTTCAACTTCGGGCAAAACTTGAAATGGTGAATTATCCGCTGAAATGTTATTTTCAGCGAAAATTTCTTCAGTCGATTTAACCGTTATCGGTGTCGGCTTTTTTATTTTTTCATTTTGGTCAAGTGTATGCTCTCTTTTAAGATTTTCCGATTCATTTAAGTAGTTTACCTGTTCCTCGGAAAACAGTCCTTGACTTTTCGCTAAGTCAATTCTCGATTCCCATTTTTGAGCGAGTTGCTTTTCGAGCTTATTAAGCCCCTCGTTATTTATTCCGACTGAATGTAAGCCGAGCGTTTGTCTAATTTTTATATTCTCATAATCTGATGTGTTTATTTGACAACCGTTTAGCATTCCCATCATATAATCACTAAATTCTGTTGCTGTAAACTTATAATTACCTTGATTCTGTAGTGCCCTATAAAAGTGAGCAATATCACGTGCTTCACTTGCTTCCTTCCAACTCATTACATCAGTGTTATCCAGTTTATCCCACAGCTCTGCAACAAACTCAACCTTTTCTTCCGTCCACTTTGCTTCCATAATGTCGTGCTTATACTGGTCTGGTCTACGGACTGGATTTTGTTCAATGAAATCTGCTAGTTTTTTCTCCTCCTCCTGAGTAAGTGTGGTGAAAAACTCGCCTAGCCGTGGGTCAATAGCTGTTATCTTATTTGCTATTAAGCCTTTGCCCTCCTTGTCCTCATCATCTCCATATCCGATGAAAACGCTGTCTACACTATGATACGATTTACCGTCAACAACTGCATCTATTGTGAACCCCACACCATATGAGTATGGCAGATCCAAATCGGGTATATCACGCTCGATTTGTTGTTTTTCGTCTAGATATCGTACTACACGATTTGCAAGTGACACTGACATATCTGGATTCTCATCTGCAAATTGCTTAAGTGCTTCATGGTCAGTAAAAGAAGGATCACGAGTTTCAAAACGGAAACCAAGACTTAATTCATCTTTTGATGATTTACTATAGCTTTCACCGTCGCTTAAAATAAACTCTCTAAGCACTTTGTCAATACGCATATTCATTTTGTACGTGGGAGTATCTTCTCCGAATAATTCGTCAAGAAAAGGCTTCGCCACTTCTTTGTCAACGGTTTTTTTGAGTTTATCAAGCCTTCCAAATTCATTGATATTAGCTTTGGTAAGATGTTTATCCAACAATTCACGCAGCATAGCTTCATCAACACCAATAGAAGTTGCAAAATCGTGTATTTTGTCCTGATTTTCTTCTACTTTATCGATATTGTTGCGAATCTCCGATACCTCTTTTTCACGTGAGATTTCATCAAGAAACTTGTCAAGCGGTAATTTTTGAAACATAGGATACCATCCTGTGTTATCATCACGCAATTCAATACTGTTATTTTCAGTATCGATTTCACTTACAACATATTGTCTTGCGTCAAACTTTACACTGTCACCGACTTTGAAAGGCAGATTACTTTTCTCACGTTCATTAGGTCTCCCGATTACTTTCATTTTATACGTATAATTTTCGCTTTCTGAATTTTTTTGCGGTCCTTCTGTTTCATAATATGTCCAGCTATAACTGCCATCTGAATTGTGATACATACCACCGTAATAGTCATACGAATCTAATCTTTCCCATCTAGAAGTGTTATCATAAAACCACTCAAATACATATTCGCGATAAAACAAATCATAGATTACATCCTCAACATCTCCGTTATACTTCCAGTATTTCACGGCTACACCGTCATCTGTGTCGGTGTCCTCTGCTGTTTCAGATGCTTCAAAATCATAAAAATATGCGGATAGAAAGCTCCAAAGCATATATGGGTCAAAATCGTATTCAGGGTTGTAGTTAAATTCTGTACTATTTCCCCAAATCCATGTATCTACTTCATCGTCATAATCAGAAGTATCTACATCTAGATTTTCTAAGCCTTTCTTCCAATCCTCAGTGCCGACCATCAGAATATTTTTATTAAACTCAAATGCAAGTTTGGTATAATATTCTTCCGCTTGTGATAAGTACTTATCTTGTGCGGTATATGTACCCATAACCCAGCCACTATTGCCGAAAATCCCTTGCAGCATACTGTAAAGCAACATCAGCAGTAAAGCTACTAAAATGAGAATTATAATGACAGGCGAAGCAATAGAAATTACTTTCATCGTTGCCGTTGCTGCTCTTTTTGCTCTCTCGGCTTTTTTTCTTGCTTGATTAACGGCATTGAGCTTCTTTTTCTTTTTGAGCTTTACTGTTCCAACCTCTTTTGCAGACTTTAGGCGATTTTTCTTCTTCCGAAGCTTGGTAGATTTCTTTGCACTTTTCTTTTTTGCAAATCGACTATCGATTTTTTTCACTGCCTTTTTCGCAGTGCTTGCGCCTCTTTTTGCTGCTGACGCACCCTTTAATGTCGTTGTAGCCATCTTGCCAGTATCGCCGCTCTCATCAATCTTTTGCAACGAACTCATACCAGCGGACTTTAACATTTGCCGTCCAATTCCTGCGGAACGCACTCCTTTTTTTGCGCTTTTTAAGTCTTTTCTTGCGGCTTTGAACTCTTTTTTTGTTTGCTTTTTGCTTGTTTTCAGCAGCTTTTTATCTGTTTTAACGGCTTTCTTTTGCGCCTTAAAGCCCTTTTTATCCTGCTTAAACTGTAGTTTTCTCTGCTTTTGGCGCATTTTAATAACATTGCTTTTGCTGTCACGTTGCTTAAAGGTGGCTGTCTTTTCCTGAAACTTGCCTTTTGTTTGCTTAAAATCGGCTTTTGTCTGTAGCTTTTTCGCTTTTAACTGTTTCTTTTTAGCACCATATGTTGCCTTACTGGATTTCTTGCTTTCAGAAGCTAGTCTAAATTCCTTCTTGCTAAGTTTCAGCCTGTCGTGTGCTTGCAAGCGGTTTTTGTGAATCCGTCTAAAAGTCATGGTCTTTCCGATTACCGTGCCGACCATTTTTGAGGTATCGTCAGTAGCAGTTTGTCGGAGCTTGTTTTTGACTGCTCCGCTTGCCGCTCTGAATGCGACCTTTGAGGTTGAAATTGCCGCAGTTTCACTTGCAAGTAAGACGTGATTCGCTGTTGTGCCAACATCCTTAACTGCAAAATTTGCACCTCTTGCTGTTGCTTTCAGCAGCTTTCCACGCTTTGTTTTTGGCTGAAAACTGTTTATTTTCTTCGTTAAGCTTGGTTTATCGCCTGTAATGCCATTCTTAACTTCCCAATCAATCCTATGCAGAACACCGCTTTTTCGCTCAATATTCGGCTTTTCCTTTACGGCAAATCGAACATTCGTCTTGCCTTTGGCTTCGTCACGATTGAAATTCAATGTGACTTGCTTATCATTCAAGACTTTATGCGTTGTATGCACAGGATGAAAGACCCAATCGGATTTATTATGTACTTCAGACATTCATCATCACCTTATGTCAATGTTTCTAACGGTTTTGTAGTCATTAGGCGATACATCTCTGTATCTGTCGGGAATGTATCTGTAAACGGCAATATGACGTTGCCAAAACGGATCAGTCCTTGTCCTTGACCGCTGTTTTCTACAAATTCAAGCTGTTCTTCGGAAATATGAAGCTTCTCACCAAGAATTTCCCTATCTCCTGCCGCCTGATTCAGCATATAGATAAACTCGCTGTTTTCAAAGATATTCTCGACCTTACTGGATTCGAGCAGGTCTTTGACATTCTGTGTAATTCCTGTCGGAATACCGCCCCACTTACGAAAGCGTTTCCAAATCTCCGCACTGTAAGTTGCTGTCTGCTCATCCTTTAATAGCAAGTGGAATTCGTCAATATAATACCTTGTTTTCTTTCTTGCAGACCTGTTAGAAGAAACTCGATTCCAAACCGTTTCTTGCAAGATAAGCATGGAAAGCTTCTTTAACTGTGAGCCTAAATCCTTAATATCAAAGCAAATGATACGGTTATTCATATCAATATTTGTTTGATGATTAAATAGGTTCTGCGAACCATTGACGTACATCTCTAAGCTGTTTACAAGTCTTAACGCAATATCGCCCTTTGACTTCAAAGCGTTATATAAATCGGTCATTGTCGGCATTGTTTCCTGTGTTGGATTATTGCAAAGAAAATCGTTATAAATTTCATTAACACAAATATCAATGATAGAATGCTCCTCCGCTAATAGTCCATCACGACCGCCAACGATAATTTCGCAAACAGAAGCTAAAAAGTCTGATTTCATGGCTATCGGATTTTCTTCTTCGAAATCTGCATTGATTGGTATATCCATAGGATTGATATAGTTACCACTGGACGAGGATATTTTTACAACTTGTCCATGCAGTGCATTGACGAGAGGGAAGTACTCTCCTTCAGGGTCACAGATGATAATATCATCTGTTGTCGTAAGGAATGAGTCTAATATCTCACGCTTAACGGAGAATGACTTACCACTTCCAGGAGTTCCAAGTATCAATCCGTTAGGATTGGTAAGCTCCGAACGATTTGCTCTTATCATACCGCCTGAAAGTGTGTTTACACCGTAATAGGTCGCTCCTTGCTCCATTGAGAAAAGCTCCTTAGTGGTAAACGGAACGAAAATGCCGATACCCGAAGTGTGCATATCTCTTTCTGTTGGTATGTTCTTATATCCAAGCGGCAGCGTTGACATAAGCGTTTGCTCCTGCCTGTAATCATACGGATAAATCGTGCAATTGTTCTTGCCGACAATACGCTTTAAAACTTCACTTTGTCGCTTTAGTTGTTTCTTGCTTTTCGCATAGTTGCGAACGGAAATGCTGATGTGAAACAGCTTCTCGTCCTTGCCGTTGAGCTTTTCTATCAAATCAGTGATAGTATCTACATACTGCTGGATTTGTGGCGGTAAAATATCGCTATCATAGCCGTTTTGAAAGGCTTTTTTCTGCTCATTTATCTTCATTTCGTTGACATCCGTCAGCTTTCTTCTGATAAATTTCAGTGCCTGTGCCTGTTCAATCGGCTGCACGTGTATATTTACGCAAAACAGTTCTTCTAACTCTAAAAAATCTTTTAAAATCTCGTCAGAAAGCTCCTCTGCAAGGATATTTAGACCCCACACTTGACCGTAAGCATCACCGATTTCAAAGTTTTGCTTGTTAAATTTCATGCTCGGAGGTGAAATAAAGTCCTTTGTGTCCATACCTGTTTTCAGCATATAGTCCCAATCAAAGACAAAAGGCTTATCGCTAAAAGGATTGAGCGAGTAGTACAATGTTTCAAGCCGACTCTTGCCGTTTAGTACTTGTGACTCTACACCAAAGCCTTTGAAAAATCGGATAACATCGCTCTTTATGCTTTCAAGCTTGCTCCTTGCTTCTTTGTAGTCCTTTGCTTCAACTCCAAATGTCAAGAATTTTCTCGTTGACTGTCCTGTGTTGCCTGAAAGCAGCTTTGTTGTCAGCATTTCAGAATATTCTTTACGAATATCGTTAAAATCATCATCTTGTTCAGGTATCTGTACCGCTTCAATAATTTTGTCACGGCTTCGATTTTGGTTCTCAAATGTCAATTGAAACCGTGTTGTATTGTCAAATGTATTCAATAAGCTACAATATTTTTCAAAAATATTGTTTCTCTCGTCAAAATCAGCGATTTCATAATTTGCATCCTGAAACTGCACTGTCATTGAAAAAAAGTTTTTCGTCAATTGACAAATGCCAGTCTTGTATATACACATATACGGCAACGAATATTGCACCGTTTCGCTGTCATTCGCATATTTCTTAATTTCGGAAATGCGTTTGTTTAAAACCTTTTTGTCCTCTTTTGTTAGCTGACTTGTGGGTTTTTGCATTATCACGCTGGCTTGATTTTTTAAATCATCTGAATCTACCTCTATCTTTTTCTTTTCCTTCTTTGTCTTAGGCATTAGCTCTTTCCTCCCTCCGCTTGCTTCAACTTTTTACGTATTTTGTTGCATTCAATTTGATTTTCAATGCATTTGAAGATATTTACCGACTTATAGTATCTCTTTCTCGGCTTTTTGAAATACTCTATCATGTATTTCACAGTTGCTTCAAAGTAGACTCCATTTTTGCAATACACTCCAGCAACAATGAAGGGAGCGGCAACAATACCGAGCAAAAAAATGCTAAGGCTCATGCCAATTCCTAAAACCTTATATCCCACAAAATACATCGGTATTCCAAGACCTAACCCAATTCCAAAACAGATACATTGCCGCTTTGTCAGATTGAACATAAACTTCTGCTTGATATTGTTTAAGTCCTTTGGAATTGTAACGAAATTTCGACTTCCTGCCATGATTTTCTCCTCCCTTATGATGCACAAAATACGGATTTTGAAATACTGCCTGAACGGAAAACGGTAAAGCACAAAGCACCTGTATATCCTGCAAGCATGAGCAGCGACATAAATATTCCACTGCTATCTGTGATGATAATATTGATGACATTGTTAAATATGCTCTTAAAAATGCCAAGTGCTATGACAATAAAGAAGCCTTGAAACGACAAAGCTAAAATATTTTTAATCCATCCTTTGCCGACATCACTCCATGAAGGATTCATGAAGGTAGCCATTGGTATAGGTCCAATACCTAAGTACATGAAAATTTCAATCATTCGTGAAGCCATAACTAAGACGATAATTACCGTCAAAACAAAAACAGCAGCCATAATCAGAAGCGTTAAAAACCATATGACGATAAGCTCGCCTACGGAGTTGTTGCTAGCTAAAGAATTACATAAATCATTAATTTGGTCACTAGATATATTGGTAAGCGGATAGTTAAATAATCGGTTTATTCCTGTAGACACTGCGGATGTTCCAAAAACCAGTAAACCGCTTGCTATGTAATAGGTGTTGGAAACAAGCAAGATTCCACACACCGCTTTTATTATCCATTTAATAAAAATTGAATCGTCAAATTCCTTGAAATTGTTGCCATTGATAACCGTTGTTATCAGGTCGGCAAGTAGAATGATAACTAAGATACCGCCTGCAATCGGAACGATTGCATTGTTGCAAACGGCTTCGATTGTTACCCAAATACCAGTACCTGCTGATGGAGCGGCAGTTGTGCCTGTAAAATCTTCTGGACTTGTCACAAGCATTGTATTTACAAGGGACGAATCGCCACTTGTGGTATCACTGTAGGTAGTGCCTAGTATGTCACAGGTTTTTTCAACACAGGAAGTTGCTGCTCCTGCAAACAGGTTCGTGAAAGTCTCGTTTAACAGGTCGGCTACACCTGAGACAAAGTCACTTACCATTCCCAAAATTCATCACACCTTTCTTTTATTCTGTGCATTTAACTTCTGCCCCAGTGGGGCAAAAGTTGCGTGGGGCAGAAGCCTACGCACAAAAATATATTTTTAGCCTTTTACTAATTACATTGCACCGTTCATCATGTTCTGAAGTACGGGTACAAGTGTTACGGCAAGTAGAATCATGCCAAGACCCGACATCAATTGCTTCATACCCTGTGACTTTGCGCCGGGGTTGTCGTTTCCGTATCCTTCAAGCAGATTAACAACTCCCCATACTCCGACACCAGCACCGATAAGGATAATTACCGACTTTAGTACTGTGCAAGCTGTCGAAATAAAAGAAGATGAATCGACACTACCTGATGCGGCAAACGCAGTTGTTGTAAGCAAACAGCACATGGTTGCCATCGTAAACACGGTAAGAACCGCTTTCTTTGCATACTTGCATCTTTTCGCAAGCTTTTCCTTCTGTTCGACACTCTTTGTTGCCGTTGTTAAATTCTTCATTGGAACATTCCTCCATAAATATTTAGTTTGTAAATTCTTCTTCGTCCGTGTCATTAAATCCTTCGGAAAGGGTAGCTGCATACTGCTCAACTTTTTCATCCTTTCCGACTTCTGCATATCTTTCCTGATACACTTTTCTACACTTTGCTACATACTTTCCGATGTTGAATTCCAAATTAGGATTATCATCAAGCAAATATTTGTAGTTCTTGTGCTTTGTAATATCAAACTTATCCGAGAAAAACGGACGCACTCCTCGAATTTGTAAGATACATTTGCCACCGTCCATAATTGCTAATTCATCTTGGCTCATCAACTCCTTTCCAAGTTTCTGATAGTTCAATCCATAGGACTGCGACTGACCTCTGTTCTCAGACGTGTTATAGCTGTCTATCGTTTCCTTGCCTAAAGACTCAGAAATCTCCTTCAGCGTTGTTTTCTCTTTGCCACCTAGAAAGAGTGTCGTGTCACAGTTACCCTCGATTGTATCGGCATTGTCTTTGTAAATGGCTTTTAGCTGTGCTTTCGCCTGTAAAACAATGCAAGCCGACACTTCACGAGAACGGATTGTCGCTATCAGCTTGTCAAATTGGGGAATTTCACCGATGTTTGCAAACTCATCAAGCAAACACCGAACATGATATGTCAGCTTGCCGCCAGGACTATTATCTGCCTTTGTCAGCAGCAAGTTAAACATCTGTGAATACATAATTGCAACGAGAAAGTTAAACGTTGCATCACTATCGGAAATAATGACAAACAGGGCAGAAAGCTCATCACCGAGCTTATCAAGCTCTAATTCGTCATATCTCACGATTTCAGAAACTTCATCTATGCTAAACGGAGCAAGACGTGTAGAACATGAAATGAGAATTGACTTTGCCGTTTTTCCTGCGGCAAGCTTATATGCTTTATACTGCTTGATTGCAAAACTGCCGATACTTCGCTGTTCAGGAGTAGGCTCAATTTCAAAGAAATTCGCATAATCCTCCATTTCTTCCTCGTTCGTTTCGCCAGTGTCTGCATCATCAAATTGCTCCGCTGTAAGCTCGCCATTTAACCATAGCTCAACGTTTTCAAACAAAACATCGATTGCATTCTTAAACTCCTCATCGTCCTCACGGCACTCCGATTCGTTTATCATCTCAACCAAAGTCGGAATGCACCATTCCTCTTTGTCCATCACACAAAAAATCATAGCGATATATGCCTGATAAAGCAGCTTCTCTGCCTTTTCCCAAAAGTCATCACCGCCACCTTGCTTACTGCCGTTGGTGTTCTTAATCAGCGTTTCAACAAACTTCAAAATATCCTTTTCACGGCTTTTTTCAGAAATATACGCAAAGGGATTGTAGTGCATGGACTTATCAAAATCTACGGTGTTAAACACCTTGATTTTGTACGGCTCATAAATCGTCTTTCCGTCCTTGTCCTTCATAACCTTTCCGTTTCCATCTTTTCTTGGTCTGCCACGTTGTAGGAGTTTGCCGCATTCTACAAGCACTGTCCCTTTTGGGTCGGTGACAACATAGCTGGAGTGCATTTGCATGAGATTCGGCTTGATAAAAAATCTTGTTTTACCTGAACCCGAACCGCCTATGATAAGGACATTTTTGTTTCTTGCATACTTCGGACTTGACGGTTTACCCATCGTCAGCCGCTCCGTCTGCGTGAGCAAGATATTGTTGTCAAAGTTCTTGAAGTCCATATATGGCTCAATATCTTTTTCTCCTGCCCACTTCGCAGAACCATACTCCACACCTTGCTTGTAGTTTTTCTTGTTTTTCGACTTCATGTAAATCACAAGAAACATAGCTCCTGCCGTTGCTGCTCCAATCAGCAAGTCAAACGGCACAAGGCTTAGGATAGGCTTTGCAAAGACCGTCCCCATATTGTTCATGAACGGAACCATTTTCTCAGAAAATCCGTCTCCTTCTGCCGTGCGATAGGCACAGCCTAGCAAATCACCAATGTAGAAAAAGATGAGATAGGGGATATATTTCAAAGCATACTTCTTGATTTTTCGAGTGTTCATAGACTCTGTTCCTTTGACTTTTCACGTACTTTCTGTTTTGGCTTCTTAGAAATCTCCTTTGCCTGATGTTTTAGCTTGTCTACGCTAAACAGGCTTTTGTCTTTCTCAATCTGCTTTGACTTAACACCAGCATATTCCTTGAAAGCTTTTTGAAAATTATCCGTCTTTGACGACTGAAAGAAAACATGATAGGTCGGTGGTGAAGTGCTTTTATCACGCTTTAGCGCATAATTGACATCATACTTTGCCGCAACGTTCTTGAAATCGCTTATGTTGTTTTCCGTAATAGCGATATTGTCCAACTTGCCCTGTGCTTGCTTGTTTAGCTTTCTAAGCGAGGTTTGACCGCTTGACTGCGTTTTGCCGTTTAAAAATTCGCTCAATGCACCCTTTAGGACTTCGCTTGTCATTTTGGTTGCTTGTACAGTGACATCAATCGTCTTTTTTATGTCATTTTCCGCCATGATTATTTTTCCTCCACATCAAGCGGCATTTCAAACAGGCTCTTGACGTTATCTCTTATGCACTTTTGCATACTCAAGAACACAGCAGCCGCCTTTTCTTCCGTCTCGTAAATACCAAGCTGTATCCAATGCTCAAAATCCTCATCATCTACTCCATACGGCTGTGCGACAAGCGCATATGCTTGATTATCACCATACTCGCCAACAAGTGTAGTGATGGACATCACGTTGTCAAAATTTACGAGCTTTTCGTCCTGTGTTAAAATTACTTTCATCTTTCTGTACCTCCAAATTTATTTTCACTTTTGCCCCACTGGGGCAGAAGTTAGATTGACTGCTTCTCGACTTTTTTTCTTTTAGCCGTAAAGCATTTGATTGACCTGATTATCTATGTACCCGTCAATGGTTATTGGTGCGTTATACAATGCCGAAATGATGTATGCACGTCTATTTCTTATCTGCGTGTTTGCCGTTGTTTTGTCAAGACACTCCAAAACATACATGATATGTCCTTCGTTAAGAGTGGAAAATTGTTCTTGCACAATGGCTGTTGCCAAGTTTTCTTTGTTGACACGGACAGATGGATTCTTTGTAGTCATGACAGAAACCATGCTATCCACGATTTCATCAATCTGAGATTGCTGATAACATAATTTTCCATCTCCATTTTTTACCGATAGCAAATAGTCATATGCAATCTGCTCTTTCACTTGCGATGTAAATTTTTGGTGTGTTTCTAAATCAATCACATCACTCTTATCTTTGATTGATGGATAGATTGATTGATATAATACTTGATTATTTAGTATTTGATTATTTAGTATTTGATTATCGGACGGCTTTTCTACATCTTGAAAACCTACATTCAGTTTTTCTGATTCTAGGTTTTCTGAATCAAGGTTTTCCGATTCAAGTGCTTTAGTCTCATCGCCATCTGAAGATGTTTTTTCTTCATCTTCATTTTCCATTGGCTCATCGCTGAAAATGTAGACCCAATCTGCGATTTTGCCATCCACATATACTCTCTTGCGAATGAGATAGTGAAATGCTTCGAGATTTTTGAGTGCAGTTGCTATTTTTGTTCTGCCATCAGGCAAAATAGCTTCAAGACCTTTGATAGAAAAGTTCCAATCGTCAGGCAACGACAGCATTGTCATCAATACACCTCGTTCGGTTGCCCCAACTTTATTGTCACGCAAAAAAGTATTGTGTACCGTGGTAAAATCCGAGTGGATTTTCTTCTTAAGTTTCGGCATGATGTTCTCCTCCTATATCACTTTCATCTGCGGTATTTTAATTTTGTTTACAGCGTATAAGACCTCATGTTTTTTGCGCAACTCTAAAACATACCCTTTGCGTACAAGCTCGTCTAGTGCTGAATGAATGCAATTAAACGAATCCTTCGGAAACACGCTAGATAGTTCATTTACTGTCACATAATCACACTCAGGGTCATTGATGAGGGTTGCTAAAACACCTCTCTCTGTCATGGACAACTTTGTGTCCGTTGATGTTATTAAATTTAATTTTGACATACTGATTCCTCCCAAAAAAATTTGGCGTTCCTCTTGTGAGAAACGCCAATTGCCTATATATTTATGAAAAAAGATGTTCCTCACGATTATTGAGAAACATCTTGCTTTGTCATTATGTTGGTCTGCTTACACCTTATTTTTTTCTTCCCTAAAAACGGTGAAGGTGCGTTTTTTAATTGTGATGATCTAGTTGATATAACGTTAAATGATTCGCTAAAGATCATAAAACTTAATGCGTTTAATAGTTGTGGTCTTACAAAAGTAAAACTTCCTGATTCACTTACAATCCTTGAAGAAAGAGCATTTGTATATTGCAGTCATCTGCAAAATTTAATAATTCCAACCTCAGTTAAAAGTATTGGAGTAGATGCATTTGATTCGTGTAATAAATTTACTGACGTGTATTATACCGGCACGAAAAAAGAATGGGATTCTATTGCAATAGAAACAGGTAATGAAAACTTAACTGAAGCTACTTTTCATTATAACTATGATGTAGATATTTGTACAACTTCTCACACCTTCACTAGCAAAGTAACTAAAGAACCGACTTATATAGTAAAAGGAGCAAGAACGTACACTTGCTCCGTATGCGGATATAGCTATTATGATTCGATAGCCACGAAAACAGTTCCGAAGGTTACCGTGAAGTCTAAATACACATCCTCCACCTCGGCAGTACGTATCAACTGGAAAAAAGTTTCAGGAGCTACAGGCTATCGTATCTATCGATACAATTCTAAAACAAAAAGGTGGATAGAAGTCAAAACCATTAATAATGGTTCGACTACCACTTACAAGCAGACTGGTTTAAAGGCTGGAACTACATACAAGTATCGTATCAAGGCGTATGTAAATTATTGTGGTATAGATTTCTGGAGTACATCTTTTAGCTCTACAATAAAGACTACAACTAAGCCTGCCCAGGTAACAATGAAAACTGCCAGCAAGACAAAGACGGCGGTTCGTATCAATTGGAAAAAGGTAACAGGTGCAAACGGCTATCAGGTACAAAGATATAACTCAAGCACAAAGAAATGGGTAACAGTTAAGACCATCAAGAGCGGATCGACCCTTACCTACAAGCAGACGGGACTAAAGAAGGGTACAGCTTATAAGTACAGAGTACGTGCTTACAGAGTTATAAATGGTAAGAAGGTATATGGCACATGGAGCAAGACTAAAAAAGTCACAACTAAAAGCTAAAACAGAGTAAATCTAAGAGGGAACAATGTCCCGACTCCCAAAAGTTAGAGTAAAAGACTAACGAATAGGAGGTCGGGACATTTATGTCAAAACACAGTTATGAAATTAAGAAAATGATGATAGCCGCATATAAGCAATTCGGCGATGAAGGACTAATGCGTTCAAGAAAAATAAAAATTACTCTTTACAATTCAAGCTTTATGTGATAGAATCATATTTAACAAGCGAAATATCATATGCTGAAGCGAGTATCGTATTTGATACTCGCTGTGATTTTTTTATTAAAAGATATCTTCTACCTAATCAATACGCCTTTCCCCAAAGCACCATGCACTTGGCTTCCTTGCCGCAGCATACGCACTTTCCATCGATATGTTTTTGCTCGAAGGGGATGCAGCGTGAACCTACGCCTGTGATTTCCTTAACCTTGTCCTCACAAACTTCATCACCACACCACATAGCTTCAACAAATCCATCGCCGTTTTCTTCTAATGCTTTGGTGATTTCGTCCATACTCTTGCATTGGTAGGTTTTCTTTTCACGATTTTTAAGCGCACGCTCGTATAGTCCGTCATGAACCTCTTTAAGCTTGCTGTTTACTTGTGAAGTGAGGTTTTCAAGCGAAGCGGTTTCCTTTTCATGGTTGTGTCGGGTTGCAATCACACATACGTTATTTTCAAGGTCTCTGGGTCCTATTTCTATACGAACAGGCACTCCACGCATTTCGTACTCGGCATATTTCCAGCCTGGCGAATTGTCGCTGTCGTCAAGCTTTACACGTATACCATTAGCCTTAAGCTCATCATAAATCTCATTGGCTTTTTCAAGAACTCCCTCTTTATGGAAGGCTATGGGCACAATAACCACCTGAATAGGTGCTACAGCAGGAGGAAGTGCTAGTCCGTTGTCATCTCCGTGAGTCATTATTATAGCTCCGATAAGACGTGTGGTGACACCCCATGACGTTTGGTGAGGATATTGCTGCTTGTTCTCACGGTTAGTGAATGTAATGTCAAACGCCTTAGCAAATCCATCGCCAAAATAGTGCGAGGTTCCCGCCTGAAGTGCCTTTCCGTCGTGCATAAGGGCTTCTATGGCATAGGTAGCCTCAGCGCCTGCGAATTTATCGCTTTCCGTCTTTTGACCCTTAACTACAGGCATAGCAAGCGACTGCTCGCAAAAATCGGCATAAACGTTTAGCATTTGCTCGGTTTCGGCAATAGCCTCCTCGGCAGTTTCGTGAATGGTGTGACCCTCTTGCCAGAGAAATTCTCTTGAGCGCAAAAAAGGACGTGTGGTTTTTTCCCATCTTACCACATTTACCCATTGATTATAAAGCTTGGGCAGGTCGCGATAGGAATGGATGATATTTGAGTAGTGCTCGCAAAAAAGCGTTTCGGAGGTCGGACGCACACAAAGACGCTCCTCAAGCTTTTCAGCACCGCCATGTGTTACCCAAGCTACCTCAGGAGCAAATCCCTCAACATGATCCTTTTCCTTGTTAAGAAGACTCTCAGGGATGAACATAGGCATACAAACGTTTTCGTGGCCGAGTGCTTTAAATCTAGCGTCAAGGTCGGCTTGTATCCTCTCCCAAATCGCGTATCCGTAGGGGCGTATTACCATACAGCCCTTAACGGATGTATAACCGATAAGCTCTGCTTTAAGACATATATCGGTATACCACTTTGCGAAGTCCTCATCCATCGAGGTTATCGCTTCCACCATCTTGTTTTTTTCTTTTTTTGCCATGTTTAAAATCAACTCCATATATATCTGTATTATAGATTTTGTAATTTAGGTCGTACTCCTCGTCATGAGAAGCGTCGTAAGGTCCCTGAACATGCGGCTCGTTAGGATCTGTAGGAGGCTCATCATCCTTTTTGTCAGCACCGCGAAGCTTGTCTATCCATTTGGCAAGATGCGGTGTAGCGACACAGCAAAGCATTATGACCGCCATCAGTATCAGTGTAGTCCCCAAGACCTTAACCAAAAGCTCTACTAGCTGCGAATTCACTTTGTCAATTCCTTTCTTTTTTTCTCTCTAATGATCTCTATATGTGAATGTGGTATCTAACGATTAATACAATACCTATTACATTATAGCACTTTTTTTGACTCTTTGCAATAGCTACACAAAAAATTCATTTTACTATGTGTGCTCAAAGCCAATGCTAACATTTTTCTGAAAAAAGCACTTGCATATTCGTCTAAGATGTGCTATAATTATAATGGTCGTTTTATAAATAAAGGTATTAAACAGGCTTTCTCATATGTTAGCCCAAAGCCTTATGCGACGCTTTCAGACAGTAATCAGGAGGAACATTATGGAGCTTGTGTCTTTAATTGTGCCATGCTATAATGAGCAAGAGTCTCTGCCGTATCTTTACGAAGAGCTTTGTCGTGTTATGACCTCGCTCTCTGATTATGAGTTTGAGATACTTTTTATAAACGATGGTTCTAAGGACGACACGCTTAAGCTTATACGTGCCCTATCCAAACGAGACGAACGGGTGAAATACATATCCTTTTCACGCAACTTTGGAAAGGAGGCGGCAATGTACGCAGGATTTTGCAACGCAAAGGGCGACTATACCGCCGTTATGGACGCAGATATGCAAGATCCCCCTTCTTTACTTCCTGAAATGCTCAGAATTATCAAGGAGGAAAATTACGATAGCGTGGCTACAAGGAGAGTAAGCCGTGAGGGAGAGCCTCCTATAAGATCCTTTTTCGCAAGACAGTTTTACAAGCTGATAAACAAAATCTCTGATGCAGACATTGTTGATGGTGCAAGAGATTTTAGACTTATGAAAAAACAGATGGTTGACGCCATCGTTTCAATGACTGAGTACAACAGATTTTCTAAAGGCATATTCGGCTGGATTGGCTTTAAAACCTACTGGCTGCCGTACGAAAATGTCGAACGTGTGGCTGGCGAAACAAAATGGAGCTTCTGGAAGCTGTTTATTTATGCACTAAACGGCATAATCAACTTCTCACAGGTTCCTCTTTACATAGCGTCATGCTTTGGAATCATGCTTACCATTGTTGCAGCAATAATGATTATATTTATCATTTTAAGGCGACTGATTATGGGAGACCCCGTACAGGGCTGGGCATCCACTGCCTGCATTATTATATTCATCGGCGGAGTACAGCTTTTCTGTATGGGTATAATCGGACAATATTTGGCAAAAACATATCTAGAGGTTAAACAAAGACCACAATATATAGTTGCAGAGAGCAATATAGAGAAAACAGAGAAATGAAAGGACAGGCTTAACAAATGGCGGCTGAAAAAAAGTCTAACTACAAAAAGCTGGTGTCAAATACACTGATATTTGCACTTGGCTCATTCAGCTCTAAAATTTTAGTTTTACTGCTTGTAAACGTCTATACCACATACCTGTCTCCGGCGGAGATGGGTATAAACGACGTCATTCAGCAAATAGCAAACTGGCTGTTGCCGATAGTTACCATGACGGTTGGTGAGTCGGTAATTCGCTTCGGACTTGACAAAGCCTATGACAAAAAACAAGTCTTTACCATTGGCAATCTGGCTTGCATGGCTGGATTTTTGCTGCTGGCAATAGTGCTGCCTATTGTCACTATATCAGGTGTTGCAGACAAGTATATTCATGGCTATTCGCTTCTTATATACGTATACATCGTGGCGGCGGCTCTGAAACAGGTCTACTCATTTTTTCTTCGTGCGCTCGAAAAGGTCAAGCTCTATGCTATAAATTCTATTTTGACAACACTACTTACCCTTATCGGAACGGTGCTTTTCATCTGTGTATTTAAGATGGGAAATACAGGTTATCTCATCTCGATTATACTATCAGATATGATTTCAACTGTATTTATGCTTATAGCCGCTAGGATGTGGAGATATTTCGACTTTAGACACCTAGACATCGAAATGATTAAGACAATGCTTACGTATTGTATTCCGCTTATCCCCGCACAAATTATGTGGCTAATTACAAATAGCTCTGACTCGTTTATGACGACGCACTATTTAGGAAGCGACAAAAACGGCATACTCTCCGCATCCTATAAGATCGCAAATCTAGTCTCTACTGTCTACACAATGTTTGGACAAGCGTGGAATATGTCAGCAATACTTGAAGATGACTCGGACGACAGAAACGAATTTTACGGCAATGTCTTTCACCTCAATCAGTGCTTGCTATATATGCTTGCAGCAGGCTGCCTGATGCTTTGTTCACCAATCACCAAGATCTGGATGGGCGATAGCTTTCAGGAAAGCGCAAGATATGCACCGCTTCTCATCTTCTCAACCATATTCTCATGCTTTACGACCTTCATGGGTTCGATATATTTAGCTTCTAACAAAACAAAGCGCTCACTTGTAACAAGTCTTATCGCAGGCGCCATCAATATAACGCTCAATGTTATATTGATTCCTCGTATAGGGCTTTACGGTCCGCCTATCACCACAATCGTTTCCTATCTTGTAGTATTTTGTGTTAGAGCGTACGATTCAAGAAAAATTGTACCATTTAATCTTAGAGTGTCGAAAATCATAGTGAACTGCATACTACTGTTTGCAATGACGATAATAAGCGCACTTCAATCTACTAGCCATACAGCAAGCATAGCAGCATGGGTGCTTTTGCCTATAATGTTTGTAATTATTGTTCTAATGAACATAGCTCCTGTATGGAAAGCATTCATGGCAATTGCTCCACAGAAAATAAAGCTCATAATTGAGCGCATAGGCACAGTGCGGCTTGTCATATTAGCTGTTTTGGCAGCAGCGTTTGTTGTAATCTGCTATTTCTTCCCGATGGTTCTTGCCGTAGTCTGCTTAATTGCCTTCTCTGCACTAACAGCAATGGGCATACAAAAAAAGAGCATGCTATTTAAGCTTGTTGGTGAAGCTGGGATTTTCCTCACCATTTGGGCAGCGGCAGATTTAGGCTGTGCATTTCTTGCCGTTTTGATTCTTAGCATTATCGACTACCTGCTTTACAAAAAGCGCATTTCCTGTGCCATAGCCTGCGTAAGCCTTGCAGCAGTAATCTGGATTATAGGCGGCACATGGCTTGGAGTATTCTGCTCACTTGTGATTATTATAGTCGCGACCATTATAAACTATAAAACCATAAGTCGAGCACTCGAAAAGCTGCTAATAAAAGCTGAGCTACGACAAAAAAAGTAACCATGCATAAATAATATATACTAAATCAAAGGAGAGA
The DNA here is from genome assembly GCA_021199375.1 of Ruminococcus sp. GTDB lineage: Bacteria > Bacillota > Clostridia > Oscillospirales > Ruminococcaceae > YE71. Next base: position 51,878 of record JAJQIB010000002.1, on the reverse strand, counting down.
TTTTTAATGGCTGAACTAACATTTGAAATTACAAAGCATATCGGAGTAATTTCCGAAAGCTCAAGAGGCTGGACAAAGGAGCTTAACATGGTGAGCTGGAACGAGCGTGAGCCCAAGTACGACCTTCGTGAATGGAATCCTGATCACACCCGCATGGGCAAGGGAGTTACCCTCACAGAGGAAGAAATTGAAACGCTAAGAAGGCTTTTGAATGGCGAGGAGATCGATGACGACATCGATGAGAATGACTTCGTTTAAACGCTAAGGAGCAGTGCTATGAAAAGGAATACACTTCTTCAAAAAGCATTAGTCACAATCAGCATTTTTGCAGGCATAACCGCCGTTGTGGCAGCTATTGCATACATTGCTTGTGCAAAAAGGAATAAATACTACGCCATTGGCGAAACCGAAATTGAAGGCTAGGTCAACACCATGAGCAATCAATGTGACAGCTGTGCTTATTTAACCTACGACGAGGAGTATGAGGAATACTATTGCTCTATAAATCTCGACGAGGACGACTATATGCGCATAATAAGTAATCCCAGGGGCAGTTGCCCATACTACCGAAACGGTGATGAATATTCGGTGGTCAGAAAACAAAACTAAAATCGAAAGGAAAAGTAACATGGCTTTATTTGGCAAAAACAAAAAAGCAAAGGCAGTACAGGAGGATTCTAAACAGCAGGAAGCGGTTTTAGAACAAGAGGACGAGGTAACCGAGAGTGCCTCAGAAGAAAATGACAGCGAGGCTGCACAATCAGCTCCTGAGCCTACAACAGAAGAGATCTTTAAAAACGCCTGCGCCGAGCTTGGCAAGCGCGTAAGATTTATGTTCCCTCAACATATGTACATCGGATTTTACTACGGCGAGCTCCAGGAGGATGGCTATATTGACGACTTTTGCTGCTACGCCGGCAACGGAAGACTTATCGAAAAGCAGGAAATCCCAGCGCTTTGCAAAATCAGCCTGCCCGATATGGTATCACGTGAGGAAAAGCTTGAACAGGCATTCTTTAAAATGCGCCGTGCTGCCATAGACTATACAGAGAAAAACTGCAATGCTATTTTCTTGACAATAATGGGCAACGGACAGCTCAGAATTGACATCACGTCCGAGGATCTTGTTGAAGGCGAAGAGGATATACGCTACGGCAAGTTCCGTAAAAAGGTCGAGATGGCGAATCCCCGCTATATGCCACCTAAAATAGAAAAGGAAAAAATGGCTCAGATTCAAAAGCAAACCGAGGAGATTTACCGTTCACTAGGAACGGAGTTTTTCAGCTATCTGCCTGATACAGATTTCCGTGTAGGCTACTTCTATGCAGAAAACGGCGAGAACGGTATATTCTACTACACTCGACTTGTCACCAATGACGGTGAGATTATCGATGAGGATGAGATTTTTGAGCGCTATAACATGGATAAGGAAGAGGCAGCTAAAAACCGCATTGAGGTTGTAAAGCTCATCATGGCTATTCGTCAAATCTTTGTCAATGAAAAGCAAAAGCCATTTACATCTATTACCCTTTCCGTTTCCGGAAAAGGCGAATTCCAAAGTCATTTGGGCTTTGGTCCTGTTGATGCAGCAGGTGAACAGGAGCGTCTTGAAACCTGGAAATCATCATTTAGAGGAATAACCCCATCAAAAAACAAATAAACTGAAGCTTACACATAAAATGAGCGTATGGCACAAGGGTCATACGCTCTTTATTGTTATTTCATTATCAAATTAAAATCCAATGCTCTTTCTCTTCGCCGCAATTCTCTCGTCTACGCCGTCAATGGTATCCTTAACGATACTTGAGGTTCCCGCCACAAAAATTCTTGCTCCTGCATCATACATAAGCTTAGCATTTTCATTAGACATATTTCCATCAGCAATTATGGTAATATCCTCTCTGCCGATTTCCTTAAGATGAGCCGACATTCTTCTTACCTTATCAATCACCGAAGGAATAAGCTTTTGTCCGGCAAATCCTGGATTTACGCTCAATAGCAGCACACCATCAAGATAACCGTACATCTCCTCCAGAACGCTAATCGGAGTGCCTGGATTTAATGCAATAGACGCATGTGCGCCCTTGCTCTTTATATATTGCATACACTTGTCGATATGCTTAGTAGACTCCCAATGAACCGAAACCCAATCGCCCTCACGAATGTCAAACCACTTCATCTTCTCCTCAGGCTCTTCAACCATAAAATGAAAATCAAATGGCTGCTTGCTTATCTCACGCAGCTGCTTTACATAATCAACTCCGATTGTAATATTAGGTACAAAAGCACCATCCATAACATCTATATGAAGCAGCTCAACATTATTTCTTTCAAATGCTTTCAGATAATCCATGGTAAGATCTATCCGTACACACATCATAGAAACCGATATCTGCCCTTTATCTCTATTCTGCATTTTTTTGACCGTCCTTTCTTTTTATTGCTTATCCTTATCAGGCTCTATACCCATAATAAGCTGGTCTATAACTCTATCCGTAGCCTTGCCATCAGTATAGGTGAAATTTTTCTCGATAAAAGCATCCATCTTGTGAAATTCGTAATCCTCATTTTCCAATGCTTCCATAAGCTCGTCAAAGTCTGTAACTATCTTACCGGGAACAAGATCTTCATAAGGCTCATAAAAATCTCTCGTCTTTTCATATTGCTTACGGTCAAACGCAAAGAAAAGCATAGGCTTTTTTAACAGCGAGGTCTCATAGATAATGGACGAATAATCAGTGATGAGAACATCTATTATAAATAGAATATCGTTTACCTCTCGGTAATCGCTCGCATCTATAATTCTGTCGCTGTATTGAGGAGGAATCTCGACACGCTGTTTTACAAACGGATGCAGCTTTATAATAAGCACAGAATTATGCTTCTCTAAAAACTCTCCCCATACATCAAGGTCAAACTTATCAAATGGAAAATATGCATTTTTTGCATTGTTTCCTCTAAAGGTTGGAGCGTAAAGGTAAATCTTGTTAGCTGTTTTGCACGGCTCAAACTCGTCTAGCATACGCTCTCTGGTTTGAAGCTTATACTCTTCATCAAAGAAAACATCCGTCCTCGGAATTCCTACCGGATAAAATTTGCTTTCGTCAATTGCAAATCCTTCAGCATGATGCTTGGCTGAATGATAAGAGCTTACCGGCACATGAGTGTAGCACTTGTGTACCCTCGTATTAAAAGGCGGTGCACCTGGCTTTCCCAGACGCTCAAATCCAAGCGATTTAAATGCCCCACAAGCATGCCATACCTGCAAAATCTTCGTATGCTCAGGGTAATCCACCTTATAAATTTCAGGGTAATAGTCATCGATTAAAATAACATCAGAGGTCGCAAGATAGTAGGCGAATTTTAGCATTTGCCACCATGGCCTGTTTACTGTTATACTCTCTTTAAAATCGAAACGGAATTTATACCTCTTATCAAGACCACGCTCTATCATACGATTGTAAATAAACTCCTCGTTTCCGCCAATTTCAGCACGAGAACCTGACGCAAACAGAATGATATTTCCGTTTTGCTTTGCAAGCTTTGTAAAAAGCTTGAAGGAATGCGTAAAGCCCCAAAGCTCTAAGGCATTCTTATCCTTTTTGAAGTTTTTGATTTTGTTTTTCCAATATTTTTTTTGTCTGCCAAAAAAATAAACAGGTTTTCCGGGAGCCTTGTATGTTACATTAAGCGAATATTCACCCGTATCTATTTCGGTTTTTGAAATTGCATAAAAAAGATTGCTGTCACTGCGTCTAAACTTGAAATTCCAAGGGTTGTCCTTTTCATCAGTGCACATTCCGTCGTACTCAGGATCTATATAGCATGGATACTCCTTTGTAAGTCTTGTTTTCTCTAACACGTTACCCTCTTCGTCGTAAGAGATTCTGTAGACTATATCATTTCGCTTTACAAGCTCATCTGTGTCTGTAAATTCAAAGTCTTGCTCGGCTCTATGATTCTTATACTTCTCGAAAATCACAAGATAATAATTTCCTGAGGAAATCGGTGCTTCAAACCTTGAGCACATTAGATTCATTGAAAGTGTAAACCTATTTCCATCCATATCAAAATGTGCGGGATAAAATGTACCTCTTCTTCTTTCGGTTACAAACCTCGCGCCATACGTTACAGAAGGATCGGCATTTACAATTTTGCCAGAAACAGTATAGATAACTCTGTTAAACTCTATATTGTCAATCAAGCCATAGGTTTTTCCCTTAGCGGCTCTTTTTTCGATTGCTCGTCTTCTGGTTTCTATTTCTTCTAATTTTTGCTCTTCCAACAAATCTATATTATCCATAATACTTTTCGCTATTATCCTTTCTAAGCTTCTCCCATCCATTTAAATCGTCAATTTATCGAAAACATTACCTTAAGAGTAAACTCGCTCGGATCCTTTATTGCTGCAAACGCTTTTTCGTAATCCTTAAGCTCAAAGGTGTGGGTTATAAGTCCCCTTAAATTAAGCTTGCCGCTTTCAAATATTTTAAGAGCATCCGCCCAGTCGTTTATTCTTGAATTGTAGTTTGAATTCCACGAACCTGCAATTGTTATCTGACGGCGTAAAATCGACCAATATACATTCTTTTCCAAATGTAGGTCTTCCTCGGGATTTCCCACAAGCACTACCTTTCCAAGTGCTGCCGCTGACTTTATTGCATTTGTAATAGCAGCATTTGATCCAACCGCTTCAAATACGACATCTGCACCATCACTTCCCGTAATGCGCTTTATGCCCTCTTGAGGCTCCTCTTCACTCGTGTTGACTATATCAAAGCCTAAATTTTTAGCATAGTCAAGCTTGTTGCCGCTTCTGCCGCAGATTATAACCTTGCCATCTCCAATTTTGCTTTTAGCAAATGAGCCGATTAAAAATGCAATTGTGCCCGTACCAATAATTGCAACATTCATTCCCTCTTTAAGTGCGGCAATATTAACCGCATGAAGAGATACCGCTGCTGGCTCACAAAGTGCCGCTTCCTCAAAAGACAAATCATCCGAAAAAGGCACTAGATTCCATGTCGGTACAACAAGATACTGTGCAAAGGCTCCATCGCAGCGTGATCCGAAATAGCTGTAGCCTGAACACTGCGCCCATTCCTCCATCTCACACGCTCTGCAGCTTCTGCAAGGGAGCATCGGGAAAACGCAGCTTCTTTTGCCAAGCAAGCTCTCGTCAACACCATCACCCACTGCTACAATCTCACCCGAAAACTCGTGTCCGGGAATGGTAGGAAAATGATAGGTGCCATTGACAAAAATTCTTGGCATATCGCTTGAGCATATTCCACAAGCCCTAATCTTAAGCAGCACTGTACCATCCTTAAGCTCCGGCACCTCCACCTGCTCATATCTCAAATCTCCCACTCCATGAAGCACAAGTGCCATCATATTTTCAGGAATCTCTATAAGACTTTTCATAGCTGGTCTCCTCTTTTCACTTCTCACCCATCAGCGTTTTCACCATTAGCAGGTCGCTGTCAGTGGTTATCTTAAAGTTTATCGCATCGCCCTCTATTATATAGATAGGCTGATTATTCATCGTGCAAATCTGTGACGTTCCGGTAATTTTCTCCTTTTGCTCATCCGAAAGATTATCCTCCATCTCGATAAATCTCTTTAGATTAAAGCTGTCAGGAGCTTGTCCGCTGTAAAGCTCGCTTCTTGCAGGAATATCGTCAACCACATCGCCCTTCCTTGAATGCAAAATGGTATCCGCACAGGGTAATCCGCAGACACATGCTCCATACCTTGCCGCAGCGTCTATCGAGTCGTTTAAAATCTTTTCTGTAACGAAGGGTCTTACTGCATCGTGAATTACAATTACGTCCGTATCGCCTATTCCATGCTCCCCTTCAATTGCCGCTGTAACGTTGTGGATAGAGTCCATACGCTCCTTTCCACCGGGGATTATCCTCACCTTTTCAGGGCAGGATACATTCCTTTCCACCTGTTCGGTGAGATAATCGATATAATCCTCACGTGAAGCAATATAGATTTCGTCAAAGCGCTCTACCTTTAACATATTCTTTAGCGTGTGAATAATTATCGGCACTCCGCCAATTTCGATAAACTGCTTGGGCTTGTCAGCTGATTTTACTCTAGTTCCACTTCCGCCCGCAAGCATTGCTCCGTATATCATATACTGTAACCTCTTTATAGTTGGATTTTTTTGTTTTTTCCTACAATTGCGTTTCTTATTTTTATAGAATAGCGCACTGATTTGCAATTTACTATATTTTCAAGGTGTGAAAGCTGTTCGCTTTTCTCGCAAAGCTCTCTGTCTGCGTCTTCAAGCTGAAGCTGCAGCATGTTAGCATTTTTTTCAAGCTCCGCTGACCTTTTTTTCTCATTTAAAAGCTTTGATTCAAGCTCCTTTTGGAGTTTTTTATTAGCTTTTTTTGCATTCTCAGCCGTCCGCTTTCCATCATCTATTTTCTTTTTTAACTTCTTGTTTTCTTTTTTTAACTTTTCACGCTGTTCTTTTACAAATATTATAGAATTGTTCATGCGATCTGTAATTTCGCCTTTTGAACAAAGTGCGGCTGATTTAAACTCGTTATTTATGCCCTTGATCATATCATCTAGTGGAGCATCTATACGATCTCTGTTATCATCATATATAGTCTTTAATTCATTTGAATGCAGAAAACTAAGATAATTTTCAAAATTATTCTGATGCTTTATTTCAGGACTATGAAAATCCACGTTATCAATAAGCTCCCAAATGTCATTAAATTTATAAAGCTCCGACTCGTCAATCCATGTAAGACCATGAAATCTTGCTAATTCACGCATCCTTATATCCTTAGTTATCAAAATAGATGGTGTTCCTGCAATTACTGCGGGAATATTCCCGTGTAATCTGGTACCAAAAACCAAATCGCGGGTTTTCATAAAATCAACCCATTCATTTACATTTACAAAAAAGCGTACTCTGTCCTGAGCATAAACTGGACTATCTATATTGCATGGGTAATTCTGTTTGGGATTGTTTTCAAAAGTCTTTTTATAGTCAATTCCCCAGTAAAGAGTCTTAAGCTCCGCAAGCATCTGCGGCACAAAAACAGGGTTCCTAAACTGAGCTACTGCCGCATCCATAAAATCAATCGTTTCAGGCTTTGAATAGTATGTGAGGTTATAAGCAACATTGCTGTTTGCATCCTTTTTCGTATTTCTTATTTTAAGATTATTCCCAAAAGTATACATCGAAGGACAGCCTATCACCTTGAAATCCTGACCCTCCTTGAAGCCTAAATACTCAAGAAATTCTCCAGTCATTCCGCCTCTTACGCCAATATTATTTGAACGTTTAAGTACAGCCTTTACAAAATTCTGCACCTCTTTTTCAAATCCAAAATTCTTATTGGCAAGCTTTTCCTCTGCTCCTGCCTTTACGCCTACGCCTATAACATAGCTAGGTATTTTCAATTTATTCACAAGCCTTGTAATTCCTACTAGCTCTGTCATGAAATTTTCACGAAATGCATCTGCAAGCGGTATGATAAATCCATCACATTCATTATTTATACGATCTATCTCAGCATCGTCAAAATCATATCTGTATCTCGTGCTTTCAAAAGTAACATTCTCATCTGTAGTAAGAGTGCGAATAATACCGTAAAGATACATATAGTTACCTGAGTTTGAACCCATCAGATTAGAATTTATATAATTGTCTATTTCAAATTTTTCAATGGGAGTCTTCCCCCCCCCTGATAAGATACTTTGCCATACTACCTCTTCCTTTAGATTTCGTATTGTTTATTTACACCTATATGTCAAGCTTTTTGACTTTTCACCTGGATGCTTTAGTATTTGATTTTCTTTTTCTTTGGTACAAATGCGTTTCTTATTTTTATAGAATAGCGCACTGATTTGCAATTTACTATATTTTCAAGGTGTGAAAGCTTGTTCTGTGTACGGTTTAATTCTTCATTTAAATCAGAATTACTCTTTTTAAGACTCTGCACCTTTTCACGCTCGTCAGCAAGCTGCTTGTTGAGACTTGCAATTTGCTCTTCCTTTTGCTTTTTTAGCCCCTCAGCAGACTCCTTGACTTTTTTGAGCTTATTTTCCGTCGCTTCCTTTTCCTTTTGAACGCTTTTTAGTAGAGCATTTTGACTTTTTATCCTGTTCTCCTTTTCGGAAAGCGTTTTATTCTGCTTTGTTATTCTTTGAATATGTGAGCGTGTGACATAAAGCCAGCGATTCATGCAATCCTTCATGGTGTCATGCCGCCATAAAATCATTTCGCTATCACTGCAGTCAAATCTGTTAAACTCATCCACAGAGCCGTGAGCATTTTCATACTTTTTGACAAACTCATCAACTGTTTTTAGTAAGGCTTCTCTATATGGGAGATACTCCTTGCCGTTTTCAGGCGGATTTGTCACATCGTAATCATATTCTCCTGAAATGTAGTCCTCTCGTTGACAACAGTGCATCCAATTATAATACGGTTCAAAACGAATATCTGCTCCCGCTTTTTCGCCCTTTAGCACCAGCACAGGCACGTCCATCGCAAGGCAAGGCAAGGCACAGTGTAAGCGTCTGGTTATAACACATTTAGCATTTTGATAGATGCTTAGCAGGTCGGTTACGTTTTTTACACGTTCCTCCCATGTCGCATCACTATTGCGATAATCCTTATAATGCTTTATTACTTTAAGCTCAATTTCTGTCCCTTCTAATAGCTTTCGTGTACGTTCAACCGCTTCCTTACTAACGTCAACACAGCAAACGTATTCACGCTCGTGTGGGGTCTTTGGCATTTTAGGAAGTGTTAGGGTAATGCATCCGGAAAAATAGCTGTCAATTCCCTGCGCTTGTAATGCTTGCTCGGTGAAAGTGTCTCGACATCCAACAGGTGCATACACATTTAAATATTCTGCACCCTTGCCGCTTAAAAACTCTGTCTTTACAGGAGAACCGTCTTGCTTTGCAATTTCGTTATCCGTGTAATGTATTCCCACAAATAAAGGAACAATATATTTGCTAGGCGGCCAATTCCATTTGTGCCACATATACCATGCACTCATAACTACAGCTACAGGTTCGTCATTATCTGTCTTAAAATCATCGAGATGCTCTCTATCGAGAAAATAATCAACCGATGGCAGCAGTCTAGCCGCCGCATATGATTGAATATCATCGCCTATATTTTGTGTAGATTTGTGCATTATCACCCCGAATTTCATTTAACCATTCTCCTTCATTTTTAGAGTAACGCACGGCTAATTTGGTGTTCAAAAATATTATTTACAGCTTAATCTTCTTATTGCGGCTCAAAAATACATTTCTTATTTTTATTGCATTACTTACACTGCGACAATTCAATATTTCTCTATATCTTTCATTTTCTTTCGAAATGCTCTTCACATTTCTCTCTAGCTCTCTCTTAGAAGTAAGCAGCTCCGTTATATCATTTTCCAATTTCTTGTTAGAATTATTTAGAGCTTCAATTTCATTATCTAGTTTTTTCTTGGAAGCGCTAAGCTCTTTTAATTCCTTTTCCTCTGAAACTGTGACGTTAAACCAATCGTCCATACAGCTGCGCATGGTATCACATTTCCATCGGTAAAATTCCTCATCTGAATATGATGTTTTTATATACTCCTCAGCATTTCCATCTTCATTCTTGTATTTTTCAACGAAATCATTAATCGACTTAATCATAGCATCTCTCACTTCAAGATAAGCCGTGCTGTTTGGAGGAGGATTTGAAAAATCGTAGTTGAATTTCCCACCCAAAAATTCCTTGTAGCTGCAATTCGAAATCCAATCATAGTAAGGATCGAATCGTCCTGATACAGGTCGCTTATGATTGTTTGTAACAAACACAGGCACTTCCATAGCCAAACATGGTAATGCACAATGCAAGCGTCTTGTAACCACACATTTAGCGTTTTGATAAATTGTAAGCAGTTCTTTTACTGCTTCTTCACGTTGTTCCCATGTAGCATCACTATTACGGTAATCCTTATAGTGAGTAGTAGTGATTACATCAATTCCCGAACCCTTAAGCTCACTCTTGAGCTTTGCTAAAACATCCTTTGGCAAATCCACAGCACACACATATTCACGCTCCGGCTTTTTCTTCTCCATTTTTGGTAAAGTAAGAGTAATACATCCGGAGAAAAATGCATCCAGCCCTATTTTTTGAAATTTCTTTAGCGTGTATAAATCACGACACCCTACCGGACCATTTACATTCATGTATTCCTTTCCACAGCCCTCAAGAAATTGAGTTTGAACAGGACTGCCCTCTTGAAGTGCCGACTGATGGTCAGAAAAATGAATTCCCGTAAACAACGGAACAATATATTTAGATGGAGGCCAATTCCATTTGTGCCACATGTACCATGCAGCCATGATAGTTGCAACTGGCTTTCCATCAGGGGTCTCAAAAGTATCTAGGTGTTCACGGTCTATAAAATAATCCACACTCGGCAAATGACACTTAGCAGCATAGGTCTGAATGTCATCACCTATATTCTGTGTTGTCTTATGCATGATCACGCCAAATTTCATGTTATATCCTCCAATATATAATCCACAATCCTCTTAGCCGAGCTCCCGTCGCATGCTCCCATGAACCTCTCTTTAAAGGCTCGTACTCTTTCGACGTTTGCTCCGTTTTCAATTGCACTCTCGATTGCCGCAAAAAGCTCGTCCTCGGCCCTTGTTATTTCACCGGGTAAGAAGCTTTCGTCATACCTGTAATAAAAACCACGATAGTCGTAAAACTCATCAAGGTCATAAGCGTAAAACACCATCGGTCGCTCAAACAGCGAATACTCAAATATAAGCGATGAATAGTCGGTAATGCAAATGTCGCTTACCACCAAAAGCTCCTCTATTTTTAGCTTATCACTTACATCAAAGGCAAAATCCTTGCAATCCTCAGGGATTTTTGGTCTTTCCTTTACAAAGCCATGCTGCTTTATCAGTAAAACGCATCCATCAAGCCGACTCTTAAGCGCCCCTATATCAAACATTTCGGGAGCGTAGGCTTTATCTGCATCCCCGCGATAGGTGGGTGCATACAGCAAAATCCGTTTTCCCTTAGCCTTAGGACATGCCTCATATAAGGCTCGATAAGCCGCATCAAGATTTTCCTTGCGAAAAAAATAATCGGTGCGTGCTACGCCTATTGCCTTAACACAGTCCTTGCCCGACTTGTCAAATCCAAAAGCCTCGTTAAAGTGCCGCACACATTCCTCGCTGCTCACCGTAACTAGGTCGTAGCTTCGATGTGCAGGATAACGGTCAAGCTCGTCGGGATCCTGCCCGAACGATAGCCCTGCTATCGAGTAGCCCCATTTCTTAAACGCACCGCATGAATGCCAGGTTTGAATAAGCTTTGTTCCCTTTCGAAATTTAAAAGCTCCGAATAGATTGCAGGTATCATCTATGATTATATTCCCCGCAGTCGGCAAAATCATACAAAGCTTAAAATACCTAAAAAGATAACCGAGTCCGCCGCTGTTGTTGTGAATGTAGAACACACGCACAGGCTTTTTTCTGCGTTTTAGCTCTTCAGCAATCGGTAAAAAGCTGTCAGTGAGATAATCATGCCTCACCTCGCAAAAAAGTGTGAGCGATTTGTTTTGCCGTCTTAGACAGCAAATCCTGTAGGTCAGTGGATAAACCACTCTGAATGCCGCAAGCTTTACGACATTTCTTATCACCGATTTTCTCATAATTCTCTAGTATGACTCACTTTCACTTTTTTACAAATAATATGACCGCATTTTACATACCAATTTATTATATCATATCATTCTCACGCTGTCAAGCGTTTTTTCTAAACATTCAGCAAAACAACAAAAAGCACGCGGCATAACACCACGTGCTTAAGGCTATTTTACCAAATCAGCTATACTTTTTCAAAATATCAATCGGCTCCTGCAAAAGCTCCATTGCCTCGTTTAGCACCCTTCCTATCTGCTCGCCATCACAGCTTTCCAAAATCTGCTTGGCGTGTCCGATAGCCTCTTTGCCAATTTCTGCTTGGTATTGATAAATACCATCCAGCTGCGAAAGCGCCTTTACCTCAAGATCCTGATACACCGTCTTGATGTCCTTAACAATGTTGCTGCGTATATCATCATAGTTTTCAAGAGCAATATCGATTATATCCGTTTGCTTCTTTCTGCCCAAAATCTTGCTGAAGGCAGTCATTGTTGCCGGCGGAAAGGTTTCTGATGTTCCAAAAAGCTTGACTCCCATAACCTGGCTTGTAACGTTTTTACCAAGTGAACGCATTATTCTATCAACGCTTGTTACCTGCGTCACCTGTGAAAGATCCTCTATGCCAAGCTTTTTAGCCAGCTGATGGCTCAGCTTGTCAACAATCTCATTCATTCTGTCACGATGGTACTCTATACAGCTTCGATAAGCCTCGCCCACCTTTTCGGTCAGATACGAGTAAAAATACTTCTCAATGTCATCAGATGAATAAATATCCTCGCCGTTTTCATCCTTCGCTCTGCACTCAAGTATGCTCTTTCTTAGCTTTGCAAAGAATTCATACATCCAGGTTTCTGCCTGCTGCTGCATCTCCGTCATGCTCAAATGCAAAATCGGCTTGCATTCCTCTAAAGCTGCTGAAAGCTGCGAGCATTCCTCATTAAAGCTGCGTTCCTTGTCTTCGAGCTTTTTGTAGTCCATCTCCGCCATTTCAGCGAACATATGTAGCTTTGCCGAGGTGTCGTTGGTCATATCCTCCAGCATAGTGATAACACGATCTGTTCGGATTATATCCTTCTTCATGATGATATCACGCTGAAGCGACATCTCAAATTGCATAAACTGCGTTTCGTAAAAGTCCCGTGTGCCCTTGTCGGGAAGTCTTGGCTGCTTTAGCTTGCGCCTTAGCTCATCCGCTCCGCTTATTCCGTACACAAATGAATTTGGCACTATCTTTTCGCTAAGCACCTTAAATCTGCGCATAATCTTGTCAACATCCGACTGTGAATTAAGCGCATCGATCATATTCACCAGCACATAAAGCATACCAAATCGTCTGGGCTGTACATGCGTTCCAAGATACATCTGCTCTGACTCAGAAAAGGGCAACAGACACGATGCCGCATACATTATAGCATCAGCATTCACCAAATATTCAGTAACCTGCCTGTCCAAATCGTCTAAATCCGATAGTCCCGGAGTGTCAACAATTCGAATTTCCTTTAGTATAGGTGCATTATCTCTTATGTCAAGATATTCCACCTTCGCCGGGAACATCTTCATAAGCACCTCAAGCCTATCTCTCGTTATGTCGCTTAGCTGCAGCTCAACACGCTGACCGTTTTCAAGCACCGCCGCTGCACTGCGCTCCTCACCATATGATATCTCATTTATTGTATAGGTTTCAGGCGATACGTTCGATGGCGCAATTTCCTTGCCCAAAAGCGCATTTATAATCGTGCTCTTGCCACGCTTAAAATCTCCGAGTATTACCAGCGTAAAGGGCTCGTCACTGCGCTTATCAATAAGGGTGTTCCAATCATTTATTGCATCGATAAACTCATGCCCCAAAACCGAGCCTATCTCTTCATTTTGCGAGAGCTGCTTGAAAATATCTCTTACCCTTTTTATATCGCGGTCTGCAGCAGCACTGTTGTGTTCACTCATAGTCACTGTCCTCCCGCTATAATAATATTACTTCTTACATCGCAAATCTGACCCGTGCAGGAATGCGAATCTGTATTCACAAGATCGTTTCTCCACTTAAACAGCGAATCACAGGTCAAAAACTCCGCACTCGCCACAATTCTGCGCTCGGTGCTGTCGAGAGATGCATCCGCCTTTAGGCTTCTTACGGCAGTAGTATGTGTCTGAACCGTTATCTCACGCAGCTTTGCCGCATCCGCCTTTTCAAAGCTTCTGCCATAAAAATCAATATAGCCTTTGTTTAACAGCCCGCAGATGACCTCAATAAATCTTCCGGGATTTGACATGCAAATCATGCCCGCTCTGTCTGCTGTAATGTCAGCGTACTTTACCCAGTCGATAAGCGCACCTACCACCTGACTGTTCACCGCACCCTTGTATGAGCGCTCAGAAGGCTTGTAGGTGTTTCTGTTAAAGTTCAGATATGTTATCGCCCAATTATACGCACTATGATTGTTCTGTATTCTTCCACACTCCGCACCAATTAAAAGCTCAAGCTCCTCCTTGCTGCAGGAGTCCACCAGTTCCTTTGTTATCACAATGCTCGGCTCAATTAAATCGCTCGCAATTGAATAGATAAGCGGCTTTCCATAGTCCTTTCTTACCAGCACTATCGGCAGATTAAGCTCAAGCCTCTCACAGCTGCTCTTAAGTATGTCGTATATTTCAGGATACTTTAAAGCACCCGCCTGCTCGCAGGTCAAAAACAGCCTCTTCGCCTCAGCAGAAACATCTACTGTATTTATAGCCTTAGAGAGCTTTCCCCAACCTGGAAGTCCCACAATCTTTTGCCGTACAGCAAAATCCGAGTCAAAGGCGTAGTCAAGCTGACCATCTATAATATGATTTTGAAAGGACCTTGTATATGCGTTTAGGTAGCTGCGGAAGCCTGTGTCTATAGATAAAAGTGGATTATCCGTCAAAACGGTATCACTCATTTTCGGTTTCCTCCTTCATGTTTTGTATGCGTCACTCTGCGCTCGTCGAGTTATTCTCCAAAGAATCTGAAATAACCTTTCTTATCGCATAAGCCTCCGATACTATCTCGCTTGCCTTTTCCGCAACAGCATGCAATCTATCCATCTCACGCTCAGATATACTGTTCTTTTCAGTTTTAAGTGCATTTAGATTATCAAGCGTTTCCTGTGTATCTCTTAGTATAATTTCAGTTTCCTGCTCAATTTTTCCCTTCAGTCCTTCAAATGCTGAGTAAACCTGACGACGAACTGTTTCTGTAAAGTCATTGTTCAGTCGCATTTCATGGAACTGCTTTTTAACCTGCGACTTGAAATTCGACTTGTATTTGTCAATTCTTTCGTTTACTAACAGCTTGTCAATTGCAAAGCCTGCCGTAAATGTACCGGCAAGTCCTGCAGCTGCCATAAGGCATAGCGCTACCGGCCATGCAGGAGTAAGTGCCAAAACGGTAGTGAAGAATATAGATGAAAAGCTTACCAGTCCTGTAAAGCCGCCAAGAAGTGCGCCCTTAACGCCTGCTTCACGGAAGCCTAAAAAGGCTGCGCCCACACCAAAAGAGCCAAGTGCCGCTCCTATACCCTTGTCAGCAGCCGTGCCGTTTTTCGAAATTTTTTCGGGCATGGTAAACATTCTTTGAATCTTAGTTACTGACTCAAAGAACTCGTCCTCAAAGCTCTGTAGTCTTTCAGCCTCTACACTTACCGCAACATTGATGTTGTTTTGAATCTGCTCACAGATAATCTGTGCTCTGTCCTCTATGCTCTCCTTGATTTTTTCAGTCATTTTTCCGGTGACAATTTTTAGCTGATCTCTCTTGAAATCATCTGAGGTCATATTATACCCATCAATAACGCTCATTGCTGCCTCTTCGATGTTATCCCAATAGCTGTCAAGAACAGGCTTTAGATCGTCAAATACCTGATTTGCGGCATTGTTTATCTTTACGAATTCAGCACGCTTCTTGTTTCTTATGTCGTCAATTTCGCCGATTGCCGACTCATAGCGCTCCATAAATTCGTCATTCGCCATCATAAGCGCATTTTCCTGCATAACCACCGAGCGTAAAATTTCTGTGCCGGAATTTGTGATCTTGTTTGCAAGAATTTGAAGTGTAATTGCTCCACGCTCCTTTGTGAGCATAGTTTCAAGGGCGCGCTCAAATTCAGGGAAATTTGATTCCTCAAGCAGTCCCGGATCCTCTATCTTCTTTGCTGTCAGCGCACGCTTTGCATACACACCGATAACACGAGGTGTGCCGATTTTTCTCTTGTATACGGCAAATTCACGGGAATCCTCGCCCATGACCATCTTCGCCTTGTCCATAACATACTTTGTAATTCTTGCACGAACCGTTTCTACAATCTTATTTTCGTCCTCAGGCGAAAACGTACCAAAGCAGTTTACTACAAAGATTATTCTTCCAACATCCGATGTAAGCATCTTCTTTTCAAGAAAATCCTTTTCAAACTGTGAAAATGGTGAATTTGCGCTTATAACAAACACCGCCGCATCTATTTTTGGCAGAATCGAAAGTGTAACGTTTGTCATCTGCTCATCGTCATTAAGTCCTGGAGTGTCGATTATATCGACATTGTTGCGGCAAAAATCGGTATCATAGTAAACGGTAGCTTCCTTCACCGTTTCAGCCGTCTCTTCAGACTCTAGCGTCAGCTTTGTAACATAGTTTTCGAGCTGGTCGATATCAACACGCTCGCTTTTTCCATTCTTATACTCAACCTGAACATAGGGCTCCTCACTGTATGTAACACGATTAAGTGTTGCAGTAGCAGGAAGCACATCCGCAGGCAGCACGTCCTCTCCGAGCATAGCATTGATAAGCGTTGATTTTCCACGCTTAAATTCACCGACAATAGCAACCTCAAAATGCTCGTCCGCCGACTTTTCGAGCGTTTCCTTTATTGACTTTGCCGTATGTGACAAAGAAATTTCCTCGCTCAATTCGAGCAGCTCTCTTAGATCCTGAGATAAAGCTGCAACCGTTTCCTTATAAGATGAATAGGTTGAATACTCAATCGTTTTTTCTGACTGGCTCATCATTGACCTCCTTAATTGCATTGTACAGGTCTTTTTTAGCTAAAACCCACACAAGCATACTTACATTAAATTATAACATATTTCAATACGGATTGTCAATATTTTTTAACGTTTTATACAAAAAACTGCCCCTTTGCACAAAAAATCACCTGCTTTTTTGGGTAAATGTTCAAAACATCCTGAAAAAATGCTTGATTTATAATATAATTTGTGGTATAATATCCTTGCAAGATTTTATTCTTAAGGGTTTAATCAATCAGCACAATACAAAGGAAGGTTTTATGAGCGAAAATCAGGATAATTTTTCGAATAAAAATGACGAGTACGAATACGACCCCGCGGTTTTAGAGCAGATACGCGAGGCAAAAATACGCCGTCAAAGGGCTGACGAGCTGGCAAGGGATCGACTTCACGCAAAGATGATTTTGTTTGGCGGTGGACTTGTAATTATACTTGCTATTATCATTTTCATATCCCTTGAAGGAAAATCAACCAGCACTGAAAATACATCATCTAGCTCTGATGACCAGACAGCCTCTTATGCAGCTGACGATCTCACATCTATAGCAGAGAACAATGCCGATTCCTCTGACACGGCGGAAAATGGAGGCGACACAGAAAACACCAACACCGGTGACTATTCCGGACAAGCAGAGGGTCACACCCTTGTTACCGAAAACGGCATCACCTATGTTGATGGCATCCTAATAGTAAACAAAACCTTCTCTCTGCCCTCAGACTATGATCCCGGACTAGATCCCGAAGCAGAGGCTGCATTCTACGAAATGGCAGGCGCAGCTTGGGAGGATGGCATAACACTGTGGATTGCATCAGGCTATCGCACCTATGATTATCAGGACGAGCTGTTCGACAGGTACGCCACAGAGCGTGGGCTTGATGAGGCAGATAAAATTTCCGCCAGACCCGGACACTCAGAGCATCAATCTGGGCTTTGCATGGATATAAACGATCCCTCCTCAAGCTTCAACGGCACCGCCGAAGCAATTTGGCTGGAGGAGCACTGTGCCGAATACGGATTTATAGTGCGCTTCCCGGAGGGCAAGGAGGATATCACCGGATACGAATACGAGCCCTGGCATTTAAGATATGTAGGCGTTGAAATCGCACAGGACATCACAAATCAAGGACTTTGCCTTGAGGAGTACCTAAACGTAACCTCCGACTATGCTGACTCGCTCGAAAACGAGGATTTCATCGAGAAATATGCGGCATATGAGACAAGCTCATCTGAAGACACATCGGTTGAATACGGAGAATGAGCTTGAAATAACAAAAGTATATTAAAAATCCCCGATCTAATTGCAGATTAGGGATTTTTTTATTGAAAATGCTGTATTTATTTGTTATTTGCCGACTTAATCGCTTAGTCATACCACCTGCTAAATTTATATCTTGTCATAATATTGGCATCTCTAGGCACCTCACCCTTTGCCTCCATCCTCTTTTGCATAGCCAGCTGATTTTGCAGCTGTGCAGGCAGGGTAGAAAAGAAATCATGACTTCGTCTGGCACGCTCCTTTTCGTCCATTTTATCACCTCATTTCACCCTTAGCTTTGCCGTTTTTTAAAAAATTATTCGCATAAAAAAGCACGCTTTTCCCTTGACTTTTGCGGTGTTTGCTGATATAATGTATTTGTGTAGATTTTGTTCTTTAAAAATTGAAAGGAAGATGAATACAAATCATGAATAAAATGCTCTTTGTATATAATCCCCGCTCAGGCAGAGGACTTATAAAATCAAACCTGTTTGATATAATAAACATCTTCACCGAGGGAGGATACGAGGTTACAGCATATCCGACTCAAGGCGCACTCGATGCTTACAAAAAAATATCCGAGGCTGCGCTTGATTACGATATTGTAACGGTTAGCGGTGGCGATGGCACTCTAAGCGAGGCGGTAAAAGCTCTTATGGAGCTTGAGGAAAAGATCCCTCTCGGATACATTCCCGCCGGCTCAACTAACGATTTTGCCACCTCTATGAGCATCCCAAAAAAGATGACCGATGCAGCACACGAAATATTAGACGGAGTTTTCTTTGAGTATGATATTGGCAAATTTAATGACAATTATTTTGTATACATTGCAGGCTTTGGCATGCTTACCGATGTAGCCTACGAAACTCCTCAGGAGCGCAAGAATATCTTTGGTCACGCAGCGTATATAGTTGAGGGTCTAAAAAGACTACACACCTACAAAGGCATTGACATGACAGTAATACATGACGGTATAGAGGAATCCGGAAATTTTCTGGTCGGGCTGGTGTCAAACTCTACTTCGATTGCCGGCGTGCGCTTTTATGCAGGAGATGAAATTCATTTTGATGACGGTCTCTTTGAGGTTACGCTTGTTCGCACTCCAACAAACCCCTTAGTGCTTCAGCAAACGCTAAATGACGCTATTATGAACCGATTAAACACCAAGAATTTTCTGTCGTTTAAAACATCATTTGTAACATTTAGATCTTCAGAGCCTGTATCGTGGACGCTCGATGGTGAAGCAGGCGGTTCGCTCACTGAGGCATCAATTGAAAATTGTCACCGTGCAATAAAGCTGGTAATCACTCCAAGCGACAAGACCACTCCTCAAACCGATAGCGGTGTAGGTACAGGAATAAGGGCTAACGCTCAGCTGTTTGAGGATCAAAGAGGAATTGAGCTGTAATTTTAATTAAAAATATCAAACTTCCCTTGACAATCGATTGCCAAGATGGTATAATTAATAGGTATATTGAAAGGCTATGACGAAGACAGTAGCTTATCCGCAAAAATTTTCAGAGAGCTGCACATTGGTGTGAGTGCGGCAAGAGTATGCGATAAATGAAAATCACTTCCGAGCTTCTTGACCGAAAGGCAACAACTAAGTCAAGACGTATTCTCTGCGTTATAAGAGATGCATATGATGGTATGCTCAAACAGGTGGTTAAACGCAGGCTTTTTATGGTCTTCGTCCTATTTCGGGCGAAGGCTTTTTGTTTGTATAAAATTATGAGAAAGGAATGAGGGCTGTGTACAAAAAGGTTGATACTAACTTAAACTTTGTTCAACGTGAAAAGCAGGTCGAAAAATTCTGGGAGGAGAATAATATCTTTGAAAAGAGCATCGACAGCAGAAAAGAGGGTGAATCGTACGTGTTTTACGACGGACCTCCTACGGCAAACGGCAAGCCGCATATCGGTCACGTTTTGACTCGTGCAATAAAAGACATGATTCCTCGCTATCGCACCATGAAGGGCTACAAGGTGCCAAGAAAGGCTGGATGGGATACTCACGGACTTCCCGTTGAGCTTGAGGTCGAAAAGGAGCTTGGATTAGACGGCAAGGAGCAGATTGAAGAATACGGACTTGAGCCATTTATTAAAAAATGCAAGGAGTCGGTATGGAAATATAAGGGGATGTGGGAGGACTTTTCAGGAACCGTTGGCTTTTGGGCTGATATGGAGCACCCATATGTCACATATGATAACAGCTTCATCGAATCCGAATGGTGGGCACTTAAGCAAATATATGATAAGGGCTTGCTCTATCGTGGCTTTAAGATCGTCCCCTACTGTCCACGCTGCGGAACCCCGCTTTCATCGCACGAGGTAGCTCAGGGCTACAAGCTTGTAAAGGAGCGCTCGGCAATTGTGCGCTTTAAAATAAAGGACAAGGATGAATACTTCCTTGCCTGGACAACTACTCCCTGGACGCTTCCCTCAAACGTTGCGCTCTGTGTAAATCCTACCGAGGTTTACTGCAAGGTAAAGGCTGCTGACGGATACACCTATATTTTAGCTCAGGCGCTTCTTGACACGGTTTTAGGCTCGCTTGCAAGCGACGGCAGCGCCGCATATGAGGTTCTGGAAACCTACACCGGAAAGGATCTCGAATACACCGAGTACGAACCGCTTTATGAGTGTGCGGGAAAAGCTGCCGAAAAGCAGCACAAAAAGGGCTTCTTTGTGACCTGCGACGGCTATGTAACCATGTCAGACGGTACAGGTATTGTACACATTGCTCCCGCCTTCGGTGAGGACGACTCAAAGGTCGGCAAAAATTATGATTTGCCTTTTGTACAATTTGTTGACGGAAAAGGCAATATGACTGAAGAAACTCCATTTGCAGGACTGTTTGTTAAGGATGCAGACCCTGAGGTTTTAAAGGAGCTTGATCAAAGCGGCAAGCTTTTTGCGGCACCTAAGTTTGAGCACGACTATCCCCATTGCTGGAGATGCGGTTCGCCGCTTATCTACTACGCTCGTGACACCTGGTTTATAAAGATGACGGACGTAAAGGATAGACTTATCGCTAACAACAAAACCATCAACTGGATTCCCGAAAGCATTGGAACCGGACGCTTTGGCGACTGGCTCAAAAACGTTCAGGACTGGGGAATTTCAAGAAACCGCTATTGGGGTACTCCGCTTAATATCTGGGAGTGTGAGTGCGGACACCGCCATTCTATAGGCTCAATTGAAGAGCTTAAAAGTATGTCGGACAACTGTCCGGATGATATTGAGCTTCACCGTCCCTATATCGATGCAGTTACCATAAAGTGCCCTGAATGCGGCAAACAAATGAAGCGTGTTCCAGAGGTAATAGACTGCTGGTTCGATTCAGGCTCGATGCCATTTGCACAGCATCACTATCCGTTTGAGAATAAGGAGCTGTTTGAAGAGCAGTTCCCTGCCGACTTCATCTCTGAGGCTGTCGACCAAACAAGAGGCTGGTTCTATTCTCTTCTCGCAATATCGACGCTTCTATTTGACAAGGCACCATACAAAAATGTAATAGTCCTTGGTCTGGTTCAGGATGAAAACGGACAAAAGATGTCTAAATCAAAGGGCAATGCTGTAGATCCATTTGAGGCACTTGAGCAATACGGAGCGGACGCAATTCGCTGGTACTTCTACACAAATTCTGCTCCATGGCTTCCTAACAAGTTTAATGGCAAGGTGGTAACTGAAGGTCAGCGCAAGTTTATGGGCACTCTTTGGAACACCTATGCATTCTATGTGCTATATGCAGATATCGATGGCTTTGACCCGACACAGCACACCCTAGATTACGAATCACTCTCCGTTATGGACAAGTGGCTGCTGTCAAAGATGAATAGCATGGTAAAAGCGGCAGATGAAAACCTAAATAACTATGCTCTTCCAGAAGCAGCAAAGGCTATGCAGGAATTTGTTGATGATATGTCGAACTGGTATGTAAGACGCTGCCGTGAAAGATATTGGGCTCAGGAAATGACCCAGGACAAGATAAACGCCTACATGACACTTTGGACTGCCCTGGTTACGGTATGCAAGTGTGCGGCTCCGATGGTTCCGTTTATCACTGAAGAAATTTATCAGAACATTGTTTGCAGCGTGGACAAGAGCGCTCCTGAAAGCATCCATCTTTGTCTATATCCAGAAGCTGATGAAGGTATGATTGATTCAAAGCTAGAAAGCGACATGGACGAGGTTTTAGATATCGTAGTGCTGGGACGTTCTGCAAGAAACGGCTCGAACCGCAAGAACCGTCAGCCTCTAAGCGTTATGTATGTAAAGGCAGACCATGTGCTTGACGATTTCTATGTTGATATCATTCGTGACGAGCTAAACCTAAAGAGGGTTGAATTCTCAGACGACGTTTCATCCTTTATCGACTACAAATTCAAGCCACAGCTAAAGACATTAGGACCTAAGTATGGCAGATATCTAAATGAAATTCGCGCAGCTTTGAGCGAGCTTGACGGTCACTCAGCTATGGACGAGCTAAATACAAGCGGCACGGTAAAGATAACCATATCCAGCGGTGAGATTTCACTTGAGCGTGAAGATTTGCTTATCGAGTCGCAGCAGAAGGAGGGCTTCTACACCCTTACTGAAGGCGGCGTTACGGCAGCTCTTGATACCACACTAACACCTGAGCTTATTGAGGAAGGATTTGTTCGCGAGATAATAAGCAAGATTCAGACCATGAGAAAGGATTCCGGCTTTGAGGTTATGGATCACATCATTGTCACCATTGAGGGCAACGATAGGATTTCCGAAATTGCACTTAAGAACAAAGAGGCAATTAGCCACGATGTGCTTGCAAAGGATATAGTAACCGGCACTGCTGAAAACGGAAAGCTTTGGGATCTAAACGGTGAAAAGGTAACACTTTCTGTAAAAAAGGTATAAATGCTAAGCAAAACCAAACAAACGACAGTCGCTAGCTCGGCTGTCGTTTTTCCTTTTGTGACATAATATTGTTCAAAGCGAGAAATTTTTTATTATTTTCTTATTTTTTTTGTGTAGTTTTCAAAAAGTCGGTTGACAAACCATGAAAAATGGTTTATAATATTAAATAGTAGTTATATCGATAAATATATAGATTCCGAAAAAAGGATTTGATAAAATGAGCAACTATAATGAAAATAATTCAAAACCAACCGAAAGGCTTACCGTTGCGGGAATTGCCGCTGTCGTTGTTGTAGGTGTGTTTGTTGTCTGCGTAATTTTAATTCTTGCAAAGAGTCTGTTCCCTTCAAATGACGACTCTGTTGTTGACGGAATATACACCGGCACAAAGTCAGACTCATCATCAGTAGCTGAAGCTGTCGAAAGTGAAACGGACACAAATTCAGTTGTGATTGTAGATGAGGACGATGCAGTAATTGATTCTCAAGAAGCAACCGAAGGCACAGATGGCACTGAGGATTCAGAGGCTTCAACTGAATCTGACACATCAACCGAATCGGTGACTGACGGTGAAACTGCAACCCTTCTTCAAACCGCTTACCTGCGTGAATCAAACGATGCAAACAGCGATCCGCTGCTTTCCATCAATGCAGGAGAAACAGTAACGATAATTGAGTCCCCCTCAGATTCAGAATATGTTCATGTATCATACTACACATATGACGGCTGGGTTTGGTACGGATATTTAGGATAATTGAAACGACTGGCAAGTGTCGAGATTGATGGTGAGCACTTCGACTATCTTCTCGATATAGGAAAACGCTCAAAGGCGTATTTAAGCGTAAAGGATGGTGTGGTGACAGTACGACTTCCGTACGGATGTCCGCCTGCCGAAGCGCAAAAGCTGATTTTATCACATAAGGACTGGATAAAGGATAAGCTTGAGCGGTGTGAGGAAAAATCTCACCTGCCACAAAGCTTTTCAAATGGCGAAAGCTTTTCTCTTCTTGGCACAAAGCGTGAGCTGAAAATTGAGAAAAGTCCACAGTACAAGGAGCCATACCTTGATAAGGCTTCACTCACGGTATACATTAGCGAGAGCATGGACGAGCAGGACGCTAAACGACTGTTTTACCGCTATGTGGTGAACCTTTGTGAGGAACGGGTTAAGCGAGCATTTGAAAAATACACCGAGATTTTAAACCTCTATCCAAGGAAGATAACCTTTAAGCAGATGACCTCACGCTGGGGAAGCTGCTCATCAAATGGATCTATATCAATAAATATTGACATAATCTGCTTTGATCAGGAGTGCATCGATTATGTTGTGGTGCATGAGCTGTGTCACCTAAAATACATGAATCACGGTGAGGATTTTTGGGCATTGGTTTCAACCTGCTGTCCGAACTACAAGCAGCTAAGAGAAAAAATGAAGCACTAAAAATAAGTATAACCCAAGCATGATGGACCCCCACCTCTTAGGTGGCGGTCCATCTTGTCTTTCAGTGGGGGTAAAACTAATCCCCCACTGAAATCCAGCGGAGCCTGACGGCTCCTAATGCTTGCTTGCAAGCGTCGCTCACGAGATTATGCAAGCATATCTCGCTTCGCTCCGCTTTAAATAATGGCGATGGACTAAAACAGTCTATCGCCATTTTGTTTATCTCTTTCCCTTTAAAATCCTCACTGAAAACTCGCATCCGCATGAGGGACATCTTGTGTTATGCTTACCCTTAACTCTTGGCAGTCTAAGCGTCTTGCCACAGTTTGGACACTTTTTAAAAAAGCAGCTTTTCTTTTGTGCGCTGCGGTTTTTCCTTTTATTAACAAAGCCCTTCGCACCATACAGCACATTCATAACACGCTGATTCTCACGAGTACGCTTTGCTATGTTTTTTGAAAAAAACCTAAACACCGCATACACAAAAATCGCAATGCCTAAAATCTGAATTATCCATGTATGGACAAACAGATTTATAAACATAAGCACAATATAGGATATCAGCAGAACATAAAAGGTTTCGTCCATGCCATAGCGCCCCATCATAAACTGTGCCAGTCTGTTTCTGAAATTGTTCATTAACCCTTCGCCTGTTCCTTTCTTATCATTACAATATCTCCTACTACTAACACTTACTTGTCACCAAATATACACACTTATAAAAAATAGTGGGGCACGAATGCCCCACATTATTATCTCTCCCAGTTTTTTCTAAATTACTCCTCGTAATACTCTACCTGACGATCATAAACCTCCTGCACCGTGTACTTTTTAACTGCCTTTGAGTTTTCGGTTATATCCATATCGCTAACCCAGCCTTCTATAAGCTCATCAAACTCATCGCCCTTAATCTCGTCAAGCAAGTCTTCCTTGTTATCCTCAACATAATCGGTTCTGTCAGCAACATCTGCGGTCATGTATAGGTAATAATAATCGTCATCCTCATAGATGCCGGCTGTTTCATAGTCAGCCTCAAGGAAAGCATTTATCATGTCTGCATACTCTTCGTCATAATAATCGCTGTCCTCATCTGTATAATCGGTATAATTAAACATCGACTCGTTAACGTAAGGGTCATCCTCCTCTTCATCCTCGTCGGTGTCTTCATCAGATTCATCAGCTGTTTCTTCGCTGTCCTCCTCAGAGTCAGCTTCTTCTTCAGATTCGGTATCCTCAGATTCCTCGCTGCTGTCTGAATCCTCGTCGCTTGATGACTCATCCTCAGCTGATTCATCGCTTTCGGTGTCCTCAGCAGCCTCGTCCTCGCTCGATTCATCCTCCGACTCAGACTCAGATGTGTCCTCCTCGCTGTCCTCGGCGCTTTCATCTGTTTCTTCCGTTTCCTCAGTATCGGTATCCTCTTCCTCAGATTCCTCCTCCTCTTCAGCCTCAAGCGCTTCCTGATAAGCATCATACTCATCAATAATTGTGTCAAATTCCTCAAAGCTCATGCCCTCAGCTTCTTCAACGTAGCTATTGAGCAGCTCAAGCGTTTCTTCATCCTCCGCCTCAGCGGTATCCTCGTCCTCTTCGGCGCTCTTTGATGCATAGATTACCTTGTATCTGATGTAGTTTTCATTTATAAACTCCTGGATATCGTCATCTGAAACCTCTTCGATACCGCCCTCAGCATAGTAGTAATCAAAAATTGCATCGTGCATATAGGAAACCTCATAGCACTGTGTTAAGGATTCCTCACTGATGCCCTCATACTCATAAAACTCAGATGAATCGCTCCAGGTTTCAGATACACTGTCTTCAATTTCCTGCTGATCTTCATCCGAAAGAGTAAGTCCAAGCTCATCAAACTTTGCACGTATAGCGGCAAGCTCCTTTGTATCCTCCATAGCCGCATCCTTAACGTAGGTCTTGAAGTCAACTCCATCGATTTCCTGATCAAAGCATTCGCTCATCTCAGTGATCTCACCACTGTAATAAAGCGTGTACATTTCGTTTGACATCTCGTTTAAGATGTAATTGATATAAACACCTGCATTTATCTTTTCACCATTTGCGGTGATGGCATAGTCGGTGGATGACGTGCATCCTGCGAAAGATGCCGCTGTAACCATAGCTGCAACAACAGCTGCCGAAGCCTGCTTGAGCTTTTTCATTTCTTTACAATCCTTTCATGGCGCCCTAAGGTGCCGCTTTTCTTTATACTAGAATATTTAAAGCGGAGCGAAGCGAGATATGCTTGCTGTACGAACTTGTTCGTACCAAGCTCAGTGAGCTGACCGCCGCCTTAGCTTGCGCACGGCAAGCAATAGATGCAAGGAGCCGTCAGGCTCCGCCGGTTTTCAGTGGGGGATTAGTTTTTGTCCCCCCCACTGAAAACCGGGATGGACCGCCGCCTATAAGGCGGGGGGACATCATGTATTCATTATACTATATTTTTGCGATTAAGTCAAGGCATTTTGCCAAATACTCGCTAAATTTCATTCTGTTTTCACTTTCACGAATCAGAATCCTCTTGACTGTCGGTTTCTGTAGCTGCTGATTCATCAAGCGAAAAGAATTCCGAATTCTTATTCTCACCATATGTAGACATGTACACCTTGTTAAACGTTACCGCTTCCTTTGGCGTAAGATTAGCATCGTCGTCCTCGTCGTCCTCCGCAGGCTTCACAACCTCTAAACTCATCAGCTCATCATAGGCGTCAAATCCGTCATAAACCTGCGCAAATATCGTGTACTGCTGAGAAAAGTTTGGTACACCGCCCTTTTGCTTAAACGCATCGTTGAGCATAGTATTATCACTTGCCGAATCAAGCTGTTCAATAGTATCCTCATCAAATTCAATGCTTCCGATAAAGAGATTTCTGCTTCCTGCCTGAATCTGTGAATTAAAGGCTGATTTTGCATTTCCGTATGCTGCAATAGAACCGTAAAACGGCCATAAATCTGCCGATTTTTCCGCATCGCATTCATCGGTGTTGGTGTCATCATCATCCGTGCCGTCTGAGGTTTTCGAGCCTGCCATGAAGTATATATCATCCTGTACTGCAAATATATACGTGCCATCATAGTATCCCGACTCTACAAGCGAGGTAAAGTAGCTGCAATACTCCGGTGCCTCATCCGGATAAAGCACTGCTTTAAAGGTGCCGTAGTCGGTTTCATACACCACAACCGGCGTATCATCACTAGGCTCCTCAAATTGTATCAAATCTACATCTGAATAGTCAATACCCTCATCGCTTCCGCCTGCAACAAAGTAAATTACAGCAAACACTATCACGAAGATAATGGCAATCAGCGAAAACTGAAAATACGTCATCATTCTCTTTCGTGCGTATGTTGTACTCGTACCTATATTGTTTGCCTTATCCACATAGTTTTCGTTCTTTTTCATAGCTGCCCTTTCTTTTTAAAATCCAAGCCTTATTTTCTGCTAAGCTTTGTTCCCTCTCGTGTTTCCTTTACAAGCCATCCAAGCTGCTCAATTTGCGCTCTAAGCTCATCAGCTCTAGCAAAGTCCTTTGCCCTTCGTGCCGCCGCACGCTGCTCTACAAGCTTATTGACCTCAACGGGAATCTCCTCATTCTCCTGCTCCTGAGCCTTGTTAAGCGCCTTAGCCTGCTTGACAAGATCTAGCGAAAGCACCTGATCAAAGTCCTCAATAAGCGCTAGCTTGGTAGCTGCATTTACATCTGCCTTAAGCACATCGTAAACAGCCGTTATTGCAAGTGAGGTGTTGAGGTCATTTCCAAGTGCTGCATCAAAGCCCGCTTTTAGTCGAGCAAATTCAGCTTTATCAACCTCTCCAACCGCATCCTTTACCACCGCTGCAATTCTTGATATCAGCTTCTCGAACGACGCCTTTGCGTTGTCAAGATTTTCGTAGCTAAATACAAGCGATTTTCTATAGTGTGAAAGCAAGCAGAAATATCTGTACACAAGCGGATTGTAGCCCTTTTGTTCAAGCAGTGAAACGGTCAAAAACTCGCCTTTAGACTTGCTCATTTTGCCTGAATTGGTATTTAGGTGATGCACATGAAACCAATAATTGCACCACTTGTGTCCGAGGTAAGCCTCCGACTGTGCGATTTCATTTGTATGATGCGGAAACTGGTTATCAATTCCACCACAATGCAGGTCAAGCCGCTCGCCCAAGTGCTTCATCGAAATGCAGGAGCATTCAATATGCCATCCGGGGTAGCCTACACCCCACGGCGAATCCCACTTTAGCTCCTGATCGTCAAACTTTGACTTTGTAAACCATAGCACAAAGTCCGCCTTGTTACGCTTATTTTCATCCGCTTCAACGCCCTCACGCACACCGACCTCAAGATCCTCCTCGTTAAAGTCGCCAAACACATAGTACTCCTTAAGCTTAGACGTATCAAAATATATGTTGCCGCCAGCTTCATAAGCGTATCCCTTGTCGATAAGAGATGAGATGACCTTTATAAAATCGCCGATACATCCTGTGGCAGGCTCAACGACATCAGGTGTCTTTATATTAAGCTTTGCACAGTCGTCAAAGAAAGCATCGGTATAAAACCTCGCTATCTCCATAACCGTCTTATGCTCGCGCTTTGCACCCTTGAGCATCTTGTCATCACCCGTATCGCCATCTGAGGTAAGATGTCCGACATCGGTGATGTTCATGACTCTCTTTACATCAAGCCCTGTGTATCGAAGATATTTTTCAAGGACATCCTCCATAATATAGCTAC
The DNA here is from genome assembly GCA_021199375.1 of Ruminococcus sp. Classification (GTDB taxonomy): domain Bacteria; phylum Bacillota; class Clostridia; order Oscillospirales; family Ruminococcaceae; genus YE71. Next base: position 22,804 of record JAJQIB010000002.1, on the reverse strand, counting down.
GCAGATTTCCTATATGTGCATAGTGATACACCGTAGGACCGCATGTATACATACTAAGCCTTCCTGCCTCATTCGGCACAAGCTCTTCTACCTTGTGTGTAAGTGAATTGTATATTTTCATAGGCTTTTACCTTTCCTTTTCTAGTTTTTCTACCTTTTTCTCCAGCCTCTCAAGCGCAACCCTGTATCTGCAAAGCTCCTGAGCTACGGGGTCGGGAATGTGAATTTGGTCAATATCATCTGTCGCAGGGTGCGGAGCCACACCATTTACACGAACGATTCGTGCAGGCACACCTACTGCAGTTGCATTTGGCGGCACCTCTTCAAGCACCACCGCATTCGCCGCAATTTTCGCTCCATCCCCAACCTTAAAGGGTCCTAGAATCTTTGCGCCGCAGCCTACCATCACATTATTTCCAAGTGTTGGATGACGCTTGCCCTGATCTTTTCCCGTACCACCAAGGGTACAGCCCTGATACAAAAGACAATAGTCGCCAATCTCGGCAGTTTCTCCAATGACCACACCGCTTCCGTGATCTATGAGAAGTCCCTTTCCAATTTTCGCACCGGGATGAATCTCGATACCGGTAAAAAAGCGGCTTACCTGCGAAATAATTCTCGCAATAACTACCCTGTCATGCTCATAAAACCAGTGTGCCACACGATGCATTATTACTGCGTGTACACCGGAATATGTCAGCACAATCTCCAGTCCGCTCTTAGCGGCAGGATCTCGCCTTTTTATGGACTCTATGTCCGCTTTTATTTCACTTATAAAAGACAATGCAAACCCTCCTCAAGAGGTTATTCGTTGGGATCTATATATTCCCAGTAGGTTTTTAGATAGATGCCGCCGGAAATCACTGTAAACAGCACTGAAATCCAAATCAAAGCCTCGTTTATCGCAAAAATCGTACCAGTGTCACCAAAAATGCCCTCTAAACACATTATAGCAATAATCGCAATCATTGTGAATGCGGTTTTTAGCTTTCCCCAAATTCCCGCAGCCACAACCACGCCTTCGTTAGCTGTAATCATTCTAAGTCCTGATACCATAAATTCTCTAGCTATTATAATAATAACTGCAATAGCATCACACCAGCCCATTGATGCAAAGCAAATAAGCGCACTTATTACCAGCGCCTTGTCTGCAAGTGGATCTAAAAACTTTCCAAAATTTGTCACAAGATTGTTCTTTCTCGCAATTCTTCCATCGAACCAATCGGTAATAGATGCTGCCGCAAAAATCACAAGCGCTATCCAAGTGTGTGCAGGAAAATCAATTAAAAGTGCCGCCAAGAAAAATGGTATTAAAATCACTCTCATTACAGTAAGCTTATTTGGAAGATTCATAATCCCTATTCCTTTCTCACTCTGCTGTGCCTAAAAGGTCACAATCAAGCACATCCTCTATCCTTACGTTTATGTAGTCGCCTGCAGTAAGCTTTCTGTCAGACGTAAAGAAAATCTTTCCATCAATTTCAGGTGCATCAGCCGCACTTCTTCCAAAGCAGCACTCAGCATAGCGGTCAAATCCCTCAACCACAACCTCAACTGATTTACCTATCATAGTATTGTTAAGCTCGTCGTTTATAAACATCTGCTGCTCGGTCAAAAGCTCGCTTCTTCTCTCACGCTCATCCTCAGGAATTTGATTTTCAAACTCCGCAGCAGCGGTGCCCTCTTCCTGTGAATATGCAAAGCATCCGAGGCGTTCAAACTTGATTTCATTTACAAATTCGGAAAGCTCTTCAAACTGCTCATCTGTCTCTCCCGGAAAGCCCGTGATAAGCGTAGTTCTAAGCGTGATACCCGGAATTCTGTCACGAATCTTTTTAATAAGAGCCGTAAGCGATTCTCTGTCTCCGCTTCGGTTCATTCTCTTTAAAATTTCGCCATTACAGTGCTGAATCGGTATATCCATGTACTTTACAAGCTTTGGCTCATTTGCGTAAACATCTATAAGCTCATCCGTTATCCTCTCAGGATAAAGATAGAGCGTTCGTATCCACTTAAAGCCGTCAATTCTGCATAGCTCGCTTAAAAGCTGTGGAAGTCGGCTTTCGCCATAAATATCCTCTCCGTAGCGTGTAGTATCCTGCGCCACCACAACAAGCTCGGTAACGCCGTTGTTCGCAAGCCACCTAGCCTCATCGAGTATTTTCTCCATCTCGCGGCTGCGATATGCACCCCTTATGGACGGAATTGCACAGTATGTACAACAGTTAGAGCATCCCTCTGCAATCTTTAGATACGCATAAAAGGGCTGAGTTGAGATGATTCTTTCTCCCTCAAGCGGCAAACAAAGCTTATCACTAAAATGCAATGCCTCGCCTTCATCGGACATAATCTCGCATATGATCCTTGCAATATCACCATCACAGCCAAGTCCCACAACGGCATCAAGCTCAGGTATCTCATTAAGAATTTCATCCCTGTACCTCTCAGCAAGACAGCCTGTGCATATTACCGCTTTAATGCGTCCTTCCTTTTTCAGCTCTATAAACTCAAGTATTGTTTCAATTGCCTCCTGCTTAGCGGATTGAATAAATCCGCAGGTGTTTATAATGGCAACGTCTGCCAGCGCAGCATCCTGTATAAGCTCAAACCCGTAGTCACGCAGCTTAAACATCATACGCTCAGCGTCCACCTGGTTCTTAGGACATCCCAAGGAAACCATTCCAACTCTTATCATTATTTAGTCTACCTCCAGCTGTTCTATATTCTAGTTGTTACAAATAAGCATAATCAATCTATTTTATTATCTCACTTTTTTGTCCTCTTGTCAAGTACTTTTAGGCTTTTTTCACCTATTTTTGAAGTTGGGCAAAGCTTTATCCAACAGCTGTCGGATTATTTTTCTCAAATCTATTGACCTTTTGATAATTTTATGTTATTATATATTAGATTCATTAGAATGCAACACACATAAGCTGTATAATAAACTATGAGGAGGCAAATTATGGCAACAGCTACAATAGATACACCAACAAGCTTGACAACTGAGGATTGCACCGACACCGCTAAAGCTCAGGCACCACACGGCGTATTACGTTCGAAGCTCTATCTTTATATGACAGAATTCTTTGCAGGAATGAGCGTCATGGCAGTAGAGCTTGGAGCAAGCAGACTTCTCGCTCCGTATTTTAGCTCATCACAGATAGTCTGGACAATAATCATCGGTACAATCATGATAGCAATGGCACTCGGCAATATTTATGGAGGAAGAGCCGCAGATAAAAATCCGGATCCCGACAAGCTCTATTCTCGTCTGCTTGTTGCGGCAATCTGGATAGCAGCCATTCCCGTTTTCGGAAAGCTTGTAATTGTAGCGGTATCCGCACTTTTAGTCTTTACCGTTAGCACAAACTTTCTTATTTGGGCAGCGTTTTTAGCATGCATGATAATCTTTGCCTATCCGCTCTTTCTGCTCGGAACCGTCACGCCTTCACTTGTAAAATACACAGTGAGCAGCCTTGACGATAGCGGCAAAACGGTAGGAAAGCTAAACGCATCAAACACCATAGGCAGCATTATAGGCACCTTCGTCCCGACATTCATCTCTATTCCCGCAGTTGGCACAGCGGCAACATTTCTCATTTTCTCAGGAGTCCTGCTTGCACTTGCCATAATATACTTCATTTCATACAAGCGTGGCATCGTCAAATCAGTAGTCTGCATTGTTTTATTTGTACTATGCTGTATCTTTGGAACAACCACCGGCTTCGCCTTTTGGGAGACAAACCTCACCTATGAGGGAGAATCGGTATACAATTATCTTCAGGTGAGCGAGGATGATAATAGGGTCGTTCTTTCAACTAACGTGCTATTTGGTGTACAGTCTGTAGCTATGAAGGGCGGAGGTCTGTCGGGACTCTACTACGACTATGCAATGGCGGCTCCTATGATGACGGAAAACGGCGGAGATGGATGCGACATTTTGGTGCTTGGCATGGGTACGGGTACATACGCTAAGCAGTGCACCGAGTATTTTGACGATATAAGCATTGAGGGTGTTGAAATTGACGATAAAATCACCGACCTTGCGAGAGAATATTTTGATCTTCCCGAAAGCGTAAAGGTCACGACCTATGACGGAAGAGCCTTTCTTAACGTTAGCGACAAAAAATACGATGTCATAATGGTTGATGCTTATCAGGATATAACCATTCCCTTTCAGATGTCAACCACCGAGTTTTTCTCAATGGTTAAGGAGCATCTTACCGATGACGGTGTTATGGTGGTAAACATGAACATGAAATCAGACCGTGAGGGCAGCGTAAACGATCGCCTAACCGCAACCATCTCAACTGTATTCTCAGAGGTATACACCGTAGACGTCAGCGGTTCAACCAATCGTGAGCTTTTCGCTTCTAATAATCCCGATATGCTCACTTCTCTTGAGAAAAACACACTTAGCTGTGATGATGAGCAGCTTACAGCTGTTTTAGAAAGGGTATCCCAAAGCCTTACCGAAAGCCATGGAAGCGGCGATGCTCTTACTGATGACTGTGCTCCAGTCGAGCTGCTCGGCATGCAGGTTATAGATGACCTCATAAGCGAGGAGCTTGCCTATTACAAGGAAATTCTTGAAACTGAAGGTGTCAGCGGACTTATCAACTAACAAAATTACATCAATAAAAGGTGCGAACCAAAAATGATATGGTTCGCACCTTTTTTATTACTTATCTGTATCATTATCAGGCTTATCATCGATAAAATCAGCCGAAATTACCTCGTCTTTACCTTCGGGAGGATTCTGCTTTTTCGGAAGTACAGTCTCACGTGCCTCAAACCAGAAGGTCGAGCCCTTGCCCTCCTCTGACATGACACCGTAAGCGTAGCCATGCTTTTTCAAAATCTCTTGACATATCGAAAGTCCCAGACCGGTGCCGACGGTTTCACGCTTAACCTTGCCGCCACGATAATATCGGTCGAACACCTCCGAAAGCTTGTCCTTAGGTATACCCTGACCGTTGTCAATTACCTCTATGCGAACAACTCCCGGACGGTTAATCTGCTTCACCCAAATGTGCTTGTCCTCGCCGCTGTAATTGATGGCGTTGTTTATAAAGTTATAAAGAACCTGAGCCATTTTGTCATAGTCAGCGGTAATCATTCTATCATCATCGGGAATAAAGCGTATATCGTATCCCTGCTCCTCAATGAGCAGTGTATATCTTAACAGCACATCCTTAATCAGCGATTGAACCGAGTAATCAGTGCGGTTAAACTCCTCATTCGAGCTTTCAAGCTTTGATAGCTCTAAAATCGAGCCTACAAGGTTAGATAGTCTGTCCGCCTCGTCTATGATTATCTGACAATGCTTCTCACGCTTTTCCCTATTATCGCCTGATAGATCTCTTATCATTTCGGCATACGCCTTTACCATAGCAAGCGGCGTTCTTAAGTCGTGCGAAATATTTGCAATCAAATCCTTACGCAGATCTGTGACCTTTCGCACCTCGTTTCTCGCATCATCAAGCACCACAGAAAGCTCCTCGATTTCTCGATAGCCCTCTGCCTTAAACTCAACATCGTAATCGCCCTCACCAAACGTCTTTGCTGTGCTGGTAAGCTTCTCGATCGGACGTGAAAGCCTTGACGAAATTAGTATTGTTATGATAAAAGCAAGCTCAAAGATAATCACCGAGATGTAAATAAGCTGCTCACGAATAATGCTTATGGTTGAGTCAATTGGCTCAACAGGCGCCTCTATAAAGAGATATAAATCCCGCTCGCCGTCATTAAACTTTGTGCAGTAAAAAATCTCATCACGGTCAAACTCCTCGCTCTCGATGATCTTAGTGACATAATCACTGTCACCCTCATCAAGCTGCTGACGAAATTGATAGAGTGTTTTTCCGAAATTGTTGTCCTTGTCGTTGCTAAAAAACGAGTAGTTGCCCATGTTGTTTTCCTTAACAACATCCTCTCCATTTTCGTCCACAACAAGTATAAACATATTATTGTCAAACGCCATATGTCGAGCATATCCGCCTGCGTCATCTGCATTAAAGTCTTCGACAAACTCATCTGCCTGCTGCATTATATCTCTGATTTTCGCCGAGCGGTAATATTTTGGCAAAAAGAAGTACTGAAATACCCAGAGCAAAACAAGTATACAAAACGCAAATGCCATAAAGCACAGCCAAACATAGGTTTTAAGCGTAGGCTTTCTGCGCTTTTTTCTCTTGCCCTTATGTCCATGCTTTAGCTCGTCCGCTACCGCTTCATCCTGTGGTATTTCGTAGGTCTCTGCTTCCAGCTCGGTAACGCCTTTTTCGGCTGCCGCTTTACGAAATCTTTTCAAACTTATAACCCATTCCTCTCAGCGTCACGATAAGATTGCGATAAGGTCCCAAGCTGTTTCTTAACATCTTTATATGCGTATCAACGGTTCGGTCATCTCCGTAAAAGTCAAATCCCCAAACCTCCTCAAGCAGCTTTTCTCTTGAAAGTGCAATGTTCATGTTTCTTACAAGATAGAAAAGCAAATCGTATTCCTTAGGTGTCATCTGAGCCTTTTCGCCGTCGATGGTAACCTCTCGTGCGGTAAAGTTGATAACCAGTCCCTGATATGTGATTACATCCTCCATTCTTTTCGCCGAATTTGCACGATTTATAACCGCCTTAACTCTAGCCATAAGCTCCTTTGGCGAAAAAGGCTTAACTACATAGTCGTCAACACCGATTTCAAATCCAAATAGCTTGTCGTACTCCTCTCCACGAGCTGAGAGCATAATCACAGGTATGTCCTTTATCTTCTTAATCTCCTTGCAAGCAGAATATCCGTCAAGCTTCGGCATCATTATATCCATAACGATTATGTCGAAATCATTCTTCTTGACACACTCAATCGCCTGCATTCCGTCCTCGGCTTCGGTTACCTCGAACTCGTTGAACTCCGCATACTCACGTATAATATCACGGATACGTTCCTCATCGTCAACTACTAAAAGCTTTTGCATAACTAAAACCTCCAATTTACTTCATTTTGTCTAACCGACAATTCTTTGTTTTGAGCAGCTTCACATTAATCTGCCTTAATTAGTTAAGTCAAATCAACCTGCCGCTCCTGCTATTAGTTTGATTATAGCATCTATATATGTATTTTATGTGAAAATATTAAAAAATATCGGAGATATTCACATAAAAAAGTCGTACAAAAAACGATTTTGTACGACTTTTTAGCATTAATTCTTACATATCATCTAGCGCGTTAAGATCATCAAAGTCATGCCCTTTAAGTTTATTCTTAAGCTGTGACTCAATGCTTGCATCCTCGCCTCTTTCGACGACCACCTCGCCGTCCTCGATTGTAATCGTGCTTAATATATAACTGCCAAGCGAGTTGGTTTCGCTGTAAAGAACTCCGTCACCCTCGCCAAGCTCAGCACGCCACGAGCTAAAGCTACCCAAAAGCTGTGCCTTTCCGCCGTCATATGTATAGACATACACCGTTCTGTCCGCCTCACAGCTGCCGGTTTCAACGAGAAGCTCCGATTCAAAATCTCCATCCATATCGGTGAGATAGTATTTGCAATACTCATCCTGATAAAGCTTATCCTCACCACGATTTTCATCATACTCCTCAATCGTTGATGCATAAGCCTCTTTTCGGGTCATTCTCGCATTCTGCAAAATGCTGCTTGAGCTGTCGTCCTCGCTCTCGTCCTCAATCGATTCAGTATACTCTAAATCCGCATCGGTAAACAAATCGACATCGCTCTGTGTGTCGGTGGTTTCTGCTTCTGAGGTATCCTCCTGCGGCTCGGTGGTGGTTACCGTTGTCTCCCTCTGAGTCTGCTCGTCAGAGCTTTCCTCCTGAGACTCTTCCTCCTGCTCACTTGATTCATCCTCCTGCGTTTCTGTCGTTTCGCTCTGTGATTGAGCTGTTGTAGTAGTTGTTGTTGCGGTTTCTGCCTCAGACTCATCTAAAACCTCTGATAGGTCAATATCCGTGCAGCCCACAGCAAGCATTGCAGCAGCCGAACAAATCGCAACTCCTGCAGCCTTTTTTATATTTAGTAACATTTTGCTCAAACCTCCTCAAGCCGACCTCGCTTTAAGCATCGGTATCGGCATTTCGGTTCTCAATTAGCTTCTTAGTGTGCTTTGAATGTCTTTTCTCAACAATATGCTGTGCAAGGTCAATGAGCTTTTTGCGAATCGGCATAAATACATAGTAAAACTCACCGACATAGGTTACCACCTCGCCGTTAAAGCCCTTTTTGAATTTATACACTCCGTAGTTTGGATGTGTTTCGTCCGTGTAAAATGGTATTCCCATAAAGTCATAGATGAAGTTGTTGTCCTCCATCGCCCAATTTATCATCGTCCACTGCATGAGATAATTCGGGTAGGTGTTGCGATAATGGTTTGACGACGCACCGTATACGTAGCAGGTCTTGCCCGCATATCTCGTAGTAACCGCTCCCGATACAGGAATAGGCTTTTCACCCTCATTCTCAAGGTAGCACATAAACAGCCTGCAATGCTCCTCTCCTAACGCATCAAGCATTTTCGCAAAGTATTCCTTTGAGCGAATAGAAAATCCGTCACGTATGCCCGTAGCCTCCATCATTGGATAAAAGTCATCAAGCGCCTCTTTTCCGCAAGCCTTACATACAACGCCTTTTCTTCCAGCCTTGCGAATACGGTTTCTCCAATCCGATTTAAAGGTCATCATAACCTCGTCAGGAGTCTTTCCCTCGATGTTTCTAAGCATATAGTTGTTTCTCGCCTGAATGGTAGAAAGCTCAGGCGCATTGTCGATGTGCGTAAAGCCCATCTCACGATACATCCTTGTGAGCTCCTCATCCTTTTCCTCAAAGCAAGGATCCCACATAAACTGATAGGACTTATGCTTTTTCGCCAGCACCTTGACACCCTCAAACAAATCCTCTACAATCTCACGGTTTGCCCAATCGCAGCATGGTCCGTGAGGCGCATAAAGAAAGGTACAACCAAAAATCGGTATCTTTCTAATCAAGCAAAGACAGGTGCCACGGATTTTTCCGCCCTTGTCACGAGAGATGACTGCGTCCCATCCCCAATTGTCCTTAACCTTAGGCCAGTTGAGCGACTGCATAAAATTTCCGTATCTACAGCTGCTTGCAAACTCCTCATATTCAACTAAAAGTGCCTTGTTTGATTTATCAATTATCTCCATTTTTAATAATTCCTGCCTTTTTGTAAAGGGACACAAATCCCCCTAAGTATCTATACCCCTATATTATATCACAATCTTTATTAGAAATCAACTGTAATTTTATAAATTCTTTACACCTATTTTGCCTCATATTTTGTTGAATTTGCACTGAAAATCGGCTAAAATGATAAAAGCCGTCCCACAATCGGAGCGGCTCGTTATTTTGCTATTAGCTTTTTGTAGTAACCTTCTTAGTCTTTGACCAAGCACCATAAATCTTTTCACCGTTTATAACTCTGTAAGCGCGAACTCTGTACTTATATACCGTACCCTTTTTAAGACCCGTCTGCTTGTATGTAAGCGTAGATCCACTCTTAATCGTCTTAACGGTCACCCATTCCTTAGTAGATGAGTTGTATCTCTGAACCTGATAGCCCGATGCGCCGGTAACCTTCTTCCAGTTAATTCTAATAGCAGTCTTAGACTTGCTTGCCGACTTCATCGTGACCTTGGCAGGCTTAGTAGAGGTTTTAATTGTCGAGCTGTAAGCGCTCTTGTACTTGTAGTCGCCTCTTTCGATAAACGCTTTTACTCTGTACTTATATGTGGTACCAGCCTTTAAACCTGTCTGCTTGTAAGAAGTAGTCGAGCTTCCATAGATAGTTTTTTGCTTAACCCACTTCTTGGTAGATGAGTTGTATCTATAAACTATATAGCCTGAAGCACTGCTGACTTTATTCCAGCTAATTTTAACCGATGAGGTGGTTGATGTGTATTTGCTCTTAACCGTAACCTTAGGCACGCTCATATCCAAAAGCTTGTAGGTGACATCATTTTCTGCGGCATACGTTTCAGCTATCGAATCCTTGTAGCACTTCATAACAAAGCTGCTGTTGCAATTATAAAAAACTCGATAACCAAAGCTAGTAACAGTTTTCGGTACTGTTATCGTTTTAAGTGAGGTGCAGCCTGAGAAAACATAATCTCCCAGAGTTGATACCGAACTGCCGATTGTAACACTTGTAAGAGCTGTACACCCATTAAAAGCATCCGAACCAACGCTTACAACTTTCGATGGAATCTTTATAGATTTTAAAGCAGTGCAATCTCTAAAAGCACCTTCGCCAATAGTAAGGAGAGAGGAATTTAGTGTTACACTCGAAAGTGATACGCAACCCGAAAATGCTCTATATCCTATACTTGTGACTTTTGATGGAATCGTTACCGACTTCAAAGAAGTACAGTCGAAAAATGCTCCATCTCCTATTTGAGTAAGACCTGACCCAAACGTCACGCTTGTTAGCGATGTGCAATTCATAAAAGCAGCAAAAGAACCATTACCGTTTGTTGGCACACCACGTTCTATTTCAGTAACAGAATCTGGGATGACAATGCTTTTTATATATATACATTGTCATAAAATGCAGAGCTTCCGATCTTGGTGACTTTTTTGCCTCCTATATTGCTTGGAATAGATACACTAGAAGCAGTTCCCGTATACTTATCAATTTTTATAGTTCCATCATCAAGAATAGAGTAGTTATAATTTCCATACGTATATGATGTTGCACTAGCTTCAATGCTGGTACCTATTACCAATCCAGAAGTTTCAGATATTGGTAAAGCTAGGCTTGTAAGTGCCATTGTTGCCGCCAAAAGTGACGAAATTACTTGTTTTTTCACACAAAAACCTCCCATTTTAAAATCAAACCGGTTCTTTCGGTATATTAATATTTTACCATACCCCCCCCCGCAATTTTCAATGGTTATTTTTCACAAAGTATCAGCACTGGATTTAGTAAAATAGTACAATAAGAAAATCATAATATCAAACGTATATACATAAAAACACAAAGCCCGCCTCGGAAAACCTCAGCGGACCTTGTGCTATAATTTATAAGTGGGATGGGGCATATTTAATAATACTCATCACTCTTTATCAATTATTCAAATTCTTCGTCCTGCAAAGCGTCAACGCCCTGAGCACCGGTACGAACCTTGATTACGCCCTCAACATCGTATAGGAAGATCTTTCCGTCGCCGATGTTTCCGGTGTAAAGTGCCTTTCTCGTAGCCTTAACTACAGTGTTTACAGGAACAGTGCTTACTACAACCTCAGCCTTAACCTTCGGGTGAAGTCTCGGTACAAGCTTAGCTCCTCTGTAGTAGTTGGTAGCACCCTTCTGAGTACCACAGCCCTGAACATTTGTAACCGTTACACCAGTAACACTGATGTTCTCCATAGCTGCGATGAAGTCGCCCAAACGCTCTTCTCTGAATACAACGACAATCTTTGTAAGCTTGTCGGGATTATCCTTGTCAATCGAGTAATCCTTAACAGGAACAGCAGTTTCAATGTCCTCAAGACCCTCGATTTCAGTATCATCATACTCAACGGTTTCGTTAGCAAAAGCAAATCCTGAATAAGCAGATGGCAGACCATGCTCGCAGATGTCCAGACCCTTGATTTCCTCTTCCTTGCTCGCTCTTAGACCTATAGTCTTCTTGATGATGAAGAATGCAAGCGACATTGTAGCAGCAGTCCAAGCAAGTATGCAAACAATACCTAACAGCTGATAGCAAAGAAGGTTTGCGCCACCGCCGTAGAAAAGTCCAGTTAAGCTATCGTTTCCGGGAGCAGAGGTAGTTGCAAAAAGTCCTACCGAGATACCGCCCCAAAGTCCGTTAAAGCCGTGAACCGCAACCGCACCAACAGGGTCGTCTACGTGAAGCTTATTATCAACGAACCAAACACCAAATACAACCAGCAGACCGGCAACTCCGCCGATTACTGCAGCTCCAGCTCCGTCTACAACATCACAAGGAGCGGTGATTGCAACAAGTCCTGCAAGAGATGCGTTTAAGCACATTGAAACATCAGGCTTGCCATATTTTACCCATGTGAATATCATACATACAACCGTTGCAACTGCAGGAGCAATTGTAGTTGTTGTGAGGATAGATGCCAGCTGATCTGCACTTGCAGCAGCTGCGCCGTTAAATCCGTACCAACCAAACCAAAGGATGAACACACCAAGTGCGCCAAGTGTAATTGAGTGTCCTGGGAAAGCATTTACCTGTGTAACCTTGCCATCCTTGTCTCTCTTGTATTTGCCAAGACGGGGTCCAAGTATAGCAGCACCGATAAGTGCCGAAAGTCCGCCGACCATGTGGATAAGTGTCGAACCTGCAAAGTCGTGATAGTAGGTGCCAAAGCGCTCAACTGTCAGCCAGCCGCCGCCCCAAGCCCAGTGAGCTTCGATCGGGTAAACAACTGCCGAGATAACGGCGGAATAAACACAGTAGGATAAAAACTTAGTTCTCTCTGCCATAGCACCCGAAACGATAGTAGCGGTGGTAGCACAGAATACCAGGTTAAAGAAGAATGCAAACCAGTCGGTATTAGCATAATCCGAAAGAAGGATTAGTGTGGGCTTGCCTAAAAATCCGCCAAGCGAGTCGGTTCCGTAGATAAGTCCAAATCCTAACGGAATGAATACTACAGTACCGATACAGAAATCCATCAGGTTTTTCATTATGATGTTTCCTGCGTTCTTAGCTCTTGTAAATCCTGTTTCAACCATTGCGAAGCCGCATTGCATAAAGAATACAAGCGCAGCACCGACCAAGTACCAAACACTGTGTGAACCTAAGACAGTGTCAAAGATTTCTGTTACTGTCATGTCAGTCATAAAATCAAATCCTTTCTGCAAAAACAAAGAGTGCGCCTGATATTAAAACTCACCCGTTTAAACATCAAGCGCACCTCATTGTGCACATATTATTTTTTCCAAATCAAACCTTCTTCATTAGATGCATTAGATGGATGCACTAAACATAAGCTTTTCGTAGGTAGGATACGGCCAATACTTCTCGCCGCAAAGTGCCTCCATCTGATCTGCGGGAGCTCTAAGCTCTGCCATCTTAACAAGCACTACATCGTGATAATATCTTGCCATTTCCTCAATATCGGTGATGTCTGAAGCCGCAGCATCTGCATTCTCAAGCTCACCAAGAGCCTTGTAGGCAGCAGTGCAAAGAGAAGAAAGCTTGGTAATCATTTCCTTTTCAACCGTTACATCTGCACCAAGTGCATCCGCAGTAGCAGCAGTTTCACCAAGCTCCTTGATGTATGTCATGACAGCAGGAAGAATATCCTTCTTTGCCATATCAACCATTGTAAGAGCCTCAATGTTAATTGTCTTGCAATACTCCTCAAGCAGAATCTCTACACGTGACTCAAGCTCAACCTTTGTGTAAACGCCATGCTTAGAAAGCACCCTTACGTTCTTATCAGCTAAAAATACCGGTACGGCATCAGGAGTAGACTTAAGGTTAAGAAGTCCTCTCTTCTCTGCCTCAATAGGCCACTCTTCTGAATAACCATTGCCATTGAAGATGATGTTCTTGTTCTCAGAAATTGTTCTCTTGATAAGATCATCAAGTGCCGACTGGAAGTTATCAGCCTTAGAAAGCTCATCATAGAATTCATCGAGCACCTCAGCAACAATCGTGTTAAGTATAGTCATAGGACCTGCACACGAAAGTCTTGAACCGGGCATTCTGAACTCAAACTTGTTACCGGTAAATGCAAACGGTGATGTTCTGTTTCTGTCAGTAGAATCCTTCGGGAATGAAGGAAGTACATCTACACCGATTTCCATCTGAACCTTGCCCTTGCCTTCATACTTGTGTCCATCAGCCAAAGCCTCAACAATTGCGTTAAGCTCATCGCCTAGGAAAATTGAGATGATTGCAGGAGGTGCCTCGTTAGCGCCAAGTCTGTGGTCGTTACCCGCACTTGCAACGCTCGCTCTTAGCAGATCCTGATAATCATTTACCGCCTTGATAACCGCTACAAGGAAGGTTAAGAACTGTGCGTTCTCTGAAGGAGTTGTTCCGGGATCCAAAAGGTTTACTCCTGTGTTTGTCGAAATAGACCAGTTGTTGTGCTTACCGGATCCATTTACTCCAGCGAAGGGCTTTTCGTGAAGCAGGCACTTAAATCCGTGCTTTCTTGCCGTTCTCTTCATGATTTCCATCATTAGCTGGTTGTGGTCGGTAGCAATATTTGTAGTGTCGAAAATGGGAGCCATCTCGTGCTGCGCAGGCGCAACCTCGTTATGCTTGGTCTTAGCGCAAATGCCAAGTCTCCAAAGCTGCTCATCCAAATCCTCCATATATTCATTTACTCTCGTTCTGATCATACCGAAGTAGTGATCCTCAAGCTCCTGTCCCTTAGGTGCCGGAGCGCCAAAAAGCGTTCTGCCTGTGAAGATCAGGTCCTTTCTTTGAGCGTACATATCACGGTCAACAAGGAAGTATTCCTGCTCAGGACCTACGTTAGCTGTAACTCTCGTAACATCCTCTACGCCAAAAAGCTTAAGTAATCTTACAGCCGACTGGCTAAGAGCCTCCATCGAGCGCAGAAGCGGAGTTTTCTTATCAAGTGCCTCGCCTGTGTATGAGCAGAAGGCTGTAGGAATGCAAAGTGTCTTTCCCTTAATGAATGCATAAGAGGTAGGATCCCAAGCGGTGTATCCTCTAGCCTCAAATGTTGCACGAAGTCCGCCCGAAGGGAAGGATGATGCATCAGGCTCACCCTTTACAAGCTCCTTACCGGAAAACTCCATAATAACCTTGCCATCACCGATTGGTGAAATAAAGCTGTCGTGCTTTTCAGCGGTAACGCCTGTCATAGGCTGGAACCAGTGGGTATAGTGCGTACAACCCTTTTCGACAGCCCAGTCCTTCATAGCCGAAGCTACAACGTTTGCAACCTCAATGTCAAGCGGCTTGCCCGACTGAATTGTCTTCTTGAGCGATTTGTAAACCGTCTTTGGAAGTCTCTGCTGCATTACGCTTTCATTAAAAACGTCTGTGCCGAAAATCTCAGGGATATTCATAGTAATTCCTCCTATAAATTATAGTATAAAAAAAGACACTGCGGACAAGGTTAATCGTCCACAGCGCCTTTGCTGTTTACATTACTTAGTATATACCAAAATCGAACAAATGTCAATAGCTTTTTTGCAATTTTTTTATTTTCGGCGTTTTAACGAATAGACACGCCGCCTTGCTAAAATAATTTGTGCAGTTTAGAGTAAAGAAAAGCCTTTGCTAAATTTGCGATAATGAGTAGTTCACAAATTCGCAATTAGTTAGCTATTATGCACCTTTGCACTTATTAAGACGAATTTCCTCACTTTTTAAGATTTGTATCCCTAAAAGCCTTGCATTTATGCTTTTTATAATGTATAATAATTCTATAAAAACAAAACTCAACACAGGTCAAATAAAAGGAGTCAATCATGAACGAGCAAGATACAAAGAAAAAAAAGAAGATTTTTCGCTTAACCAAAAAAGCATCCGCCGGTATTCTCTCGTGGATAATAACCGTTTTGCTTTTGCTAATTACCCGAAGCCGCTATAAAAGCAGCGATCACAAAAAGAATTAGTCAGCCTCTTCAACATCTACGGCATTAGCCTTATCCTCAGCATGAGTGCTGCGCTTGTCTTTGCCCTTTCCTCCAGCATAGGCAAGCTCCTTCTCAATTTTCTTATAAGCCTTAGTCGCCGAAAAGCCGCTCATAAAGTTTACAATTCCCGATGCAGTAAGCACAAAGCCAAACACTCTCATAATAGTACCCGAGGCTTGTGATGGACAAAGAATAACTACGATTCCGAGTATCAGGGTGCAAAGTGAAGTCACCAACGGAAAAACCCACTTGTCAGATCCTGCCGAACGCAGCTTAAATGAAGAAACAACCTTTGGAAGTCCCGAGCAGATAAGATATAGTCCGAGTGCAAGCATTACAACCTTTTCAAGCAAATCGGTGTTGATAAATACATATATACCTGCTACAAGAATAATAAGATTTCCGAGAAGTGAGAAAACCGATGCTTCCTTATCAGAATCCGTTGCCTTGATTATAATAAAACGCAATATTCCAACTGCTGCCCACGCAATTAAAATAACTCCCACAGCAGTATTTAGCACCTCAGGTATTATATGCGGTCTGATGATAATTGCAATTCCCATTACGATGCACGCAAGCGCACCTAAAACATAGTTAGATAACATATCCTTCATAAAAAGCCTACCTCCATTTTGTTTACATCGTGAACTGTTTCACTTTTATAATATTATACATCATTATTACAAATAAAGCAATAAGAAAGCTAACATTTTTTTACCAAAAATGAAAAAGTGTCAAATGAGTTTTTATATGAGATATTCTTTTTTCAACCTGTAAATACGCTTTTTTGCTAAAAATAATGCAAATTGCTTGACATTTAGCCTTTAAAATGTTATACTATACTGTGTGTTGTTTATTACTCAAAAACAATTGTGCGTTGGAGGTGGACTTTTATGGATAAATCTTCCTCAATGGTGGTGGTAAGTGAATCGGTGCTGCCTGAGGTTATAGTGAAGGTGCTTCGAGCAAAGGAGCTTCGCGCGGCATCTCAGCAAATGTCCTCATCCGAGGCTTGCCGCATAGTCGGCATATCACGCAGCGCATACTATAAGTATAAGGATAGCGTGTTTCGGTATGTTGAGCAAACGAGCGAAAACGTCTATTCGATCGGTCTTATGCTCAAGGATCGCCAGGGCGTTCTTTCAGCTGTCATTTCAAAGCTTTACGAGCAGGGAATGAACATCATCAAGATAAACCAAAACCCACCTATAGACGGTGTGGCAAGCGTTTCACTCACTGTAAGAAGAGACACAGACGAGCGCCAGGACAAAAGCGAGCTAAAGCAAGCGCTTGAAAAAATTGACGGAGTGATAGATATTTCACTCACCGCAGGATTGTAAGCAATGCCGCTTGACGGCTTAAGATAAATACAATTTGATGTTTGAAAGGTAAGGAAAATATTATGAAAAATGTAGCAGTAATCGGATACGGAGTTGTAGGCTCGGGTACCGTCGAGCTTTTTGAAAAGAACAGAGAGTCAATCAACCACAAGGTTGAGCGTGAGTGCGATATCAAGTATATTGTAGACCTGCGTGACTTTCCCGACAGCCCCTTTGCTGACAGAATGATTAAAGACTATAATATAGTATTAGAGGATGACGAAATCGAGGTCGTGGTTGAGGTTATCGGAGGAATAAATCCTGCATATACCTTCACAAAGCAGGCTCTTGAGCGTGGAAAAAGCGTTGTCACATCAAATAAAGAGCTTGTTGCAAACAAAGGTGCTGAGCTTTTAAAAATCGCTCACGAGCACAATTGCAACTATCTCTTTGAGGCAAGCGTTGGCGGTGGTATTCCGATTATCCGCCCGCTTAACAAGTGCCTTGCCGGCAATGAAATCGAGCAGATTAGCGGTATCCTAAACGGCACAACAAACTTTATTCTAACTAAGATGATTCGTGAACAGCTCGACTTTAACGCCGCACTAAAGATGGCTCAGGAGCTCGGCTATGCCGAAAAGGATCCCACAGCAGATGTTGAGGGAGAGGACGCCTGCCGCAAAATCTGCATTCTAGGTTCACTCGCCTACGGCAAGCACATCTATCCCCAAAGCGTACACTGCTCAGGCATTTCAAATGTAACGCTTGATGATGTAGCATACGCTGAAAACGCAGGCTATGCAATTAAGCTTATCGGCTCGGTAAAACCCGCAGACGGCGGCAGGGTTTCAGCAATCGTTTGCCCAAGACTTGTTCCTAAGAGCAATCTTTTGGCTACCGTAGACGGGGTTTACAATGCAATTTCAGTAACAGGCGATGGTGTAGGCGATGTGCTGTTCTACGGACAGGGTGCTGGAAAGCTTCCAACCGCCTCGGCTGTAGTCGGCGACATAATCGACTGCCTAAAGCACAAGGATCGCTCGCTTATGATTTCATGGGAGGATTGTCACGAGGAGGGCTATGTAGTAGATTACAAGTCGGTTGAAACCTCAATGTACGTTCGCATTATCGCTGAAAATGCTGACGAGCTTAAGCCCTCTATTTCCGAAATGTTCGGCAAGCTCACCTACATCGAGCGCAAGAACCGTCCCGAAAACGAGCTTGCATTCATAACTCCTACCATAATCGAATCAGAAATTGATGCAAATCTCGCTATACTCTCTCACTCAGCACAAATAGGCAGCAAGATTAGACTTCTTTAATAAAGGAATGATAGAAATTGCAAGGATATAACTGCATAGCGGTATTTGATGAGGATGCCGAGAAATGGCTTATGTGTCTACGCTCTAAAGACCCATATAAAGGTATGCTTAACCTAGTTGGTGGTAAAATCGAGATTGATGAGGAGCACACCGCTGCAGCCTAC
Organism: Ruminococcus sp.; assembly: GCA_021199375.1. Lineage (GTDB taxonomy): Bacteria > Bacillota > Clostridia > Oscillospirales > Ruminococcaceae > YE71. The sequence goes on along the minus strand of JAJQIB010000002.1, from coordinate 4,366 downwards.
CGTGAGCTTGAGGAGGAAACCTCCATCACCCATGACGATATAGAGCTAAAGCATCTGGTGGATTTTTGCTATCCGCTTGACGACTGCTTTGTAGAGGTGTATGTCGGAAAGCTAAACAAGCCCTTTAAGCCGCATGGTGACGAAAATCGCCTTATCTGGACGGATTTAAAGCGTGACTTCTTCGACCTAAAGCGATATGCAGGTGAGGGCAACATAGGTCATATCCTAGAGCATATAAAGCTTCACAGCGAGCAGCTGCTGGGCAGAAAAATTAAGTAGGATGTTTTAAGTATGATAAAAATACGAATACCGGCAACAAGCGCAAACCTCGGTGCCGGCTTTGATGCACTCGGACTTGCACTTACATATTATAATTATGTAGAGCTGGAGGAGTCAGATACTATAGATATTTCATCCACCGATTCGGTGCAGATTCCAAAGGATGAAAGCAATCTAATCTACATATCCGCTCGTGACCTTTTTGAGGTTTGCGGCAAACGACTTAACGGACTAAAAATTATTCAGTCAAACGACATACCGATGGCAAGGGGTCTGGGCTCATCATCAGCCTGCATTGTTGCAGGACTTGTGGGTGCAAACACCCTTCTCGGAAGTCCTCTTACAACCGATGATCTTGTAGACCTTGCCGCACAGATAGAGGGACACCCCGACAACACCGCTCCCGCACTTTTAGGCGGCATAGTAACAGCAGTTTTTGACGGACGAAAGGTTCAGTGGGTAAAGCAGGAGGTTTTTACCAAGCTTAAGTTTGTAGCGATAATCCCCGACTTTGAGCTTAAAACCGAAAAGGCGAGAGCTTGTCTGCCGAAGGAGGTTTCTCACAGGGATGCGGTCTACAATCTATCTCGTGCCGCACTCTTTTCAGCCTCGCTGCTCACCGGCAAGTTTGAAAATCTGCGTACAGCGGTTGACGACAAGCTTCATCAGCCCTACCGCATGGAGCTTATTCCACATTGCGGTGAGGTTTTCGACATTGCATACACTCACGGAGCATACGGAGTCTACATAAGCGGAGCGGGTCCCACCGTCATGGCGATTGTTGATGAGAAAAACGAGTTCTTTGTCGGCAAAATGCGCTTCTCACTCGAAAATGCAGGTCTTAACGGATGGCGTGTTGAGCAGTTTAGCATCGACAATGAAGGAACGACAATTTTAGACTAAAAACAAAAGAGTCATGCAAGCGTAAAAATTGCATGACTCTCATTTTTATTTGTACATAAGCCTATTCCTTTTTCAGAATCTCCTTCGGTTGATTGCCATGAGTAATCGCAAGCGGAATAAGTGCCGAGAGAATTATAAAAAGCAAAACCGTTACCACCATAGTAGCAATCTCCCACAGTCCAAAGCTTATAACCGTATCCGTCCTGTTCTTTATAACCAAAAGCGCACAGACGCTTATCGCCGATGACACAATACAGATGAATAGAGAATAAATTAGTGAAATTAACGAGCAGCTGCTCCATTTTGCTCCGCAGATGTAGTAAACCGCATAGGTTTTTAGCTGACCGCTTACCGATATGCTTATTACCGAGATTGACGTTATAATTGTAAGCGCAAATATACATAACGCTATTGGCAAAAGTATGTAAAGCTGTTCCTTTATATGGTCAAAGCTGTTTGCATTTATCTCGCTTAGCTCTCGAATATAAATGGCACACCAATTTGTCATCATGACTTCTCCTACCTGCTGATGCTCCTCATAGCTTAAGCCTTCTGTTAATACAAAAGCCATTCCATAAACAATCATGTCCCCGGTATAAAAATTACTGGATTTGTACTCTTCCTCTGTTAGATAAATTCCCCAGTGATTGCTCGGAACCTCAACTTCTGAATTATAAGTGTAGTACATATCAAAGAAATTATTATTATTTCCCATATCCGTTTGTGAAAAAAATGACGCACCTACAGTATATTGGCTATCGCCAACCACTCCAATAACCACCGCCTTTTGTGAAACTCCTTCTACATTCGATAATGTGAATTCGTCACCCAGCTTAAGATTCATCGGATTGTTCGGAGTGACTACCGCATGAAGTACACCATCGTATTCGCTGTTCTTATCAAGCCATTCTCCGCTTTCCATTGTTGGTGTGAAAGCATCAAGATACTTATCAGAATAAATATAGGTTTCTGCTATCGGATCAGTCGCAGCGTCTTGATCATTAACCATCAAGTAATCCCAATATGAGCATACAAGCTGAGCGTCACCTATTGCCTCTTCTATATCTTTTTCTAAGTCCGTCACATCTATATTACACAGATACCCTTGTGATGAAAACTCTTCTCTAAACGGCATATAGTATTCAAGCCTTGACTCAATAAGACTAACCAGAACAAAAAGGATTGAAATAACCGCTGCCAGCTGAATTGCAATGAGGACATTCATAAAGGGATTCATTTTAAGCTGCTTATACGCTGATTTTAAAAATAACATTGTCCTTTATCTCCCATCATCACAGGCTATTTTGCTCCGCCCGACATCAAGTCCTTAATACTGTGTCTGCCGATATACGCTGAAATCATTATTAAAAGTATTACAAAGCTTGATACGGCATATATTCCGAATATTGCTAGATATATTATCATGCTATATCCTGATTCTATGTACTCAAACACATTAGAAAGTGCAGGCAGTGCCAGCTTGCTAAAAACTAGCTCGGTCAAAGCAAAAAACGGCAGTCCTATAATTAAGCATTCGCTAAGATAAAGACGTATTATCCTGCCCTTTGAGCAGCCACTTATACGGAAAATGGTCAATGCTCTAATTCGCTTTTGAAGAATATACCTATACAGTATCGCAAAGTTAAGTGCTGCAAGAATTGAAATAAATACCGACACTATCATAATCGTGCGATAATAAAAAAGCTCGGTAGTAGGCGTAATATCAAGCTCAGGAAGATATCCATTCTCGCCAATATTCGCTTCAACCGATGCACATAAATCATCATATTGTGTTCTTGAAATATCAATCGTAAAGTATAAACTCACAACCCAGCCATTTTTTCGATACCGTATTGGTGTATCGTTATAAAAAGCAGTAATTGGAGAATATAAAATCCCACCAACATAACTCTCATTGACAATTTTATAACTTTCACCATTAACATCTATCGTTTCGCTATCTCCTATATTCACAGCATCCCAACATTCGTCTTCATACCCAGCAATTGCAATACCTAAATTATTTGCTTTTTCTGTTCGTATTACTGGATTTATTGCTACTATTTTTTCAAAAGAATTATATTCTTCTTCAGTAAAACAACTACTGCTAGTAGATATATCATAAAATTTCTTACCATCATATGTGAAATCAAATTCAAACAAATTCTTTCCAATAGCAGATGTAGGGACTAGTGCCTGACAACTTATGTTTTGAATATTATCAAGAGTATCCTCTGAAAGATCCATAAGAGTATCAAGAAGCATTTTTGTAGTGACCGAGGATTCGCCTTCATCATTTGAAGAAGTAGAATAGATGTAAATTTCCCTTTGTGCACTTTCACCCTCATCAAGAATTATGTTATAATTTTGATAAATACCATAAGAAAAGGAGATAACGAACGCAGAAACGATAACATTCACAAGAATCAGAAGCGAATAAAACTTGTATGATTTAAAATCATGAAATATTATTTTAAATACGTTCATTGTAATTCTACCTAAAAACGTTTAAAATTAATAATATATATATCTTGTAATTACACTTTTACTACCTGAATCGCCAGAGGTAGTATTGCATAAATACGAACGGTGATAGGACATATAGACATTAGAAGCTCCGCCACGTGCATAACAGCTTCTGCTGCTACTGGATGATGTAACTCCAGTTGAGGAATTTGATGACAAAACAGAAGTAGAACCTGATGAAGACTTTGTATAGAGAATAGAATTTATTACCATATACCTACTTGATGACGTCTTATTAGTTCCCTTACTATAAGTAACGTAATAATTTGTTGTTGTTTCACTTCCTGTGTAGTATAGCGAATTATAACTATCGGACACTGTGTTAGCACTTGCTCCTATACTAAACATACTTGCACTCATGACCAAAGCGGCACCCATTGCAGTAATTCTTTTTCTAAAATTTTTCATGATAATACCTCCAAATATACGATGTTATTTTAAAATTTTCAAATCGAGTCAAAACAAATATCAATAAGAAAATTTATCCTACAATACTATTATACCACACTGTGATTATATTGTCAACTTAATTTTACAATAAAATTAATATTTATTTCACTTTTCTCCCTTCCCCCCCAAAAAACAAAAAAACTGCCAGTCGGGGCAGACCAGCAGTCAAAAGAGCTCCCCCTGTTGGACTCGAACCAACGACAACTCG
>JAJQIB010000030.1 GCA_021199375.1 Ruminococcus sp. | reverse complement strand
TATTATATCACTTTTTTTCTTTCTTGTAAACACTTTGTAATTATTGATTTCCGTGCCGATTTAGTGAGTATATTAAGCTAACAGCTTTGTTTCAAAAATTCATATAAGTGAAATTAAAAAGTACAAGCACAGCGTTTTTCTTGTAAAATTTTCGTGAACAGATGAAAGTATACGATTACATGGTTAATTTAAACGTTTTCAGAAAAATAATAGGACTTGCAATTTTTTCGATTTTGTGGTTTAATAATATTGGTAGGGGAGTTAAGAGATATCCTCATAAACCGGTAAATTTATCTGCATAGCAGATGCAAAAATATTATTTACGAAAGGTGGAATTTAACAATGAGCGTAGAAATAATTAACGGTCAGTCAATTCCTAACATGCCCTGGCAGGATAAGCCCGAAGGCTGTAAAGAAGTAGTATGGAGATATTCACAGAATCCTGTAATCCCGCGTAATCTTATCAAATCGTCTAACTCGATTTTCAACAGTGCGGTTGTACCATTCGAGGGTAAGTTCGCAGGAGTTTTCAGATGTGATGACAAGCAGAGAAACATGGAGCTTCACGTGGGCTTTTCTGATGACGGAATCAACTGGAAGCTGGATGAGGAAAGAATCCACTTTGTACAGGCTGATAAGGCTACAGAAGAAGTAAACTATTGGGGATACGGATATGACCCCAGAGTTACCTGGATCGAGGACAGATATTGGGTAACATGGTGCAATGCTTATGATTGGAAGCCCACTATCGGTGTTGGATATACATACGATTTTAAGACCTTCTATCAGTGTGAGAATGCATTTTTACCTTTCAACAGAAACGGCGTACTTTTCCCAAGAAAGATAAATAACAAGTATCTAATGTTCTCACGTCCTTCTGATAGTGGTCACACTCCTTTCGGTGACATGTACATTTCGCAGTCGCCTGATATGAAGTATTGGGGCGAGCACAGACACGTTATGGGACCCCTAAAGGGATGGGAGTCAAAGAAGATTGGCGCAGGTCCTATTCCGATAGAAACCTCTGAAGGTTGGCTTTGCTTCTATCATGGCGTACTTGAGAGCTGCAATGGCTTTGTATACAGCTTCTCAGCTTGCATTCTTGATATTGACGAGCCCTGGAAGGTTAAGTACAGATGTGCAGAATACCTTATCAGCCCTCAGGAAATCTATGAGTGCGTAGGCGATGTACAGAACGTAACCTTCCCTTGCGCTACACTTTGTGACAAGGATACTGGAAGAATAGCAATCTACTATGGCTGTGCTGACACAGTAGTAGGACTTGCATTCACAACGGTTGATGAAGTAATTAGCTACGTTAAGGAGCATTCATCTGTTTGATAATTAGCAAATGATTAAAGCGAACCTCAATATCGGGGTTCGCTTTTTGTGTTAAAAAAGCGCATCACCGCTTGACAATGGCGGGGTTATGGTGTAAAATAATATGTATGGACAAATTAGATGTATGAAAAAAATTGGAGGGATAATCTAATATGGACGATGTCGGGCGATTATGTAAGGGATTATTGATGCTATTGGTTTTGTCATTTATAATGGGCTTTTTTACCGCTTGCGGCAATGCACTTATCGGGCTGCCCGGTGAACGGGTTGAAAAGCTTGCTAAAGACAGCAAAAAAGGAAGGCAAATAAAAAGGCTGCTTAAAAATCCTGACAGATTAGTGCAGACAAACCTAGTGATAAGAACAATGGTTATAATACTTCTTGCCGGTGTAATGACCGAGCGACTGTTTTTGCCGGTCTGTCAAGGCTTAAGGAACGAACTTAGCGGCGGCTTGCTAACGCTTGTTGAGGTTCTGACGGCGGCGCTGATTATAGCGGCTTCAGCAGTAATTATTTCTGCCTTTGGCGTGAATATTCCTAAGGGACTTTGCTTAGGCGGCAAGCTGGGCGAACGCTTCGCATTGCGCACATTTTGGATTTACAGGCTCTATTTATTTGTATTTAGACCCTTTCAGGCAGTTTATGCGGGATTATCAGGTGGATTTCTTAGACTTTGCGGAGTGAAGAAGATAGATATCGCACCGATTGTCACAGGTGAAGAGCTTATGCAGCTGCTTGATGCTGCTAACAAGAAGGGCACCGTTGAGGATGATCAGGCGGAGATGATTTCGAACATTTTCGAGTTTTCTGACATGGAGCTGCATGAGGCTATGACACATCGAACGGAAATTTGTGCCATAGAGCTTGGCGCTCCACTTGATGAGGCAGTAAGAGCTTCTGTTGAAAGCGGTTATTCCCGCATCCCTGTATATAAGGAAACCATTGACGATATTTGTGGCATTCTCTACATAAAGGACTTGCTTCCGCTCATTCTTGAGCCGAATGGCGAACGAGGAAGTGTCGGAGATTATATGCACAAAGTAAAGTATGTGCCCGAATCGGGAAGCTGTGGCGAGCTGCTAGATTATTTCATAGAAAAAAATAAGCAGATAGCTGTAGTCTTAGACGAGTACGGCGGCACGGCAGGAATTGTTACCATGGAGGATTTGCTTGAATGCATAGTCGGAAACATCAGAGATGAATACGACCAAAATGAGGTTGAGGAAATTCAAGAGATAACTCCGCACACCTTTGATATTTTGGGAAGCGCAAACTTTGATGATGCTATGGAGCATTTAAGCGAGAAAGTCGATGACGATGACGAGCTTGATTATGATACCCTGGGCGGATTTGTCACCGACCTTTTAGGATATATACCCGAGTCAGGACAAACACCAACGGTAAGATGGCGTGATATAACCTTTGGTGTAATCTCTGCAAAGGAAAATCGAATTGAAAAGATACGAGCGGTTAAGGACTACAAAAATGTAGCAGCCCTTGACGAAGAGTGAAAGGATGAGAAATATGCTTAGTGATATTGAAATTGCAAAGCAGGCTAAAATGCTTAAAATAACCGAGGTCGCAAGGGGCTTAGGAGTTGATGAGGATGACCTGGAGCCTTATGGACACTATAAGGCAAAGCTTTCCGAACAGCTTTATACAAAGCTTAGCGACAAGCCTGACGGCAAGCTTGTACTTGTGACGGCAATTAATCCGACACCCGCAGGCGAGGGTAAAACTACAGTTTCTGTGGGACTTGCCGAGGCTATGGCTAAGATTGGCAAAAAAGCTATTTTGGCGCTGCGTGAGCCTTCACTTGGACCTGTATTTGGAATTAAAGGTGGAGCAGCTGGCGGCGGTTATGCTCAGGTTGTGCCGATGGAGGACATCAATCTTCACTTTACTGGAGATATGCACGCTATAACAGCGGCAAATAATCTTCTATGTGCGCTAATTGATAATTCGATGCAGCAGGGCAATCCGCTTAGAATAGATCAGAGAAGAATACTCTTTAAGAGATGTATGGATATGAACGACCGTGCGCTAAGAAACGTTATTGTTGGACTTGGCGGCAAGGTAAATGGAGTTCCTCGTGAAGACGGTTTTCAGATTACCGTTGCAAGCGAAATTATGGCAATACTTTGTCTTGCTGATGACCTTGCAGATTTAAAGGCTAGACTTGAGCGCATTTTGGTAGCATACAATCTTGACGGTGAGCCGGTATACGCTAAGGATTTAGGCGGATGTGGAGCTATGGCAGCTTTGCTTAAGGACGCACTAAAGCCAAATCTTGTTCAAACACTTGAAAACACTCCTGCAATTATGCACGGAGGGCCCTTTGCAAACATTGCACATGGCTGTAATTCAGTCAGAGCTACAAAGCTTGCATTAAAGCTTGCTGATTATACCATTACTGAGGCTGGATTTGGCTCAGATCTCGGAGCTGAAAAGTTCTTTGACATAAAGTGCCGCTATGCAGGACTTAAGCCAAATTGTGTGGTGCTGGTAGCGACAATTCGAGCGCTTAAATACAATGGCGGAGTGCCAAAGGATAAGCTTACGGATGAAAATGTTGAGGCTCTTAAAAAGGGAGTTATTAATCTAAAAACACACATTGAGAATATGCACAAATTTGGTGTTCCCGTTGTGGTTGCAATTAACAGATTCCACTCGGATACAGATGCGGAAATTGCTGTGATCGAAGAGGTTTGCAATGAGATGGGTGTTAGCTATTCGCTGGCGGAGGTTTTTGCTAAAGGTGGTGAAGGCGGAGCAGACCTTGCACAAAAGGTTTGTGATACCATTGATTCAACCGAGACACACTTTGCTCCGCTTTACGATGTAAATCTATCAATCAAGGACAAGATAGCAACAGTTGCTCGTGAAATTTATCGTGCGGATGGCGTTATTTACACAGCTCAAGCACAAAAGGCGCTTAAGGAAATTGAAGCGCTTGGCAAGACAGATCTTCCAATTTGCGTGGCAAAAACGCAATATTCGCTATCTGATGATCCCACAAAGCTAGGCAAGCCGCAGGGCTTTGAAATCACGGTACGAGATCTCAAGCTTTCAAGCGGAGCAGGATTTATTGTAGTTTATACAGGTGACATAATGACAATGCCGGGACTCCCCAAGAAGCCTGCAGCATTTTCAATTGATGTGGATAACGACGGAAATATCTACGGTCTTTTCTAATCTAAAAGGAGAATGTCTTGACTTTAGAAAAAATAAAATTGTCTAACAAGCACAGAAAAATTCAGCGAAATATCATAATAGGATTGATACTTTTCTGTGGTTTATTAAATCTGCTTGCATGGTTAAGCGAGAGCTTTGCAGGATGGTACCGAGAGAATATTTTTCCCGTAATAACCACACCGTTTGCGTTTTTGACCGAAAAGCTTCCCTTTTCCTTAGGCGAGATTTTGATTATAATAGCGCTTATAGGAGTGCCCTTATCTGTTATAGTCTTTGTTGTTCTAATGATAGTTAAGCGCAAAAGTAAGGATGCTAAACGCACAATTCGGCATGTGTACATATATGCTTATGCATGGATTATAGTATACATACTTTTGACCGAAACGCTAAACTGCTTTGTGCTTTATCACACTCCGTCCTTTGCTGAGATGTATGATTATCCGGGTGAAACCTACACTCCCTCACAGCTTGAGCAGCTTGCGGATTTTTTAATAGAGCAAACCAATGCTTTTTCTGAGCAGGTTGAGCGTGACGATGAGGGAAAATTTGTGCTTACAGCAGATCTTGACGAAACTGCTAAAGAGGCTATGCTTAATCTTGCGGAGGAATATCCTCAGCTTGATGGCTACTATACTACGCCAAAATCGGTAATAAACTCGTTTTTCATGTCACAGCAATACCTCATGGGAATTTATTTTCCCTTTACTATGGAGGCTAACTATAACGATCAGATGTATTCTCTTAATATGCCCGACACGGTATGTCACGAGCTTGCTCACACTAAGGGCTTTATTAGAGAGGACGAGGCGAACTTCATCGGATTTTTAGCCTGCTATGAAAGTGACAATACCGAGTACAATTACAGCGGAAGCTTAAGAGCACTTAAGTATGTTCTGTCAAAGTGTGAGGATAATTGCTCGGACGAAACGGTGAGCAGGCTTTATAACGAGCTTTCTGATGGAGTAAGAACTGACTGGAATGGCAATGTAGCCTATTGGCAGGAGGTTCAGGAGAGTGATGAGGGGATTATCGACTCTGAAACGGTGGCGAAGGCTTCTGATAAAGCGATGGAGGCATCCTTAAAGCTAAACGGAGTTGAGGATGGCAAAAAATCCTATGGCAGAATGGTGGATCTTTTGCTTGATTGGTATTTCATGAATTTGGAGGACGAGTGATGAAAATTATTACACGCTCGGCTAATGAAACTATAGAGCTTGGCAAAAAAATTGGCAGTCGTCTAAAGGGCGGTGAGGTTTTGGCATACACGGGAGGACTAGGCGCAGGCAAAACCACCATGACGAGAGGGATTTCGCTCGGAATGGGCTTAGGTGACGAGGTGACCTCTCCGACATTTGCACTTGTAAATGAGTATCATGCAGATACTCCGTTAAGCCTTTATCACTTTGATATGTATCGAATAACCTCATCGGCAGATCTTGAAACTACGGGATTTTACGATTACATGGATGATAATAGTGTAATTTGTGTCGAATGGAGTGAGAATATTTCTGACGAGCTGCCAATAGATACAATTTATATTGACATTAAAAGAGTCGATGATGATTGCCGTGAGATTACTTTGACAGGAGATGAGCGCTTTGAAGATATTGGCGATTGATACCTCGGGCAAGGTGGCATCTGTTGCAATAAGTGACGGCAGTATGCTGCTTGCTGAAAAAAGCGTTTACACCCGCCTTACCCACTCACAGATAATACTTCCTATAGTAAAGGAGCTTATGAGCGATTGTGAGCTTGATTTTTCAGATCTTGATGCAGTGGCATGTGCAAAGGGACCGGGCTCATATACAGGACTCAGAATCGGTATAGCGGCAGTGAAGGGAATATGTATGGGAGCGCCAAATTTAAAATGTGCGGGAATTTCTACACTTGAGGCACTTGCGTATAGCTGTGCAGCTCATCGAGGGAGAATTGTAAGCGTAATGGCGGCTCGTAAGGGTATAGTTTATAGTGGAGCGTTTGAATCAGATGGTAAGCGTATAGCTCAAGCAGAGCCTGATAGAGTATGTGATATAAATGAGCTTTTATCGCTTGTTAAGGATGATACTTTGCTTGTGGGGGACTGCTGTGAGGAAATTAAGGAGGAGTGCTTTTCACATGATGAAAATGTCAGATGTGCGCCATTTGCCTCAAGACTTCAAAAAGCATCTTCACTTTGCATGGCTCTTGAAGAAAATCCCGAATATTTAATAGATTCTTTTGATTTATCGGCTGCGTATCTACAGGAAACAAAAGCCGAAAAGGATAAAGCACACAGAGAGTGAGGAATACATATGAAAATTGCAATAGGAAATGATCACGCAGCACCAGGTCTTAAGCTTAAGGTGATTGAGCATCTTGTCAATCAGGGATTTGAGTGCATAGACCTAGGATGCGCCGAAGGCGAAAAATGCGATTATCCCGTAGCGGCAAGAGCTGTTTGCGAAAGGATTTTGAGCGGTGAAGCAGATCTTGGTATACTAATATGCGGCACGGGAGTTGGCATGAGCCTTGCGGCTAACAAATTCAAAGGCATAAGAGCAGCCTGCTGCTCCGAGTGCTTTTCAGCACGTCTTACCCGTGAGCATAACAATGCAAATGTGCTATGCTTTGGCGCAAGAGTTGTGGGCGAGGGTACAGCACTTGATTTAGTCGATACGTTTGTTAATACTCCATTTTCCGAGGATGAGCGTCACAAGCGCAGACTTGCGCTCATTAAGGAAATTGAGGAGCAAAATTAAGTAAATTGTCAGATCGTAAAAAAAGCAGGAGCCTTAAAGCTTCTGCTTTTTTGTATGTCATTTCTTAAGCTTTAACAAAAAGGCTTACTCTTACGCTTGATGACTGTGCTCCCATGCTGCTTATATAGCCGATAACTGCACCACCGCCATGATTTCCCAGATTGCACTTGAGCTCTTTTCCGAGTATGCTCATCTCAATTTCACCATAGTCGGTTTTCATCACACAATTTGTTTGTATGCCTTGCCTTATTTGCATAAGATAGCTCATTTCACCTCGCCGCTCAATTTGCACACAGGTGTTTTCTATTCGTAAAACAGTGTCATCAAAGGCTATTTCGTATCCACCCTTTATCTGTTTAAATTTGCAGCTGGTTTTGGTGGTTTGCCTTTCTCCGTCGGTTACGGTGATAATTTTAAGCTCGCCTATTTGCTCGTCCATACCATCACCTCAAAGCTTGCATTGAGAGATTTTGGCATCAATCTCTCCGCCTAAAAATCGCTCGACATTTTCCTTGAAAAGCTCTACGCTGTCGGTACAGTATAGCTCAATATTAGCCTTGTGTGTGTCGCAATTTAGTGCATTTTGAGCCTTTAGCGCATCATACGCCAGTCTAGCCGTTACAGCACCGGGAGAGATTAGTGCTACGTTCTCGCCCATAAATTTGCCGACAATTTCTTCAAAGAGCGGATAGTGGGTACAGCCCATAATAAGCGTGTCAACGCCCTTTGCTTTGATTTCACTTAGATATTCTCGCACAAAAAACTCCGCTGGTTCGCATCCCGGAGTTGTGTATCCGCCCTCAGCTAATGGTACAAGAAGTGCGCCTGCTCTGCTGAAAACCTCAACATCAGGCTTTAGTCGGTGAATTTCCTCCTCGTAGCATCCTGAGCGAATTGAGGCAGGAGTAGCAATGACTCCGATTTTACCATTTTTTGTTGCAGCTATAGCAGCATCTACCGCAGGAATTATCACTCCGCTGTAGCAGCATATCGACGAGCCTTCAAAGATGGGTACCGACTGCATGACGGCAGACACCGTGCCGCAGGCTACCAGCAGCAGCTTTACATTATGCTTTTCCATAAAGGCTATATCCTGCTTTGCATAGTCCGCTATAGTCTCTTGGCTTCTTGTTCCATATGGAACTCTAGCCGTATCGCCTAGATATACAATATCTTCGTGCGGCATAAGCCTTATAAGCTCTTTGACGCAGGTGAGTCCGCCTACTCCCGAATCGAATACGCCTATTGCTCCATCATTAAGCTTGCCGCTAAGTGTTTCTACCATATTTCACACCTACCCGTTGCCACGCTCAAACGCAAGCTCAATTAGCCTTTGCTCTTGCTGCTCAGGTGTAAGCCCGGCATGCTCCATAAGCATAGGATACATACTGATTGAGGTATGTCCCGGAATGGTGTTTATTTCATTTAGTACAGGTTCGTCACCATCACATAGAAAGAAGTCGCATCTTGCCATTCCGCTACATCCGATAGCCTTGTAAGCCTTTATCGCAAGCGAGCGAATTCTTTGAATCGCTTCATCACTAATATTTGCAGGGATGACGGTCTGCGAATTTTCATCCTCATACTTAGATTCAAAATCGTAAAATCCTTCGTTTGCACTTCTTATTTCACCTACTGTAGAAGCAATGGGATTATTATTTCCCATAATTGCACATTCACATTCAACTCCTACAACTCCCTGCTCGATTAAAAGCTTTTTATCGGATAAAAAAGCAAGCATAATTCCCGCACGAATTTCCTGCGCATTTTCTGCCTTTGAAACACCTACCGACGAACCCGCACAGCAGGGCTTAATGAACATAGGATAGCTAAGCTCTTTTTGTGCCCTTTCTATAACCTCATCTATCCTGTCAAGCTCATCATAACGCATAGTGATATACTTTGCCATTTTTATGCCGTTTGCCTCAAGGATAACGTGAGTCATTTCCTTGTCCATACAGTTTGCTGATGAGATCATGTCACATCCAACAAAGGGAACCTCGCTTAACGTAAAAAGTCCCTGAATGGTGCCATCCTCACCATTTTTACCGTGAAGAACCGGGAAAACACAATCTACCTTGAGATAGTCAAATGTGCCGTCGTTTCTCATAACAATAAAGCCATGATGAAGTGGATCCGGACTCATTATGCAGGGCACATTATCCGGATGCATTTCCCATTTTCCACTTGGAATCTCGCTTATGCTTCCTATGTATTTTACCCAATGACCACGTTTAGTTATGCCTATGCAAATAACCTCGTATTCATCCTCAGGTATGCTCTCGATTATGTGAGCTGCTGATACAAGCGATACATCATGCTCACTTGATTTGCCGCCAAAGATAACGGCAACCCTTTTCTTTGCCATAGCTGTTTCCTCCGTTGTCAATCTATATTAGCTCCCAAATTTATCAATAATATCATCAAGCGATATACTTCCGCCGAAAATGTCAAGCGCACTTCCTACGGTAAAATCTATCCTTCCATCACCTATTTTTTCAAGCAGCTGTATATCCTCAAGGCTTGAAATTCCACCTGCGTAGGTGCAATTTATAGGTGAGCTTGCCAAAATTTCGGCTGCCGGAATTTCAATTCCCTTAGCTTTTCCCTCAGCATCCGCAGCATGAACCAAAAATTCATCGCAGTAATCGCTTAGCCTCTGCATGGTACTAACGCACAGCTTTACGTTTGTAAGCCTTTGCCATCTGTCAGTAACTATAAAGTATTCCTCTCCCTGTCTTTTGCATGAGAGATCCAGCACCAGGCGTTTTCTCCCTACAAGCTCAGTAAGCCTGCCAAGTCGATCAAAGTCAATCTCGCCATCATGAAAGACAAAGCTTGTAACAATGACCTTTGACGCTCCCATATTTAAAAAATCACATGCATTGTTAAGGTTTACTCCGCCGCCTATCTGCAATCCGCCCGGATATGCGTCAAGCGCCTTTTTTGCCTGCTCAAGGTCTGCGTTATAGTATTCACTGCCCTTAGGGTTAAGTATTATGATATGTCCGTCATTAAGCCCATGAGCTCGGTAAAGCTTTGCGTAAAAGTCTGCATCCAGCTCTGATATAAAATTATCAGCTGCACTTCCGTCATCCTTAAGTGACGAGCCGACAATCTGCTTAACACTTCCATTATGTATATCTATGCAAGGACGAAATTTCATAGTCCACCTCACTCAAGCTCAAATATCACATAAAGCGCGTTGCCCTTATTGGTTTCACGTCTTATTGTGCGTATATAGCTGCATTCGTTTTCCTCGAGCGCCTCAATAAGCGCATCCTCAAATTCACCACTAAACGAGAAGCTGTCATCAAGCTCATCGGTGCTGCTTAAGTCGATTCCAAAGCTCTCATTCGGAATAAGCACCACGCTATCGTCATTTTGCTCGATTGCACGCTTAATAGCCTCGTCTATTTGTGAAAGCTCATCAATCTCTACTGCGTTTTGACTTGTGTATGAGTACTCGTTACTATCTGTAGTTGGCACTCCGTTCGGCATAATATGACGTTGAGAGATTTCATCCAGTGATATATTAAAGTACAGGTGTCTTTCAAGACGTCCGTCCTCATCGGGCACGGGGTCATCCCATGTGCAATCGACATAATACCAGCTGCCATCAATCTCTACTGTGTTCCAAGCATGCTCATCCCCTTCTGTGTCCGCAGCATGTACCGTTCCGCATGGGATATCAAGCATCTGCATAAGCATTCTAAATGTCGTTGTGTATCCACTGCATATAGCCTCGCCGTTAATAAGCGCACCGTATGGATTGTCGCAGTTTTCACTGGGATGAGGTATTGCGCTCATTGCTCCGCTGTCATAGGTGCAGTTTTCAACAAGCCAATCATGCACAGCAAGCTCCTTATCGTAGTCGCTCATATCCTCACTGATAATCTCATCAAGCACCTCGCAGGCTTTATTGTAAATTGTCAGGTCAAAATCGGATAGATTAGAGGTGTCACCATTATGATAGGCATCGGAAATTGGTGTCACATCATACAGCTTATTATCGCTAGACTCCTTCTCGGTTTCCTTTTCAGTATCACTGCTTGTCACGTCTGAGGACTCACTATTGCTTGTAGTATCTATTTGAGAGGAGGCATTATTTGAATCAGGCGCATCGTACTCACGAATTTCATTTCCATTCGAGCAAGAGCATAGCAAAATAGCCATAAATGCAATTGTAACAAATCTCGCTCGCATAGCATGCCTCTCCAATCCATAAAAATCAATCAATATTTATTATACATTATTAAGGCGAAACTGTCAAGTGTCTGCGAGCAAAACACCGACTCAGAATTGAATCGGTGCTTTGCTAGAAGTGTTTTATTATGAATTTTTAGGAATGTCATTTAGAAGCAGCCGAAAGGTGACAATGATAAAGGCTAGTATTTGAAAGGGGCATCGACTGCTTCAGAGGGATTGTAAGACAGGATTTGCATTTAGCATTCTCTCTGTCCTTACAATTATATTATATCTCATGTCTTGGGTCAAAGTAAGGACAATTAAAAATTTGTATACTTGCACAAGTTTATAGAATAATATTTGTGCAAAATGGATAAAGGCTATTACCAATTGGGTAACAGCCTTTATTATGTCATATTTCGCCATCTTTTCTAAAGTGGAGCATAGGGGATTTGAACCCCTGACCCCAACACTGCCAGTGTTGTGCGCTACCAACTGCGCTAATGCCCCATAAGGCGGATTTTTACCGCCTTTGTATTTATTCCTGTGGAAAAATTAGCTTTTTTATTTCCTTGACAACCGCAAACTCATCATTAGAGCCGGTCTGAAAATTTGCAGCACTTTTTACCTGTGGATGCGCATTTTTCATTGCGAAGCTGTAGTATGCTGAGTTTAGCATATCAATGTCGTTGAGATAGTCGCCAAATGCCATAGTGCTTTCGTAGGATGCACCGAGTCGCTGCTGAAGAACCTGTACACCTCTGCCCTTGGTGACGCCGGTATTCATGATATCTGCCCAATAAAAGCCTGAGAGCACGACTCCCATGCTTGAGCCAAAGTGCCGCTTCAAAAGCTCAAGTCCATTTTGCTCGATTCCGTCCTTTTGAAAAATCGCAACCTTTGTCACTTCGCCATCATACAGTCGCAAATCGTCAAGCACATCACGTTTTTTGTAGTAAAGTGCGACCTCCTCACGGTATTCGGCATTTCCCTTCGGTATGAAGGTAGTATATGGAGTACAAAGCAGAGGAATCATGTCGTTTTGCTCACAAACATCTATAATTTCAATTACCCTGCTTCTTGGCATAACTGAACAGCTGAGTATTGAGCCCTTGTCCATAATAAGAGCGCCATTGTCGCAAACTATTGAAATGTCATTCATGTATGAGCCAAACTGCTCTTGAAGTGCAACAAGACTTCTTCCGCTCGACACTGCAAAGGATATACCCTTTTCTTTAAGCGCTTCAAGCAGCTCGTCAAAATCAGGCGGCAGCTGCTTATCTTGGTTTACAAGCGTGCCGTCAATATCCGTTGCTATGAGTTTTATCATTTGCCCTCTCCTTTTTTAAGCCAAACCACACCGACATCTATATTGTACACATATATTATGAACTTTTCTAAGCATTTGTCGAAAGATTGTTTAAATCAGCTTATTTCATAAAGAAGATCTTGATAAAGTCCGTTGTAGTCGGTTTTGCCTTCTTTGATAAAGGCGATTGCGGCACGTGGATGACGGTTAAGCGCACCTGTCATCATGTAGGGAAGATCATAGCCCCATACTGAGCCCTTTGCTTTCTCTTCAGCTATGTACTTTTGGATGAACTCAAGAGCAGGGGATAGCTGGTAGTTGGGATTTCTCAGAAAGCTTAGCATTTGCTCCATAAAGCAGTTTCCTGCGCCTCTTCCCATTCCGCTCATTGTAGCATCACAGAAGCTTGCACCATGCGAGATTCCTTCGATGGTATTCGCAAATGCCAGCTGCTGATTGTTGTGCATATGTACGCCTACCTTTTTGCCTGCAGCCTCTGCTGCTTTGCAGTACTTTGCGGCAAGCTCACGCACCTGTTCGGGATAAAGCGAGCCATAGCTGTCTACAAGGTAAATTACGTCAACGGGACTTTCACATACCATTTCGAGTGCCTTGTCAACATCCTCTTCACGACTTGCAGAAATTGCCATGATGTTTACAGTCGTTTCATAGCCGAGATTATGGCAGTGCTCAATCATTTCGAGTGCCGCAGGCATCTGATGAGTGTAGGTGGCAATACGTATTGTGTCGATTACGCTCTCGTTTGAGGGTATAATGTCCTCCTTGTAGTCGCAGCGTCCTACATCTGCCATTACCGCTATCTTAAGATCTGTGTTGTTCTCTCCAACGATTTCTCTTATAGATTCCTCATCGCAGAACTTCCACTTTCCGAATTTGTTTACGTCAAAAAGCTTCTTTGAAGCCTTGTAGCCGAACTCCATGTATTCTATTCCGGTCTTTATGTTAGTTTGATAAAGCTCTTTGATGAATTCGTCTGAAAAGTAAAAGTCGTTTACAAGTCCTCCATCACGAATAGTTGCATCTAAAAGCTTGATGTCCGGTCTGTATGAGATTAAATCTCCCTTTTTTGCTGACATTTTTATTCATCCTTTCATAACTCTTTTGTGCTTTAAAGATTTTATGGTTTATTGCTTTAAAGCGAACAATTAGAATTATATCACTTTTCTTGACTGTTGTCAATAGTAAATAGCTGATTTTACCCGAAAACCTATTAACAAATTGTAAAAGTTTTTTCTTCATAAAAAATCTCCGCACTCCCGATAAGAGTGCGGAGAATATTTTTATAGTCCTTTAGCATCCAAAAGCGTAATACCGTTTTCACCAAGTGGAATTTCGTGGTCGAGTCCTACAAATTTGTCATCCTCCTGCCAGAGAACCTCCTTTACAAATTCGTATTTTTCATCATCCCACGTCGTGAAGTCATCTAGCACTAATCCGCCCGTATCACCTGAATTTGCATTATAGCACCAGAAGGTGTGATGCAGATGGTATTTCTTTATCAGCGTGCGAAGGTGCGTCATCCATGTAATATTGGGCTCGGTCATATATCCGCCCCATTCGCCGATGAGCAAGGGAGCGGTTTCATCCTCGTAGATATAAAACCAGTTGTCCTCCCAGCAGTCCTCCATTAGAGAATCGTAGTCATAATCTCCCTCAAACCATGGCTGCTCGTATACAGTAGGACCATAGTCGTGAGGAGAATAAACAAGCTTGTCCTGATATTCTCCTAAATCTATCGGATAGTCCTTAACTCCACGAAGATTACCTCCCCACCAGTTGAAGTAGTAATCGTCATCGTTTGTGGTGTAGTTTCCGTTTTTCTTGGGCTGAGTTTCGGTTCCCTCGACCATAATAAGCACATTTGGATTTTTAGCAAGCACCTTAAGCGCCGCTGTTTCTGCCACATACTTCCAGTTGTTATCGTCGGTAGAGTCGTCCCATTTAGCTGCCGCATCACCCTCATACGGCTTTCCGTGAGGCTCGTTTTTAAGGTCGTAGGCTATAATAGTATCATTATCCTTGTAACGCTCCGCCATCCATTCAAGTGCCGCATAGTACTGATTTACCGATATTTTTTCGGTGTACCACAGATTCACGTTATGTCCCGATGCATCCGTTTCGGCACAGTGGATATCAATCATGACCTTAATGCCGTTTTGTTCAGCAAGCTTTAAAAAATAGTCGAAAATCTCAAGACTGTTCATCGAGTTTAGCTCTGGATTGTAGGCATTGTTATAATTTGCCTGGGGATATTCGCCGTCTGACCACTGATTTATAAGCTCTGCCGAAAAGGGGACACGAATAAGGTTAAAGCCGTGGTCGGCAATTGACTTTACCGAGTCGGTGAGTACACTGTTCCATAGTCCGTCAAATGTGTTAGTGCCTGTGTTGTAGCCAAACCAGTTGACACCTGTAAGCCAAACCTCCTTACCCTCAGAGTCGTAGATTTTATTTCCATCAGTGTGAAGCCAGTCATCTCCCTGCTTTGCATCACTTGTCCGTTCAAGCAGCTCATCTATGTCAACATCAGCAGAGGTTTCCTGTGTATCGCTGCTTGAGCTGCTGCTTTTAGGTGCGCTGCCCTTTTTCACCGTGCATTCCTCCCCGTTAAGCTTGGCGCTTATTACATTTAAATCGCCCTTTGTGCCTATGTTGCAGCCTAAGCCTTCTACCGTACCGCCTGATGCCACAGCTGCGTTGTATTCGGCAGGTGTAATTGTTAGGGTGTCACCATCACATTCATAGGTTCCACTCCAGCCCTCACAGCTTGACAGACCTTCAATTTCAAGCACAAGCGTCCAGCTGTCTATAGCATCTCCGCCGTTAGTAAAGCTCATCTCCATGCCTGTCATGGTTATGTCTCCATCTTCCCAGGAGTTGTCGCCGCTGTAGTAGAACACATATCCGACTTCTTCTGCTTTTTCTTCTTCAGAGTCGTCCTCATCGTTGTTGGATTCGCTGTCATTTTCGTCAGCTTCAGATACCTCTTCATTCTCATTTTCAGTATCCTCATCTGATTGCGTACTAGCCTCATCCTCGTTATCGACCTCGTCAGCATTAGCCGCTATGCTGCTTGATGTAGAATCACTGCTTGTATCGTTACTGCTTTTAACTGCAAGCACAGTTACGGTAATTATAAGAGCGATTATAACTATTGCCATAGCCGCAAACGCAGTTATGATTTTTTTGTTGGAATGCTTAGGCTTTTCATCTGTTTTTATAACATTTTCTTCGTCCATTTAGGCATCACCCCTGATATTTGTTTTATGATTTAATTTTAGCATTAAAAGGGGATTGTGTCAATGAGAATGAGAACACAAAATGAAATGTTTACATATTGTTTACACTTGCTCGGTCAGAAGTGCTGCAAGTGCTTTTCCGATAAGCTCACCGCTGTAAAGCGCCTGATCTAGCGTGTTTCCATGAGAGCCTACCTCTATTAGCAAGGAACCGCTTGTAAGATCCTGATTGTAAAAGCGATAGTCAAACAGCACGGGGCGGGTAAGACCACTGAACAGTCCTTCGCATTCCGACTGAAGCTCACATGCAAACCTAAAGTTGTCCATATAGTTAGGCATATCCATAGTTCCGTCGTCACAGCCTGAGATTATCATAATCTGTGCTGCCTCCTTGCCATCAATTTCGGCTACGGGGGCAAGCCTTACACCCTCCTCCGTTTCAATTCCATCACGATGAATGTCAAGCGCAATCTTTACACTCGGATACTCCTCTAAAAGCTCACTTACCGTTTCACGACTTGAATCGTAGGCTGCATTGTAGCTTGGATAGTCATGCACAAGCGTATCATGAATCACAGTTATTCCCTGTGCTTCGAGCTGCTCACATATCTTATCTCCCACAGCGGTCATATTTTTATCCGGCTCGGTGGTTTTAGCATTAAAGCTTGCATCATAATAGCTCTTGTCCTCAAGCTCATAGGTTTCAGTGGTGTGAGTGTGGTATATAATCACCTGAGGCTCGTCCGAACCGATCTCTATGTCGAATGCTCGCCCATCATCGCTTGCCTCTATAAGATCTTGATTTGAAAGCGATGTGCAGTTTCTGACCTGCCCTCCATCTGTCAAATCAAAGTATTGCTCACCGCTGTAAACTCCAAAGCTGGTTTTCTCGATTATACCATCATTTGCATCACCGTCATTGGAATATGGCAAGGCGTCAATCACCTCCTGCGAAGGAAGAGGAGTAGGTATCAGAGTTCCTTCAGGAAGCTTTATCTCAATTTCCTGAGGCGCTGCCTCCATATCTGCTGCAGTTGAACCGACTATGTATCCATCATACAAGCTATCGTCTATATCCTGCGAAATGCTCACACCACCTCCCATCTCCTTTACGACTGAATAAACCACGGCGTCCGAAACCTTAGGTACTGCGCTACAGGCACAGCTTACTCCGAGTGGTACAATGGTACAAGCTGTTATTACACAAAGTGATGTGCGGCAGCTGCTTTTTAAATTCATGCTTTCACCTTCCTATTGATATATCATTATAATATACATTATTCTATGCGTGAACGCTTGAAGCTATGCTGTCATAGAATGTAAAAGGGAGGTGCTTTGAATGGATTATCTGATAATAGTTGACAGCGTACATAAGGTGCCGTGTAAGCTGGATTTGCATCTTGTGAATGCTGCAAATGTAATGATGGAGCAAAGGGCGGCGGAGGCACTTAATTCGTTATTAAGGGCAGCAATGTCCGATTTTGTTGAGATTAAGGCTTTGTCCGGATATCGGAGCGAGGAATACCAGCAAAGGCTTTGGCAAAGGAGTGTCGCTGAGTATATGTGTGACGGATTATCAAAGGACACGGCTGAGCGGCTTTGTGCGAGGTATTTGGCGAGACCCGGACACAGTGAGCATGAAACAGGACTTGCTGTGGATTTTTGCTCTCCTGATTGGGATGATACGCAGGATGATTTTTATTCAACTGAGCAGGGAAGATGGCTTTGTAAAAATGCCGCACGCTTTGGCTTTATTCTGCGCTATCCTAGGATGAAGGAGCATCTGACTGGAATAGCCTATGAGCCGTGGCACTATCGCTTTGTTGGAGAGGAGCATGCGAAAATTATTCGAGAGCAGGGGCTTAAGCTTGAAGAGTATGTGTATTATTATTTTTCTTTTCTACCTATTGAACAATAAGCTGACGAAATATCAGCTATAATTTGTGTAAAATGACCATTATGTGATTTTTGGATGCTTTCATTCCATATTTTATATGTACTTTTTCATAAAAATCCAGTCAAAACGCTTGCACTTGTTGTTCATATTATACAAAAACGAATTTGATTAGCTTGAATTTTTAAAATTTGCAAATTCTACTTTTACATTTTATAATGATGCTATACAATCTTTTTTTGAAGGAGTAATTTGCAATGAGTGAGAGATACGAGCTTAATAAGAATTTGGCACAGATGCTAAAGGGCGGTGTAATTATGGATGTTACCACGCCCGAACAGGCGAAAATTGCCGAAGCAGCGGGAGCATGTGCTGTTATGGCGCTTGAGAGAATCCCTGCTGATATCCGTGCGGCAGGCGGAGTTTCGAGAATGAGCGATCCTAAAATGATAAAGGGTATTCAGGATGCTGTATCCATTCCCGTTATGGCAAAGTGCCGTATTGGACATTTTGCAGAAGCACAGATTTTGCAGGCAATTGAAATTGACTACATAGATGAAAGCGAGGTTTTATCACCTGCTGACGACAAATATCATATTGACAAAACGCAGTTTGACGTGCCCTTTGTATGTGGCGCTAAGGATCTAGGCGAGGCGCTTCGCAGAATAAGCGAGGGAGCGTCAATGATACGCACCAAGGGCGAGCCGGGTACAGGTGATGTTGTTCAGGCTGTTCGTCATATGAGGATGATGCAGAGCGAAATTAAGCGTTTGACCTCAATGAGCAAGGATGAGCTTTTTCAGGCGGCTAAGGATTTACAGGTGGATTACGAGCTTGTAAAATACGTTAGTGAAAATGGCAAGCTGCCGGTTGTAAACTTTGCGGCAGGCGGAGTTGCAACACCTGCTGATGCCGCACTTATGATGCAGCTTGGTGCTGAGGGCGTCTTTGTGGGTTCAGGAATCTTTAAATCAGGCAATCCCGAAAAGCGTGCTGCTGCGATCGTGAAGGCGGTTACAAACTTTAACGATGCGAAAATGCTTGCTGAGCTTTCTGAAGATTTAGGAGAGGCTATGGTAGGAATTAACGAGCAGGAAATCGAGCTACTTATGGCGGAGCGCGGAAAGTGATGAAAATTGCTGTACTTGCTCTTCAGGGAGCCTTTATTGAGCACGAAAAAAAGCTTTGGCAGCTAGGCGCACAGGCTAAGGAGATAAGACAAAGGCGTGACCTTAATGACAGCTTTGATGGACTTATAATTCCCGGTGGCGAATCCACCGTTATGGATAAGCTGCTGCGTGAGCTTGATTTGTTTGATGATGTAAAAACACGTATAAAAGAGGGATTACCGACCTTTGGTACTTGCGCGGGACTTATTCTCTTGGCTAAGCGAGTAGAAAATGGCGGTGAGCATTTGTCACTCATGGATATAGCTGCGTGTAGAAATGCGTACGGAAGACAGCTTGGAAGCTTTTCAACAGAAGAGGATTTTGCAGGGATGGGCAAAATTCCCATGACCTTTATTCGTGCGCCGTATATTTTAGAGGCTTATGGACAAGCTGAGCCACTGGCTAATGTAGATGGCAAAATTGTAGCCGCAAGGCAGGATAATATGCTTGTAACAGCCTTTCATCCTGAGCTAAATGACGATTTGACGGTACACAAATACTTTCTTGATATGTGTAGGTAACAAAAACCGACAGTGCATTTTTTACACTGTCGGTTAATTTTATCCCTCGTAGTTCGTTTCAATTGTGAAATGCTGGGTCAGCTCATTCTCATTTGCAAAGGGCTTACTTAAGCGATTCTTTTTAAGAGTAATTCTTGCGCTTTCTTTTGCGTGGATGTCAAACCAGTTGTCCTCAAAAATGGCATCTCTATCATCAAAATCAAGACAAACAGATTTAGCAAAGCATTCTGCTGAAAGGGTAATAATCCAGGCGTCACCAGAAGCTTTAGCTGTCACTGTGATTTTAGGATCTAAAAATTCAAATTCCTTGGGACGCACAAAAATAGTGCTTGCTTGACTTATCCTTACACCATTTTCGTAAAGAGAGTACTCAAGATAACGAGTACGTCTGTCAAATCTGTCATCAAGCTCGTCTGACAAGTCAAGAGCATCAAGATAGGCTGCATTAAGGGATTTTACGTGAGCTGTAAGCCTGCCGCTTTTTATTATGCTTGATTTATTATCTCGCAAGCTCCAGCGCACCTCGCCATCGAAGTCGGATAGTCGCTCGTTTGAGATATTAAACCTAAGCGCACTTATATCACCGTCCTCCAGTGACAGCAAAATCGGAGCATAGAAACGTTTTGCATAGTAGTGCAGAGCCTTCCATCTGCCATAGTAATCTATGCTCGACCATGAGATAACGGGATTTGAGTCGTTGACCTGCCAATATGCTGAGCCCATGCACTGACCTCTGTGTCTTCTCATATGCTCGACATTTGAGCGAATACAATCAGCTTGTAATAGCTGTGACGAGTAGATTAGTCGCTCAAAGCTGTAGGGGTAGCGAACCATCTGAGCCAGATAGAACATGATTTTTTCATTTCCCTGACCGCATTTTTGGTGAGCCTCCATAACGGGCGACATAAGGTCAAAATCTCCCTTAGATTTATCTGCGATGGTTTCAAGAGTTTTTATTGACGGAAGTGATTCAAAGCCGTATTCTGAGCAAAATCTGTAGCAGTATTTTCTAAAGTCCTCAATGGGCTTTAGCGAATGCCACACCGCCCAGTAGTGCATATCTCCCGCTTTGTTTGATGACGGATCCTTAAATCCGCCGCCTGATGAGGGCGATGAGGGATGATAAAAGGTTTCACCGCCGTACTCACGCAAAGCTTCGGGGATAATCTGTTCAAAAATGATAAGATAGTCGGCTTTAGCCTGCTCATCCTTAGGAAGTCCCCATTCTACCCAAGCCGACTCGATTTCGTTGTTGCCGCACCAGAGTCCTAAGCTTGCGTGATTTCTAAGCCTTATTACGTTGTCACGAATTTCATGTCTTATTGCAGCTTCAAATTCGTCAGTAAGAAGATATGCTGAGCAGGCGAACATGAAGTCCTGCCAAACGATAATACCTAGCTCGTCACAAAGGTCATAAAAGTAATTATCAGGATAAATTCCGCCGCCCCACACACGGATAAGATTATAATTTGCCGCTGCACAGTCCTCAAGCAGCTTGCGTGTACGCTCTTTAGTGCAATTCACCACAATCTGATCCTCAGGAATGTAGTTTGCACCCATTGCAAAAATCTTTTTCCCATTTAGCTTAAAGCAAAATTCGTGACCGAACTCGTCCTCGTCTTGACTTATCTCAAGCGTGCGAAGCCCTATTCTTTCGCTTCTTTCGTCAAGCATTTTTCCATTAGAATATATGTAAGCTTTTACTGTATAAAGCGGATGCTCGCCGAGACCATTTGTCCACCAAAGTCTGGGATTTTTAATTTCAGCGCAAAGCAAGGCTTTATTGTCATCACCATCTGCCTTGCATTCGGCTACAAGCTCGCCTTCGGGCGAATAAACCTGCATGAATGCCGTGTCAAAATGCTCGCTTGCGTTAAGCCTTGCATTAAGTGTCACCGAGTTAGCTTCATGCTTTTGCGTTATCAGTACGTCCTCGATTTTAGCTGTGTCGTATGCTAAAAGTGAAACATCTCGCCAGATTCCCATATCGGGAAGCATAGGACCCCAGTCCCAGCCAAACATACAGTGAGCCTTTCTCATATGAGGATATCCTGCCATTGTAGATGAAACTCCCCACAGCGGACGCTCGTTTTGCTTGTCGGCTATCCATCTGTTAGGCGAGTAAATGTGAAGCCTAAGCTTGTTTTCTTTAGCTAAGCTTTTGCTTACATCGAATTCCCATGTGCAGTGCATATTGTTAGTGCTTCCTAAAAGCACACCGTTTAAGTATATGTCTGCGATGGTATCTATGCCGTCAAAAATAAGTCTGATATTTTCAGAATTAAGTGTATCCTCATCAGCGATAAAGCTACATTCAAAGTCGCAGTCATCATCACAAAGAGATGTTGAGATGTACTCATTTTCACGGTAGTAGGGATTTTCAATTTTACCGTGAGTCAAAAGTGTCGAGTAAAGTGAGCAGGGCACCTCGCATTCAAGCGAGCCAAATCGCTCGGTTGTCAAGGTCCAGTTTTTATTAAGCGAAATTCTTTTCATATTTCATCCTCATAGTCTTGCGCCATAATCTGCGCCAGCTTCATGTCAAATGGTGTTGTGATTTTTATGTTTCTATCGCTTCCTCGTATCAGTCCTACCGGTAGTCCCACACTCGTGAAAATGCTTGCAGTGTCGGTAAGGTGAGATTTTTGTTCATCGTCAAGAGATCTGTAAGCATCAAGCAGAGTCTTTAGCTTAAACGTCTGAGGAGTTTGCGCACGAAAAAGCTTTGAGCGGTTTGGCACCTTGTCTATCACCTCACCGTTTTCTGAGTACAGAAGGGTATCGGTAGATTCACAGCAAAGGGTAACTCCATCCATATGCTTCATTGCTTCAATGCTTTGTATAATACCCCATTCGCTTACAAATGGGCGCACTCCGTCATGAGTTAAGACTACATCGCCGTCGGCGACACCGTTTTCTTGCTCTATTTGGCAAAGAAGCTTGTATACCGAATCGGTGCGGCTGCTGCCTCCCTCTATAAGGCGTATACGTTTTGTATCAAGTCCAAACTCGGCGCACATATCTTTAGTTTTTTCGATCCAGTCGCCGGAAACTGCGGCATAGATAAGGTCTATATCTAAAACGTTTAAAAACCTCTCAAATGTGCGTACAATTATCGGTTTTCCTCCTATCGGCAAAAACTGCTTAGGAATATCGGCTCCCATTCGTTTGCCTGTACCTGATGCTACAATAGCAGCGTAAATCATTGCTTAATCCTCCTTACCAAAAAGGCGGCACAAGAGCCGCCTTTATTTAATAGTGTTACTGTGTTATCGGTGTTACTTGTTTGCATTGTACTTTTCAAGCAATGCTGAAATCTTTTGATGGGGATCTATTACATCCGAAATCGACATATCGTGATTAAGGGATGCAATGTAATAGGCTATATACTTTGAGCAGTCAACCTCATGGAACCACGGAGTTGCAAGAAGCTCAGGTGAGCGGTAGGTAAGATTCGTGCCAAATACTGCATCGATTATACCGTCCTCATATGCTTTATTAAATGTGTCAAGACCGTTTGTGAAAATTCCGTAGGTAGCGTAGCAGAAAATCTTGCGGGCATTTCTCTTTTTTAGCTCTTTTGATACGTCGAGCATAGATTCACCCGAAGAGATTAGGTCGTCAGCAATGAAAATGTCCTTGCCTGCTACGTCATTTCCCATGTACTCGTGTGCGACAATCGGGTTGCGACCGTTTACTATAGTCGAGTAGTCACGTCTTTTGTAAAACATTCCGAGATCTACTCCGAGCACGGATGCATAGTACATATTTCTGTTCATAGCGCCCTCATCAGGAGATACTATCATAAAGTTGTCCTTGTCAAAGTTAAGCTTATCGAAGGTACGTGTCATAGCCTTTAGCACCTGATAGGATGGCATTATGTTGTCAAAGCCGATAAGCGGAATTGCATTTTGAACTCTTGGATCGTGTGCATCAAAGGTGATAATGTTTTGTACGCCCATAGATGCAAGCTCTTGAAGTGCTACAGCGCAGTCGAGCGATTCACGATAGGTTCTTCTGTGCTGTCTGCCGCCATAAAGGATAGGCATAATAACATTTATTCTATGCGCCTTACCGCTTGCCGCCTGAATAATACGCTTCAAATCCTGGTAGTGATCATCCGGGGACATACAATTTTGTCTGCCATGCATTGTATAGGTGCAGCTGTAATTTCCAACATCACAAAGGATAAATAAATCCTTGCCACGCACTGTAGATTTTATAAGTCCCTTGCCATCTCCAGAAGAAAATCTCGGACAATCTACATCTATAAGAAAGGTCTCTTCATCCTCTCCTCCTTCAATTGCCCATTCCTTGAAGTAGCTGTTAATTCTGTCGCCAAGCTCCTTAGTGCCCTCCATAGCGATAAGTCCCAAGGAAGCTACACGGGTTTTACTGTCAAAAACCTTTTTTTCCGTCTTGCCCATTTAAATACCCTCTTTTCATCAAAAGTCCAGTCAACGATGGCGTAACAAACGCCATACTATCATTATACCTTATTCGCTCGAATTTTACAATACCTTTTTTCAAATCTTACAATCTTTTTTATTATTTGTACAAATTTCGCTGAAAAATTTGAAATGTTTTTGTGAGTTTGCTAGGTGCTCATATTCTCTTGACAACCGTTTAACTATGTGCTACAATTACAATGAAAAGAGTTGATGATTTATGCTTACAAAAATACTTTCACGTGACACCTGCGCAAGGTGCAAGATATGCTGCTCGTTTGATAGCTACGATTTGTGGGAAACTCCCGTTGTTACAGACGAAATTATGGAGCGCTCGCTAAAGATAAATCCGAATTTGCAATTTAGTGAGGCAAGCGGTGCCAGGCTTTTTAAAATGACTCCTGAGCCCAACGAGGATTTGTATTATTGTCCTATGCTTGACCACCAAAAGGGCTGTTTGTTAGGTGAAAAAAAGCCGTTTGACTGCCGAATTTGGCCATTTAGGATAATGCGCTTTGAGGGTAAGCGGGTAATAGTTCTCTCACCTGTCTGTCCAAGCGTTTATGCCGAGCCGTTTGATAGAATTAAGGCACTCGCCGACGAGCTTGCGCCAACTATTTTTGCTGAGGCGGACAAAACCCCTGAGATGGTAAAGCCCTACATTGTCGGATATCCTATTTTAATAGTAGAAGACACCAAGAAATATGGGAAGTGATTAAAATGTCGGTTCCACTTGCAGAGAAAATGCGTCCTAAAAGGCTTGACGATGTTGTTGGTCAGCGTGATTTGTTAGAGCAGGGCAAGCCGCTTAGACGAATTATCGACAGCGGAAAAATACCAAACATGATTTTTTACGGTCCTTCCGGTGTCGGAAAAACCACCGTTGCTCGTATCATTGCTGACAACACGAACATGATAATGTACCGCTTAAATGGTACCTCTGCGTCTACTGCGGACATAAAGCAGGTTATATCAGGCGCACAGACACTTGATGGATACAGCGGAGTGCTGCTTTATCTTGACGAAATACAGTACCTTAATAAAAAGCAGCAGCAGTCCCTTCTTGAGTGTATTGAGGATGGAAGTGTTACTCTTATATCCTCTACTACAGAAAATCCTTATTTTTATGTCTATAACGCAATAATAAGCCGCTCAACCGTGTTTGAATTTAAGGCAGTTGAGCCTGAGGATATCGAGCCTGCGATTCGCCGAGCCTTTTCCTATCTTGCGGACGAGCTTGGACTAAAGCTTAGACTTGAGAGCGGAGTTTGCGAGCATATTGCACGAGGCTGCGGCGGCGATGTAAGAAAGTCAATAAACACCGTTGAGCTTTGCGCTCTTTCTGCGGATAATGATGGCGAGATGCTTACGGTTACCATGCAGGCTGCAGAAAGCCTTACACAGCGAAGCAATATGCGATATGATCGTGACGGAGATAGTCATTATGATATACTCTCAGCACTTCATAAGTCTATACGAGGGTCAGATCCCGATGCGGCGATTCATTATGCCGCTCGGCTTATCGAAGCGGGTGATATAGTCTCTCTTTCAAGACGTTTGCTTTGTATAGCAAGCGAGGATGTAGGACTTGCCTATCCTCAGGCAGTGACTATAGTTAAGTCTTGTGTTGACAGTGCAATGCAGCTCGGACTTCCTGAAGCAAGGCTTCCTCTTGCTGAGGCTGTTGTACTTTTAGCCACAGCGCCAAAGTCTAATAGCGCCTATCTCGCAATGGATGCTGCACTTGCGGATCTAAAGCAGCACGGCACAGCGGATTTTCCCCGACACCTCCAAAATGTGCATCTTGACGGAGAAAACGCTAAGGTTAAGGGTCAGCACTACAAATATCCCCATGATTTTCCAAACCATTGGGTAGCTCAGCAATACCTGCCCGATGAAATTAAGGATAAAACCTATTATAGCTACGGCGAAAACAAAAACGAGCAGTCAGCTAAGGCTTATTGGGATAAAATTAAAGATAAAAAGTAAACAGATACATAACCCAAGCATGATGTCCCCCACCTCTTAGGTAGGCGGTTGCAAGAACGGCTGTTCTCGCTTCTTGTCTTTCAGTGGGGGGGGGTAAAACTAATTTCTCACCTGTCGGTTCGGTCGGTGCTTCTGCTTCGCAGAGGTGTCCACTGGACACCCGCACCCCACTGAAATCCAGCGGAGCCTGACGGCTCCTAATGCTTGCTTGTTGCCGTGCTTTAGCAAAGGCGGCTGTCAGCTCATGAGATTGGTACGAACAAGCTCGTACAACAAGCATATCTCGCTTCGCTCCGCTTTAAAAAAATCGGAGTCTCTCCTTAATTAAATGGAGGGATTCCGATTTTTTGTGCTTAATAGAATTGCGAGACTACACACTTTTGGCAATCTCTTGGTGAATATTTCCAGGTTTTAATTCGTCCCTGCGTTATGAAGTATTCAAGGGGAATAACCGCTTGCCTGTCATCTAATGTATCAACAATTGCAAGCTTTAGCTTCATTTTATCGGGCTTGATCGCCTTTATGTTGACGCTTACGCTCTGTCCGGTGTAGATGCCCTCTCTTGGTTCGGCAAGCCCTGCGAGATTAGGTGCTATCTCGATAAATATGCCATAGCTCTCTACAGAGCGCACGATTCCCGCAACTGTCGAGCCTATCTCAAAGCGCTCACAGTTTTGCTCCCAGGTTCCCAGCAGCTCCTTGTGCGTGAGGTACACTCTTTCACCTTCAACAGCCTTGACAACTGCAAGTATGCTTTGACCGTTATAGAAGCGATCGTTCGGATGAGAAATGCGTGATATTGAAATTGAGTCTATCGGAATTAGCGATGGTATGCCACAGCCTATATCGACAAACGCTCCAAATGGTTCAAGGTGCGTTACTCGTGCGTCAATCACCTCACCCGGTAGAAGATTAAGCACATACTCATCCATGCACATTCTTTGCGCCTTTGCTCGTGAAAGTATGTATTTGCGTCTGCCGCCATGCTCCTCAATATGATCTATCACAAAGCAAATAGGCTTATTGACCTTTGAAAGCAGTGCAATATCACGAGTTGTTCCATCTGCAATGCCAAGGGCACCCTCCTCACGGGGAATGACCGCCTCGGCATCTGAAATTTCAACAATCATGTTATGAGCCGCATCGCACATAACGGCACGTGCTTCTAAAATCCGTCCGCTCCTATAAGCCTCCTCAAGCAGTAATGGAGATGAAATTATCTCACGGTTTTCATCACTTAAAAAAAGCTCTCCTTCAGGGTAATAAAGTTTCATTTTTTGCCTCTTTCTCCGCAGCTTCTTACAGCTATTTTGATTGTAATTGTACGTTTCTGCGAATTTATTTGTAACAATTCATCCTATGCAATCTGAAAGAAAAATATGAAAAAAATTCTATATCGTAATTTATTACCGTGAAAATTGCACAAAATGACGTCTTATTTTTTGTTATGTTGTATGAATTGCACAAACTTTTCATGATGGACTTGACAAATCGTTAGATTTGTGTTACAATAACGTAGTGATTTGTAATCAGTTTGTAACTTTTTTATCCGACATGGTTACAAATCGGTATAACAGACAGAGAGGAAGAATAAATTTACATTGTGCAAATATGTTTGACAACGCATTTTTGCCAAAATCTAAGAAAGGGTGTGTTAAGGGTTATAAGCTCACATAGCAGCGAACAACCCCAATCATGACTAATCTGAAAATGGAAAATTTGAGTATTAAAAGGTTTGTAAAAAAGCTTGCTGTATCGCTAATCGCTGCAGCAATAATTGTAAGCGGAGCGAGTGCTTTAGCTCCAAACGGAGGATCTATTGTTACATCTATAAGTGCAAGCGCTGCAACAACAAAGCTTTCACAGGTTAAGCTAAAGAGCGAGGTAAGATTTAGCAGCGACAAAACCCATCCATACAACAAGCAGACAAGTGCTATTACTGTAAGATGGGGCAAGGTTAAGAACGCTGAGAAGTATCAGATCTACATCAAGGGCGGCGATTATGACAGCTGGACTAAGGTAAAGACAGTAAAATCGTCAAAAAGCTCCTACACGGTTACGGGACTAGATCGTGACACGGCTTACAAATTTAAGGTAAGAGCAGTTGCAACAGGCGTTAAGGGAAAATTCTCTTCAGCACAGACTATACGCACTGCACGTATAGACTTTGATAAGGATGGCTGGCAGGCGATGTGCCGTATAGTTTACCACGAGGTAGGACAGATTAACAGCTCGGTTTGGGATGAGCCGATTGTACACGTAGCTGACTGTGTAGTAAACAGATATGAGGCTGCAAAGTACTTAAATGACTCTCTTTGGAAGCCATTTTACAAGAACTACAGCTCTATTCAGAGCGTAATTTACAATAGCGGCGGATTTATGTCGTCATCGGGACTTACTCGTGACGGAGCAAGCTATTCAAATGTGACAGCAAAGGTTAAGCTGGCGGTATATGGCACTCTTTACAACAAGGTGACGGTAAGTGACATCAAGCATAACAAGAATGTTTATTATTGGTCGAACACCAGCTACAAGCCTACAAGCAAGAAGGTTACATATTCCTACAAGATTCCGTGGGGATACTTTAACATTTGGAATACCTACTGGGGATAAGAATTACGAGGGACGCCTAGAGCGTCCTTTTTTGTTGATTTTGTACAA
Organism: Ruminococcus sp.; assembly: GCA_021199375.1. Taxonomy (GTDB): domain Bacteria; phylum Bacillota; class Clostridia; order Oscillospirales; family Ruminococcaceae; genus YE71. The sequence continues at coordinate 45,169 of JAJQIB010000030.1, read as the reverse complement.
AAAGTAGAGTGAAAAATTGTGAAGGATTTTGCAATATAGGCTCTTGACAAGGAATTAGACTTGTGCTATAATGATATCAAGATGATATCACCTTGATAATAATTTGCATATTATGTATGAAAGGACAATTTTTATGGAGAACAAAAATATTGTGGTCAACAACAAAAAGCCTGCATCGGGCATGACGGCGCTGTTCGGAAATTTGCTTTTGTCAATTGTGGGTATTGCAATGACAGTAGCGGGAGCAATAGGAATGTCTAAAACTGATTACTTTATACCCTTTGCTGTAATGCTTGTGGTGGGTGTACTAGTCATAACCGCTTCACTTTTTCTGTATGCGGGATTGCGTGTCGTACATCCAAACTGTGCGCTTGTGCTTACATTGTTCGGAGAATATTATCGCACGATAGACGAGGCTGGATTTTATTTTGTAAATCCGTTTGCGACTGCGGTAAATCCTGAGCGTGATAGAAAGAATGCGGATACGACTCAAAAGCTTCTCTCGGATGAAAAAGCGAATGCTGAGGTTTCATTTAACAGAGAAATTTCGCTAAAAACTATGGCTCTTGACAATGGTGTGCAAAAGGTAAATGACGTGCTGGGAAATCCCATCGTTATTGGTGCAGTTGTCATCTGGAAGGTTGTAGACCCGACAAGGGCTGTTCTTTGCGTTGATAACTACAAGAGCTTTCTATCTATTCAAACGGATTCGACTGTAAGGAATATAGCAAGGCTTTATCCTTATGATGTAATGGACGACACAGATGACGAGGACGTTCATTCAGAGAAAACGCTCAGAGGCTCATCGCTTGAGATCGCCGAGAGCATGAAGGCGGAGCTTGAGCAGCGTGTAGAAGCTGCGGGTATTTCTATTGAAGAGGTGAGAATTACACATCTTGCGTACTCGGAGGAAATTGCGGCGGCTATGCTTCAGCGTCAGCAGGCGGCTGCTGTTATTGCAGCAAGACAGAAGATTGTTGACGGTGCGGTAAGCATGGTTAAGATGGCGATTGACAAGCTGGGTGATGAAGAGATTGTCATTCTTGACGAGGAGCGTAAGGCACAGATGGTATCAAACCTTATGGTGGTTCTATGCTCAAGCAAGGACACTCAACCGATTATAAATAGCGGATCAATCTACTAACCCTAAAAGAAGGAGATACACATGGCGGACGATAGAACGCTTAAGGAAAGAGAAGAGAAGCTTAAGGCTCGGCTTGAGAGTATTGACGCTTTAGAAAAAGAAATAAAAGAGCGTGAAAAGCGTGTCAAGCAAAAGGAGGCGGCTCGCAAGCAGATTGTGCTTAGGATAGCGCCTTCACTTTGGGAGGACATAGCCGAGTGGGCGGAGGAGGATTTCCGCTCAATAAATGGACAGATTGAGTATATTCTTTCCGAGGCGGTTAAAAAGAGAAAGAGGGAATAAGGTAATTTTGGCTTAGCTATTTTATAGGTTTTAGAATGATAGCTTGGTGCATTTGTATACACAGATTTTGCAGACCCGCTGTTGATAAGACGGTGGGTCTGTGGTTTTGGCTATGCGTCTTTACACCTCTCTCTTAACTTTTTTTTCGTGACAAACAGGTGTAAATTTTAAAAAAGCATTGACAAGAGAAAGATTTTTTGCTATAATATAAAATGTATTTTTGTAACTAATCCGCAGTGGGTTGAAATATTGATGAGGTGAATAAAAAAGATGGGATTATCAAACGCATTGTTTGGGAATTATTCCAAAAAAGAGCTTAAGAGAATAGAGCCTATAAAGAACAGGGTTTTAGAGCTTGAGGAAAAGTATGAGAAGATGTCCGATTCCGAGCTTAGAGATCAGACACAAAAGTTTAAGGATACTCTTGCTGATGGACTGTCATCTATGGATGAAATTCTTCCTGACGCACTTGCCGTATGTCGTGAGGGCGCATGGAGAGTGCTTGGCAAAAAGCCCTTTCCGGTACAGATTATAGGAGCTATTGTGCTTCATCAAGGCAGAATTGCCGAGATGAAAACAGGTGAGGGTAAAACTCTCGTGGCTTGTCTTGCAGCATATGCAAATGCACTTGCCGGTAAGGGCGTGCATGTTGTTACCGTAAATGACTATCTGGCAAAATTCCAGTCGGAGGAAATGGGCAAGGTTTATCGCTTTTTGGGCATGAGCATTGGCTGTGTTCTTCAGGGAATGGACAAGGCTGAAAAGCAGGCGGCTTACAATGCTGATATTACATACGGAACAAATAACGAGTTTGGATTTGATTATCTGCGTGACAACATGGTAATCTATAAAAAGGATAAGGTTCAGCGTGAGCATGCCTTCGCAATTGTCGATGAGGTAGACTCTATTCTTATTGATGAGGCGAGAACACCTCTTATCATTTCAGGACAGGGCGATGAGTCGACCGAGCTTTATCAGCTTGCCGACAGATTTGCAAAAACCCTAAAGCCTGTTACTGTAGTTGAGATGGACGATAAGGCGGATAACGACCTGTTAGACGGCGACTACATTATAGACGAAAAGGCAAGAACTGCAACTCTTACCAAGAGCGGTGTAAAGAAGGCTGAGAAGGCGTTTAATGTAATAAACCTTATGGATGCTGACAACATGACGCTTTTACACCACATAAATCAGGCTATTAAAGCAAACGGCACAATGAGAAGAGATACCGACTACGTTGTAAAGGATGGAGAGGTTCTTATTGTCGATGAGTTTACTGGACGTATTATGATAGGCAGACGCTTTAATGACGGACTGCATCAGGCAATTGAGGCTAAGGAGGGCGTAAAGGTAGCAAGAGAGTCTAAGACTATTGCAACCATTACCTTCCAGAACTACTTTAGACTCTATTCAAAGCTATCGGGTATGACTGGTACGGCACTAACTGAGGAGGACGAGTTTAGAGAAATCTACAAGCTCGACGTTATCGAGGTTCCCACCAACAAGCCTGTAATAAGAAAAGATCATTCCGATGTAATCTATAAGACCGAAAAGGCTAAGTATAATGCAGTAATTGACAAGATTATCGAGTGCAATAAAAAGGGACAGCCGGTGCTTGTAGGTACAGTATCGGTTGAAAAGAGTGAGCATCTTTCAAGATTGCTCAAGAATAAGGGTGTTAAGCATCAGGTGCTTAATGCTAAGTATCACGAGAAGGAAGCGAAGATTGTAGCTCAGGCGGGTAAGTTTGGAGCTGTTACCATTGCAACTAATATGGCAGGACGTGGTACGGATATTTTGCTCGGAGGAAATGCTGAATTTTTGGCAACCGAGGAGTTAAGAAAGCTAGACTATGAAGAGGATGTAATCGTAGAGGCGACAGGCTTTAGCGAAACAGAGGATGAAGCTGTACTTGAGGCGAGAGCAAAGTATAAGGAATATCGCAAGAAGTATGATGCTGAGGTTGAGCAGAAGGCTGAGGAGGTTCGTGAGGCAGGAGGACTATTTATTATAGGTACTGAGCGTCACGAAGCAAGACGTATAGATAACCAGCTAAGAGGACGTTCGGGTCGTCAGGGAGATCCCGGCGAGAGCCAATTCTTCCTATCCCTTGAAGATGACCTCATGAGATTGTTCGGCGGAGATAAGGTTACCGGCATGATGGATTCGCTAAAGGTAGATGAGGATATGCCTATTCAGTCGAGAATGCTAACAAATATTATTGAGTCATCACAGAAGAAGATTGAGGGCAGAAACTTTAACATCAGAAAGAACGTACTAAACTATGACGATGTAATGAATACCCAGCGTGAGATCATCTATGGTCAGCGCCAGCAGGTTCTTAATGGCGAGGATATTCATGAAAGCATTGTCAATATGATAAATTCGTTTATTGAAAACAGCGTAAACATGTATCTGCTTGATGATGAAGTTCATGACGACTGGAATCTTGAAGGACTTAAGGATCACCTTATGGGACTTATTACAGTTGAGACGGATTTCGACTTTACTCCAGAAGAGCTTGATACAACGAGCAAGCAGGATATTATAGATCAGCTTACCGAGCGTGCGTCAAAGATTTATGCAAAGCGTGAGGAGGATCTCGGCACAGAGCTTCTTCGTGAAATCGAGCGTGTAGTACTGCTAAAGATTGTAGACCAGAAGTGGATGGCTCACATTGACGATATGGATCAGCTAAAGCGTGGTATCGGACTTCGTTCATACGGACAGAAGAACCCGGTAGTCGAGTATCGTATGGAAGGCTTCGATATGTTTGACGCTATGGTTGACTCAATTCAAGAGGATACGGTAAGAACGCTGTTTACTATACAGGTTAAAAAGCAGACTGCTCCTAAGCGTGAGCAGGTGTTCAAGGCCAACTCCTCAAACAAGGGCTTTACCGCAAAGCGTTCGGGCAAGAAGATAGGGCCTAATGATCCTTGTCCTTGTGGAAGTGGTAAGAAGTACAAAAAGTGTTGCGGAGCACCTAACGCTACGGCAAACGCATCTGATTCTGAATAATCTAAGTAATATGAGGGCGCCGACGGAGGCAAAATGCCGTCGGTGCTTTTTAAAGGGGAAGAAATTTATGTCAACTGCTTTTGGTACTGCGGATATTCTTTTGCCGCAGGACGTGGATTTTACAAAATGGGCGTGTATAGCTTGTGATCAGTTCACCTCTGAGCCTGAGTATTGGGATGAGGCGAGAAGGGCTGCAGGAGATTGCGTGACTACACTAGATCTCATTCTGCCGGAGGTTTACCTTGATAAGCCTGACTGTGAAAAGCGTATAGCAAAGATAACTGCAAATATGTATGGCTATCTTGATAGCGATGTTTTTGAGGAATATAAAGATGCGCTTATATACGTTGAGCGCACACAGACGGATGGAATTATAAGAGCGGGAATTGTTGGAACAATTGACCTTGAGCAGTACGATTACAGCGTGGGCTCAACCTCACAGGTGAGGGCAACTGAAGCAACCGTTCCTGAGCGTATTCCGCCGAGATTAAAGGTGCGTGAGGATGCGCCTATCGAACTGCCTCACATTATGATACTTATAGACGATGTAATGAAAACGGCTATTGAACCGCTTGCGGCAAAAAAGGACGATATGAAAAAGCTCTATTCGTTTGAGCTTATGCTGGGCGGCGGCAAGGTTGAGGGCTGGCTTGTCGATAAAAGTGATAAGCAGAGGATTTTTGATGCTTTAGATGCTCTTGCAGATAAAGACAGCTTTAACGAGAGATATGGACTTAGCGATGCACAGCCGCTTGTTTATGCTATGGGTGATGGAAATCACTCGCTTGCTACTGCTAAGGCGGCTTATGAAAAGCTAAAGGCACAAAATCCCGACAAGGATTATTCAAACCATCCTGCTAGATATGCGCTTGCTGAGATTGTAAATCTGCATTCGCCTGCGCTTAACTTCGAGGCTATTCACCGAATTGTTACAGATATTGACAAGGCAGATTTTATAGAGAAGCTTACCGATACGCTTGGACTTAACGAGGATGGCAATGGTGAGCAGAGAATTACTATTGTAAATGATGGTGAGCAGAAGGAATACTTTATATCAAATCCGTCCTCTAAGCTTGCGGTAGGTTCATTGCAGAGCTTCCTTGGCGACTACACATCAAAATTTGGCGGCAAGGTAGATTATATCCACGGAGAGGAAACGGTTAGAAGGCTAGCTCAGGGTGACACATTGGGATTTATCTTGCCCGACATGGAAAAGTCAGAGCTTTTTCCAACAGTAATAGCAGATGGAGCTTTACCGAGAAAGACCTTTTCGATGGGACATGCAAAGGATAAACGCTACTACATAGAGGCTAGGAAAATTAAGTAGGGAGTGACAAAAATGATAATTTCACAGGTTAGAAAAGAGCTTACTGAGCATATAATACCTTATTGGAAGGCACTTAAGGATGAGGAGCTTGGCGGCTTTTATGGCTACAAGGGATTTGACCTTGTGGTTGACAAGAAGGCGGATAAGGGTGTAATTTTGCATTCGAGAATACTTTGGTTTTTCTCGACCTGCTATGAGGTTTTGGGAGATGAGGAATATCGTGCCCTTGCTGACCACGCATACGAGTATGTGAAAAATCACTGTATAGATTACGACCTTGGCGGAGTTTATTGGATGACGACCTATGACGGCAGGGTGAAGGATGATATGAAGCATACCTATAACATTGCCTTTGCAGTTTATGCACTTAGTGCATATTACAATGCCACAGGATGTGATGAGGCACTCCATCTAGCAGAGCGTCTTTTTGACGATATAGAGAATAAAACTCCGGATGAATATGGCTGCCGTGAGGCGTTTACAAGAGATTGGAAAATTGCAGACAATGATGCACTTTCAGAAAACGGACTTCAGGCACAAAAGACGATGAATTCGGTGCTTCACCTGATCGAGGCGTACACTGAGCTTTATAGAGCAAACCGCTCAGAGCGTGTGGCTGACAGGCTTAAGTATCAGCTAAATATTGTCGAGGATAAGATTTATGACTATGACAATGATGCGTTAAAGGTATTTTTTGACGAGAAATTTGACGTAATAGGTGATATACATTCGTATGGTCACGACATAGAGGCAAGCTGGCTTACCGATAGAGCTGTCGAGATGCTTGGAGATGATGTGCTTACAAAGAGGTTTAATGCACTGGATTTGCGCCTTGCTGAAAATATTGCAAATATTGCGGTAGATGAAAATGGCGCACTTAACAACGAGCGCGAGAATGATAAAATTAATAAGACCCGTGTTTGGTGGGTTCAGGCTGAGGGTGTGGTAGGCTTTATAAACGCTTATCAGCATAGCGGCGATGAAAGGTTTTTAGACCTTGCAGCAGGAATTTGGAGCTACATTAAGAGTAATGTAATAGATAATCGTGAGGGCGGCGAGTGGTACAGTGAGCTGTCAAGTGATGACAAGCCTCATGACTACAAGGAGGAAACGGGACCATGGAAATGCCCGTATCACAATGGCAGAATGTGTCTTGAGCTAATAAAAAGGGGTATAGATTTTGATGTTTAAGACAGAAACACATATGCACACAGCTGAATGCTCGGCTTGTGCCTCGGCAACGGGAGCACAGCAGGCAAAGCAGTATAAGGAATTAGGATACAGCACGATAATCATTACCGACCATTTCTTTAACGGAAACACCACAGTAGAAAAATGGCTAAGCTGGGAGGAGCGAATTGAGCTTTTTTGCAAGGGCTATGAAAATGCAAAGGAATATGGTGATAAGATAGGCTTAAATGTGCTGTTTGGACTGGAATATGCTTGGAAGGGTGCCGACTTTTTAGCATACGGAATAGACAAGCAGTGGCTGCTTGACAATCCTGACCTTATGGAAATTTCGGTTCATCAGTTTTGTGATCGAGTTCACCAAAATGGCGGAGCAATAGTTCACGCTCATCCATTTAGAGAGGCAGACTGGTATATCTTTGACATAAAGCTTTTACCCTGGCATTGTGATGGTGTTGAGATTTATAATGCTGGAAATGCAAGGAAGGAGTGGAATGATCGAGCTAAGTGGTATGCTGAGCAGTATCATCTTACCCCGACTGCTGGAAGTGACTGTCACCATGTAGGTGGCGACAGATTTTTCGGAATTGAAACCGACTATGAGATAAAGGATATCTCGCAATATGTGGATGCAGTAAAAAATAACAAAATAGCGGGACTTGTTGTTCCCGACAAATACAAGTGACATTATATTAATGGAGGAAATCTAAATGAAACTAAAAAAATTGGCAGCGGCTTTTACTGCTGCGACTATGTGTTTTGCTATTATGACCGCTTGCGGCGACTCGGACAATTCAAGCGAGACTGATTCGACAGAAGCTACCGAGAGTGAAGCAGAGGTAGAGGAAAAAGAAGAAGTGAACATGGAGATTCGTGATATATCGTCATGGGAGCTGGTGCAGGAGATGACGATAGGCTGGAATCTTGGAAACACTATGGATGCGACAGGAAATTCAACGCTTGACGCTGAAACATCGTGGCAGTCGGATAAGACATCTGAGGCTATGATTGAGCTTTTAGCGGACACGGGATTTAACGTGTTTAGAGTCCCCGTATCGTGGGGAGAGCATATGGATGAGGACTATAATGTTGATGAGGAATGGATGGCAAGAGTTCACGAGATTGTTGACTACGGCATTGACAATGGAATGTTCGTAATACTAAACACTCATCATGAGGAGTGGTATTTTCCGACTGAGGAAAACAAGGAGCAGGATATAGAGCAGCTAACGGCACTCTGGAGTCAGATTGCTGAGGAGTTTAAGGGCTATGATGAGCATCTTATCTTTGAAGGATTAAACGAGCCGAGATGCAGAGAAACCGCTATAGAATGGACCGGCGGAGATGATGAGAGCCGAGCAATAGTTGCCGAATATGCAGAGGCGTTTTACAACACTGTAAGAAACAGTGGAGGAAACAACGCAAAGCGTCATCTAATGCTTACAGGCTATGCGGCATCATCAAGCAGAAACTGCCTTGAGGAGGTATGGCTGCCTGAGGATGACGACAAGGTTATAGTTTCAGTACACGCATATCTCCCATATTCCTTGGCGCTAGACACTGCCGGTACAAGTGAGTGGGATGAAAACAACACAAGCGAGATTGACAATCTGTTTATTAACCTTGATGAGCTGTTTTTACAGAATGAAATTCCTGTAATTATAGGTGAGTTTGGTACAGTAAATAAGGACAATCTTGAGGATAGAATAGCTTGTGCTGAATATTATGTCAGCAAGGGAACAGAGTATGGTGTGCCAATGGTTTGGTGGGACAACAACGCTGTTGTCGGAAGCGGAGAAAACTTCGGACTTATGGATAGGAGCATTGTTCCTGAGTGGAGATTCCAGGAGCTTGTTGACGCACTTATAGAATCTGCACCGAAGGTGTGATTTGTAACATAAAGGCGAGTAGGCGCATAAGCTGACAAGAGGCGAGAAATATGAACCCTTGTGAGCTAACAGCCGCAGTGACAGCTATTGCAAATGCAATTGCGGCATCGTTAAATGATAGCGAGCTTGAAGTAGCTGCCGCAGTTTTTACGCAGCTTGGTGATACGCTTGCAACGATAGCTGTATCACGTCCGAGCAGCGACACTTCGGCTAAGTATCTGCAATAAGAGCGACTGCTTAATGACGGCAGTCGCCTTTTTGTCTTACTTTTGTAAATTTCTTTATATAAACGCCAAAATATCGCACTTTCTTTGTATAAAATTTATATTGATTTTCATAATAATGTGTAGTATAATAAAGAATGATGTCTAAATCATTGGCTTTTGCCGGGAGGGATTTTTATGTCGCAAAAAGGGTCACTGCCTGAATATACAGTTGCAATGTCGGTCTATAGCGGCGAAAAGGCACACTTTTTGCGTCAAAGTCTTGACAGCATGCTGACACAAACTCACCCGTGTGAGGAGCTTATTTTAGTCTGTGATGGAAGGCTTGGACAAGCCCTAGATGAGGTTATAGCTGAATACGAAAGGAAATATCCGAGCGTGTTCAGAGTCTTAAGAATGGAACAGGGCTGTGGTGTTGGTCAGTGTGCAAATGCCGCAATTAAGGCGGCAAGGACTGACTATATCGTGAAGATGGATTCGGATGATATTGCGCTTAATAACAGATGCGAGGTTCAGCTAGAATCCTTTGTTAAAAATCCGAGTCTTGATATGTGTGGGGCGTATATTGAGGAGTTTAACTCAGATACCGGTGAAGAGATTGCCATAAAGCGAACGCCGGTAACACATGAGGAGATACTTAAATTCTCACGCAGAAGAAACCCGTTTAATAATCAAACGCTGGTTTATAAGAAGCAAGCGGCGCTTAAGGCGGGCGGTTACGGAAGCGACAAGAGATGCGAGGATTATGACTTTGTGGTTCGTATGCTCAAAAGCGGTGCTGTTGGCGAGAATATTCCTCAGGTGCTGGTTAAATATCGTGTGACAGATGATAACCTTTCAAGGCGAAGAAATGCCCACAACACACGTTCGTTTATATCAGTAAGATGGCGTATTTTTCGCTCAGGATATTCATCCTTTTTGGATTTTTTAATTCCATGTGCGGCTCAGGTGGCTCTGTTTATACTGCCAAAGTCGCTTACAGGTAAGCTTTATAAGAAGTTTTTGAGAAGGTAAGAGACTGGAAATGACTGATAAAAAAAGTGATGTTAAGCAATATCTCAAGCTTTTGCTTCAAAAAACTCTGCTGCCGCTTTGCTATAATATTGGCAAGCGTGGAAATGTAGACAAAAAGCTTGTACTATTTGCTGACTCGAACAGCGATAGCCTGCCTGAGAGCATGACAGCCTTGTATGATGAGCTTAGGCTCAGAGGAATAAGGTGTGAGGCTTGGTGCTGTGATTTTTCGAGCACAGGATTTGCAGGGATGCTTAAGTTTATGTGCAGATTTATGATGCGCTATGCTGTCGCAGGAGGACTTGTAATCTGTAACTACTTCGTTCCCGCACATGCCTGTAAAAAGCGTGAGCAAACCTTAGTGGTTCAGCTTTGGCATTCATGCGGTGTGCTAAAGAAATTCGGGTATTCAACAACTGATGATATACCAAAGAGCTACAAGGGAAGCGTATCTAAGAATATAGATCTTGTATCGGTAAGCTCAAAGGCTTGTGAGGATGTGTTTGAGCAGGCTTTTGCGTTAAAAAAAGGCATAGCTAAGGCAACGGGAGTTTGCAGAACAGATGTCTTTTTTGATGAGGATTTTAAGCAGGCGAGCCGTGAGAAGCTCTATGCTAAATTTCCCGAAACGAAGGGTAAAAAGCTGCTGCTGTACGCTCCAACCTTTAGAGGAGATGCCTCTCATGCCTATAGTGTGGGCGAAAGGGAGATTCATGAGCTTAAAAGCGAGCTTGGTGACGATTGGTATATTGCCGTAAGAATGCACCCCAGAGTCAGAAACGGAGAGCTTTCGCTCAGTGAGCTTAACACCGCTGAGCTTTTGGTATGTGCTGATATGCTCATCACCGACTATTCATCTATAATTTTTGAATATGCTCTTCTTGATAAGCCTATGCTTTTGTGGTGTCCGGATCTTAATGATTATATCAAAAAGAGGGATTTTTATCTTGATTTTAAAAAAGATATACCATGTCCGATTGTAACAGATAAGGAGCGTCTTTTAGATGTGGTCAAATCGGAGTATCAAGGCTTTAAGGCTGGCAGATACAGTGAATTTACAAAAGAATATATGTCCGCATGTGATGGCAAAAGCACAAAGCGTGTTGCGGATTTTTTAATGAGGAAGGAATGAAATTATGTCGGATTCAACCGAATATTTGTATACAACAAAAAAGAAGGAACGTACGGGAATTGGCACTATTATCACTGAACATAAGGGTCAGGGCAAGAAGATTTTCAGACTTGCTGTTAATCACCTCAGAAAGACCTACAAGGGTGCGCTTTTAGGACCCCTTTGGGCACTGATTAAGCCTTCGTTTACGCTATTTATTTTATGGTTTGCGTTTGATATCGGAATACGTGGTTCGGGTACAGTAGCAGGCTTTCCTCGCTTTTACTTTATGCTTGTAGGCTATGTGCCGTGGTTTTACATCAGCGAGGCAATTTTGGGCGGAGCAAGATCTATACGAAGCAATCGCCAATATGTAACACGTATTAGCTTTCCGATGTCGAACATAATGACCTTTACGAATGTGGCATCGTTAATGATTCATGTACTGCTGTGTGTTATAATGTATGTAGTGTTAATCGCAAGCGGATATTGTCCTAGCGTGTATAATTTGCAGTTTCTCTATTACTGTCCGATGATGTTTATTTTCTTCTGGATACTCTCATGGACAACGGCACCGATGTCGGCGTTTAGCAAGGACTTCGAGAATCTGGTAAGCTCGATTATGACAGGACTCTTTTGGCTGTCGGGAATCGTTTGGGACCCCTATTCCCTCGAAAACGTTTGGCTGCGTCGGCTTATGTATTTTAATCCGATAAACTATTTTATTAACGGTTATCGCAAAACGTTTCTTTATAATGAGCTTGCATTTAGCAGTGACTGTCTTACCGAAACGCTTATACTTTTTGCAGAGATGCTTATACTTATACTTTTGGGCAGTCATTTTTACAAGAAGCTTCATAAGCTCATCCCGGATGTGCTGTAGTAATAGCAAAGGAGCGAGAATGATAATATGAGTGAGAATATAAATGAAAATACAAGCACTGCTGATACACAAAGCATACAAGAGAAGGCTGTTTTAACAAACGCAGCTGAAGCAAGCGTAAGTGAATTGCCGCCCGAGCAAGCGACTGAAGAAAATAAGGAAACAAAAGAAAACGACAAGATAAGATATGATCTTCCTCCAGCAATAGAGTTTGAAAATGTCACGAAGCGGTATTTTCTTTACGGCACCGAACGTTCCCGCTTTAAGGCAATGTTTACTAACAACAAGGGAGTGAAGGAGCATCCTGCACTTGACGATGTGTCATTTAAGATTTATCCCGGCGAGTCGGTAGGATTTATCGGAAGAAACGGAGCGGGAAAATCCACAATTCTCAAGCTAATTACAGGTGTAAGCTATCCTACTAAAGGAGATATAACCGTAAGAGGTAAGGTAGCGGCACTTTTGGAGCTTACAGCAGGCTTTTCAGCTGAAATGACGGGTCGAGAAAATATTGCATTGAAGGGCTTGCTGCTCGGACTTACTGAAGATGACGTAGCTGAAATTGAGGATGATATTGTAGAATTTGCTGATTTGGGCGAGTATATAGATCAACCGGTAAGAACCTATTCTAGCGGAATGAAAATGCGCTTGGGCTTTGCAATAAATATTAATATCCGTCCTGACATACTTGTGGTGGACGAAGCGTTAAGCGTGGGAGATGCACGTTTTAGAAAGAAGTGCAGAAAAGCGATAAATAACCTCATAGCACAAGGTGTAACTGTGCTTTTCGTTTCACATTCAGCAGATGCCCTAAAAAGCACCTGTAACAGAGCGATTTATCTAAAAAATGGAACTGTATGCGTAGATGGCACTGTTGAGGAAGCGTTAGAAAAATACAATGCGGACATTGAGGAAATCAAGCGTATTCGTCGTGAGAAGAAGGAAGCAAGAAAAAGAAAGCGTCAAAAGCGTCTTGAAGCTAAAAGAAAGCGTGAGGAGAAGGAGCGTTTGGAAAGGGAAGCGGCAGCTTCTATAGAAAGCGAACAAGCAAGTGACGCTGGTTCTAATGAGGTGTGATGATATGATAATAGATTTTCACACGCACGCCTTTAATCCAAAAATAGCTGAGCGTGCGATGACTCGCTTAGAGGAAATGAGCGGACTTGAGCCGTATACTCATGGACTTGTTGAACAGCTTGTAAATCGTATGGACGAGTGGGGAGTCGACAGAAGTGTGATGCTTTCAATAGCGACAAAGCCCACACAGCAAGCTGTGATAAATGACTGGGCTGCTGAGATTGACAGTGAAAACGAGCGTATAATAGCTTTTGGAAGTGTACACCCTAAGGCGGATGATTTTGTTCAGGAGCTTATTCGTATAAAGGAGCTTGGACTTCACGGAGTTAAGCTGCATCCTGATTTTCAGCAGTTTATGGTTGAAGATCCATCGTTGGATGAGCTTTATGATACTATAACACAGCTTGACCTGCCCTTGGTGCTTCATGCAGGACTTGACTATGCATCACCGGAGCTTTTACACTGTACTCCACAGGGTGTTGCCAATGTATTAAAGCGGCATCCTAGTATGAAGGTGGTGCTTGCACATTTAGGCGGCAATGCACGTTGGAATGAGGTTTATGACCTGCTTGCTGGAGTAGATGGAGAGGTTTATTTTGATACATCCTTTACTTCTGCTTGTCCTGATGAGCTTATGGAAAAAATCATTTACAAGCATGGTGTCGATCGCATACTTTTAGGAAGCGATTGTCCGTGGGAGAGCGCGCAGAAGATGATTGAAAAGCTATTAAGACTTAATATTAGTGATGATGACAGAGATAAAATTTTTGGAATCAATGCTTTGAGGTTGTTAGGGATGAAAAGCTGATATTTTGACAGATTCCCTAAAAAAACCAACTAAATAGTGTTGACAAAACAAGAAAAATAGGTTATAATAAAAATGTGGTTTCTTTTTGAAATCAGCTTTGAATTGAAAATAGGTATTATTAGGAGAAGATTTAATGGAAACAAAGGAACAGGAAATTAATTTAACCGACATATTTTATCTGCTGGTATCAAAGCTCCCGCTAATTATACTACTTACGGTGGTCGGTGCGCTTTGTGGCTTTGCTTATGCTAAGCTGGTTCTTCCGGTAAAATATACGTCGTCTATTTCTATTTATGTTAATAACGCAAGTGATACCGATTCTGTTGGCGAGGACGGAAAGGCTACGCAGGCGGATATCAGTGCTTCTCAGGCACTTGCTGAAACATACATAGTTATTCTCGATGACGATGTGGTTTATGATGAGGTATCGACATATCTTCTTGAGGATTATGACATAAGCGATTTGGAAAAGGTTTTTACCATAAGCTATAATGGAGGCACTCAGTCGATTTCTGCAAGTCAGATTCGCTCGCTTGTAACAATTGAGTCGGTAAATGAAACAGAGGTTATCTCTATCACGGCTACTACAGAAAATCCGCAGCTTTCAGCTGATATCTGTACATACATATCAAATATAGCACCCGACCTTTTGACAAGAGTTACAAAGGCGGGCTCGGTTGAGTCTATAGGCGAGGCAAAGGTTCCTACATCTCCTTCATCACCAAATGTGACTAGAATTACCATGATAGGACTTCTGATAGGCTTCATAGCAGCTGTTGCGATTATTGTAATTATGGATATGATAGACAATCGAGTAAAGACAGCAGAGGATTTCAAGAGAAAGTTCAAGGATATTCCGATTTTAGCAGAGATTCCTGACCTTTATGAATCTAAGGGAGGTGTGAAGTATGAGTGATGAAAAGACCACGAAATCAAGTGCAAAAAAGTCCTCATCAAAGAGAAAATACTTCACGCTTTTAGATAGAGAATTCTCCTTTCAGGCAACTGAGGCATTAAAGACACTTCGTGCAAATTTAGTTTTTAGCCTTTCTACAAAAAAGCAAAAGGTTTTTGCAATTACAAGCTCGGTTCAGCACGAGGGAAAATCCACATTAGCGGCAAATTTATCACTTACATTTGCGCAGATGCAGGCAAAGGTTTTGCTTATAGATGCAGACCTAAGAAAGTCTGTTCAGCATAAGCTGTTCAGACTAAAGAATAAAGAGGGACTCTCCACCCTGCTTTGCGGCATGTCATCCTTCAGAAGTGTGGTAAATGAGGACATTATTCCCGGACTGGATGTAGTAACAAGCGGTCCTATTCCGCCTAACCCCTCCGAAATGCTTGCTTCTGAAAATATGAAGGAGCTGCTTGATGAGCTTTCTTCATATTACGACTATATAATTATAGACACACCGCCTGTAAATATTGTATCTGATGTATTAACTCTTTCGGATGCGATAGCAGGAGTTGTGCTAACAGCAATGTCAGGAGTTACTACCTACGATTCATATCAGCATGCGGTTGATGCAATAAGCTTTGCAAAGGGATCAGTTCTCGGCGCAGTAATAACAAATGTACCGACCTCTACAGGAAAACGCGGAAAGAGATACGGCGGGTACAGATATGGATACGGATATAGCTATGGTTATGGCTACAGCTATTCATATTCTGATTCAAAAAAATAAATACTGAAGCTTAAGGCAGGGCGGCGGTGAGTCGCTCTGCTTTTGTTGTATAAATAAATGTAAAATTTCATGTGGTGACAATTAGCAAGCTAACGAGTCAAGATTGTATACAAGCTTATCTTGCTTAGATTTAGACTTTTTTTGAAGGGATGATATTATGGAGGTTACAAAGACTATTGGAAATTTAAGCTTTACTGCTGACGAGCAGGGTGCAGAGCTGCATTCGCTTAAGCTTAGCGGTGAGGAGTATTTATGGCAGTGTGGTGATGCTTGGAAGCGGTATGCACCTGTTCTTTTCCCATTTATCTGTTCGCCAAAGGATAACAAGTATAAGGCAAACGGTAAGGAGTACACGATGCTGTCAAATCACGGATTTGCAAGGGACTCACGCTTTGAGCTAACAGCGCAGGATGATGCAGGTGTAGAGTTTACACTTAAGTCGAATGATAAAACTAAAGCTTGCTACCCGTATGATTTTTGTCTTAAGGTGATTTATAAGATAAATGACGGTGAGCTTGAGGTCAAAAGCATTGTTACTAATAATGGCGAAGGAAATATGTATTTTTATCTCGGCGGACATCCAGCATTTATTTGTGACATAGAGTCGGGAGAGTGTGTAGTCGAGTACGAATGCGATGAAACGATAGTTCAGCCGACACCGAACGGTGAACGTACAGTGCTTAACAACGAAAGAATCCTGATGCTTAATCGCAAGCAATTTGATTATGATGTTATCATGAAGGATCATCCGGCATCAAGCTCGGTGACGCTCAAAAGAAATGACGGCAGATATGTTTGCCTTAGGTTTCCACAGTCGGAGTGCATAGCTGTATGGACGGTAACGGGAAATAAGGCTGCGCAGTTTATATGTCTTGAGCCGTGGACAAGTGTTCCTGTTTATGCAGACGATGAGTTTGATGACATTGAGAAAAAGCCTCACGCAATATGCTTAGCATCAGGCGAGGCTTATGAGTATAAATATTTTATAGAAATAGGAAAGCTTTAATAACATGAAAACGGTAATTCAAAGAGTGACATCCGCCAGTGTGACGGTTGATGGCGAGGTTATCGGCAGCATTGGCAACGGACTTTTGGTTCTTCTTGGAGTTGAGCAGAACGACACAAAAGCAGAGTGTGAAAAATTAGCCGAAAAAATAGCGAGGATGCGCATTTTTTCAGATGAAAATGACAAGACAAACCTTAGTGTTAATGATATTCATGGGGATTTGCTTGTTATCTCACAGTTTACGCTTTGTGCTGATTGCTCACACGGTAACAGACCGAGCTTTATAAATGCCGGTGAGCCGAGTCTTGCTGAGGAGCTTTATGAGCATTTTAAGCTTTGCTGTAGAGAGAAAATTGAGGGCAGCGTTGAGAGCGGAAGCTTTGGTGCGGATATGAAGGTTAGTCTTACAAATGATGGTCCCTTTACAATTGTACTTGAGTGTAGAAACGGCAAAATTTTGTGAGTGCATTTTATACAAGCGATGCCTTGTAAATTTGGATAGAGTTTCTCTTGACAAATAAGAAAAAATAGTGTATTATTATTGTAGACGTAAATGCACGTTAAATTTTTAAATGAAGTTGATATTAATGTCGATAAAAAAGCTTTGTATAGTTTTTTGTACGCTTGCTGTGATGACGCTTGTAGGATGCGGTGATGATACGGACAGCTCGCTAAATTACGAGCAGCCGATCAACACGATGAAGGCTGCAATAAATAATGATGACGAGATAGCCTATCTTAGCTGTTGGTTTCCTTATGAAAAGGCTAGCTTTGAGAATGATGAATCCTATGAAGAGGGATTTTTAAGTGCAGCATTTGATAAAAGCGAATACCTGAGCCGAATGAGGGCTGCGATAAGCGATAGTGATGAGCTTGACGATGTAGAGCTTTCAGAGCTTGAGGCGGATGCCAAGCAGCGTTATGGCGTGCGTGTGGATTTCACTAAGGCTTTGGCTTTAAATGTCGAGTTTAGCGTACAAACTACCAGCGGTACAGCTTATGACGAGCGTGAGCTTTATGTTGTGAGATATGAGAATGTTTGGTATGCTTACGGAGAAATAATAGACTCCTTTGAGTTTACAAGCACAACTGATTAAGAAGGGAAGATTGTTATGGAGAGAGTATGTTCAAGCTGTGGAGCACCTATAGAGGACGGTTCTAGGTTTTGTACCGTTTGCGGCACACCCGTAACGGCACAGCGCTTAGCGCCGGATCGTTTTTGCGTTCAGTGTGGAAATCTGCTTAAGCCTGGAACAAGATTTTGTGAGGTTTGCGGCAGAGAGGTAGCAGTTGAAAAGCCTAAGGAACAGCCTCAAGAGGAGCTGCCTAAGGGAATGGATGAGCTTGTAAGTCCTGTGATAACTGATGATACCTTTGCGGGAGATAAGGGTATATCAAACGAGCATTTCGATGGATTTGAAGCGGCGGTTATGCCGGACTCTCAGCCTTCTCAGCCTACAGCACCGCCTCCAACACCTGAATTTGCTATGGACAGTGCTTCGAGCGCAGATGAAAAGTCCAAGGAGCAGCCCCAGGAAAAGCCAAAGACAGCAACAAGGGTTCAGGTAAAGCCTATTATAAATCAGAGCGCCCAGCAAACCGGAACGCAGGCTGCAAATCCCTACAATCAACAGGTCACTTCTAATCAGACAGTTAATGGTGCAATGCCCAGTGGTTATCCGAACGCGCCTCAGTATTCTCCTATGCCCAACACAAGTGAGCAGCCGAAAAAGAAGGTGCCAATTGCGCCGATTATACTTATCATATTGATTGTAGCAGTGCTTGTTGCAGATGCATTTATCTTTTTAGGAAATGATGAATCAGATTCTGATTCTGAGAAGGATGCAGCTGTAGTTAGCATTGTGGAAGATTTAGAGGTTTAATTCAAAAACTTACATACACGCAGGTTTTATACAGTAAATCTGCGTGTTCTCACCCTGTAAACTGTTAAATGAACTAATTATATTGATAAAATATACAAATAGAGATTGAAAATTTCTTGCATTATTTTTTGGAGATTTTTTTATGAAACTATTGATTATTTTTTTGATTTGTGATATAATAAATACATGATGTCCCCCGCCTCATAGGCGGTGGTTCATCCCGTCTTTCAGCGGGGGGGGGTAAAAAACTAATCCCCACTGAAAGACGGCGGAGCCTAACAGCTCCTTGCATCTATTGCTTGCCGTGCGCAAGCTAAGGCGGCGTTCAGCTCACGAGCTTGGTACAAGTATGCTTGTACAACAAGCATATCTCGCTTCGCTCCGCTTTAAATAAATACATAGATGCTGACGTTTAACTAATTTTCGTATGATATTGTACAGCTAAAAGTAATTATTTGTGAAAGGATTGATGAGCAGATGCCCGGTATCGCTACATTCGGCAAGAAGCAGAAGGAAGAGTCGCTTAACGACAAAATGGTAAGATTGTTTAAAGAGGGAAAAACAGTAGATCAGATTTCCACAGAGTTGGAGGTTAAGGCTGACGTTATAACTAACGTAATAAGAAGACGCTGTGGTGAGGACAGCATTCCTGAAACGGTTATCCGCTCAAAGAACGCTATGCCGCAGCCCGTTGAAGATCAGCCACTTAAGGCAGAGATTGCAGAGCAGGAGAGAGCTGCTGCTGAGGCGGAAGTTCAAGCTGAATCGCTTGTTGAAGAGCAGGATGTGCCTACTGATGGCATGACTAAGCTTGAGCGTTATATGCTTGAAAAGGAAAAGAAAAAACAGCAGGAGGCTGCTGAAGCAGCACAGGAAGAGGAAAAGCCCGTAGAGGCTGAGGATGTATCTATGGAGGGAATTTCCACAGATAATCTTGATGTATTTGACGAGCCCGCTCCTGAGCCTGAGCCGGTGGCAGCTGAGGAAACTGAGATGGAGGGCATTTCTGAGGAAGAGATTCCTGAGCTTAGTGAGGATGCCACAATAGAGGATGCACCTATAAACGAAGTGGTAGGAGCACAGCCCGAAGAGGTTGTAGAGCCTGTCGAAGAGCCTGTAGCTCAGGCAGCCGTTGAGGAGACTCCGGCACCAAGTGTCCCAGCACCTGATTTTGATATTCCTGCAGGAGCAGCGGGAAGTGCTTTTGACAAGATGAAGGCATTCGCTCAGGCACAGATTGCTGCTAACAATGCAAAGCTTGCAGAGCTTGAGGCTAAGCTCGGAAGCGTTGAGGGTGATTACACATCTCAGCTTGAACAGACCCAAAAGGATCTTGAGGAAGCAAAGGCTACATACGAAAATGTTCTAAATGAGGGCGATGAGATAGCTGAGAAGAGAAATAAGCTTCAGGCTGAGCACAGAGCAGCTATCGCAAGAGCTGACGAGGATTATCGCAAGAAGCTTGCGGAGCTTGATGAGGAATACAACAATGCTACTGCTCATGCAAACAAGGTTATGAATGAAAAGGAAGCTGAGATCAACGAGCGTGCAGATGCAAATAATGCAGCTAAAGAAACGGCAAAGAACAACTTCCTTGATACTCAGGCTAAGGTTAACGAGCTGAAGGATAAGATCGAAAACGAGGTTGATTCTGTTAAGGCACAAATCGAGTCCATTAAAGAAGAAAACAAGGGCTACGAGAGCTTTATGGTATAAAAATAATGCAGTAAAAATATGGCAGGGGTTAAAAGGCTCCTGCCTTTTGCTTTTTAAAACAGCTCTTAAGAATTGATACCGAATTGTTGTATTAAGTCACGAAAATGTAATAAAATCTGGCAATATTTTCGGACAAATTGTCATTGACTATTGACGTAAAATGTAGTATAATAAATGTATGATGTCCCCGCCTCTAAGGCGGCGGTCCATCTCGTCTTTCAGTGGGGGGGTGAAAACTAATCCCCCACTGAAATCCGGCGGAGCTAACGCTCCTTGCATTTATTGCAAGCAGTCGCTCACGAGATTATGCAAGCATATCTCGCTTCGCTCCGCTTTAAATAAATAGTGGAACTGTATAAGCGTAAGAAAGATATAGCGCAAGGAAACAGCATGAAATGGTGATAGGAGGTTCCTATGAAAAGATTTCTTAGCATAATGGCAGCCTTTGCTGTGGCTATAATAACCGCCGGATGTACACTTCCCGGCGAGCAAGAGCAGGATGATGACGATTATGTAGTGACGGGATCATCAAGCAGCAAAGCGGAAACGACTGAGGAAGTAATTAATTACGAATGGTCGTTGGATCCAAGCATATCTGCGGACAACATCATTGTATTTGATGGCTCACAGGTAGATCCCGACAGTAGCTCGCTTAGTACGATGTACGAGAGAATAGCCATTATATCAAAGAATGGACTCTACGGTTTTGTCGACTACAGTGGCGACATTTTGGCAGAGCCTAATTATAAATACTATTTTTTGTGTTCATGTGGACAGATTGTACTCTATAATATTACCGATGAGGAAAATGATTTGTACGAATATTGCACAATGAACTCTGACGGAGATATTGTAGATTATTATACCTCTCACGAAAGCTCAAGAGTAGAATACTACTACGATGAGGATGATGGCAAGCTTTATTATGCGCGTGAAGCTGAGAATTGGGTGGTTACTGAGTATACAGAAAAGAAAACGGTAGTTGCCCTAAAAGCAGATGTCACAGAGAGCTATGGCAGCTATACTGTAACAGAGCCTGATGAAAAAAAGTACGGACTGGTTAAAGAAAATGAGGTCGTGCTTGATTTTGAATATGACGACTACTATGCTCCTGCCTATAAAGGAGCGGGAATCACCGCCTTTGCACTTGAAAAGGACGGCAAATGGGGATATGTAAATTCGAGCGGTGAGCAGCTTATGGATTTTAACTGTGAGGAGATTTACAGCTCGTATAACGGTGAGCTTATGGACACTCAAGGCGAGAATCACCCGTATCTCTATTCTGAAGGGTATGTTGCGGTAAGCATTAACTATACGTTTGGCTACTATAATTTGGATGGCGACTGTGTAGTAAAATCCACAGAGTTTGAGCAGGCTCGACCTGTACACAACAACAAAGCATGGGTATCCTCAGGAGGACTTTGGGGAGTAATCCGCTTTGGTGATGAGGAGGAAGAGGAGGAAACCACTACTACCACCACTACGACAACAACAACGACGACGGCATGGCGCACATGGACGACAACTGCATCCTCTACCGAGGAAACTACAATTACAGATGATGAATTTGAAGATGACTCTGAGGAAGAGGACGAGGAAAGGGCAGAAAAGGAGACCAAGAGCGAAACCAAGGCAACTACAAAATCCGAGACCACAGCTGATACCACGACGACAACACAAACTGAGAACACCGAGGCGACTACTACCACATCAGCTCAAACTGAGGCTCAAACGACGACAGCAGCTCAAACTACTGCTGCTGAAACTCAAGCACCGGCGACTGAAACGCAGGGTAATGGCGGAGCAGAGGGCGAATCGGAATAATAGCAAAGGCATAATTTAAGCGGTGAGCATTTTTAAGCTCACCGCTTTTTTGTATGACTAGCTTTATCAATATTTGAGCTGCTTTAAAATATCTACAAGAGCTGTTCTTTTTGCATCTATGCTTTTTAGAATCTTAAGCTGTGACGTGTAGTATATATCGCCATTATCTGCAAAGGTTACTAGGCATTCTGCATTTGAAAACATATGTTCGATTCGCTCAATGTCGCTTTTTGCCTCAAAGATAAAGAGAGGGTATTGCTGTGAGCGCACAACTTCTACACGGTAGTCGGAAACCAGCTGCTGAGCTTTGTTGTCAGAGAGCGGATTGGTGTATAGAACTCCTGCAATTGCTCCCATTTCGGCAATGCTTTCGGTTATGGCATTGGTGAGTACGGCATTCATATTCTCCGGCAGATACTCGAAGTGAACTACAGCGACACATCCATGCTCACGAAGCTGCTTTACAGCATTTATGCATTCATCTGTTTTGCCGTCATAATGCAGCGAAATAACAACGTTGTTAAGCTCGATAATACGTGAGAGTGCTTCTCGTGTTAGCTTTTTAGGATTAATAAAAAGTACAAAGGCACATTCGCTAAACTGAGCTGTCATATCTAGCAGATCGGTAAGATTATCGCTTGAGCAGACAACTGAATAGATGTAGATTCCAAGCTCCATACCCTCATGAATTTTGTTTTCGATATCATCAACGGTTAGTACGCCGTCATTTTCGAGTATGAAGTTTAGCATAAAGGGTATATGACAGCCAAGCTCAGCTTCCTTTTCGCGCAAAAGCTTTGCTCCGCTTGTACACCCGTTATAACCGAAGTTTATACCAAATGTAGTTAGCTTTTCGTGGTCAGCCTCGTTTACTATTTGCTCAGCGAGCTTGTAGTAAGCACTATTTTCATTTGAGAGATAATGCTGTGTTATATCAAAAATCTCACGCTGATTGCATCCCTCGGCGAAGTTAAGCCCTAAATCGACAAGATTTCGCACACTTCTTTTAGGATCTCGCTGAATGTCAGCAAGAGCCTTTTTGATTGTAGCGCGAAGCAGTGATTTAGTTATTTTTTCGTTTTTTATTCCAAATTCCATTATATTCACTCCAAATCAAAATGAATCCTAATTCATTACATATATTATAGCACACAAAATGAGATAGTGCAAACGACAAATACGCAATTTTGTCTAAAAAAAGAGCAAAAAAGCTGTCGAGCCTTTTGACTCAACAGCTTATAATAAATGAATGATGTCCCCTGCCTCTAAGGCGGCGGTTGTAAGAACAAAGTTCTTACCATCGTCTTTCAGTGGGGGGTGAAAACTAATCCCCCACTGAAATCCGGCGGAGCTAACGCTCCTTGCATTTATTGCTTGCCGTGCGCAAGCTAAGGCGGCGGTCAGCTCACTGAGATTGGTACGAACAAGTTCGTACAACAAGCATATCTCGCTTTGCTCCGCTTTAAAATACTATGATTCTATCTGCTTGCCCAAAAACATTGCCGCTGCCTTAGTGAGCATAACCTGCTGTTCGCTGGCGATACGTGTCTCATCGTTTGACACAAACGCTACCGCACCAGCAACATCTCCCTCTGAAATAATCGGTGTGACTGCAATTGCTCGGCTCTCCATTCCCTCGATAGGCTTAAATTCAGTTCCGTTAGTGCCGTCAAAGGCATAGGAACGTCTCGTCTCCAGCAGATCTTCAAGAGCGTTAGAAATTCTGCGCTCGCTGTATTCCTTTTTCTGAACACCTGCAACCGCAACAACGTGATCTCGGTCGAACACCACAGCGGGAGCGCTTCCAAGCTTTGAGATAACCTCTGCAGCCTCAGATGCGTTTTCAAGCTCATTGATGGGGCTGTATTTTTTAAAGACTACCTCACCGTCGGGACCTGTGTATATTTCTAGCGGTTCGCCTTCGCGAATTCTCATGGTGCGTCTAATTTCTTTAGGTATAACCACACGTCCTAAATCATCTATACGTCTAACAATTCCTGTTGCTTTCATTCCTGTTCCTCCTTATCAAAATCAAAAATGGTAAGGTTATTTTGCGCTTTTTTGACAAAAATATGCGCAATTTTTAAAATTAGAAATGTGAAAGCTAAATTACCCTTGAGCATTCACCATGAAAGCAGAAAAAAGGCGATCCGGAGAGATCGCCTTCAGACTTGTGTAAAAAAATTTTGGAGAGGATGAAACGAGCTAAGAGTTTAACTTAGTTTTTTCATTCTTTTTCTTTCTATGTTCTACAAATATAATTATACATTATCATTCACAAGGATACAAGAACAAATGAATTACATATGGTTACATTTTGGTTACATATGCGCAGATGTTGTAACTTTTGTGAGATAAAATCTATATATTGTGGTTTAGTTCACGCCGTATGTCTTGCGGTACTCAAGCATTTTGTCCAAATATTCTTTGCCCTCAACAACGCCGTCCTCAATGGCTTTAATGATATCGTCAATGGTGACAATAGAATACACCTTTACACCATAGGTGTCGAGTGCGTTCTCTACCGCACTTTTTTCACTGTTAAGAGCCTTTTCCTTGCGATCTACCGTTATAATCATTCCAGATACCTCGACATCTGCCGCTGCCTTAAGCTTAGGCATAACCTCGCCCAAAGCCTTTCCTGATGTCATAACATCCTCGATTATAACGACCTTGTCGCCGTCTTTAGGTGCACGACCGACGAACATTCCGCCCTCGCCGTGATCCTTAGCCTCTTTGCGATCAAAGCAGTAGGAAACATCCTTGCCGTACACGTTATACAGAGCTGCCGCCGCACATACGCAAAGCGGAATACCCTTATACGCAGGTCCGAAAAGAACATCCGCCTCAACCTGATTTTCTTTTATGCAGTGCGCATAAAACTCACCAAGCCGAGCAAGCTGTGCGCCGGTTTTATAGTTTCCTGTGTTAATAAAATACGGAGCCTTTCTTCCGCTCTTAAGGGTGAAGTCTCCAAAGGTAAGCACGCCGCTATCAGCCATAAATTTAATAAATTCTTCCTTGTAGGTCATAACAACATCTCCTAAATAGTTTTATATATTATACCACAGATTATATGGATTTGTCAATCGAGTGACTGTAACAGAATATTCATAAAATATCTATTGACAACCTGCGCTCACAGCAGTAAAATTTAAATAGTGTGTTAATAGCTAAAAGGCTGTGAAGAGAACGGCGGCGGATTTTACTTTTAAGAGAGCGGCGTATGGTGAGATGTCGTAGGGTAAACCGTTTAGCGGATCAGCTCTGAGCCTGTACCGTGAAACCTCCGGCTTTAGCGGTATGCGTCTGTCCGCGTTAAGGATATTGAGTGGTCGCTTCGGCGGCAAACGAAGTGGTAACACGGAGATTTTTCGTCTTCGCCTTCGAGGTTTCTCAGGCGGAGACTTTTTTGTTATTTGAATATGTATGAAATACATTGAAAGGCAATGGTGATAAAAATGCTGACTCTTGATAAGGTCTACAAGGCATCTCATGTTTTAAAGGAGGTGCTGCATACTACATCCTGCATACGCGCTCCAAAGATACGTACCGATGCTGAGGTTTATCTAAAGCCGGAAAATCTTCAGATTACAGGCTCGTTCAAGGTACGTGGCGCTTACTACAAGATTTCACAGCTCACCGAGGAGGAAAAGGCACGTGGAGTTATTGCCTGCTCAGCGGGAAATCACGCCCAGGGTGTGGCTTTAGCTGCACAGCGAAACGGAATAAAGGCAGTCATATGTCTGCCTGATGGCGCACCTATTTCTAAGGTTGAGGCTACAAGAAGCTACGGAGCTGAAATTTGTCTTGTTCCCGGAGTTTATGATGATGCTTATGCTAAGGCTCTTGAGCTTACAAAGGAGCATAACTATACCTTTATACATCCGTTTGATGACGAGAATGTAATAGCAGGACAGGGTACTATTGGACTTGAGCTTATAGATGAAATGCCGGATCTTGATGTAGTTGTGGTTCCTGTAGGTGGCGGTGGACTTATTTCAGGAGTTGCCTTTGCTCTTAAGTCACTTAATCCCAATATCAAGGTTTATGGTGTTCAGGCAAGCGGAGCGGCGTCTATGGTGAAATCTCTTGAAGAGGATAAAATACTATGCTTGGACGAGGTTGGCACCATCGCAGACGGAATTAAGGTTAAGGAGCCCGGTGAGCATACATTTAATTATTGCAAGCAGTATGTTGACGGAGTTGTAACGGTAACTGAGGATGAGATTTCTTCGGCAATATTAGAGCTGATCGAGGATCACAAGCTTATTGCTGAGGGCGCCGGAGCCGTTGCCGTAGCAGCAGTTATGTTTAACAAGGTTCCTGTTAAGGGCAAAAAGGTCGCTTGCTTGGTATCGGGCGGTAATATCGATGTTACAATTCTTTCACGTGTTATCAAGCGTGGATTATTAAAGTCAGGACGTTCAGATACACTCGCAATTCAGCTTGAGGACAAGCCGGGTCAGCTTAAGGATGTATCACGAATTTTGGCAGATCTCGGTGGCAATGTAGTTTCTATTCATCACGAGCGTGCAAGTGAGGACAGCGATATTACCGACTGCATTTTGAGAATTGTGCTTGAAACAAGGAATTATGAGCACATAAAACAAATTCGTAAGGCACTTACAGATGAGGGATTTAATATTGTGAATAGATAAGGCGTTGGTAATTGCTATGGTTGAGGAGAATACAGTTTGGAATCAATCAACTGCGGCGGTAGTTGAAAGGGAAGGAAAAATTTTACTTGTGCGTCATACATACGGAGCGGGTAAAGGTATGCTGATAATTCCCGGCGGATATGTCAAGGAGGGTGAAACTCCACAGGCAGCGTGCGTTCGTGAGGTTTTGGAGGAAACAGGAATCCGTGTTGCTCCAGAGCGAATTGTTGGTGTGAGATTTAATATGAAGGATTGGTATGTTGTATTTTCGGCAAGGTACATTAGTGGCAAGGCACATTCAGATGGTGACGAAAATAGTGAGGTAGTATGGCTTACTGCAAGTGAGTTGCTTGTCGCTGATGATGTTCCCGATCTCACCAAGAAGATAGTGAACACCTACATAAATGGTGGTGGGTTAGATCTGACGGATTATTACAGTGTCGAAAATCATGGTACATATTCATTGTATTGTTAATTTTTGAAAGAGGAGTGGATAAAAATGGCAGAAACAATTTACACAAAAAATGCGCCTGACGCAATAGGACCATATTCACAGGCGAAGGTTGTAGGAGGACTTGTTTTTACATCAGGACAAATTGCAATCAATCCTGCGACAGGTAATGTTGAGTCAGACACAATTGAAGGACAGACAGAGCAGGTTTGCAAGAACCTGGCAAATCTTCTTGAAGCCGCTGGCTCGTCAATTGAAAAGGCGGTAAAGACGGTATGCTTTTTAAAGGACATGGGTGACTTTGCAGCGTTTAACGAGGTTTACGGAAGGTACTTCACATCTAAGCCTGCACGTTCGTGCGTAGCTGTCAAGACTCTTCCTAAGGATGTTATGGTTGAGGTTGAGGTAATAGCAGAAAAATAATTAGTAATAAGGCGGAGTCTGAGAGCGTATGTTCTTTTTTTGGCGTCCGCCTTTTTGCGTGATGGGCAGGTGAGCTTATGTTTAGAAGACTTCGCCGCAGGCTAAAGACGGAAACCGAGTCTGCGGAAAAATATACCCTAACGTTTTTTAAGATGACGCTTTTGGCAATACTTACGGGACTTGTCGGAGGCGTTATAGGCTCGCTTTTTCATATGTCGGTAAATGCAGCAACTCAATTTCGTGAGGATCATAGGATTGTAATACTTTTGCTGCCGCTAGCCGGCGTTTTTATCGTTTGGCTTTACCACCTTCTTGGCATGGAGGATGATGGCGGTACAAATCTGATTATAAGCTCAGTGCGTACAAAAAAGCATGTGCCGTTAAGAATGGCTCCGCTTATATTTATATCAACTGTAGTTACTCATCTTGTAGGTGGCTCGGCAGGACGTGAGGGCGCAGCCTTGCAGCTCGGCGGCAGTATAGGAAATGAAATCGGTGAGCTGTTTAAAATTAAAAAGGAGGATATAGGACTAGCGGTAATGTGTGGCATGAGTGCGGTATTTGCATCTCTTTTTGGCACGCCGTTAACCGCCTGTTTTTTTGCACTTGAGGTTATAAGCGTCGGCGTACTTTATTATGCGGCTTTGGTGCCCTGTCTTACATCTGCGCTTGTAGCCTATGGTGTATCACTTTTGATGAAGGCGGAGCCTACGCGCTTTGACGTTAAGCAATATGTTCCTGATACGGATCTGCTAACGCTTATAAAGATAGCTGTGCTTGCAGCAGCTTGCGCAGTGATAAGCATTTTGTTTTGTGTCACCATGAAATCGGTAAGACGATGGCTTGAAACGCTAATTGAGGGCAAGTATTTAAGAGCGGCAGTTGGCGGATTGCTCATCCTTGTGCTGAGCGTAATCTTCAGCTCAGGTGACTATAACGGTGCAGGCACTGATGTAATTGAGCGCGCAATTTATGAGGGCGAGGCTCATCCGTGTGCATTTTTGCTTAAGATAGTCTTTACGGCAATAACAATAGGAGCAGGCTTTAAGGGCGGCGAGATTGTACCGACAATGTTTATCGGAGCAACGCTCGGATGCACCGTTTCACCTCTTATAGGCTTAGATCCTCACTTTGGCGCAGCAGTTGGAATTGCAGCTATGTTTTGCGCAGTGGTCAATTGCCCAACGGCGGCGATATTTTTAAGTATTGAGATTTTCGGAAGCGAAGGACTCCTGCTATTTGCGGCAGCCTGCTGTATAAGCTATATGCTGTCGGGCAGCTATGGACTTTATTCGAGCCAAAAGATAGTATATTCAAAGCTTCATACACGCTACATAAACAGAAGGACAAAATAAAGGAAAGTGCAATGAATATTTATACCGACCATACAAATATGTCAAACGCACAGCTGCGTCATCATTTTAAGCAGCTTGAACGCAGAAAGAAATTACTTGCAGGTATACCGATTTTTCTATTGCTTCCATCACTTTTGATATATGGATTTGCCGGATGGGTGGGCACGTTTTCCGTTATGATGGGAAGTGACACATCTGTAATTAGCGTGATCCCTGATGCTATAGGATTCGTTCTTTTTGCAATAGGCGGAGTGGTGCTTGTCACAGATTCATGCGAATTACATAAGGCGATGCTTCTCATATTCCTTGCATACGACCTGCTTTATCTGTTGTTTTCGGGAGATTTGCCGATAGCCGGACTATGTATGCTTTGTTATCTTGCAGTGGCAGCATATTTTGAGAAGCGATTAAATGACGAACAAAGCTTCATGCGAAACCTTCCAGAGTTCCCATTTTCGGATCGTCAAGAGGCTGAGAGGCATAATGACGAGTACTGTCAAAGGCTTTTGCACGAGCAAAGTGATATTCAGCCAAGGGGCGAAGCCTACACCAAGGAAAAATCTGATGAGCTGTTAAGCACTCTGCCCAAGCGCAGCATTGTAATAACACATGAAACGTTCGAGGAGCCGGATGAAGCGTATAGCGGTGACATTGAAAACAAGCATAGGCTGAGAAGACATGATGCATTTGAGGAGCCAAGCTCTGAATACAAGGGCGATTTAAGCAGCAGAGATAAGCTTGATGAGGAAAGAGTAAGCCTAGACGAGCTTGATGACGGATACAAGGGTGATTTTTCGAGTGCAAAAAATACGCTTGATAACGATCCTATAGACTTTGATGAGCTTGATGAAGGATATCTAGGAGATTTTGCAAAGAGCGAGTAAAGCATTTTCAGGAAAATTTATTTTCAAATTGACCGGAAAACCTCTTGATATTTTACATCAAATATGTTATAATGAATGTACGATGCTTCCTGCCTTTAAGGCGGTGGTTCGTCTCGAATTTATTTAAAGCTGTGGCTACAGGTCTATGCAGGTATATCTTGCTTTGCTTCACCTTTAATGACAAAAGAACGTGTAGCTGCTAGGAATTTTTTAAAAAATAGCAATCGGGAGAGGGATTATGAATATAAAAGCTACAGATAATTATGATATGAAGGGTGTCAAATGCGTAAGGCTTGATGCCTCTAAATACACGGCTGTTATCTCACCTGAGTATGGATCTTCAGTATGGAGAATGAGGGATAACGAGCTAGACATGGAGATTTTTCGCTACAAGGATGAATGCACAGCGAAGGATATTGACAAGGCGAGAGAAATTTGGGGACTTCCTACACTGTATCTTCCCAATCGTTTTGATGGAGGCTTGCTAAAAACCTCGGATGGCGAGTATCATCTTCCGGTAAATGAGGTGAAGCTAAAAAATCATCTTCATGGCTGGGTGCACAAGCGTGCTCATAAAATCGAGAGTGTAGCTGCGGATGATAATAAGGCTACGCTTGTAACGTCCTATACACATAATGAAAATGACGAAATGTATAGGTTTTTCCCGATAGATTTTAAGATTACATATACATTTGAGCTGTCAAGCGATGGACTCAAGCACATAGTTACATTAGAAAATCTAAGCGATAAGCGTTTGCCTGTGTCAATTTGTACACATACCTGTATAAATGCACCGTTTAAAAAGGGCGCTAAGCAGTCAGGACTAAGATTAAGCGTGCCGATAGTTGAAAGATGCGAGCTTGATAAGAGATGCCTTCCGACAGAAAGGCTTTTGCCGCTAGATACAAAGGATCTAAGATATAAAAACGGAATAATGCGCCCAACTCTACACATGATTTCGAACGATATGTATACCGCATGCGACAACATTCTTGATGGGGAACCGTTTTACGGAGCAATAATAACCGACAAGGAAAGCGGACACAGGCTTTGTAACGAGGTCTCAAGGGAATATAGGTTTTGGAATATGTGGAATGACAAGGGCTATAACGGATATTTTTGCCCCGAGCCGATGACGGCGATGATAAACTGCGCAAATCTAAAGCTAAAGCCTGAGGTAACAGGCTACAGCGAGCTTAAAAAGGGCGAAAGCTATGAGTGCTGGCAGAGATTCTTTACAATTTAAGAGAAAATTAATTGAAAAATTAATAGATAAATACAAGCTGAAAGGTGGATTTTTACATGAAGTTCGGTTACTTTGATGACGCTAATAAAGAATACGTCATTACTAACCCCAAGACCCCCTATCCGTGGATTAATTACCTCGGAACACAGGACTTCTTCTCGCTTATCTCGAATACGGCGGGCGGATACCATTTTTACAAGGACGCAAGACTGCGCCGCATTACAAGATACCGCTACAACAATGTCCCCGTAGATATGGGTGGAAGATACTTCTATATCAATGATGGCGGACATATTTGGTCGCCTGGCTGGTCGCCTGTTAAAACAGATCTTGACAGCTATACCTGTCGTCATGGTATGGGCTATACGATTATTAAGGGCGCAAACGCAGGTATTGAGGCAGAGGTTACCTTCTTCGTACCCCAGGACTTTAACGGAGAGGTTCAAAAGGTTGTTCTGACAAATACATCCGAAGAGACCAAGAAATTTAAGCTGTTTTCATTTATCGAATGGTGTCTTTGGAATGCGCAGGATGACTCCACCAACTTCCAGAGAAACTTTAATACCGGTGAGGTTGAAATTGAGGGCTCGACAATCTTCCACAAGACAGAGTATAAGGAGCGCCGTAATCACTTTGCATTCTACACCGTAAACGAAAAGCTTGCCGGATTTGATACCGATCGTGAGGCATTCATGGGACTATACAACGGCTTTGAAAATCCTCAGACAGTAGCTGCAGGTGAGCCTTCGAACTCGGTAGCTGATGGCTGGAGCCCGATTGCATCACATTGCCTTAATATCAAGCTTCATCCGGGCGAATCAAAGGAGCTTGTATTTATACTCGGCTATGTTGAAAATGACGAGGATAAGAAGTTTAACGCAGATGGAAGCATGAATAAGTCTAAGGCTTATGAGATGATCGAGCAGATGGGAACTCCCCAAAAGGCTGACAAGGCTTTGGCTGAGCTTAAGGCGTATTGGAACAGCCTGCTTTCACAGTATACAGTTGAAACCTCTGATGATAAGCTTAACCGTATGGTAAACATCTGGAATCAGTATCAGTGCATGGTTACATTTAATATGTCGCGCTCTGCTTCATATTTTGAGAGCGGTATTGGAAGAGGCATGGGCTTTAGAGATTCTAACCAAGATCTTTTGGGCTTTGTTCACCAGATTCCCGAAAGAGCGAGAGAGCGTATACTTGACCTTGCCGCAACACAGCTTCCTGATGGCGGCTGCTATCACCAGTATCAGCCTCTTACTAAAAAGGGCAACAACGAAATCGGAGGCGATTTCTCCGACGATCCACTATGGATGATTCTTTCTACTGCACAATACATAAAGGAAACGGGTGACTACTCGATTTTAGATGAGATGGTTCCCTATGATAACGATCCTGCACAGGCACAGACGATGATGCACCACCTAAAGCAGAGCTTCTATCATGTAACCGAAAACGTAGGTCCTCATGGACTTCCGCTTGCAATGCGTGCCGACTGGAATGACTGTCTGAATCTTAGCTGCCATTCGGACACACCGGGCGAGAGCTTCCAGACATACACATCACCTAAGTATGGCGATGATAAGTTTAGCCGCACAGCGGAATCTGTAATGGTAGCGGCTATGATGGCTTTCATCGGACCTGAGTATGTGGCACTTTGCAAGTACAAGGGACTTGACGATGAGGCGGCGAATGCACAGGCTGAAATCGACAAGATGAACGCAAACACAATGGAATACGGCTTTGATGGCGAGTGGTTCCTAAGAGCATATGATGACTTCGGCAAGAAGGTCGGTTCACACGAGTGCGAGGAGGGCAAGATCTTTATCGAGCCCCAGGGCTTCGCAGTAATGGCAGGACTCGGAAAAGAGGACGGAAAAGACAAGCTCACTATGGATTCGGTAAATAAGTATCTGAATTCTAAGTACGGACTTGTGCTTAACAATCCTGCATTTACAAGATACTATAAGGAATACGGCGAAATTTCCACCTATCCTGCTGGCTACAAGGAGAACGCGGGCATCTTCTGTCATAACAACGCATGGATTATCTGTGCTGAGGCTGCAATTGGAAATGGCGACAGAGCTTTTGAGTACTACTCAAAGATTGCGCCTGCATATCTTGAGGATATTTCGGATCTTCACAGAACCGAGCCTTATGTTTACGCTCAGATGATCGCAGGTAAGGATGCTAAGCGTCACGGCGAGGCTAAGAATAGCTGGCTAACGGGCACAGCGGCATGGAATTTTGTAGCTGTATCGCAGTACATTTTGGGAATCATTCCTGATTTCGGTGGACTCAAGATTGACCCGTCAATCCCTCATGAATGGGATGGCTTTAAGGCTACAAGAAAGTTCAGAGGAGCATCCTATGAAATTTCTGTTGCAAATCCTGACCACGTATGCAAGGGAATCAAGAGCGTTAAGGTAAACGGAAGCGCAATTGAAGGCAACGTAATCAAAGCAGCTAAGGCAGGCGAAACTGTTAAGGTTGAGGTTGTAATGGGCTGATAAAGCTGACAATTAAAATTTAATGCACCGTATTATTGTGGTACGGTGCATTTTTGTATTTAAGGTGCTAAAATCCATATCTAAGTATAGCTATAAAATTGCAAACTTTATTACTTGACTAACTCCGAAAATTGTGGTATAATAAACACATGATGTCCCCGCCTCATAGGCGGTGGTCTATCCCGGGTTTCAGTGGGAGCAAAAACTAATTCCTACTGAAACCCGGCGGAGCCTGGCGGCTCCTTGCATTTATTGCAGCCGTGCGTAAGCTAAGGCGGACGTGCGCAAGCTAAGGCGGCGGTCAGCTCACTGAGCTTGGTACGAACAAGTTCGTACAACAAGCATATCTCGCTTCGCTCCGCTTTAAATAATCAAAGCTAAGGAGCATGATTGGATTTTAGAGTATTAACCACGAAAGGAGCATCACACCTTTGAAAAAAATATATGAGTCGGGCGAAAATTATTTAGAAACCATTTTGATTCTACAAAATCGGGGCGTAGATGTTCGCTCTATCGATATTGTGCATGAAATGGATCTGTCAAAGCCAAGTGTGAGTCGTGCAATGAGCATACTAAAAGAAGGCGGCTTTATTAACATTGATGATGGCGGATATATCACCTTTACCGATGAGGGAAGGAACGTAGCGGAAACCATCTATGAGCGTCATCGTGTGCTTACCGACTGGCTGGTAGACATAGGCGTAGATGAAAAAACCGCCGCGCAAGACGCTTGCAGAATTGAGCATGCAATAAGCGCAGAGTCCTTTTCAAAGCTAAAGGAGCATCTAAGACTTAAGCACAATAAGAAGGATTAAGTCATAATAGCTCATCCTTATGCATATAAATTTGCATGAGGTGATAGCCATGAGCATTGGTATAAACGATATTTCAAAGCCTAAGGGCAAGCATGAGATAGTAATGTGCGATTGTAAAACGCTTAGTGTTACGGGAGTCACAGATGTTGATAGCTTTGACGAGGGAAGCGTACGGCTTTTTACAGAGTGTGGTGAGATGCAGGTTTACGGAGAAAATCTTCATGTCAATCAAATGAACGTAGATACCGGAAGCGTTAGTGTTGAAGGAGATATAAGTGCAATTTGCTACTCGGATAAGGACGCAAAAAAGCGGCGCAGTATTATAGGAAGGCTTTTAAGGTGAGCGCATGACAGGAATGGAGCTTGGCACTCAGGTTGAGCTTGAGGTGCTAAAGGCGGCGCTTACGGCAGGGGTCTTCATGGGAATAATATATGATCTGTTTAAGATAGTGCGGCTTACGATTAATAGGCGTGTGGTTATATTTCTATGTGATTTTTTATATGTGCTGATGTTTTGTGCGGTATTCTTTGTACTTTCACTTGCACAGACGGACTCTGTACGTTTCTATTTAGCATTTGGAATGCTTGCCGCTGCTGTTATATGGTGTAATACACTCGGCAGGCTGTTGGTTTTTATAGTAACAAGGATAACCGGTGCAGCAGCGAGGATTATTTCTTATCCGGTCGTTGCACTATTATACAAAATAAAAAGCCTTATGAGCAAAATGTTTGTGAAAAATAAACCAAATTTTGAAAAATGAAAAAAAGTGCGAAAAAGCACTTGAAAGTTTTTCGACAAAAGACTATAATTAATATATGATAGAAAGGATCTGGCTCTTTTCGCATCGGGCTGGGTCTTAAAGATAGATGCGAGCTGTGTAAAAATTTAGGAGTTGAAAGGTCTTGAGCAGTAAAAAGGATTCCGAGGGCGGAAAAATCACCGTTAAGCGCAGGAAGGAAAGCAGCATCTTTAGACCGTTAGCGTGGTTTGTCGGTTTTTGTCTTGTGGTTTACTCGATCGTCACTATTATTTCTCAACAGGTGCAGATTTCGCAGCTAAAACAGGAGAAAAGTGCGATAAATGAGCAAATTAGCGAGGCGAAGCAGTTAAACGACGAGTATTCACGTCAGCTTGCAAGCGAGGACGAAGATGAGTACATGGAAAGAATTGCGGTCGAAAAGCTTGGCTATGCTTATCCGAACGAAAGACGCTTTTACGTGGTGGAAACAAACTGATTTAGTGAGGAAACGCACAGATGACTTACAGCATCTGTACGGATTAGTCGCTTTTGCGGCAGGAATATGAGGAGAAAAAAGGTAATATGCAGCTTGAAGTAGGAAAAATCTATGAAGGAAAAGTAACGGGAATCACCAAATTTGGAGCTTTTGTTGAGCTTGAAAAGGGAACTACAGGAATGGTTCATATTTCTGAGGTTGCCAATACATACGTCAACAAAATCGAGGATTTTCTAAAGGATGGTCAACAGGTAAAGGTAAAGGTGCTAGCTCTTGGCGATAACGGCAAAATCAGCCTCTCGATAAAGAAGGCTTTGCCTGCTCCCGAAAAGAAGCAGGGCGGCAGAAATGACCGCGGCAGACGTGACGGCTCTCAGCATCGCTCATCCGGCGATAGAAATCGTTCACAGGGCTCACAGCACAGAGCTCCCCGTGAAAGACCACAGCCTCAGGATTTTGCAAAAAATCCGCCTCCCGTATATGATGCGGCGGTTGCAACCTCAGGAGATGCAAATTTTGAGGACATGATGGCTAAGTTTAAAGCGACAAGCGAGGAGCGTTTTTCTGACCTTAAGCACGTTATGGATAACAAGCGTAAAAGCTCCTCAAGAAGAAAATAAAGGCAGGATCAAATGAAAAAGACATTTGCATTTTTGTTTTTCGTTTTGGCATCAATTGTGTTGGGCGCATTTATAGCCTATCTTTGTGAGGGTGGACCTAGCTTTATAAGCTGGCTTGCGTGGGGAAAATCACTTGGAATCAACGACATTTCAGTTGATTTATATGTAATTTCGCTAAGCTTTTCGCTAAATGTAAGCTTTACGGTTTCACAGCTTATAACAATTCCCGCAGGACTTATTGTTTATGCAAAGACCTGTAAGGGACTTTGATAGGTGAGATAATAGAGAAAATGGGGGCTTTGTTTGGGAATATCCCGCACTTAGCCCTTTTATTATGAATATTTTTGGGAGAGAAAGCAAAAATGTTTGGACGACGTAAAAAGAATGGCAGAGAAAAAGAGCTGCCGCTAAAAAAGCGGGTGCGTGACATGAAATGTCGCAAGGTCAGCTTTGTTGATTGCGATTTTGATGAGCTTACTCGTGACATGAGAGAGACGAGCACGAGCATACTTAAGCTTGTGCCGGTAAACTATTATGCAGTGAAGAATACCTATATCTTGGCGCTTATCTACACTACTCCTGATTATAGAGAAAGCTATGTGCAGCTTAAGCGTATTGAATACGAAAAGCAGACTGACGAGAGCGAAATTTACGCCCTAGACGAGATAACTCTGACTAAGGCGCTTGCTAAGGTGGGTATTATTATTGATGTTGAGGCTGCGAGGGCGGCTCTTGACGCTGACCAAGACGCTTGACAATCTGTTTTATCAAAAGCGAGCAGAGTACTCCGACAAGAATACCAAGCAGGGCTCCGCAAAGAACATCAGTGGGGTAATGTATAAAAAAGTAGTTTCGTGAAAAGCCGATTAGCGTGGCGACCACGTAGGCTATGGTGCCTAAGCGCTTGTCAAACATGAAAATCGCTGTAGCCGCTGCAAAGGCGCTTGCGGTGTGTCCCGATGGAAAGGAATAGCTTGAGGGTTGACTTACAATAGTGTCAATTTCGGGACGAAGCGTAAATGGTCGCGGTCGGGCTATTAGATTTTTGAGAATCAGGTCGTTGAGAACAAACTCTATTATAAGCGATAAGGCGGATGCCAGTCCCATTACTCGGTATCTTTTTATTAAGAGCAGAAGGATTGTGACCAAGATCCAAACATAGCCGTTATTGCCGATGGTGGTAAAAAACGCCATAATATAATTAAGCACAGTAAAGTGAAGCTTTTGAAGTGTATCAAGTATGGCAAAGTCAAATTGGTAAATACTATCCATGTGTATCTCTCCTATTTTTATTATGATTTTATTGTAACATATAAATAAAGCAAAATCAAGTATTTTCCTGAAAGGACATAAAAGAAATATGTTGAAGCTTTTTAGGTATCTGAAAAATTATAAGCTAGAGAGCATTTTAGGACCTCTGGGCAAGCTGCTAGAGGCGATTTTTGAGCTTATAGTGCCTATAGTTATGGCTAGAATAATTGATGTTGGAATAAAAAACGAAGACAGCAGCTACATCTATAAAATGTGTGTGGTGCTGGTAATTTTGGCGGTGCTGGGGCTAGCAGTGTCGCTTACTGCACAGTTTTTTGCAGCAAAGGCGGCGGTGGGCTTTGGCACTGAGCTCAGAAGAGATCTTTATAAGCATATAAATACGCTTTCGCATTCGCAAATAGACCGACTCGGAAGCTCTACGCTTGTTACGAGAATGACTGTGGATATAAATACAGCGCAGACCGGAGTAAATATGCTTCTGAGACTTTTTTTGCGTGCGCCGTTTATTGTTCTTGGCGCACTTATAATGGCTCTTACCATCTCTGTAAAGCTCACACTTATCTTTGTAGTGTTTACTCCTCTATTGGGGCTTATCATTTACTATGTGACAAAACGTACCGTTCCTATGTATAAGGATATTCAAAAAAGGCTTGACAAAACTACACTTATAACAGGTGAAAATATATCCGGTGTTAGAGTTATAAGAGCCTTTTCGCGTCAGGAGGATGAGCGCAAAAGGTACAGCGAATCAACTGATGAGCTTAAGGGGATACAGACGCTGGCAGGACGTGTTTCAGCAATAATGAATCCGCTCACATATGTATTTGTGAATATTGCGATAATGCTTATCATATGGTTTGGCGGAGTTAGTGTTGATGCCGGTGGAATTACACAGGGCGAGGTGATTGCGCTTGTAAACTACATGACGCAGATTCTGCTTTCGCTAATTCGCTTGTCTGAGCTTATAATGTCTCTTAGTAAGGCGCAGGCATCATCATTAAGAATACTTGAGATTTTTGACACGGAATCTGACCTTTTAGACGAGGGAAATCAAGTGCCTCATGAAGACAAGAATGCAGACGCTGTTGAGTTTAAAAACGTCACATTTAGCTATGTAAGCTCTGAAAGAAGCGCACTTGAAAATATAAGCTTTTCGGTAGGTCGTGGTGAAACCGTAGGAATAATAGGCGGTACGGGATGTGGCAAGACTACGCTTATAAATCTAATTCCACGCTTTTACGAGGTTAGTGAGGGCGAGGTTTTGGTAAATGGCGTGAACGTAAAGGATTATCCATTTAAAGCTTTGAGAGGCAGAATCGGAATTGCCGAGCAAAAGGCGGTGCTTTTTAAGGGCACAGTTCGTGAAAATATGCAGTGGCGTGATAAGAATGCAACGGATGATGAGATAACTCAGGCTCTTGAAATAGCGCAGGCTAAGGACTTTGTTTTTGAGAAGGACGGAGGGCTTGACTTTATGCTAAGCCAGGGCGGTAGGAATCTTTCAGGAGGACAACGTCAGCGTCTTACTATAGCACGAGCGCTTGTAGGCAGACCTGAGATACTCATACTTGATGATAGCGCCTCAGCACTTGATCTTGCTACTGATGCAGCTTTAAGACATGCACTTGCTGAGAAGACGGATGGAATGACGGTATTTATTGTATCTCAGAGGGTTTCGGCAATACGCAATGCCGACAAGATAATTGTTCTTGATGATGGCAGTATAGCAGGCATAGGCTCACATTCACAGCTGCTCAAGGAATGTGATGTATATCGTGAGATTTGCTCGTCACAGCTAAATGTCGAGGAGGTGTAGGGCGATGTCGGATAATAAGAAGGATAGAGGCTCAATTTTAAAGCCGCTTTTAAGATATCTCAAGCCCTATCGAGTACAGCTGATAATGGCGCTTATACTTGCGGTAATAAATGTAGCGGCAACGCTTTATGCTCCAATTCTTACCGGAGATGCGGTCGATTTGATTGTTGACAAGGGCAGGGTAGATTTTGACGGACTTAAGCCGCTGCTTTTGCAGTTCGCAGTAACAATTATAATAGCTTCGATTTCGCAGTATCTCATGACACTATGTACAAACAAGGTGACCTTTTCGGCGGTGTACGACCTAAGAAATGATGCCTTTGACAATCTGAGCAGATTGCCGTTAAGCTATATAGATTCTCACCCCAAGGGTGACATAATAAGTCGACTCATTTCGGACGTTGAACAGATTTCAGACGGATTGATAATGGGCTTTGCACAGCTTTTTACAGGTGTTATTACCATTGTGGGAACACTCGGCTTTATGCTTTCAATAAATGTAAGGATAGCGCTTATGGTTGTGGTGCTGACGCCTATTTCACTTTTTGCGGCACGCTTTATTGCAAAGAATACATTTAACTACTTTAAACAGCAAACTTCAGTGAGGGGAGATTTGACCTCATTCGTAGAGGAAACTACTGGAAATCAAAAGACCGTAAAGGCATTTTTTCACGAGGCACAGGCAGAGGAGGATTTTGAACAGCTAAACTACAAGCTAAAGGATGTAAGCGTAAAGGCTATATTTTTCTCCTCCATGACAAATCCCACCACTAGATTTATCAATAGTCTTGTGTATGCTGCGGTGGGAATCGTCGGAGCCTTTTCAGTAATAGGCGGACATTTTTCGGTAGGACAGCTTTCGTGCTTTTTGACCTATGCTAATCAGTATACTAAGCCCTTTAATGAAATATCAGGCGTTATAACCGAGCTTCAGGGAGCATTTGCAAGCGCTAAGCGCGTGTTTGAGCTTATAGATCAACCGAGAGAGCCTGAGGATAAGCGTGACGCGATAGAGCTTAATGAATGTGACGGCACTTTAAAGGTTCAGAATGTTTACTTTTCCTATAACAGGGATCTACCACTTATTGAGGACTTTAATCTTGATGTGAAGAAGGGACAGCGTATAGCGATTGTAGGGCCGACAGGCTGCGGCAAGACAACGTTTATAAACCTTTTAATGCGCTTTTATGATGTAAATAGCGGTGAGATAATTCTAAGCGGAGAAAGCATTAAGAATTGCACACGTGATTCAGTGAGGGCAATGTATGGAATGGTTTTGCAGGACACATGGCTTAAGTCGGGTACAATAAGAGAGAACATAAGCTATTCTAAGCCTGACGCAACGCTTGATGAAATAAGGGCGGCGGCAAAAAACGCTCATTGTGACAGCTTTATTCGTAAGCTTGAGCATGGCTATGACACGCAAATTACAGAGGATGGCGGCACACTTTCAGCAGGTCAAAAGCAGCTTTTGTGTATAGCCAGGGTTATGCTGTCACTTCCGCCGATGCTTATTTTGGACGAGGCGACAAGCTCAATTGATACTCGTACCGAGATTTTGGTTCAGGAGGCATTTGAGAGGATGATGGAGGGAAGAACAAGCTTTATTATAGCTCATAGACTCTCGACAATACGAAGCGCTGATTGCATAATTGTTATGGATGCAGGACATATAGTAGAGCAGGGCACACATGATGAGCTTATGCAAAGACAGGGATTTTACTCCAAATTATATAATTCTCAGTTTGAAGTTTAAAAGACTCTGCTATTTGGTGCAAAGTCTAATTTTCACAGCTGGTAAAAATTTTTCTGATGAAATTTGCAAAAGGTGTTGAAATTTTTATTTGGATGTGGTATAATGAATTTATATAAGCCGCTGTTGTGGGCGGTCTTTTGAAAAATTTTGGAAGGAATGGTAAAGAAAATGGGCAAATCTCAAACAAAGCAGAAGAAATCTTCCGCCGGTAAGAACGTTGCAGTATTTTTCATAGTGTTTATTATACTTGAAGCACTTATAATTTACGGATTTTATTCGCTTTTCGAAAACGATGATTCTGTAGTTAGTCTTGGCGGATACAGCTTTTTTATAATGGATTCAAGCAACATGGAGGAGGATGTTCCTAAGAGCGCTCTCGTTATTGCACAAAACGGTGTTCCATCAACAGATAAGACAGGATATGCTGTGCTTTGCAAAAACGTTGGCGATGAGGGAACTACCGTTGCATGGCTATATGATATCGGTTCAAAGGGCGATACGGTAGATGGAGTTGTTTATACTGTTTATCAGGAAGCCTCACCGGAAACCATGTACGATCTTACAAGCAGCGATGTTGTAGGTGTTACCGCTAGCTACTATCTTACAGTAGGAAAGCTTATAAAGTTTGTAATCACTCCTATTGGTATGGCAGCATGCATAGCCGCACCGCTGGTGCTGATGATTTTACTTGAGATCATTATAGCTGTAGCTCATCATTCGAGAAAACGTCGTTATGATGACGATGATGATTACGATTATGACGATGAGGATGATGACGAAGGCAATGTATCTCTCGATGATTTCCTTTATGGCGGTGATGATGACAACGTATATACCACCGGCAAGCCTAAGGATACATATGAAGAGGAATTTGAGGATAAATATGCGGCGATGATGAATCGCACATCTAATATTCCGCCACAGGAAATAATTCCTGAGGAGACTGCTTATGAGGAGCAGCCATATGATGAACAGCCTGTCGAGTACGAAAGCGAAGAACAGCCTGTTCAAGAAGCACCGACTCCGGCAGTAGATCCTTCGTATTATGAGAAGGCATCCAAAATGATTGATGAGGCAGCTTCCAAGGCAACAGAGGCTGAGGTCGAGCACAATGAGCCAGCTCAGGAGGAAGCTAAACAGCCTGTTGAAGAAAAGCCTGTACAGAAGGATGCGACCAAGACTGAGCGTCCTGATTTTACAGTCAAGGTTGAAACCAAGAAATCGCCTCGTCCTGATGTAAAGCGTAAGCCACGTTCTACCGCAGCTCAACGACAGGATGCAAATGCTGCACTCGAACAGCTCATGAAGATGATGGAGGTCGAGCAGCAAAGGCTCAGAGAAACTAGTGGAATAAATCTTGATGAGCAGAGCGAGAGCAAAAAGAATGAGGAGTAACTTTTGAAAACAATAATCACTTCAAAAATTTACGAATTGTTCATAAATCGGCTTGACAAGCAATCGTTAATATGATATAATAAATATACCTCTTTATGGGGTAT
This sequence comes from Ruminococcus sp., assembly GCA_021199375.1. Classification (GTDB taxonomy): domain Bacteria; phylum Bacillota; class Clostridia; order Oscillospirales; family Ruminococcaceae; genus YE71. The sequence goes on along the minus strand of JAJQIB010000030.1, from coordinate 2,540 downwards.
ATTTTTTTGCGCAATTTTTTGCGTGAAAATCATAAGTTACCTCAAAGACCCTTATGCAGTTGATATAGGGTCTGTGTGAAGTCACACGATGAGGGAGGCAGACCGCACCATGCTTGTTGTTCTGGGCAGGGTGCAAATTTCGTCAGGAGGTGCCGAAAATGAGAGTTAAAGTTACCCTAGCGTGCACAGAGTGCAAGCAGAGAAATTACAACACCAAAAAGAACAAGAAGAATGACCCTGACAGACTTGAAATGAATAAGTATTGCAAGTTCTGCAAAAAGCATACTCTTCACAAAGAAACCAAGTGATGCGGGGGTGAGCTTTTATTATGGCTAAGAAAGCTGATTCCAAAGAGGTTAAGTCTTCAAAGTCCGCCAAGAAGCCTAAGGATAAAAAGAAAAAGGGCGGAGTAAAAAAGTATTTCAGAGATTTAAAATCTGAAATCAAAAAGGTTGTTTGGCCTAGCAGATCTAAGGTTATAAACAATACCGGCGTGGTTATCGCCTTGATGATTGTACTTGGTCTCGCACTATTTGGCATAGACAGCTTAACAGGAGTAGGCGTAAGCGCACTGCTCAGCATCGGCGCATAAGGCGCAAGGGTTTAAACACTTCAATATTTTGAAAGGAAGGTTCAGATGAACGGCGAAGCAAAATGGTATGTAATCCACACCTATTCGGGTTACGAGAACAACGTAAAGCAGAATATTGAAAAGGTTGTTGAAAACCGCAGAATTTCAGACCTGATTCAGGAGATTCGCATTCCTATGGAAACCTATACTGAGGTTAAGGATGCAAAAACTGTAGAATCAGAGAGAAAGCTTTTCCCCAGCTATGTAATGATTAAGATGGTGCTTACAGATGACACATGGTATATTGTCAGAAACACGAGAGGTGTTACAGGATTTGTAGGCACGCCAACCGAGCCTGTCCCCCTAAGCGAGGATGAAATTGAGGCATTAGGAGTAGAGCTCAGAGAGCCTGCCCTAGAGGTAGACTACAGCTTGGGCGATGAGGTTGAAGTTATCGCAGGTCCTTGTGAAGGCTTCACAGGCAAGGTATCAGATATCAACCTTGAAGATCAGACTGTCGAGGTTATCATTTCGATGCTCGGACGTGATACGCCCGTAAGAATGCCGCTTTCACAGGTAGTCAAGTGTGATGACTAAAGGCTGAGGAAATAACACACGGAAAAAAGCAGACAGCATTGGTCTGTCACAAGTGGGAGAGTTGATCGCACAGCTCGCCTTACCACAATTTTTATGGAGGTGCGAAAATAATGGCACAGAAGGTAGTAGGCTTAATTAAGCTTCAGATTCCGGCAGGAAAGGCAACTCCTGCTCCTCCGGTTGGTCCGGCTTTGGGTCAGCACGGTGTAAACATCATGGCGTTTACAAAGGATTTCAACGAGAGAACAAAGAACGATATGGGTCTTATTATCCCCGTTGTAATTACCGTTTACGCAGATCGTTCATTCACGTTTGTTACTAAGACTCCGCCTGCAGCAGTTCTTATCAAGAAGGCTTGCAAGATTGAATCGGGTTCGGGTACACCTAACAAGACAAAGGTAGCTACCATTACTAAGGAACAGGTTCAGAAGATTGCAGAGCAGAAAATGCCCGACCTAAATGCGGCAAACATTGAGTCTGCGATGAGCATGATCGCAGGAACATGCCGTTCAATGGGCGTTGTAGTAGAGGACTAAGACGCAACAAAGGTGGGAGGAAGATTTTCCGCTATCACCACTTACAAGGAGGATTTTAAATGAAACACGGCAAGAAATATTCCGACAGCTTAAAGGCTGTTGATAAGACCAAGCTTTATGATGCTCCCGAGGCTCTCGAATTGGTTAAGTCGGGTGCAAAGGCTAAGTTTGATGAAACAATTGAAGCTCACATTCGTTTGGGCGTTGACTCACGTCATGCTGACCAGCAGGTAAGAGGCGCTGTTGTACTTCCTAACGGAACGGGCAAGAAGGTAAGAGTACTTGTATTCTGCAAGGAGGACAAGTATGACGCTGCTAAGGAGGCTGGCGCTGAGTATTACGGCGGCATGGACTATGTTGACAAGATTTCCAAGGAAGGCTGGATGGATTTCGACGTAGTTATTGCATCTCCTGATATGATGGGAGTTGTAGGTCGTCTAGGTAAGATCTTAGGACCTCGTGGACTTATGCCTAACCCTAAGGCAGGAACAGTTACTCCTGATGTAGGCAAGGCTGTAACCGATGCTAAGGCAGGTAAGATTGAGTATCGTCTTGATAAGACCAATATCATTCACTGCCCGATCGGAAAGGCTTCCTTTGATGCTGCTAAGCTTGAGGAGAACTTCAACACCCTTATGGACGCAATCGTTAAGGCTAAGCCTGCGGCTGCAAAGGGTCAGTACCTCAAGAGCGTTGTTGTAGCTTCAACAATGGGCGTTGGTATTAAGGTTAATACTGCTAAGTACGGCGCATAATTTAAGCTAAAATGTCAAAGTGGACTGTCCCTTTGTCCCGACCCCCAAAAGTTAGACCAAGAAACTAACGAAAAGGAGGTC